>NZ_JADPKF010000091.1:0-586252 GCF_023073815.1 Bradyrhizobium sp. 157 | reverse complement strand
TTCGATCTTTTGGGGTTCATCTCCAATCCTCCTGCTGACGGCGGCGGAAGGGCTGGGCTGCGCTATTGGTCAGATTCCTAAACGGGATCGCCGGATGGCGTCACCACTCTCAAGTGCGCAACAACCCATGGACCAGGTTTTTTAACGGGATCACGTGCCACCAAAATCGTATCGGCCGCTCCCTTCCGGTCGGCAATCTAGCGCCGGCCCGTTTCTATGCCACAGGGGGAGCGCAGCGCCGCGCATAGTTTTTTTTAAAGGAGCGCTCACCAAGGTGAGATTGCTGAGCGCAAAGCGATGATCGACCGCGAGCATGATCTGTCGATCACCAGGCAGGTGGGAGTTTTGCAGATCAGTCCGCGGCAGCGTTTATTACCTGCCGCGGCCGGTGCCGGACGCCGATTTCGCGATCATGCGGCGTCTCGACCGGCTGCATCTGGAGTTTCCCTTCGCCGGTTCGCAAATGCTGAGAGGCCTGCTGGCTGCCGAGGGGTGCAAGATCGGCCGCCGGCATGTGAAGACACCGATGCGGCGGATGGGATAGAGGCGCTCTATCGTCGTCCGCGCACCACCAGACCCGCGCCCGGCCACAAGATCCATACCGGCTGCGCGGGCATTGAGATCACGCGACCGAACCAAATCTGGGCGATGGACATCACCTACATCCCGATGGCGAGTGGCTTCGTCTATCTCGCCGTGGTGCTGGACTGGGCAACACGTCGTGTTCTGTCGTGGCGGCTGTCGATCACCATGGAAGCAGTCTTCTGCGTCGAGACGCTGGAGGATGCCTTGGCTCGCCGAAGAAGCGGCGCAGCGCCTCACGCACCACGGCTCCTCCACGAGATCCTTGGCAATCACCTTGTGGCCCGCGGCCTGCGGCTTAAGTCGGTTAGCAAGTTTCCTTCTGCACACGGGCGTACCGAAATGGCCTACGGCGCGAGTCTCCTGCCGGTTGGAGCGCTGTAATCGTTGTTCGCTTACTGACAACGGCAGAGCTGCTGTCACCTTCAAAACAGCTGTCGCCTGAAGCTGGGCTATGTTTTTGAAAGCGAAATCAGAAGCTTAAACAGCAAGAACAGCGCTGGCATGGCGGTTGCTAGTAGGTTGCCGCAACACTGACTGAGGGCTGAGTGCACGCCGACGCGCAAAGACTAGCGATGCTCTCCTTCCCTGAACCCGTGTGCCCTGTTTCGAAGAACAAACAAGCTCGCGCGCAAATCGCGCAATCTTTGGCAATCGGTTGATGGAGAGCAACATGGCTTCACTGAGACAAATCGCATTCTACGGCAAGGGTGGCATCGGCAAGTCGACCACCTCACAGAACACGCTGGCGGCGCTGGCCGAGATGGGCCACAAGATCCTGATCGTCGGCTGCGATCCCAAGGCAGACTCGACCCGTCTGATCCTGCACGCCAAGGCCCAGGACACTATTCTGAGCCTGGCGGCGAACGCCGGCAGCGTCGAGGACCTCGAAATCGAGGACGTGATGAGGGTCGGCTACAAGGACATCCGCTGTGTGGAGTCGGGTGGCCCGGAGCCGGGTGTGGGGTGCGCCGGCCGCGGCGTCATCACCTCGATCAACTTCCTGGAAGAGAATGGCGCCTATGAGGACATCGACTACGTCTCCTACGACGTGCTCGGCGACGTCGTCTGCGGCGGCTTTGCGATGCCCATCCGCGAGAACAAGGCGCAGGAGATCTACATTGTGATGTCCGGTGAGATGATGGCAATGTATGCCGCCAACAACATCTCCAAAGGCATCCTGAAATATGCCAACTCCGGCGGCGTGCGGCTCGGCGGCCTGATCTGCAACGAGCGGCAGACCGACAAGGAGCTTGAGCTGGCGGAGGCGCTGGCCAAGAAGCTCGGCACCCAGCTGATCTATTTCGTGCCCCGCGACAACGTCGTGCAGCACGCGGAACTGCGCCGCATGACCGTGCTGGAATATGCGTCGGACTCCCAGCAGGCCGATCACTATCGCAATCTCGCGACTAGGATACACAACAATGGGGGCAAGGGCATCATCCCGACCCCGATCTCAATGGACGAGCTCGAGGACATGTTGATGGAGCACGGCATCATGAAGCCGGTCGACGAGTCCATCGTCGGCAAGACCGCCGCCGAACTCGCCGCCTCGTAAAGAGAGCGCGCGAATGAATGCCGGCCTCCTCGATCTTGGCTCTGGGAGGCCGGCGTTCTGGCGAAGATTTGGCGCCAGCACCGGATTCGCCGAAGCATGCTTGACCGTAGTGGATTCGTAAAGCGATGTTCGAAGTACAATCGTTCCGATGAGTATCACCAGAGTGCCTGACGAGAGTGGCGAGCCACATACCGCAATTGCGACCTATCAGCTGCTCACAGGCTGCCATCCCGCAAAAGCCGACATCAATAGCGACACCGATTTCGATCGCCACGTGCTGGCGTCCATTCTGGCCGCCGCGGCGATGGAGCGCGGGTGGATTTCCGACAAGGCCGGCCTGTCCAGCGAAGAGCTGGCGGCATTGCTCGAGCAGCACTTTCCGTCGATTCGGATCAATGCCGAGCAGCAGCTGTTGCATTTCAAACGCGATGAGAACGATGAGGTCGCAATGTTGCGTGATCTCTTGCTCGCGCAACGGTCGACCGAGGGGGAGACCGGCCGCTGGCTGGCTGCATTGATCGCGCGTCGCGCCCTCGAGCCAAATCACTTATGGGAAGATCTCGGATTGCGCGATCGTGACGAACTCTCCCGCCTGTTAAGCCGTCATTTCGCGCCGCTCGCCGCGCGCAATATCAACAATATGCGCTGGAAGCGCTTCTTCTATCGAACCCTATGCAAGGACGATGGCCTCGTGATGTGCACGACGCCGGTGTGCACGCAATGTAACGACTTCAACCTCTGCTTTGGCGATGAGAGCGGCGAGAGCCGGATGGCAGAGCGGCGACGAGACGCTCTGTTGCCGGCGGATGCCCTAGCTGAGGCGCGCCGAACGGATCGTCTGTTGGCGAGCCTTCCTGTCGAAAACCGCGCCGGTCCTGGGGGGGTCGACGACGTACAGGTGGACGCGGCTGAGGCCGATTTTGGCGGGCTAGGCCCCGAGGCCGGCTGCAAGGATCTGTTGCTCAAGGTCGGGCTACGGACGACGCGCCAGCGCGTGATCATAAGCGAGTTGTTGTTTACCAGGGGCAACCGGCATGTTACCGCAGAGATGCTGTTTGCCGAGGCGCGCGGCGCCGGCTTTCCGGTCTCGCAGTCTACCGCCTACAACACATTGAACCAGTTCACGGAAGCGGGTTTGTTGCGCCGGATTGGTCCCGACGGGGTACGATGGTTTTTCGACACCGACACCACGCCGCATCCGCATTATTATCTGCAGGGAGAGCATATCCTGCTCAATATTCCCGAAGCCGATCTCCTATTTGCAAACGCGCCTGAGGCGCCGCCGGGCCACGAAGTTTCCCGCGTCGATCTGATCATTCATCTGCGCCGCAAGCCGAGTTGATCGAAGTATCGCGCCGAAGGTAAGCCGGCCCGTCGGTTTTGCGACGCTGTCGCGTTTGCAACAGCCGGGCTGCCGTGAAAATTGGCGCTTTCTCAGTGAATTAAGTCGAATTCTGACTTGGCATGCGGGTTGCTGAAACCTTCTTTGGCAAGAGCAACAAGGAGCCCCCATGACCGCCGCCGCCGCTGCGAAATCTCCATGGTCCGACACGGCTCGGACCAAGCCGATCGTGCTCACCGACACGACGCTGCGCGATGGCGAGCAGGCGCCGGGCGTCGCCTTTACCACGGCCGAAAAGGTAGCGATCGCGCAGGCGCTGGCACGGGCCGGAGTCACTGAGATCGAGGCGGGGACACCCGTGACCGCGAGCTGGCACTGGAGCAGGTGAAGCGGGTGGTCGGTTATGCCCGCGAGCAGGAGCTTGAGGTCGCTGTCGGTGGCGAGGACTCCTCCCGCGCCGACGTCAACTTCCTCATCACGCTGATCGCAACTGCAAAGGCCGCCGGCGCGCGGCGCTTCCGCATTGCCGATACGCTCAGCGTGCTCGATCCCGACTCCGCCTTCGCACTGATCGCGCGTCTGCGCGCGACAACCGATCTCGACCTCGAATTTCACGGCCATGACGATCTTGGGCTCGCGACCGCAAATACGCTTGCCGCCATCAAGGGCGGCGCGAGCCACGCCTCGGTGACTGTAATCGGACTGGGCGAGCGGGCGGGAAATGCGCCGCTGGAGGAAGTCACGGTCGCGCTCAAACAGCTCTACGGGCGCGAAACCGGCATCGTGCTGCCGGAGCTCGAGAAGGTAGCCGCAGTCGTCGCAGCCGCGGCTACATGTGCGATTCCTCTGAACAAGGCAATCGTGGGTGGGCATGTGTTCACTCATGAATCCGGCATTCATGTCGATGGCTTGTTGAAGGATCAACGCACCTATCAATCGCTCGACCCGCAATTGCTCGGCCGCTCCAACCGCATCGTGATCGGCAAGCATTCCGGGCTTTCGGCAATCACCTCGCTGTTTAAGGAGTTGCAGCTCGCCGTCAACGCAGAGGAGGCGAGGCGGATCTTGTCGCGGGTGCGCCAACATGCCGTCGAGCACAAGGGGCCGGTGCCGCGCGAGACCGTGGTGGCGATCTGGCGCGACGTCTGCGAACGATCGTTGACCGACTGCGCGTGAGGGCCATGTCCAGCATCGTTACCACCGATCCAGTTGCAGCTATCTCTCCAGGGCGAAAGCGCTCGCTGCGCGCGCTGATTCGCGGTGACATTGGTTGTGTGTCTCTGCGCGGTCGCTCGGCGCACAACCAGCTCGCGAAGTTGCTGACCTATCGCGCTCATCCTTACCGTGATCTGCTGTTGCACCACGAGCCCTCTCTGGACAGCCGGCTGGGCGAATTCCGGAGCGGCTGTTGTTCCGGTTCGGCCGCTTCCTGGCTCATACCGACATCCATCCTGGCGCGACCGTCGACCTCTTCTTCATCGACGTGACGCCTGTGTCGTGATCGGCGAGTGCCGAAGTGGCTAGGAATTTAATGCTCTATTACCGCATCAGCCTTGGTGGCGTGTCTTGGTCGCGGTGTAAGCGCCAGCCTACCCTAGAGGACTGCGTGATGGTCGACGCCAGCATAAAAGACCATGGGTCCGATCACGGTCGGATGCGACGCGCGCATCCGAGCGACAATTCACTTATCATCGAGAGCCGTCCGACGTCACCGTGGTCGGCATCCCGGCACGCGCGTGCGGTCGCAGCGGAGCCATCGCTGCTTTATCGGCATTTCGACCTCGACCGTCATCTGATGCTGTTTCCGGCGACGCGATCGCCGTCCTGTTCGACCCATTTCGAGTTTCTGGAGGCGCGATTGGCCATACGCAGCGTCGCCTGCGCGAGGCGGGGCTGCCGCGAGGCGACCAGCCTATTCCGGGTCCCGAGCAGGGGTCGGCGACTAACCCAGGGAGATATTCGATGAGCGACACACAATCGGCTGCCGGCATCCTCTATCAACTCAACAAGGCCTGCTCGGCGGAGGATTTTTTTGCCCTTCTCGGCGTCGACTACGACCCCAAAATCGTCAACTTCGCGCGCCTGCATATCTTAAGGCGCATGGGGCAATATCTCGCCAAGGAACAATTCGCCGGTGCCGCGGAGGCAGAGGTGACGGCGCGGTGCAAGGCGGTACTGGAGCAGGCCTATGCCGATTTCGTAGCGTCATCACCGATCGAACAGCGGGTGTTCAAGGTGTTGCAGGATGCGGTCGCGGAGCCTAAGAAGCCGGCGGCCTTCGTGCCATTGAGTGCGCTGAAGTAACCCCGCGCATCGCTTCAGTGACGGTTAGCAACTAACCGTGTCGGATCGGCGCGTTAACCCGTCTTGCTCTTAATGGAGATCAACTCCATGCAGCAAGGCGCGAAGTGGCGTTGTCGCATTCCCGACTATGTCGGACTTGAACTGCAGGCGATTTCGACAGTCAGTTTATCAACTTCTCGCAACGCATTGGTTTCACGCCAAGTTTTCGATGGCGCCGCAACTGGTACAACACTTGCTGTTCTCCGACTAAGTCCGCCATTGACGCCGAGTTGACCGAATTATCGGCTGTCCGAGATGAGATTCGGAGCAAGACCAATGATGTTGTTGTTAATGCTCGCTACTCGCGCCGGGATGATCTTGTGGGTCACGTTCGCGATAATGCCGTTAGAAATTGCCTTTAACGCCATTGAGGCCGGGATTGAGCGGGAGATGGCCGCCAATGGGTAACTCGCGCGTCCACGGTACCTCTGGAGCAGTATCGTTTGCGTCAAGGAGATCCCGGACTCTGCGGAGGTCCGCGTGCACCCCGTGACCAACACCCCCATGCGCCAAGAGGACCGACCATCATCAACCCCTACGACCTGTTCGCGATGGAAGCCGCACTCGAATAGCGTGACCGATTTGGCGACGAGATCATCATGCTCACAATGGGGCCGCCATCGACTGAGAACTCCCTGCGCAAGGCGCACCTTCGGTGCCGATCGTCCAGTGCTGCTGACCGACCACTTCTTTGCCGGCGCCGACACGCTGGCCACGACTTACGCGTTCGCGACCGCGATCCGGAAAATCGGTGATTGGTTTAGTACGCCCGATATCATCTTCACCGGCAAGCAGACCATCGACGGCCACACCGCTCAGGTAGGGCCTGACATGGCTAGGCGGCTCGGTCTGTTGCAGCTCACCTATGTCGCCAAAATCGCCGGGCTCGAGCTCACCTCCCGCCCCGTCGACGCGGAGCCGCGCGCCGAAGGCGGCGTGCAGGGGGTGCACACAAACCTGCCCTGCCTGATCACTAGGCTGGAATTGACGAACCAGATTTGCGGCGGCCTCGATGGTCGACCCCCGTGCGCGGCACGGGCGCCGGTGGTGAATCGAGCGCGCAGCAAGCCGGCTTCGAGGACGTCTCGAAATGCGGTGCCTGCGCGGCTCACCGACCATCAAGTGGATCTTTGCGCCTCGCCGCGCGCCGCCAAGGCGGTGCTGGTGGAAGCTGCCAAGCAGCCGGCGGAGCCGCTGATCGAACGCATCTTCGAGCGCAAACCGAAATCCGAAGCCTATCTTGCGGCGCTGGTGCGCTGATTGTGAGGAGTTTGAGCCATGAGTAGCGTCATCAAAGGTCCCACGCCTGCCGCCGGCGGCCGCGCAGCAGCGAAGAAAGAATTGCCGGAGCACTTCAAGGCCTACAAGCATATTTGGGTCTTCATCGAGCAGGAGCGCGGTCAGGTGCATCCCGTCTCCTGGGAACTCTTAGGTACGGGCCGCAAGCTCGCCGACAAGCTGAAAGTCGATCTCGCCGCGGTTGTAATCGGCCCGGAGGGCGAGGCGACGCGCAGCGCCGCCCTCGAATCCTTCTGCTACGGCGCTGATCTTGTATATCTCGTGGCCGACAATGTGCTATCGGAGTATCGCAACGAGTCGTACACCAAGGCGCTGACCGATCTCGTCAACACCTATAAGCCCGAGATCCTGCTGTTGGGCGCCACCACGCTCGGTCGCGATCTCGCGGGTTCGGTCGCGACAACGCTACTGACGGGTCTCACCGCCGACTGCACCGGACTCGACGTCGACGCGGATGGTTCGCTTGCGGCCACGCGTCCGACCTTTGGTGGCACGCTACTTTGCACGATCTACACTTTGAATTACCGGCCGCAAATGGCAACCGTTCGCCCACGCGTCATGCCGATGCCCGAGCGCGTCGCACGCGATGCCGCCCGTATCATCATTCATCCGCTTGCCCTCGTCGAAGACGAAATCGTCACCAAGGTCCTATCGTTCATCCCGGACCGGGATTCCGCAAAATCCAACCTCGCTTATGCCGATGTCGTTGTCGCCGGCGGCTTGGGCCTGGGATCGCTCGAGAATTTTCAGTTGGTGCGGCAGCTCGCCGCCATGATTGGAGCCGAATTTGGCTGCTCGCGACCACTGGTACAGAAGGGCTGGGTCGCCTCCGACCGGCAGATCGGACAAACCGGCAAGACCATACGGCCAAAGCTCTACATCGCTGCCGGCATTTCCGGTGCGATCCAGCACCGCGTCGGCGTCGAGGGCGCGGACCTGATTGTCGCCATCAACACTGACAAGAACGCTCCGATTTTCGACTTCGCCCATATTGGCATCGTGACCGATGCGATTCATCTGCTGCCGGCGCTGACGGCCGCATTTCGTGCACGGCTGTCGCCGCATTCGCGCGACCGCATTGCGAGCTAGCGCCACTAGTGAGAAGGAGAGGCTCATGATCGAAGAACGTTTCGACGCCATCGTGGTCGGCGCGGGCATGGCGGGCAATGCCGCGGCGCTGGCCATGGCCAAGCGGGGCATGAAGGTGCTGCAGCTCGAGCGCGGCGAATATTCGGGATCGAAGAACGTGCAGGGCGCGATCCTCTATGCCGACATGCTGGAAAAGCTAATCCCGGACTTTCGCGAGGACGCGCCGCTCGAGCGCCATCTGGTCGAGCAGCGGTTCTGGATGATGGACGATCGCTCCCATGTCGGCCTGCACTACTGCTCCGACGAGTTCAATGAGCAGCGGCCGAACCGCTACACCATCATCCGCGCGCAGTTTGACAAATGGTTCTCCTCGAAGGTACGCGAGGCCGGCGCGACGGTGCTGTGCGAGACCACGGTGACCGAGCTCGCGCAGGATGCCAATGGCAAGGTCGTCGGGGTGCGCACGGATCGCGGCGACGGCGAAGTCCATGCGGATGTCGTGGTGCTGGCCGAGGGCGTCAACGGCCTGCTCGGCACGCGTGCGGGTCTGCGCGAGCGTCCCAAGCCTGATAAGGTGGCACTCGCGGTGAAGGAAATGCACTTCTTGCCGCGCGAGACCATCGAGGAACGGTTCAATCTTGAAGGCGACGAGGGCGTCGTGATCGAGGCGGCCGGCACCATTTCCCGCGGCATGACTGGGATGGGCTTCATCTATGCTAACAAGGAGTGCATCTCGCTCGGCATTGGCTGTCTCGTCGCCGACTTCCAGCGCACGGGCGAGACGCCCTATGGACTGCTCGATCGCTTCAAGCGGCATCCGTCCGTGGGGCGGCTGATCAAGGGTTCCGAGGTGAAGGAATATTCCGCGCATTTGATCCCTGAGGGCGGCTATAAGGCGATCCCGCAGCTTTATGGTGAGGGCTGGGTGGTGGTGGGCGATGCGGCGCAGCTCAACAATGCCATTCATCGCGAGGGCTCTAACCTCGCGATGACCTCGGGCCGCATCGCGGCCGAAGCAATCTCGCAGGTGCGGTCGCGCCGGGCTCCCATGAGCGCTGAGAATCTCGCGCTCTACAAGAGGATGCTGGACGACTCCTTCGTGATCAAGGATCTGAAGAAATACAAGGATATGCCGACGCTGATGCACACCAATTCGCAAAACTTTTTTCTCACCTATCCGCAGCTCGTCTCCAGGGCGATGCAGAACTTTGTGCGCGTCGACGGCACGCCAAAGACTGAGAAAGAGAAGGTGACGTTGAAATCCTTCGTTAATGCGCGGTCCTGGATAGGTTTGTTCGGCGATGCATTCCGCCTCGCTCGCGCCTGGCGCTGATCAGCCAAATTCGATGCCGAACCCAAGGAGCTGAAACATGACTGTCGAGCCCTCCGTTCGCGTTGAGGACAAGTTGTTCTACAACCGATATCTTATCGACGTTGGTCGTCCCCACATCAAGGTACGCTCGCACACCGAGCCATCGCCGCAGCTACTTGCGCTTTTGAAAGCTTGCCCCGCGCGCTGCTATGAGCTCAACGACAAGGGCCAGGTCGAGATCACCGTCGACGGGTGCATCGAGTGCGGCACCTGCCGCGTTATCGGAGAGCCCACCGGTGACATCGAATGGAGCTACCCGCGTGGGGGATATGGGGTGTTATTCAAGTTTGGGTGAAGGCTGTACGACAGGCGGCGTGTGCTCGCCATGGATTGAGACGATCTCGCGGCGGATACAGTTTCGCCTCGCACCGCTTGCGAGACTGAGATTGGAGCAAAGCTCGAACTCTGGGTGAGGGGGACTCTCCGCGAACTCATCGCTGTAATTCGGCGGATACTTCTCACGGACATCACCAAACGGGAAAACCGCCGAGTGAGGCGGCCTGATCCAGCTTAGGCTCGCGAGCTTTTCTTCCGAGGAGCCGTGCGAAGTCGTACCTATATTATTGAAAAGATGGTCATTTTACAATAATGTCGGCGATCGATGACATTCGCAGATGTCGCCGAACGGTAACTTTTCTTATTGTAAGCGAACGGTGACATCTGCTATTTGTAGGCGAACGCTGACATTTGGATCGCCCATGCTCATACGCACACCTGCCGATCTAGGCGCCGTTATTCGCGACAGACGCAAGCGTCTCAAGCTCGATCAGTCGACACTGGCCAAACGCATTGGCGTCAGCCGTCAATGGGTGATCGATATCGAGCATGGTCACCCGCGCGCCGAATTGGCTCTCGTGCTCCGCGCCCTTGACGCTCTTGGCATCCTTTTGGATGCAAGCAGCGAGTCCAGTACTAGTACTAGTCGCGTCTCGGCACCATCCGCCGTCGATATCAACGCCATCGTCGCCAAAGCCAAAAAGGGCAAAGCATGACGAACGAACTTGTCGTGCTCTTGGATGGCAAAGAAGTTGGCCGCGTGCGCAGCGATGCGCGCGGCCGGCTGACCTTTATCTATGACAGCAACTGGCGCGGCACGCAGGGAGCTTATCCCCTATCACTCTCGATGCCGCTTGCCGCCGAGCAACATGGTCCCGCGTCCGTTCAGGCCTTCCTGTGGGGTCTTCTGCCCGACAATGAGCGTGTGCTTGATCGTTGGGCCAAGAAATTCCAGGTCTCCGCCCGCAACGCCTTTGCCCTCATCTCTCACGTAGGGGTGGATTGCGCCGGTGCGATCCAGTTCGTCACGCCCGATCGGTTGGAAGCCTTGAGAACAGGCGAAAACGACAAGATCGAATGGCTCGGCCCGCCGGAAATCGCCAAACGGCTCCAGGCCTTGCGAGAGGATCACGCTGCCTGGCGTTTGCCGCGGGACACCGGCCAATTCAGTCTCGCGGGCGCCCAGCCGAAAACGGCTCTTCTTTTGAAAAAGGGCCAATGGGGTATTCCGTCTGGGCGCGTTCCGACCACGCATATCCTGAAACCGCCGACGGGCCATTTCGACGGACACGCCGAAAATGAGCACGTTTGCCTCTTGCTCGCGCGCAATCTGGGCCTCCCGGTGGCAGACACCAAAGTGATGCGGTTTGAAAACGAAGTTGCCATTGTGGTCGAGCGCTATGACCGGCAACTCAGTGGAAACGACATCATCCGGATCCACCAGGAAGATGTCTGCCAAGCAATGGGCATCCAGCCGACGAAGAAATATCAGAACGAAGGTGGACCAACGCCAGCCAATGTGATCGACGTCTTGCGTACCTACTCGACCGACCGCGCGGCCGACGTTCAGACCTTCGTTAGCGCCCTCGGCTATAATTGGCTCATTGGGGGGCCTGATGCGCACGCCAAGAACTACTCGTTGCTTCTGGCGGGCGGTCCCCATGTACGTCTTGCGCCGCTCTACGATGTCGCCAGCATTCTTCCCTACGACGATGTGGACATGCGGAAGATCAAGCTCGCAATGAAAGTTGGAGGTGAATACAAGCTGGACTTAATCGGCTTGCGCCAGTGGCAAAAGTTTGCCCGCGAAACGCGCGTTGATACGGACGAACTTATTGCCAGTCTGATCTCAATGGCTGAGCAGATTCCCGACCTCGTGACTGACATTCGCGCGCGAGCGCTAGAGGAAGGATTAGACAATGCCGTCATCGGACGGTTGGCCAAGGCATTGAGCACAAGAGCGCGAGATTGCGAACGTCTTCTGAGGGGCGGCTAGAGTTCGGCAAGTTGATCCGGCATGATCATCATCGGTCCGGTATCCGCCGGCGGAACCAACGCCGCTTCCCGCAACGTCTTCTCATGGGCGTCCATGTACGCGCCGCTGCCGTTGATGGCACTTACTGCCAGCGACCCATAACTCGAATCGGCCCTGTTCGCGCCGAGATCGCCGGTGACGATGCGGCGCATGGAAGCCGAAATGTGGTCGCGGCATCCCATACAACGACGAGAGATGCTGTTTGTGAATGCGATTGTAGTACCGCGAGGGCTCTTGGAGGGTGACGCAGATGCAGTCACTATGGATTTCGACTTCGCGCGATGATGAGGGACTCTCGCCCGTGGCCATTCGCGCGTGGGCCTTGATCGGCTTGTTTGTCAATCTCGCTTTTGTTGGACTGGTCCTATTCTGCTGCTGAGCCTAGATCTGGCCAACTTAGGTTGATCGCATCCGGTCGCTGACCATGTCGTTTGGGTAACTTGCGTTGCTCTACCAAGCTTACGGAAAAACCGAACAATGTTGAAGACGAAAAAGTGGTGGTAGCTTTCGATGACGCAGATGCACTAGGTATTACAGCACGAAATGCGTCGAAGATTGTTGTGCCTTTGGCGAGCGTTTCCCGTATTCGGTCTCTGGTTTCGACACCGCCCTTATCCCGCCGCCTCATGAACTCGGCAGGTCATCGTCCATCGTTGCGGTGCGGATCGCAATCTTCGTGTCGATGTGCCCGTTGAAGCCGATCGGCCCGCAATAGACCTCTCGCGTCACACGCTCGATCTGCGATAATTTCGAACGCCAGCACTTTTGGTGCCGTAATGCAGCCGCCCCGGAAAGGGTAGGGTGGCGGCTCTCAATCTCCTGCAAGTTCCGAGATCGACGTTTGTGCGCTGAGGCATAGAATTCGTGATCGCCGGAACACGACCGAGTGCCGAGTGCAAACGCGTGCCACATCGGTACGCATCAGCTTGACGATCAGAGTGTTCGCGTCACGGTCCTTGTCGGGCCAGACTGGGACTCAGCGCGGCGTTAGTCTTCCTTGCAATCAGCGGAACGCCTGGCAGGTCGCCTCGATCCGCTTGCGCGGAGAGGCCGAAATCAGAGCAAAGCTCAGGCCCCTCCGCGAACTCAGGTTCGTAGATATCGCTCTAACCCTGACCCTCTCCCACAGCAAGAGGGCGGATGCATCACTCCTCCGCCTGGACCACGCGGTGCCCGGCCGCCTCGATCGCAACCGCAACCGATTGCACGATCGCCGCAAGGCGCACCGCAGTCTGGATCGCGGCGGAACCGACGCCGGCTCCCTGCAGCGCCTTTTCATGGGCATCCACGCAGGCACCGCAGCCATTGATGGCGGAAACCGCCAGCGACCACAGCTCGAAATCGGCCTTGTCAACCCCAGGATTGGCGATCACGTTCATGCGCAACCGCGCCGGCATGCTCTTGTATTCCGGATTGGAAGCGAGGTGAACGAAACGGTAATAGACGTTGTTCATCGCCATCACGCAAGCTGCGGATTTCGCAGCCGCAACCGCCGCCGGCGTCATCACGGCAGCCGCCGCGGATTCCATTGCGGCGATCACTACCGGGGCGCGGGTCGCGATCGCGGTCGCCAGCAATAGCCCGTATTTGCTCTGCGGTGACAGCGTCTCATCAGCCACCATCGACGCCAGATTGAGCCTGACGTCCTTGGCGAAATCTGGAATCTGGTCCTTTAATTGCTCGATAGACATGATACCTCAGGCTACTTTCAGAGTTTCGCCGCCGATCTCGCGGTTGCAGGGGCACAGCTCGTCGGTCTGCAGCGCGTCCAGTACTCGCAGCGTGTCCTTCGGGCTGCGGCCGACATTCAGGTTGGTCGCATAAACGTGCTGGATGGTGTTGTCGGGATCGACGATGAATGTATAGCGATAGGCGACGCCGTCAGGTGATCGCACACCCAGGCCATCGACCAGCGCGCCATTGGTGTCGGCAAATTGCCAGATCGGCAGATGATGCAGATCCTTGTGCTCACGCCGCCAGGCGAGCTTGCAGAACTCGTTGTCGGTCGAGCCACCCAGCACGACTGCATCACGATCGGCGAAATCGCTGGACAGGCGCGCGAACTCGGCGATCTCGGTCGGGCAGACGAAGGTGAAATCTTTTGGGTAAAAGAAGATGATTTTCCATTTTCCGGAGAAGCTATCTTCAGTCAACGTCTCGAATGCGCTCTGCCCCTCCTCGTACTGCAGGTGAAAGCCGGGCTTCACGCCTGTGATTTCGAACGACGGCAACTTACTTCCTATTCCAAGCATATTGTCCTCACAAGGTTGCTTTTGCGCGGAGAGCGACATTCCGGCAACAGCGAAGCAAACTATATGCCATTCGTCCTCAAAATCCTCAGTTGCCGGAATGCGACAATCGGATGCTTGGGCATGCAGGCATTTGAACGCCATCGTTTCGGCTGAATGCTTCACTGCTTCCTCATGGCGTGTGCAGGCGGCAGGTTGCAGCCGTTGAAAGAGTTGCCCAGCCACGGGTAAGTTACGACGGCGAAGCAATGTCGGGACTGGACAAGATGAAGGCTCAGCGCACACAATGTCCTGACAAGCCTCGTGATCGCCGTGCTTGAGGGCACCACGAACGCTCAAAAGAGTGGGCGGGTACCGGGCGGTTTTCGTCGATGGCCATCAGGCCGTGGACGATGACGGGCTCAAGGTTGGCGATGCCGTGTCGGCCGTGATCAAGTCGTCGGATATGATGATCGGTAAATAGCTCTAGCCGAACTGGAATGTGCCCGGACGCGCGGCAGGCGCCCTGTGATGTCGCGCCATCATTTCCCCACGACTTGGTGCTCGCAAGGTGTCGTGCCGAAATCTCCGGTGAAAGTCCGGAGGCGGCAAGGCATTTTTCGGGAACGCCGGTGAGGAGCGGCACGCCAGATATGATCGCACCGGCAAGTTCGTCGCGCAGATCTTGCCGGGACGCCTCCTGCTTGGAGAATTTATTGAACACGAGCAGATCGACATCCTTCGTTCATCGCGCAAGAAGGGATAACTGTGGCGCTGCCAAGCTCATTAACTTGGAGCTTACACCAAATGGCACCGGTGCCGAGTGGCTGGCAGATCGAAATCTCGTGCCCGTCATTTCGAGCGGGACCATGGTCTCGTGCTCATTGCGTCCTGAAGTTTCGCTGGACGATGCTGCCGACGCGCGCGCGTTGCCGCGCGAGATCCTGGGTTAAGTCGGCGAGCAGCATATCGACTTCCTGTCCTGGGCCCGGTAGAGGATTGCCATGACGTGGTTGGGATCAATCTAGGAGAAGTTAGTGATCATGGCCTTGGTCCTCTTCCGCTGGTATCAGGCCGCGGCGCTTTCCTGTCCAGCATCTTCCGCTGGCATGGAAGCCGTTATAGCCGGCAGCGGAGGTCCAGACACCGTGACCAGTGAGAAGGGCAAATACGTCCATTCCATTCTCGAGCCCTAGCGTATCAAAGGAGAAACGCGTAATGCGCGCCAAAATCTCCGCGCCAGAGCCTCCGCTGCCGAGCCCAAGCAGCAGCGTGAGCTCACCCGGGCAGAGCGGCAAACAGGCCTTTATCCGTGCCGGAAAGACATTGAGGATGGACAGTTTGCGAGCGGCGCTTCGCGTGCAAGGCTGACGTCGCTGGCTGTGATGCGCAGCCGCTGGTGCACGCCGGGTGGAAGAGGCGCCGCCGGCACCAGCAAGCGCGCACCTTTGACGGAGAGGATGAGTAGGCCATAGCGTCTGTCATAGCCGGCGGTCACGGCATCAAGGCTAACAGTGGCTTTGCGGCTTGCCGCAAGCGGCAGCGCAGGATCGGTCTGCAAGACATGCAACGGCCCGGCCGCGGTCACCGTGCCACGCTCGATGATAATGAGATGATCGGCAAGGCGTTCTACATCAGCCATGTCATGGCTGATGTAGATCATCGGCAGCGCGAACTTTTCATGCAGGCACTCGAGCAACGACAGGATCTCGCTCTTGGCGCAGCGGTCAATGCGGCAAGCGGCTCGTCCATTACAAGCAATTTTGGCTGGGACAACAGCGCCCGGCCGATGGCAACGCGCTGCCGCTCGCCGCCGGACAGGTGCGCTGGCGAGCGGTCGAGCAGCGGCGCGATACCCAGAAATTCGAGTACCTTCTCAAAGACGATCGGCATCGGTTCGGCTTTCGTCGTGCGGTAAAGAAGGTTGCTCTTGACCGTCAAATGCGGAAAAGCTTTTCCTCCTGGAACACATAACCGATGGGGCGCAAATGCGGTGGGCGGAACATGGTCTCATCCTGCCACACCTCACCATCGATATCACAGAAACCGTCAGGCAAATGCTCGAGGCCGGCGATGCAGCGAGCGATCGTAGTTTTGCCGCAGCCAGGCTGTCCGAAAATCGCTGCCACACCTTTAGCCGGTACGCTGAACTGCGCGTCGAGTGGAAAGCTACCCAACTGCCCCTTGAAGGCGATTTCGATCCGGCCTGGTGTGGCTGTTCTCACGTGCACCTCGTTCCGCAGCATTTCTCGATCAACGTTAAAAGGATGATTACCGCAAAGGCGAACATCACCATGCCGCCGGCAAGCTGATTTGCTTCGCGCCAGCGCGACGCTTGGACATAGTCGAAGAGAAGGGCCGACACCACCTTGGTGCGTCCAGGAATGTTGCCGCCGATAATCAGTACGAGGCCGAATGCGCCGATTGTATGCGAAAAACCAAGCACCGCGGCTGTGAGAAAACCCGGTCGCGCCAGGGGCAGGGCGACGGTAAAGAAGGCATACAATGGAGAGGCGCGCAAAGTGGCCGCAACTTCCAGCGGACGGTTGCCGATGGTAACGAAGGAGTTGCGGATGGGCTGGACCACGAAAGGCAGCGCCCACAACACCGATCCTACCACGAGCCCCGCAAAAGTGAAAGCGAACGTGCGTCCGCCCCAGAGAGAGGCGAGAAGGCCGCCAGGGCCGCTCGGGCCGAGCAAGACCAACAGATAAAAACCGATTACCGTTGGCGGTAGCACCAGCGGCAGCGCGATGAGCGCGGCCACCGCCTCAGCCCAAAAGCTCTTTGACCGTGCTAGCCACCACGCGAGCGGCGTACCAACGATTAGCAGGATCAGGGTAGTCAGGCTCGCGAGCTCGATCGTGAGCCCGAGCGATTGCCAGATTTCTGTCGAAAAGCGCCCCATGCACGTCTACTCCGGTCGTCGAACCCGTAGCCATCGCGCGCGACGACGGAGTGGGTTTCCGGTGTTTCGAGAAAATTGACGAAGGCGCGTATCACGTTGCTGCCGGCGCAAATCTTGACCAACATGGGGCCCTGCGGGATGGGGATATAAAGCTTCTTCGGCACCAGACAACGCGAACCACTGGCGCCGTTGGCCGAGAGGAACATCTGAAATGAGGCGCCTTGGGTGATCTGGCTGTACAACTGTCCACTCGCCCCAACCACGGCCTCGTCCCAGGTCTTCTGCTCGAACGAAGCTGCAATCTCCTTCGCGGGCTCGCGAATCGCGGCGAGCGCCACATTGGTGTTCGCCGCCTCCGCATTTCCGAGCATAAGCAGAATCAGAGTTGCATTGTTCAGGATTAATCGGGCAAAGTGTCACCGGACAGCTCCTAGGGACGGAAACGGTGCCACTGCTTTCTGGTCACAGCGGCTCTTCGCTGCTCGATACTAGCAATCGGCGTGCCGCTCGCAGAATTTGATGCGTGCCTTGCTTGAGAAGAGTGAAGCACGCATAGACGTCAGCTTGCCTTCTGGAATGGCGGCACCCGTTTTCGGGTGTCGGAAATCCACGTCATCAACCGCACACGGACTGGCATTGCAAGATGGGGGGCTGACGTGATGCCGATCGCCTCTCGTCCGAGCTTGAAGATTGCTTCAGAATGATGAAGGCGGTGTCGGGACTAATCGTCAATGTCACCAAGTACGCGCGCGTTAAAGACCTTGGCTGGTTTGTCATAGGCCCGTTCGATTCGACAACTCATGGATCTCGGCTTTCATACAGCACAAGCGGCAGTGCCTGCGAATGATTTCATGATCGTCTTCAGAACACGCGTCACTGCTCCGCGGCTTTATCGTTCGACCCGTGATCTGCATCGTCGCTCTCATCTAATCCTGATTGACGTCGGATAGGCAGCTCGACACCCACAATATTAACCACGCTGCTCTGGCGTTGCCAACCGAACAACCCGTGTTCAATTTCTGACAACGGCACAAAAGCACGTCGGGTTCAAAACACCGCGGCTTACGCCGCCGTGGAGGTTTTGAAACTGTAGTCAGGCGCTTAAGCGCGCTGACGGCGCTGGCATAAGCGTTGCTATTGAGATGCCTCAACACGAAGTGAGGGCTGAAGGCACGCAGACGCGCAAGACAGGCGATGCTCTCCTTCCTTGAACCCGCGCGCCCCCGTTTCCTACAGAGACAAGCTCGCGCATAAGGTCGCGCAGCTTCTGGCAATAGCCTTGGAGAGCAAAATGGTACTGCGCATGGAATCCGAGGCTCCTCCCATAAAAGTGCAAAGCTGGTTGCGTGGCCAGCCCCTGAGGAGCTTCCAACGCGGAAAGGTCTACATCATCGAATTTTGGGCAACTTGGTGCGAAGCATGTGTGGAGGCGATGGCCCATTTGGTGCGGTTGCAAGAGGAATACAGAGACAGGGGACTTGAGGTCGTCGGAGTCGCAGCTAGCGAAGAAGCGCCAACTCTGGACGAGGCTCGAACCAAGTTGGACGCGTGGTTGACCGAAAAAGTCCCGAAGCTGGGCTATCCTATCGCGCTCGACTATTCAGGAGAAATGAACAAGCTTTGGATGGAGCCCAGTTCTTCACTCGGGATTCCCACCTCGTACGTCGTCGACCGTGACGGCCGCATCGCCTTTATCGGTCATCCGACGGAACTCGATAGCGTTTTGGCGAAAGTTCTCAATGGCATCTGGCGCACCAGCGATGAAGCGAAAGCCGCCGATACGAAGCGAATCGCCGAAGGTCGGCGCAAACTGCGCGAAACACGCAAGCGAGCGTTGTGTGAGCCGATACTCGCCAAACTTACGCCCGCGATAAAGGCCGAGGATTGGGTGACGGCGCTTTCAGCAGTCGAAGAGGCCGTCGCCGTGATGCCGGACGACATCAACTTCCGCCTGCTTCATGTGGATCTTTTACTTCACAAAATGCATGACATGCGGACAGGCTTGCCGGTCATGCGCCGATTGGTTCGAGACGCGATCAGCCAAAAATCCGAGGTGTGGATGGCCGGAGTAATGGGCGAACTCTTCGATCCGGTGAAGGACAACTCCTACTTTCCGCCTGCCGAGCGCTTTGCGATGGGCAAGGAGTTATCCGAACACATGCTGACCCTGACTCCTCCGCAGCGCGGCGACGGCTATAAGTTCATGTCCTATGGAGCGATCGCTCAGTATTATTACGAGAGCGGCAACAAGGATCGCGCGATCGAGTTAATCGAGCTGGCGCTGAAGTCGTTGGACCATCCGGAGCCTATCCAGGACGAAGTGAAACAGCTCTTCGTGCCGCGGTTGCTCCAGGCCCTGGCCAACTACAAGGGTGAGAAGGTTTGTTACGGGAATTTCTGTTCGGCTCCGCAAAACAAGTCTCCTGAGGTGCCAAAGCGCAGGCGCCGGAGGAGGAAAGAATAAAAAAAGGGATGTTAATCGGAATTGTATTTACTGGCCAATTCGCCCATCTCTCTGGCGGCCCACTCGCAAGTAGTCGTCTGTGAAATACCTGATTTTGAGTTAGATTGATCAGGTGTCTGGCGAAGAGACTGGCCGGGATTTGTCACAACAATAGGCTGAGCTACCTAAGACGTCGGAACTTGTGGCCGAGGATGGCGTTGGTGACATTGCCCTCGCGGCACAAAAGTAGTTGCGGCCCATTCGACGCTCGGACTAAATGTGGCCGATGACCGGCTCCGACCGCGGAGCTCCTCGCAAATTCGCTGGTATTCGGCTCGTCTGCCGCGTCTACCCTGAGGTGAACACCCGCGTATAGTCCGTCGGGGCCGCGGTATAGGTTTGTCAGCATAAGAGGCTTGATGGCGTTCCCGATCAGCGCCTCCCATTCCGAGATCACGGTTAAAGCGCGTGGCCAGCGTGAGGCGTGCTGGGCAGCCTCTTAACATGGTGACGCATTTTTGCCTTTAGCATGCGCTCGCGTCGTGGCCACTGACATGGGGCCGGCGCGCCTTGCCCTTGCTAAGGCACTCGACTCCGGCGCAAGAAGCGAATAGACCGTGGGTCCGCGCTGATGCTGCTTCTGATCGAACACCCGTCGTGCCAGTTCCGCCTGCGCAGAAGCGCGCTCTCGCTGAGCAAGGCAGCGTTTCCTTCGCTGCGAGCGATGGCGCAAATGATGTGGCCGAGATAGGTCTGAGCGCCTCCGGGCCCGGTTGGCGTGCGCTTGAACTGCTTGGCGTGACCATGGTGCTGATGCTTGATGAGCGCGAAATTGCCGACCCGCGTATAGGACTGGCCCTGTTGATGCCGGCCTTCCTGAGGAGCCATTACCTTCGGTCGGGCGCCGTTGAGAAGCCCGGATTGCAAACAACAGATGCCTAATCGTACTGGCGGGCGCCGCGCAGAAATCGATAACAAGGCCGATATAAATGGGGATGTCGCACAAAGCTATAGTACAGCGGGTGCGGAGTTGTCGAGCCCCTCGATATCCGAACAATTCAAATGATAGATCAGAAAGCGTGCTCTTGAGCACGATCTTTCAAACGACGAACAAGACTATAGCGGCCGTCACCGAGAAACGGGTTTCTCGACCTGCCAGACAATTGTCGGCATCGGCTGCCACTGCCAGATTTGCAACTTGAGACAGAGACTCGTTAGCAGCGCATAAAAACTTCGTTCAATGCATTTCAGCAGATATTGTCTCCAACAATCTTTGAAGCGCTTGCGCGCCATGACGCTGTGTTGAATGGCAAACAGAGCTATCGGTACTGTCTACAGCAAGCGCTTCCGCGCACGTGTGCGGAACCTTGTCAATCGGCGCGAGTAGAACGAAACCGACAGCAAACAGAATTGCGATGAAGAAAGCGATGTCCGCGACCGATTCGTAGAGAAAATTGACAATTCTTGAGGAGCCAGTTCTGGAAGCCTCCTGAGGGATTTGTGCCATGATCGGCTCCGCCAAACCCAAACCAGCCGCACGCAGTGAGGCGCCGACGAATAGCGAAATCACTCGCTCAACGCCATAGGCGCTTGGCTTGTCTCTAACACGACAACGAGTGTTTCTTGAGGAAGGAATCGCGCGGAAACTAGTCAACGTGGAGCAGGAGGCTTCTCGATTCTGGTAGCTGAACAGAATTCGACGATGCGCTAGGCGTTTCCAACCATGCAGTCGTTCTTGAGAACGGTCGCTGTATTTCCACGGCTCGCCGCGAAGTTACGTCAGCAAGAAGCCGCTGACGCATGCCGTTTTAATTTTGGTGACACAGGGGAGACCGACCATGGGTCCCCACAATCTGGCGCGCAAGATGATCCATACGGCTCTTCCCGGCTGGAGATGGTGTTAAAGGACTTCAGTCTCCGGTTAATGCATGATGTGGCAATGGCTTGATCCGCTGTGCGCAGCGCTTGGTTGGGCCGTCGTTTGAAAATGATGATCCCAGAAATCTGACGATTGAGATCATCCAGGCCCGCATCGATGCGAAGCAGAGGCCGACCATTCAGCACCAAGTCGGCCGAAACAAACATCAACCACCACGAGACCTCATGCAAGCCGGCGACCACGTTCCCTTGATTTGCGCATCTTGCGCTGCCGCAGATGTCGTCGCAAGAGCGACATACAGGAACGAAATGGTGACGTGCAACAGTCAGTCCGTAAGTCGCGCGCAGGAAAAGCATGGCCGCTGGTGCGAGTGCTGCATTTTGAACGCCGTTGGCACGGCCGTTGCTTTTGAGACGCCAACAACACTGAGCTAGACTCATGAAGCACAGTATTACGGTTGAGTTCGAGGAGTCCACCATCGGCAAGACCGCCGCCCAAATCCCCGCTTGCTGGAGGGTTAAAAGACCCCGGTAGGCTTATTCCGACCATCCGTTGAAGGAGGCGCGTCTGAATTATTTGCGAGCTCACGTTCGGGTCGTGCCGAATCCCTCACGTTCATCGCTGGATCGGTATATGGCATCTCGCTCGGAGATTCTGCGGTCTCAGTCAATGTGCGGGTGCCCTCTGCCGCATGGCACCGCCATTGATGTCGAAAGACGGCGTGAACACGACAAACGCCGGCGCGCGATCACGCGTTCGTGCCGTTTAATTCGAGTGTCTGGTCTGGCTGATCCGCGCTGAGCTCGGCGAGGAAGTCCGTCCGTCCGGAGTAATGCGTAATAGGTCAATAATCGCTGGATCTCTGCGCTATTTCGAAGCTAGGTTCGCAAGTTTGCGCTGCTCTTCCGACTATAGAAGGTCGTCTTCCTAAGGAGAATTGCGAGTGAGGGGCAATGTTACCAAGGAAGTAAAGGGCGCACCCGTACCGCGTTGACCTTACGCCTCTAGCCAGCTGCGAATATGTGGTGGCTGGTGACAGTCGAGGCCGACGCCGGCGCCGGAATCTGGCCGCAAAGGACTACAACCATCGTAAAGCCGGAGGAGGCGCAGCTGCGAGAGAACCACATCCTCTTCAGTTATCTTTCATCTGGCGCTGGACCTGGAGCATGTGCGTGGCTCAAAGAGGACTAGCCCAGAGTGCCTTTGAATGATCCAGCTGCCGTAGCGGCAATCGTCTCAACTTTGCGGCGTGTTCACGGCGACAACATTGCACGTACGTTGCTCGCAGACGGCGTGAGCTTGGCGGTACTTATTGATGCGGCGTTCTCCTTGCCAATAAGCAACAGTGACGCTGTCCGAATGATCGCAAGGGCGCTTGACTCTGGCGATTTCGGCTTCACACCGGAGTTGGGGCCGCTCTGGCGCGTGCGGTACATTTATGAAGATCGACGTGCATCGATGCACGTCGTAGATATGGAGATGTTAACGCCGGGCAGGACCTTCGCGAGCACTGAGATTTCGTTGCGGCTGTCCGTGTGAGACGAAGTCAAGGTCCCTCTGATATTCTTCTGTCAACCGGTTTGCGAACTTGGAGTCAGCCTGGGTCCCCAGCTCAGCAGTGAATATTGCAATCCGCAATAAATATATCGACGAAGTAGTTGATTTTCTTAGTTATTGCCCAAGAACAAACCGTGTTATGACGCGCCTATGACGCGCCTATGACGCGCCGGAACTATGTCTCCGCGGGAACGCGGGGGCTCGTAACGCGCCAAGTAGGCCCGGCCACCACAGGATGGCGCAGGGCGGACCGGGCTTTTCCAACATCCAATTGCCATCGTTTCTGACGTTGAGGCCAATGTCGCCGCATGACCATCGCTCCGTAGTGACAAGTCTGCGTGAGCCTCTAAGCGAAACGAAAATTATATCGGTAGGAAGAAACCTAGATTTTTGGAGCGCGCGTGGTTGCAATTTTGAGCCCTGCTAGTGCAGCAAGCTCCTTTATCAAGGTGAGCGTATTCTGAGAAAACGCCTCGATTGCGGCCTGAGAGTTCGGCAAATCCTTTTTTGCTTTAAGCTCGCCTAGGGCCGTACGAACGCCGTCAAGGGATTTCTGATAGCGTTGAACCGCATCCATGCCCGGAGTGCCCTCAAAGATCACGGCAAGTTCGATAGCCTTCCATTGCATCTCTGCAATTTTGGAGGATATTTTCTGAACCGCTGAACCGTCTATTTCGCCCGTGCGAAGCACGTTGAAATGCAAGTCAGACACATCGCTTACCAATGTGCGAGTTCTTGAATTCAGATCATCTAGATTGCGGATAACAAACTCCGATTTGATTTTCTGCTTTTCAAGACCTTCATTGATTGAAGGAATGACGAAGTAGGTGCCCAACGCACCGATTACGATCCCAAGAATTGTTGCCCAGACCGGCAACTTGTCCTGCACGCAAACGCCTGCGAGGTAGCGGAGAAAGCGTCTCATTTGGCTTTCACTTTAATCCGAACGGGCGTGGTCAAGCCGATTTGTTCCTTGGCACGTTTGCCAAGGTGATTGATCTCCTTGATCTTATCGTTGTGAAGAGATTTGAATAAATAATCCAGCTTAATGCCCGAGTCCTTATTGATGTGAGCATCTTGTGGTGAAACTGAGTTTGTGACCTCGATGCCCTCATGGAGGTCGGACGCGTCCAATTGAGAAATCGCTATGGCAATTCCAACGCTGACAAAGGTCCCAAGGACTGCCGATAGCGCGGAAAGTGCGTACTTGCCGGGGGAATTGAAATTCTGCGTAAACGACTGAACAAGCTCTGGATCGTAAAACTTTTCGATGGCTGCGGGAACATTGAGAGTTGTGAATGTCTCGAGCTGTTCTTTCTCAATAGCATGGAATGCTGCGATGAAGTACGCGACCAAATAGTTCGCTTCGATTGTAGCAAGAGGATTTTTGCCGTCGTATTTCGGTCCGTCCATCATGACCGCCGACTTGTCCGCTAGAACATACGCTGGGTAGGCAAATCGAAAGAAGTCCTCAGTTTCAGGTGATCGCGCCACATGAGCGATAGCTGGCGGTTTCGCGAGATATCCTTGCAAATGCTGAGGTACGATATGTCGCGGCACACCAGGGTTGAGCCATCGGACGCGACGGAAGGGTATTTCTTCTTGCCCGTAACGTTCGACTTGCAACGTGTCTTCGGTCTTGAAGGAAGCTGTAACCTCGCCGAAATAGACCGGATTAAACATCCGACCGGGCACAACTACGAGATCACCCGACTTCATACGCCCAAACATCTTGCGCACACTGCTGGCCAGCATACGCAGACCCGCATCTTTTATTGGACTGTCAGCATAATGGTTCGGATTGCGCGACGGGAATTTCTTCGCTTCTGAGTGCAGATGATATTCTGAAATAGCCCCTGACATCCGAACATGGCGGCGAACACTCGGATAGTCATTCGCCATTTCCGGCCGAAGAGCGATGCCGGGCGTTTCAAGAAACACGTGCTGTTGGCGCAGAAAATTATTGATGAAGCGTCGTCTCCTGCCCGGAAAAACCACCCAGATCGATGTTTCTGGCGAGATGATTTTTGTAGCAATGTCGGCTTGGATCACTGCGTCCCTCGCGGTGCAATAAAAGATGTAGGAAAGCCCTCATGCCTATCATGAGTCGCAGCGAAAAAAGCCGGAACCTATAATTGTACTCCAGGTTATGTTGGGCATGCGCCAGCTTGCAGGTCGATCCGTCATGGCCTCACTAGAACAAAAGAAGAACTCAGAGTCCAGCGCGCTTGTCGCGACGTGATTCTGTATTCAATTGGTTAGCGAAATGCCCCGTTTAGAGCGTCCTGGAGCGGGTTTTCGGGGGCCGGGGGCCTCGTCGTCATGCGGGGACGCGTTTCGCGCGCTCCATCCCGCTCCCTGCGCGACGTATCATGGGCCCTAATTACGTCGAGGTGGCCCCGCCGCCATGGGCAACGACGAGGCCAATGTTGTCAGTAGATTCTGACGCGGAACACCGTCGTCGTCTGCGCCGTCCACGCGCACCCCATACGAAAGACCGAAAACATCATTGATGAGGCGCGCCGCGTTCTTGACGCTCTTTAGTGCTTCTTTCGCTCCGCGGTTGCGAGCGATGCCGTTGTAGGCAGTGGGGTGGTTCAATGCGAGCACGATCATTCCGCGCGTGGCGACATCGCTGCGCCTTCTTTGGTAAAGTGCTTGCGACATTCGGCGAGAACCATTTCGTGGACGGCGTTGATCAGCCGCGCGTACTCAAAGGCAAAGTGTTCGCTCTCGACCAAACTCTGATCGTTGTGCGGTCTCACGGCTAGTTCAGGTTGCTTTGCGGCAATCGGCTTGCGCTTACTCATTTTTTCGACCTTTTGGCTTACCGAAGGCGAGACCAATTCTCCCTTCTGAAAGGACATACTGAGAGCGCTTCTCGCAGCGGGCGATTTTTGTGTGGTCGCCACTTGCCAAACTACTAGATGCAGCGGCAGAGAAAAATCTTCCGCGAGCCCGCTAAAAATAAATACAAAGTTGACCCCGTCGCCGCGCTGCAGGAAGTCAGAACGACGGGGCCGTTCTTCGATCACGGCTCCGGACCGGAATCGATGATGCCCAGCGCGTCAGGAGAAGTCGAGCCTGACCGTGTGCTGTCGGGTTCTTTCAATGTGGTCGGACACTCACCGACTTGTCCGCCCCCGGTCGCGGATGGACAACACGACCGGGCGGTCACCCCTCCGCGGAAGTCGCAAACGCAGGAGGGGAATTCAATCACGCGGCGTTCGCCTTCGGCTTCGACACGACGAGGCCGAGCAACGCGGGAATTGAAACGTTCGGTCGGTGGTCGATCATCACGGCGTTATCGAGTGCATCATCGATCAGCGCTACCTCTAGCCGTTCCGCGTCCGCAAGCTCCGCTTTTATTGCGGCGAGACGCTGGGACTCCTCCGCAGGCGTCATTGCAAACTTCGGCTTGGGCATCTCGTCGATCAGTTCGTTGAGCTTGTCTTCGAGGCACTCGGGGTCAAACCATGCGAGGAGTGCCAATGGATCGAGCGTCGGTGTGAACGCCTCAGGGTCCATAAAGCTGAACTTCACGTCGAACTTTTCATGCGTCGCGACGATTGCAGGTCTCGCCTTGATTGCCCGCCGCGTGATCCACGCCTTTGCCTGCGCCTTGATCTCGTCCACGGGGAGTGCCGCACGTTCGACCTGGCTGCGTTCGCCGATCAGCTTGACGATGCGAATGCGCAAGTCCGCGACGAGCTGCTGATGGGTCTCGCCGGGCTTCAACTTGATCTTGGCTGGCTTGCGTCGTCGATCACTGCATCTGCAGGCAGCATGTAGAGGTAGCGCCGGATGCGGCCGTTGAGGTCGGCTAATGCGCGGTGACGTTCTCGGTGCGTCTCCTGCACTTGCTGACGGCGGTCACTCTCTTCCTTGAGTTCGCGCTTGCGTTGCTCGTCCGACAAGATGTCGTATGCCTTCGCCAACTCTGCGATTTGCCGCTGGTTGGAGTTCAATGCGGTCAGTGCTGCGGCCTCCCGATCAGCGAGTGCGAAGATCTTTGCGCGGCACTTCGGGGGTAGTCGTTCTCTGTCGCTCATTGTTTAACCTTCCTGTTGCTGATTGCATCAATAGGGATCGTGCATACACAGGAACCTTCTTCCGCGAGCATAACCTTCGGCAATACGCCGAGTGGTGCGAGGAGCAGCGGTTCATTCTACGGAAAGATGGGCGAGCCAATTCCCGCCTGGCTCCGTGCGTCTGTCAACGAGGCGAGAACGGGTGCTTGATGATCGCGTTGAAGTCCTTTGGTCCGAGCTTGGGCATCACATGGGTCTCGACCTGCTGCCACATGACTCGACCGGTCCTCAGCTTGTGCTGTTCGATGTAGAGCTTCTTGAAGTTCCCTGCGACGAGCTTGCGTTGCCGTGCGTCCGGTATCAAAGCCGCAAGCACGCCGGTCACATTGACCAGCCCAACATTATGCCCAGAGCCGCCGACTCCTATTTCGCGATCCGCCTGTCGATGGCAACGATACCAAACGCGATGTTGAGCGGCGGCGCTTCACGCGTCCGAGCCCGTGCACTGTGCCTGAGCAATTTTCGATGTTATGTCCAGCCAAGGGCAATGGGCAACTACTGACCATGAGCAGCGCACCACCCAACGAAAGCGCGATATCTTTTCTCCTCATGATCAGTTGTTTCGTGCTCAGTTCGCCGTACATGGGACCAATGCGTGCGCGTGACAGGGATTCTCTCTTAGTTCAGCCGAGGCAGGGCTATACTATAAGTCCCACGGTCGTCCTAGTTCGGTGCGAAGCTTCCAAATCGCGCTGTTTGCAAGATGGAATATGTCCTGCTCGCCGTTTTTCAGTGAGAGTTCCAGATTAGCTCGTAGTCGATCGCGCAGCAATTCCTGAGCATTATGCACGAGCAATGGATCCGTCTCGACAAAGCGCCATGACTTCTCAAATGCGGCGCTCACCAGGTTGTCCCCAGAGGCTTGGTGCCGCGCGGGTGAAGTGTGGTCCATGATTAAGAACTCCAGCGTGGCATCCTCATAGGACGGATAAATCAACCCGCCCGGTGGAAAGTGGGTAAGTCGACCGGCCGGCCAGCGTGTTGGCAAAGACTAAAGCCCAGCCTCATTAAATCCACCATACAAGCACTTCCGCCAAACAGATGCCAAGCGTTGCAAGTCAGATTGTCATAACGCTTTAGTGCACCTGAAGTTCTTTAGTTTGTTGAAAGCACTCTCGATGCACTGACAAAGCTAATAAGGACGTTTGGTGAAGCTGAGATGACTGCTTTCGCCTTCAAGCCCAATAAGATTTCGTGCAATTTGGAATCATCATAGGCGCCGTTACAAAGCATGTGTTTCGGCGGTCTCACTCTGCGGATCAGTGGTTCCGCGACGGAATAATTGTGTCCTTCACCTCTGCTGAGCAGGATGCGATCAGACGACCCTTAGCACCTGAGAGCGTCTGGATCTCCGTTGTTGCAACGTTACGCGATCTGCGATCTGCACCTCAATGGGATAACGGCTCGCGCTCCTCGCATTGAGCAGACTGGTGCCCACAAGGGTATGCTGCCCTGCAACAAATCTCGAAAAGAATTTGTGCCTCAATGTTTAGGAGCGGCTGGCTGAGCTCTCTCGACATTATTGGGGAGCGCTTGCAACGATGCAGGCGATCAGTCCATAGCAGAGCTTACCTTCGCCTGATCGATCCGGATCGACTACCTCGTGTTCGAAGATGATCAACTCGTCGGCCGCATCCGCCTACGCTCGCGAGTGCACACCAGTATGAACTTGCCGACACGCGCGATGCAGTAAGGAAGCGCTTCAGCGCCGCATGGCGGAGATTCAGGGGCAGCCACGGGGGAGATGAAGTGGCGCGCGGCCTATGCGCGCACCAACTGCAGCAAGCCGCCCGACATCGATAAGCAGGAGCTAAAAGAACCCCCTTGCGCACCGGCCGACCATTTACGACGGACCCGCGACATCTCACCGTACGGTGTATGTGAAGCACAAGAGTGCCCGATAATCAGATATCAGGGCTGGATCGTTGATGATTTCTAACCGAGAAGTAGAATCTGGTGTCGTGATCAACGCCGCTGTACGCCGCCAAGAGCCTAGGTGTCAGCTGCCTACGCGAGCTCGCACCATAGCGATACATGTCCGATAACGCGCCGCTAGCATGATACCGGTTGTCATGGCCTTATCCGGCCGCTCTGTTCCGCCGTACGGAGACACTGACCTATCATACCCACGGGTTTTCGTGTTCGTGCACGCTGAGGACATCACGGCGGAGACCGTGAGTTGATTGCGACCGCAGCCGCCCCCAAGTGCGGTTTTATATCGCCTCACACACATACACCAACAGCCAATCGCCACAGAAGCTGTGGCGGAGCGGCCCTGAGACGCGCTGTCAAGCGCCGAGGCTGCCCCTACATCACTGCGACGGCCGTTAGTGGTGCTGCCTTGGACAGTGCAAGCAGCGTACCAGACGAAAGAATTACAGCGTCTGCCGGCATTTCGCGCTGGCGGTGTTCGAGGGCTCGATCCGCACGTTACGTCAGAACGTTGATATTCTCTCCGGGCTAACAAATCGGCGCTTCTGGTATCGTACGCCGGGCGAGATCGGTGCATTGCTTCGAATCTTCTACCGAAGGGCAGACTGCGATGCGATCGAGAGCTTTCCATTAATGAATAGGGCTAAGATCTGCCCATCATTCCAAGCAAGCACGTGAAACTTTATTCCTTGGACGGTCTCACGTGAAGTAATGGTGCCTGCGCAGCCGAACAGGTAAACAAGGTCTGCGTAGTTTGAGCCCAACTGAACGTTGCTGAGCTCCGAATCCTTGACGCGACAATGCCCGGCCGGAAGTGAGCGAGCGTTAACTGACTTGTAATCCGCATCCAGGTCATCAGGGGTGGCCGGATTGACGGGAGCTCCGCTTGGCGGGGCGCCGGCTTGTGCCGGTGGAGGGCCGCTCGAGATCTGGGCTAGCTGCACGAATAGCCACGTGAAGGCCGGAATCGCTGGGATCCGCAGGACTACTCGCCAGTTGATGGAACAGCCTATCAGGGCGAATGCTTGATAGATTTTCATCGAATGCCAATGCGTTTAAACTTCCATATTCAGCCACTCACGTAGCAAGGCGGCAGGCCACCTGCAATCCAAATCAAATGCTGTGCGCGAAAATGTGGGCTTCACCTCGCGCTACTTTCGCTGAGAAGTCGGACGACTTGTCGTGGTCAAAGCACCTGTACTCCCAAGCCATTCGGTGCGAGTATTAAGTTCGACGTTTCACCGGACAGGTTAGTAGCTCGCAGCAACGTAGCAGTGGCTGGCATAGTCGTATCCGCTAGCTGCGCCGCGGAACAAGTCGATCTCGCAATACGCACACCTTTCGAGTTCATACATTCCGACGATATGACGATCGAGATCATGAACCAACGCGACCGCAGCTGTCCGAACGTGCGGTTTCATATCGCACCGCCTGCCGATTGGCCGCAGAGAGTTGGGCGGAGCGGACCCAACGTTGACCGAGGGCGCGCGGAGTCCATCCCTATATGATGCGCGCATTGATGATGCTGCCTGAATGCAAGCAACGTGCCGACATGAAGAACGTCAGCTTCTGCAGGCGCTTCGCATAAATTTGTTTGAGCCGGCTTGAACCTTACGTAGCGTCAGGGTGTAGAGAGTCTCACCAAGGTAAAGAATCGAGGCTTTTGGTGTTCGACAGGACATCCGACGAGACTCGTGTTGCCCAAACGAAACTAAGTGTCTCGCCGATGCTAATTGTTATTCTGCTGTCCATCTCTTTCGCTATGTTCGGCACAGTTTACGCCGTGAGCGCATGGCTCTCCCATGGGAAGCGCGAGCGCGACGCCCCTTGCTTTCGCCCTACCCAAAGGCCCAGGAGGCGAGCATTCTAACCTGAAACCAAAAGAGCGCCTCACGCCATGGGCCGCACTCTTAGTGCGGCTCGCCGCGGCCTCTAAATCCATCTGCAGGAAATATGCGGTGGCGGGTTATAGCGATTTGCTAATAGCCGCGCATTCTCCCGAAACCACCTCGATATCGCGGGCCGGAACTATGAGAAGAATCTTCATCGCCGACATCAAAAGCAGCGACTCACTGATGGGCATTTGACGAAGCCGGTTTCGAACAAATTCAGTGCCTCGTTCTTTGACTGTCGAACGTTAATCTAACCAGCACGGTTGTGTTGAGGCCGAACCGGTTCAGGTTAAGCATCGCCCAGATACACGGTGATATATCCTTTCGTCTCCAGTGCGCGCTGCCGACGCGCGATCGCGATGACCGATAATCGCATTCGAGTCGATCCGCGCGTTGGTGCTGAGCTCGGCGATGGAACGTCATCCCGATGGAATACTGCGTGACGTTACTAAGAATCGCTGAATTTCGGCGCTATTTGGCCGTCAGGGTCGCAGGTTTGCACCGCTCTTTCGATATAAATCGGTAATCCAAGTTAGGAGATTGCAATTGAAGGTCGGCGTTCCCAAGGAAATCAAGACGCACGAATACCGCGTGGGGCTGACCCCTGGAGCGGTCCGCGAATATGTGGCCGCAGGCCATACGGTGCTGTTCGAGACCAATGCCGGTGCTGGTATCGGCGCTACAGATGACAATTATCGCAAGGCTGGCGCAACCATTCTGGAATCTGCTCGCGAGGTGTTCGCGTCGAGCGAGATGATCGTAAAGGTCAAGGAGCCACAGCCGTCCGAATGGACCCAGCTGCGAGAGAACCAGATCCTCTTCACTTATCTTCATTTGGCCCCGGACCCCGAGCAGGCTAAGGGCCTCATTAAGTCTGGCTGTACAGCAATCGCCTACGAAACTGTGACTGACGCGCATGGCGGTCTTCCGCTCCTTGCGCCGATGAGCGAGGTTGCGGGCAGGCTTGCGATCGAGGCGGCCGGTGCGGCCCTGAAGCGGTATGGGGGCGGGCGCGGGCTGTTGATCGGCGGCGTGCCGGGTGTCCAGCCGGCTCGTATTGTCGTCATTGGAGGTGGCGTTGTCGGCATGCACGCGGCACGAATGGCGGCAGGCTTGGGTGCCGAGGTCACAATCCTTGACCGTTCGCTTCCCCGGCTTCGTGAACTGGATGAACTATTCGAAGGGCGCGTTCGTACTAGGTTCTCAACGATAGAAGCTGTTGAGGAGGAAGTATTTGCGGCGGACGTTGTGATCGGCGCCGTACTGGTTCCCGGCGCGAGTGCACCGAAACTTGTCAGCCGGAGCATGTTGAGCTCGATGCGCAAAGGCTCCGTCATCGTGGATGTAGCTATTGATCAGGGCGGATGCTTCGAGACATCGCGTCCCACGACGCACGCTGATCCAATTTTCGAGGTAAACGGCGTCATTCACTACTGTGTGGCCAATATGCCGGGAGCTGTCCCGCTGACCTCTAGCCAAGCACTGAATAACGCCACTCTGCCTTTTGGCTTGGCTCTCGCTAACAAGGGATTTGCAGCCGTCCTCGAAAGTCCACATCTGCGGGCAGGCCTCAATGTCTATCGGGGTCGGCTGACTTACAAGGCGGTGGCCGAGAGTCTCGGGTTGCCATTTTCACCGATCGAACAGGCTGCGGCCTGATCCCAGAGGCCCTCAAGGGCGTTTCCTCCCTTACTTGGGCCACTCCTTCGGAGTGGCCCCTTTTTTTCGGAGGCTACGATTCCCCTCAACGCAGTTTGATTGTCCTCTCGCAGGATCAAGTCGGGCAGCTCTCCCAGAGAACATCCAGTCATCGTTTTCAGCTGCCCGGCGACACGAAAACTTGGGGCTGGTGGAGATAGCGCCGTCGGTCTGAGCGCTCGCCTCCCGGTTTTGTAAACCGCCAAGGAGACCGGCTACCGCGGCTTCCATCCATTCGGGGTTGGCGGTGGGTAGACGCCGAACGAGAAAGGAAGGAGTGATGGCGTTGAGCAACACGGAACTGCGCTACTACGACAGCAATGTCCTGCGCCTCCCTGACGACAAGCGGAAGGAATATCATGAACAGGTGGATCGCCTGATCGCCGAACTCTGCAAGACCGTCCGCGATAAGACCGAAATCAAGATCACAAAGGTAGTAAAGGCTGGCTCCTTCGCCAAATATACCATCTTACGAAAGACGAGCGTCGATCCGGTTGATGTCGACGCGGTGTTCTATATTTCCGGGCGTGATGCCGAGAAGGAGACGCTCGATAGTCTGAACAACACCATCTACGACCTGCTGATCGAGCAGTATCCCAACAAATCGGTCGAAGATTTCGAGATCCAGCGCAGGGCTGCGACCGTGACCTTTGTCGGCACGGGGCTGAGCGTCGACATCGTCCCAGTGATCCAGGACGAGAACCGGCCAGACTATGGCTGGCAGTTTGACATCCATGACGGATCCAAAATCCAGACCTGCGCTCCCTGCCAGATCAAGTTCGTCCGGGATCGCAAGAACCAGGACAGCGATTTCCGCACGCTGGTGCGCTTAGCGAAGAAGTGGCGCAACCATGCCGAGATCAAGCCGCTCAAATCCTTCGCGATCGAGCTCATCATGGCCCATATGCTGGCGACACGGGGTAATTTCGGGAGCATCGAGCAGCGCTTCCGGAATTTCCTTCTCTACATCGCCCAATCGGGTCTGAAAGAGCAGATTAGCTTCCCCGAAAATACGGCGCCATTCGGGACCTTCACCGATCCCGTTGTCATCCTCGACCCTGTTTACAGCCTGAACAACGTGACAAGCCGGATTTCGGAAGCCGAGCGCAAGGAGATCGTCGCAGCGGCGGAGGCGGCGTGGGAGACCGCGAATTTTGCATCGGCCGAAAATGACAATGAGGTCTGGAAGGAGATCTTCGGCCCTCGCTTCAAGACGGAGGACTGAGATGAGCCAGACCAGAACTGCCACTGCCAGTGCCACCTACACGGTCGTCGACATCGAGAATGTAGTTCGCCGCGTGAAGGCCGATCTCATCATGATCGCCGACAGCACGGGCGCCTGGACTGCTGCAGAGGCGGCGCTCTATGCCCATGATATCGAGGTCCTCGCAAAAGCAGGCTACCTCGCGTGGGTTGACGTCACGCTTCTCAGTAATGGCATCGAGGTCAAAGCCGTCAGGTTTGAGGTCGACACGGAAGCGGGTTCGCTCACCACGAGCCGCCCTGGCGGAGTGCGTTGGCCGAAGGTCGCGGGTGCATATCTCCGTGTCATCCTCAGCTACACCGAAGCTTACACGAGCGCGGCGCGCGAGGCGGTGAAAGGAAAGCTGAAGATCGGCTGGGTTACGTCCTACGAGGACACCAGTCACGCCAACTTGACGTCTTCAGGCGGCCGCAACTACGTCAGCAACGCCTATGGCATGCAGAGAAAGGCTTGGGTGAAGTGAGTCAGCCGAGTATCTTCGATAGCGAAACCCCACTGCCTAGCGAGGCGCTCGCCAAGCGGGAAAAGACGTTGCTAGGATTTGCCGCGCGTTATGCCCGTATCCATGACCAGCTTCGGTTGCTGCTGAATGTCGGTGGTCTCGGCGAATGGAACCGCAAGCACCATGGCGGCAAGCTCGCGATCTGCGATCTCGTCGCCGAGCAGTACCCGCTCGTGATCTTTCATGGCGACGTTGGGACCGGCAAGACGGCGATGGCCGAATGCATCGCCAACAAGCTCGTCGCCGGGGCGAGGAGCGAAGACTCGATCCTTTTCAAGCTGTCGAATCGCGTGCGCGGCAGCGGCATGGTCGGCGAGATGGGAACGCTGATTGCGGAAGCTTTTCGCAAATTAATCCAGTCGGCTGGCAAGAGCCGGCGTGCCATCCTGATCATCGACGAGGGAGACAGCCTTGGCGCCTCCCGCGCGCAGGACCACAGCCATCACGAGGATAAGGTGGCGGTGAACACTCTGATCCAGGGCGTCGACGATCTTCGGCAATATGGCGGCCGCATCGTCGTCATCCTCTGCACCAATCGACTCTCGGTGCTCGATGCCGCGTTGCGTCGGCGCGCAGCTATCATTGAGGAGTTCAAGCGGCCCTCGGACGAAGAACGCCGCCAACTCTTTCAGATGGATCTCGCTGGTCTGAATCTTCCGGCGACGCAGATCTCCGATCTTGTGGCGGTCACTGGTGCCCGCGGCAGCAATCCGGCTTGGACATATTCGGATATCCGCACGCGTCTTTACCCCGCCGCCCTAGCGAAAGCCTATCCGCAGCAGCCGCTCCGGTTTGAGCATTTAAAGTCAGTCGCCGCGGCGCTTCATTCCTCGCCGGTGATGGAGGATAGGTAATGCCGCGGTCCCCTCTCTACGGCCGGCGCATCCACATTTCCGGGAGCGTTGTGGATGATACGACAGTCGCGCCGGCAAGCGATGTCCATGGGGCGAGGGAGCTGATCGCTGGGCTGGTGAAAGAGCTGATCAAGCGTGGCGCCAACTTCGTGGTCCCTGTGGATGCTGAGCCGCTGCGCAAGGTCGACGCTTTACCGATCTGCTTCGATTGGCTGATCTGGAAGACAATCAAGGACAGTTTGGCGCTGCGGCCGGTGAACGTGCCGAGTCCACTCGCGGTCGCGGTGCAACATCACAAGACTGAAGATCAGATTCCGGAGGACTATGTAGGTCTATGGGACGAGCTGCGCGCCTCACAGCTAATCAAAATCGAGAGCGCGGCGCAGTGGAACATGAACAGTAAGCGGATGGAGGCTCAGGCTCGGTTTGGCGATATCCTCATTGCCCTGGGAGGCACCGAGGGCGTGCTCTATCTTGCGAACCTCTATCATGATGCCGGCAAGCCGATTATTCCGCTCAACCTTGCCCTCTGTCCCGAAACGACCGGCGCGCGGCGCCTCTATAATTTCGGCCTGGCCAGCAGCCAGACCCGCCGCCTGTTTCAGATTGCCGACGACGGTGATGCACATGACTGGGTCAACAGGATTCGCTTCCCGCAGCGGCAGTCGATCGCGGATCGCGTGTCTGTCCTGGTCGAGCTGCTTGAGTCACTTGAGAAGCCCAAAGCCTTCGCCGTCCGACTACTGAACCCTGATCTGCCCGACTATGCTGACGTCCAGAATTTCTTCGAGACGGTGGTTCAGCCCGTGGTCGAAGGTGAGCTGGGGTATCACCTCGTCGTCATCGACGGCCGCCAAGCTTATGAGTATTCCCGAATCGACCAAGAGATATTCGCGAAGCTCCATCGCAGCAGCGTGGTGCTAGCTGACATCACGGGCGCGCGGCCAAACTGCTTTCTTGAACTTGGATACGCCCTCGGCCGCGGCTTACCGACGATGGTAATGGTGCGTGAAGGCGCGAGCTTGCCTTTCGATATTACGACATTCTCTGGGCTTCATTGGAAAACGTCCGGCACTGTGGACGACAGGCGGCGGGCGTTCCGGGAGCACTGGCAGGCGATCCGCAACCGCCCCTCACTCGTTCCAGCGGAGCCGTTGATCTCATGAGCGACAAGCGCGAAGTTTTCGTCTCGGTCGACGTGGAAACCGCCGGTCCGATCCCTGGCGAGTTCAGTCTGTTGTCGATCGGTGCCTGTTCCATCTACGAGCCAGAGAAGACATTCGCGTGCGAGCTGAAGCCGATCAACGGGAACTTCGATGCCAACGCTTTGGAGGTGAGCGGGCTCTCTCTAGACGAACTCGCGCGAACAGGACTTACGCCCTCCAATGCCATGCGAGCCTTTTCGCACTGGCTCTTGACCTTGGCGCGTCGGAATGAAACGCTCGTATTCGTCGGTTTTAACGCGCCGTTCGACTGGTCCTTCGTGAACTACTATTTCCATCGGTTTAGCGGCAGCAATCCATTCGGCTTCACGGCGCTCGATATCAAGGCGCTCTACATGGGTGCGACGGGCTGCGGCTGGAGTGATACGCGTTCGAGCAGGATCGCTGAAAAGCTCAAACCAGCTTTGGCCGGGACGCATGATGCGCTGCGCGACGCGTTGTACCAGGCTGAGATTTTTCGGCTGATTAGGTCCGAGCTCATCGATAAGAGCTGACAGCACAGTCTGAGTCTGCTACCCACGATTACTCGATTGCGTTCGCGAATGCTTCCGGAGTGGCTACGCTTCTATGCGCGGTGCCACTACATTACGTCACCCTCACGGCACAGAGCCACGGATTGTGGCCTTGGCTGTCTCTGTGGTTCTTCCGACCGCCTCTTCGTAGCGTGCCCGGAACTGCCAAAATGCTCATTCCTTCCCAGTTGCTCTCTCCAAGCCGGAAAACCGATTTGTTGAACAGCCCTCGGCCGTCATGAGTTATACACGAGGACCGACCGTGCATGGGGCGACGGGCACGCGCCACCCGTCCGCCGAAAACGCTCCGCAATACACTGGTGTGCAGATGCCAAGAATGGGGAGGCGACCTGAAGGTTCGTGGACAACGCCGTAGATATCGTGGCCTCACTTGGGGTGCAGGGCTAGGAGAGATCACCACTGCGAGCGGCTTGAGGTCAACAATCTCTGACGCAGCAAGAACACCGGCGGCCACACGGAAATTTATCCGACAATGGCGTTGAGAAAGCCTTGCTCTGCATGCTCCGGGCTTCCCGTTACGGGGACATCTATAAAGTTTAAACCGTACTTTTGGGTCTGTTCGGCCAGAGAGTGCATTGAAGCAGGATAGGATGTTGTGCGGTCAAGGACCAAAGTTCGTCGGGTAAACGGGCGATCGATCCGTGTTGCTCGAGGCAGACTGCCTCAACCCGCGGCTTGAAGGCGATGACAAAACGAAAGCATCTACATGCCGCGCCAATTCAGCAACGAAAGCCCGTTCATAGGCTCCCACGTCGATCCATGTCAGTTCCCATGCGTCCTGCGCCGAAGGCCGATCCTTTGTCCCGTCGCCGTAGGAGGGCGGTTGTTAGCGGAGTTTCAGTCATGGTCCTATGCGTTTCGAAAAAAGCCGTGCCTTTGCAAAATTGGCAGCAGCTCATGATGGTCATGAATGATGTAATCCGGCTGTGCAGCCTGCAAACGCGACTCGGAAACAAATCCGCCGGTAATGGATACGCTGATAAGCCCGAGGTCGCGTGCAATATCCGTTTCAACCGGCATGTCGCCAATGATAAAGGTGGACTCGGGCTTCAGATTATTTGCTAGCATATATAGGCGAAGCCGTTCGCCTTTGCACATGCTTTTGAATTGAGTGGCGCGGCTTTCGAAGGCGAGAACCTCGCTGACGCAATCGTCGATTCTAAGCCTGCGGATTTGGGAACGAAGAGGGTCGACTATATAGCTGCTGAGAATGATCGTTGAGACCGCCTGTTGACGTGCCGCTTCTAAAATGCAGCGCGCGCCTTTGCGCAGATCGGCCTTGCTCGCCAACGGTTCGTAGGTGTCGTGAAAAATAGCGCTGCCATCGTTATCAACGATTGCGGCTTCACCTTCCGACATTCCGACACTGCGGTAAAGGACAGACAGCGGGAGCTCGCACTGTTCCCGAAAAGTTGGCATATCGATATCAGGGCGACCGAAGCGCCCTAGAATGGCGTTAATCGTTTTCAGCAACGCATCGGCGTCGTCGAGCAGCGTGCCATTCCAATCAAATACTAGAGTAGGTTTCATGATGACCTCAGGCAACGGCTGATTCCGGGAAGGGAAGATCGGCGATTAACTTGTTCAAATTCTTATTCGCGCGCTTTTGCCCCGCTGGGGTTGGCATCTCAAACGTAAACGGCGACAAATCGATTCCATCATGCCCCTGCGGAAGCAAGGATACGAGAACTTGGAAGGGTAGATAAGTGATAGCCGCAGCATTGATGGATACAGCAATTGTGCTTTCGATAATCCTGAGCATTTGCGGTTCGATGTTATGAAAACGCAGGCTTTGCTTGCGCTGTTCGGGTGGCAGGGTCTTCCATGTTTGCCAGAACGCCAACTCATCCATGGTGTCGATACCCATGCCGTAGTAATTTGGGGCCACTATAGGCGGTGAACCGATTACCCAATGCACAGCCTTGGCCCCGGCGGCAAGGAGCATATTCGTGACAGCCCGACTTGTATCGCCGCGAATGAGGGCTTCATCGGCCATGATTATGGTGCTGTCGGTAACGTCCTTCTCTGCGAAGCGGTATTTTTGGGCAATAAGAGATTTGCGCTCGCCAACGAAACCTATAAGCGTCCGTTGAGAAAGTTGTGTTGCGATGAGTTCGTGACGTTGGACGATGGCGCCGCCTTCGGCCAGTGATGCAAACAGACCATCAGCATACGGCCCTCCAGTTCGCGGCATAGAAGAAACGATAACAGGGGCGGACCCCAATTCTGCTGCCAGTCTTGGCGCAATAATTTTACCAAGAGCAACCCCGATATTGTAACGGGTTTCGAGATTAGATTGGCGTTTCGACGTGTTGGGGCTTCCCAGGTAAAGCCTTTCATAGGCGCACAGCCTGGTGTTATGTCGAGCATCGCACAGAGAGCGATCAAGACATACTCCCGTTTTTCCGTTCACATACTTGATGTGGCCTGGTAAAATTTCTCCTGCCTTGCCTCGGAGTCCGGCAAAGGCACAGTTTTCCGAAGCAAAAAGCAAAAAACCGTCTTCGGTTTGCATGAATTCTAGGGGTCGCAGACCATATCGGTTGCGGAAAGCAATGAGATTCCCTTCACCATCCAACAAGAGTGCGCTGACGGCGCCATCGATACGGTTATCGATCTCCCGAAACAGTCTTTCGTGATTCACCGGCAGACCATGCCGCCAATAATCACTTTGACAAGTGCGCTCAATCAGTTTGAGCAAGAGCTCGGCATCGGTTTCGCCGTCAAAGCTATACCCTTGGACAAGCAATTCTTCTCTAAGTTCATCAGCGTTGACCAAGGCCCCGTCTAGGGAAATAGCCAAATGGCGGAAACCGGCTTTATCGTTGTTAACGGGCTGAACGTCGCTCTCGTCCTGTTCCCTCCTAGACGGACTACTGATGTGTGCAATCGCTGCGTGAGGCCTGAAATTCGCATACAGTTCATTATAGTCAAAGGTTTCTAATTCGCTTGGCGACTGAAACGACCTTGTATATTGAACGCGCTTTCCATGCATGTAGGCGGCAAGACCGAACCCCGCCTGCCCACGAAGTGCAAGTTTCGGAAGCAGATGCTTGAGCCGATCATAAACCGTGTGCTGGGAGTGACTTGAAGGCAACAGAAAAGCGCCAGCCACACCGGACATGCCATTTATCCTTCAAAGACGACAGCACTCGACACTGCGTGTGTCGTGTTCAACCAAGACGCCGCGTCCCGAGTCCGACCCCTAAGGCAGATGTATTCCGCCGGCGCGGCGCGAAGCACGTCGTTCTGCTCGCGTTTTAGCAAGGCTCGTGCCAGCGTCTTAGGCGGCGTGCTCGTGCGGGCATATTGGCTACGGGTTTTGAAATGCGAGCGTTTTTGATCATTCGGCCGCGGTCCGAGCTGTTGGATCTACGACACGTTAGCTGAGGCGCGACACGCTTTGCGCAAATAGGTGTCACGAATTGAACGTCCGCAGCGGCAGCGGCAGCGGCGGCAAGGCGAAAATCTTCCACGATCGCCCGCCTGCGATGTCGCGGTGATTGGTTACAAGATCATCGGCCCGGTGCACCGTATGCGGTCCGCGTGAGTGCGGATGACGCAATCAGCCTCAAGAAGGACATGCGCCTGACTATAACGAAAGCTCTGCGGCTTGACCGACGGGTTGCAGGGTCGGCCTAACGCTCCCCGGTGGGCGCAATCCGCTCCGGCTTCGAAGCGATTGGATCGTAGGGAGGAGCAGGCGAGCTGCAGATAATCGGTGCCGTTGAGGTGCTCGGCATCGATCGCGATGTCACAACCGCCGCACTGAGGAGTCGTTATTAACCGTGTGTCTTGGTACGAAACCCGCGTCTCTACCCGAAGAACAATAGGTCTTTTGTAGAAGAGTGCATGGATCACTCCAGCAAGAAGACCGTGATACAGCTCTCATAGAATATGCGTCGAGGCGGGCGGGCTTACCGGGGTTGAACATCGGTTGCGAAAGCCAGACGGCGCTTACCGTTAGTAACGATGCAGGGCGGCGCCGCTCAGGAATCTGGGCGGTAGCGTTCGGGAATGCTTGGGAATTTGGAGGGATGTGCACCAAGGCAAACTTCCTGGCCGGCACAATGGCCCATCAAGGATCATCGGGACGCAACTGCGGGCCGTCCGGGGGCATTCTGAACTGATCGGTCAGCTGGCCGAGCGAAGCGGGATGTCCTCCGCGGTCACTCGCCGGTTGAGATGTACAACGACGTTCCGCCGAGGTTCGGCGAGTTGATGGAAGTTCTCCGGAGCACGATTTCGGAAGCGAGAGTCCAATTGTTGTTTCCGCCGGCGCAGAGCTCGGATGATCTTCTGTCTTCTAAGTCCCCCGATAATTAGGCGACCGCTTCTCAAAAAAGGCGTTCATTCCCTCTTGCTGATCAGACGTCGTGAATGCGTGCCTGATGGATTGTCGTTCAAACTCTAGACCGACATCAAGCGGCGTTTGGTAGGCGGCGAGTACAGCCGCTTTAGCCAGTTCCGTGGAACGCGGCGGCTTGTGCGCGATAATTTCGGCGATTTCGAGGGCGCGGCTCTGTGCCTTGCCGTCTGCCGTGACCTCGGCAACAATCCCCGCCTGAAGGGCTGCGCGCGCAGGGATAGGTTCCCCGGTCAGGATCATGAGCATCGCAAGCGATTTGCCGGCCACGCGGGTCAATCGCTGGGTTGCTCCGTCGCCTGGCAATATCCCAATATTGATCTCCGGCTGCCCGAAGGTGGCGCCTTCACCGGCGATCACGATGTCGGCCAGCAGCGCGAGCTCGTGACCACCGCCAAAACAAATCCCCTCAACCGCGGCAACAAGTGGCTTGGGGAAATTGGCAACGTCCCGCCATGCAGAACGTCGCGCGTAATTGTCGACGGCTTCGAACCCCCGTTGCCGCATTTCCTTGATATCGGCGCCGGCGGAAAAGAATGCATCGCCGCCAGTAAGAACGACGCAACGGACGTCATCATCCAGTGCGGCCTTGCGAAAGCAGGCCCCGAGCTCCGCGATCAAATCATTGCTCAGCGCGTTTCGTTTCGATGCCCTATTCAACGCCAAGAGCACCACATGAGGCAAAGGAGACGAGCAAAGAATGAGGTCAGGCTCGGCGTTCAACGTAGCACCCTTTGCAAGTTTCGGATCAGCGTCATATACACTGAAACTGTTTTCGCGAACAGCCGTCCTGCATGCCAGCTTAGCTTGCGAGGCTTCCGATCTCTGGGAAGCCTCGACTTCATCGAGGGATTTCCCTCCAACCTTTTGATCGATGAGTTCAGCACCTTCTACCGGGGGCGGATCGCGACATTCAAGTACTCCAGCCATATTCTGGATTTGGAGGACACTATCCGGGATCAGCTCCTGAAGACGCCTCTCACTAGCAATGGCAAGCCAGTCAAGAATTTTCGTTTTGTGGATCCAAAAGCAGAGCCTGGCATCCAATTGTCTGATGTCGTTGTGGGTTTACTCGGAAAGATGCATACGTACCTTGCTAATGCCGAGCGCGACGAGGACGCCGCGGATCGCGAGACTCTATCTGGGCCGAGCCTGGAAAACGCAAATCTTCTCCGCGATCTTCTTTCCGCCTCCCACGAAGCGAACATTGCCTTCCTCAATCACGTCGCGAGCGTGCACGATCTGGATAAGCTTGATCTGCTTCTCCGGTTTGCAAATGGAGAATACGCAACCTAACGTCGGTTCTTAGGAGGCGAGGGGACTCTATGAGCGTTCTTTTTCGTTCAAATCCTTGAGATGAAAATATCGCGGAAACTCGCTCATCCAAACAAGCCCGATGATGTCACGAACATTGCGTGTTACTGGGGCGAGCGTAGAGCCGTCCTGCTTTTCAAATACCCTTTGCAGAGCCTCGATCGCTGAGAGTTGCTTAAATTCGCCGTCAGAACGTTTACTGGTTGCGCATTCGGCGATGGCAGTGGCGAGATCTTCGGGTAGGTCCAGGTTACATTCCATCAGCGAAAGGGCAGCAAGGCGCGCAGCCGCAAGCTGTGGGCCGGGATCAGCCGCGTTGGCAAGAAAGCGATACCGCTCCAGCGCACGTATGGTGGTCGCCAACCCCAGCAACCGTTCGCTGGCCGAGCCGTGTTTGCTTTGCATGAGATCCCAAAGCTTCTGGAAACGCTCGTTATTGGATACGAGCTTTTCCCGGAGATCTGCACGTTCAGCGAGATCAATCCCCACGAGTAGAGTACCCACGCATAGCTGGAAGATCTGGCGGCCATAGAGCATGAGTGAACCGAAAATGCCGGTAACCTGCCTTTTGTTGGTGCCACCAGGGTAGAAGTATCGATCGCGTACCTCGCCCTCATGGGCCACGCGCGAGCGGGCATCATAAAATTGTTGAGCCCACTCACCGAGACGCTCTGTTCGCCCGAGGAGCAGCGAGATTGCGTCCACTAAGCGCTCGGTCTTTGAAGACTCGGGAAGGCGTAGGAGCGTTTCAAGGCTACCGCCAAATTGAGGAGGGCCTGGCTCGGGTTGAGACCATTCTCATTTGCTGCATTAAACCAACGCAGCGCCGAGAAGATGCGCCGCGAAGTCGATGTTTCCGGCTTATCCAATATATCCAGCAGCAGGTGATGATAGGGTAACCCCGTCATTCGATGTTCCAGATCGATGGAGAGGTCTTGTGAGATATTCAATGTCATATGCGGCTTGGGGCCGTACAGCCGTGATCCTGGCTGGACCCAGAAGGCATGCCGGAAATTGTAGAGGCCGTTGTAGCCCGGCACGTAATGATGCTGATCTGGCGCCGCTCCCGGTGTGGTCGAAATACTTTCGGTATGGTGTTCCGGACGGGTAAGCGAAACGCTCACGCGCGAAGGCGTAAACAGCACCAAGCTTGTCTCTTCAGGCGATAAAAAGACGTTCTCGAATACATCGTGCGGAGCTGCATATAAATAAGATACAACTTCGCGCAGGTTGGCGAGATGATTGAGGCGAAGATCGGCCGAATGAACTTCAATTCCTGGTAGGACAGCGTAGGAGGCGGACTTTACGCCGCAGATCATTCTGCGCAAATAGCATCGAGGCAAGTTCGCCGACTGCTTTAGCTTGGTCCGGCGGCAAGCCTTCAAGGTCTGTTGTCGAACGGAATGTGTAGCCGCCTATCTGTACGGACGATCTCGTCTTGAGGAACGGGAATATTGCTATCGCGAATTGTGGATCAATCATAAGAGCACCATAGCACGCGCGGGCCGCAATCCGGTGATAGGATAAGTACTCCATCAAATGGTGTTGGTCAAAACGATTCCGTTTTTGCACGGCGGCCTTCCGACGAAAGTTGCCTAACCCGACCTCAACGGTTTGGAGTTTGCCACTTGTCTTTAAGTAGTTTCGATAGGTTCGCGGATTCTCCTACCGTGAGATTTGACATCTCGTCCACCAGCTTCAGCAGATGGGCTGCAGGTTTCCTTGCAGGGGAGAAGAAGACCGCTCGGTCCTCTTCAGTACTCAGGTTATAGCTGGCCATGTGGTGATCCTTGACTTCAACCTGGTCAGAGAAGAGCTTGTAGGGCAGTTCATCGAATCCAATTTCAGCGATTATCGCCGAGAAGTCTTTGGCGTAGCAGTCTTGGAGCACCTTCATGTTCGTCGACGGAAAGCTGTCTTTGAATTTCTCGTTGAAGGTCGGCCTGAAGTAGCGAATAAATGCCGCCTCAAAGAGGCTCACTCGTTCCTTCTCGTCGGTGCCGAAAAGCTTATCCAGCCCGGCTTTGATCCTTTCGCCGCCTTGAGTTTGGTCTTCGGCCTTGGGGTTGAATACAGTGATCACACGAGTGCCTGGCACCACTTCAAGTAAAATCAATTCAAGACGATATCCGTCTGGCACGCCCTGGAGTGCGATTTTTGCAAGGTTTCGTGCTTTCGGAGGCGATCCAGAGCGTTGCGGGAGCCATCTGCGCCATATGCTTGCCCGATGTATTGGATGTCAAACAGTAGGCAATCATGGAGCCGTGCCATTCTTTGGAATATCTCGTCTTGAGTCACAAAGCCTCGCGTTCCCTGCTCATCAACGAGAAACCAGGCTCCATTTTCTTCCTTCAGATTCATGCCGTCGGGAATAGGCCAGTCGACCTCGTACGTTTTGCCAAGCACTTTCATTGAGACGTACAGGGTCCGTTCTGATTGCCTGGCCCCTACGAAGTCCATCTTGGGGACTTTGCCAATAAGGTAGATGTGGCAACGCTCAATCACCGACATGTACGGTTTAAGTGCCTCTTCGTCATAGATGGCGCGGGCAGGAAAGAGTGAGAAACTGTCGGCGTACAGGTGCAACGCATGTTCGACGTTAAACTTCTTGTCTTCCAACATCTCGTCAGTCTCCAATAGCGGCGAGGAACATATCTTCAACCCAAGATCGAGGCCATCAAAAGTACGCCTAACGACATTGAGGATCGGGGGCCTGAAGAGTCGTCGAGCGGCAATGCCGGAAATCCGCCATTTATAAGCCTGTCAGGAAACCCTTGAAAAAAATATAGCACTAGTGCTATAAGCTAAGGACGAATGACCACACAGAAGCCCGTAGTTTGGATCGGATCGTCAAAGGACGATTTACGGGCTTTCCCGGACGAGGTTCGCCGCGTCATGGGGTTTGCGGTCAACGATGCACAGAACGGCGACGAGCATCCTCGTGCCAAGGCCTTGAAGGGTTTTGGCGGCCGGAGTGTGCTGGAGGTCGTCGACGATGAAGATGGTGATACGTTTCGAGCCGTCTACACCCTGCGCTTCGCGGGCGTCATCTATGTCCTTCATGCCTTCCAAAAGAAGTCGAAGAAGGGGATTGAGACACCGAAGCACGACATCCAGGTGATCCAGGCCAGGTTGAAGGCAGCCGAAGCCCATTACCTGGAGAACTACGGAAAAGGAGGCAAGAAATGAGTAAGGCTATCAAAGCAACCGCCGGCAGCGAAAACATCTTCGCTGACCTTGGCTTTGCCAATCCTGAAGAGGAACTCCTCAAAGCCAAGCTTATCCGTGAGCTTCGTGCGATCATCAAGCGTCGCAAGCTTACTCAAACAAAGGCTGCAGAGCTGCTGGGTCTCAAACAACCCGATGTATCAGCCTTGGTCACCGGCCGTGTAGGGAAGTTCTCGATCGACAGAATTGTTCGATGCCTAGATCGGCTTAACTATCGGGTAGACGTGGTTATTCGCCATAAGCCAGCTCGCCGCGCATCTTCGCGAGCTGCTGCCTAAGATCGTTTCAGGCATACAGCCTAGCCACCATTATTGTGTGCACGATCGCAACGCCCTCCAACAAGATAGGACGCGAGCAGCGTCTGCCTCAAAGTTAGCTCGGGCGCATGTGGGACACGTCGAACTTCTCGGTCGAACGGCGGACCTTTCTTGATGGTGGCTGCAGCTTTGAGACTATTGTGGAGTCTATAGTTTCAGAGGCGAGGATCCTGAGAATTTGGTTGGAGCCATACCGCACAGCGAACCCAAGAGATCGGGCGGAGCGTTCGGCTCGACAGGTGTGCTTCCGTGTCCTGGTATCTCCACAGACCTTTGATTTGTTTTACAACTCTGCCGATGGTCTTAGAGGGCGGTACTTCCAAGACCCCAATCTAGGTTTCAAAGCCACCAAACAGCTCATTCACATGCTCAAACCGAGTTTAATGCAGTTTGCGGAGGCGAACTCTCCCAGGTTTGAGGTAAGGAGCAGATACGCAAGTGAAATGAGTATTACGGACGTCGGGGCATCTTTGGGTGCACCTTCCACGAAGGTGTGGGTAGGGGAAGAAGTCCTGACCTCCGGTCAGCCTGGGTTGGTTGTGCAAAGGTGGCTTGAGAACGAGGGGAGGGAAATCACGGGTTTGAGGAGCAAAGGTCCCCGATGGCGCTGCGCCCTTGAGAACGGAGAAATCGCGGTCAAGGGTGCCTTTGTTGATTCTGACGGAGTCGAGCACGTACCGGAAAGCAAGGTCAGGCGATCAGAAGAGATCCACTACTTCGGATTCACCTAGGGAGAGGCAAGGCATAGCTCCGGCGGATGAGCTCGGTAGCGAGGCGATAGCAGGTGGGAGCTTCGTCAAGAATGCTGCCTAAATGTGTGACATCTATCACACTTTGGGTGTCTTAAGCCGCTAATTTAGAAATGCTAGCACAAAAAGATTTTGAGAGGAGATAATAGAGTAATATCAATTTATTAGATCAATTGACATCCGTCTCATAACCTGAAGGTCATAGGTTCAAATCCTATCCCCGCAACCAACGCTTCCCTAGACTCTAGGGGTTCAGCCGCCCTCTCGGAAATCCTGAGCAGGGCGGCGAGTTGGCCGTAAATCTCGACCTCCACCGGCTTGTACGCCCCGCGTGAATGAATAACGACCTTCTCGACAATCTCGCGAATGGCCTCGTTGGCCTCTTTACGGCTGTCCTCGTCTGATTCGGCTAGCGCCCTTTTCAGGTTCCGCACCTTGTCGCGGTAGGCGTTCGCCGCATGCGGATGGAAGACGACTGCGGGAGGGGCGACGGCCGCAATCTCCGCCTCGATCTCGTCGCGTTCGGCATCCAGGGCCGCGAGGCGGCCCCGTAGGGCACGGCTTGGCGTTTCAGCCAGCAAGACGTCTACCGCTTTTGCAATCGCGCCGTAGATGTTGCCCAGCCGCTTTTCGAGGTCGCGGTGGCGGTTAGCTGTGGAGCTGTGCAATTCGCGCGACATCCGGTGATACTCACGGACGTACTCGGCGATCAGTTCGGGAGCCGCCAGGTTTTCCTCGATCCCCTTCAGCACCAGCGCCTCGATTGCCTCGCGCGCCACGGTGCGCCGGTTATCGCAAAGGCCAGTTTCTTTCATGCGCGTGCAGACCAGGAGGGAGCCGCGCTTGTCCCAGCCGCCAACGACGTAGCCCGCCCCGCAGCATCCGCATTTGACCAGACCGGAAAGCAGGTTCTTTGGCGGGTCGCGTAGGCGCCTTTGGGGCCGCCGCGATCCTCGCGCCGAGCCTGCACCTTGTCGCCGAGCGCAGCCGCTTGGATCAATGAGACGTCGGACTGGCCCAACGTCTACCCCGGCGTGCCCATATTGGTCACCGACGCCCAAACCAACCAGACGCGTGTTTCGCCGGGGGTCATTCAATTTTTGCCCGCCTGAGGGTATCCGCCGGCCTTGTCGTGCACTGTCGGCATCCTGCCATGTTCGGATCGGGCCCCCTTGGCCTATGGTTTGGTCAAAGGAGAACGACATGAACACCATCCTCATCGATCCGAAAATGCTTGGCTTCTGGGCCCGCTGTATCCGCGAGGCCCAGCACCTCTCCCAGGAAGCCCTCGCTGCCAACGCCTCCGTTGACATCAGGACCGTGCAGCGCTTCGAAGCGGGCAAGACCGTCAACGTCACCTCGCGGCGCGCTCTGGCCAAGGCGCTGGGTTATGACAATCCCGATGTGTTCGACGATCCCAAGTTCGCTGAGGAGGTCCTGAAGTTCTTCGACGGGCTGAAGGCCATCCAGCAGAAAAGTCTCGATGACCAGCATCCCGACCGCGTTCGGGTCAAGGCCGAGGCGCTGGCCTCGGGAACCGAGGCGATGCGGTTTGCCGACGCCGTCAACGCGATGTCGTTCGACGTCTATGATGGCCTGTCGGACGCGGCGAAGGAAGTCGCGGCCGGCTTCTGCGACTACGTGCAGGAGCTGATGGACCTGGACGACTTCCCGATGTCGGGTCGCCTTGGCATCGCCAAGGATCTGGACGATCTCTTGCAGGATCTCCGCGAGAAGGGCGCGCATGCCTACATTGCCACACGCGACCGCAAGTTTCGCGGGCGGGACTGGGGCGACAAGCCCTCCTGGGACGTGACGATCGGCTTTCTCGTCATCGTCCCGACCGACCGGCAGATCAATGAGCTGTATATCCCGCGGAAGTCCAGGTTCGCCTAGGGTAAGCCTGCGGATCGACTGACGGTTTGCGCAGGCCTCGGTTGACCAAAGTTGCAATGTGCGGCTTTTGCCGAAGTTAAGTTTGCTAAGCTTGCCTGGAGCATCGCGCTCCGGATGAACCAACCGCTATCTCGGCTGTCAGCAGACTCTCCGAACCCTAATGGAACGGTCGCATAGTCAAGTCAAACGCCTCTGCTCTGCAGGGGACGTTTTTTATTGTGCGTCGCCGCGCGTTTCATCCGCTAGCTGACATGAGCGCGGGAAACCATGACTTATTTTTTCGCGCGTGGTTTTGCCCGCTGTCCGTTTAGTTTGCCATACGCAGACAGAATTTGCGCCGTCTCGGCGCCGTCGATGATGCAGTATCGTCGTGGCCGGCGCGGATCGTACGCAAGGCTCTCAGTGGTACGAACAACGGTGTTTTCGATTTTATTGCAGTGCTGCACCACGATCAGATCGACCGGTTCATCGAACGCGCGGATCAGTTGATCGCCACGCTTGCCCATGTTGCCGGGATGGAGCGGGCCAGACACGGACGGTCCTTTAAATATAAAGGCTGCCGATGTCGGCTTGTCTTCGATCGTCAAGCGCGCCGTCTGCAGGTCGGATTTCTCGCCACCCCAATCCTTCGATACATAAGGCTCCCCGATAATGTCGGCGAAGGCTTGTTTCACCGCTACCTCAGGCATGTTCTCGATTGCTTTGAGGTCGGCTGCTGTTGGTTGGGGACTGTGCTCGACCCGTGAGAATTGATCGATGTCCTGCGCATAGACGCGGATCGACGTTGCAATAGGCATCGGAAGGGGACCGGCAGCTTCGATCTCCTCGCCGATGATGTAAGGAAAAACCTCAACTCTATGACCATGAAATTCGAAATGACCGGCAACAAGCATGCGCTTCTTGCCCTTTAATACCCCGACAGAGGTTGTCGAGAAGAAATGATCGTTGCTCATCTCTCCAAGCATGTCGAACTCGGTTGCCGCTAGAGGAATAGCACCTCTCAGGGTGGCGTTCCTAGGCGGCTTTCCTTCTTGTGCCCGCCTGATCGCCTCGGCTGCACCGGAAAACGTAAAGACGCCCCAGACGAAGCCCAAAATGCGTTTGTCGTCGACATCCTTGGTGGCAACAACCTCGGCGAGATTTGAAAACCGACCTTGTCGCAACAGGTCTTGAGCTGTCGCGGCAACGTCTCTCATTGCAAGTACCCGATCGCCTGAATTTTCGACGAGCGGGTTTTGCGCTTCGATCGCGAAATTAACGTCAGCGAGTAAGCCAAGCCGCCGGCTATTGAGATAGTACGGAAAAAGTCGATGGCGCTCAAAGCCGGCCATGGTCAACGCACTCCAATACTCGCGCTTTCGCGTTGTTACCCCGTTGGTCAGTGTTCTCTCTGAAATCCCGCTAGCACAATGCTGGATACGTCCCGCCAACTCATCCGGCCTCCCGTTCCGTGCTCATGCTGTCTTCCAGCAGCGGCAGGTCTAAGCTCGGAATCTCCGGCATGGCCTTGCCAGCGATCGCCTGAAGGTCTCCGACCATGCCAACCGTGGAGTCGACGACCGCCAGTATCTGCATCTCGCGCTTGGCCCACTGGCGCCCCATGAATTTGCGCTCCTTATCGAGATCGTCGCGCATGTCGTTGAATTTCTCGACTACGGCTTCCACACGCTGCTTGAATTTGGTTCCGGTCAGGTAATGGTAGACCTGCTCCATCTTTGTTTGCTGCCCTTGCTGGACGAGACGAGAGCTGCTCACGTCGATCAGCGCTTGGCGCAGAGCGACGGCAACCGGCAAGGCACAGCGCGGGTGAGCCACCCATATGCCGTCAACCAGGTCAAAATGCTCAATGTGTTTGGGCAGGGTATGAGAAACGATGAGCGCGACATCGGCCCCGGAGCGGCGCTGATCGTCGCGCAACTTGGCAAGCCACCCGTCGCTCCAGGCTTTGGTACGCTTGGTCTCCCACAGGATGATGCCGGCAGGCTGGCCAAGCTGGCCGTTGACCTGCTGGATCATATCGGCACCAAGCTCACCCTTGCCGACGGGTTCAATGGCGTCCATAGGGAAACGGCTTTTCAGAAGTTCCTCAAGCTCAAGTTCGAGAACCTCACCCTGCGACTGCTGCGATCCCTGCTCGGCCTTACGCTTCAGCTCCTCGATGGTCCGCGTCATCGACTCGATGGTCTGGTCTTTCTCCGCAACCCGCAGCCGTGCGGCCTCATCGGCTTCCTGCCTAGCTTTTGCGTGAATCTGGTCGACCGACGCCTGAACGCGCTTTTCGATGGTCAGATCGAGTTCACGCTTCTCCTCATCAAGCGCCCGCTGCTTGCGCATCAGCTCGGCCTGGGCCTGCTGCGCTTCGGCCAGCTTGAGGTTGTTGGCCTCCAACGCTTGGCGGAGCTCGGCCGTCTCGTCTGCCTTGGCCTTCAATTCGGCTGCGGCAGCTTCGCGCGCCTTTTTGGCCTCGGCGGCAACCAACTGGCTCCGCTCTGCGGCCAGACGTTGCTTGACCTGGTCATCGAGCGTTTCCCGATATTTGGCGAGCTGTTCGCGCTGCTGGCTCAGCTCCTCGGATTTGCGCGCGACCTCGGCATCCTTGCTGGCAAGCTGTTCCTGGAAACGCTGGCGGGTCTCCGCGAGGAGGGGGGCCGCCAGAGACTCCGTCAGCCGGATTTCGTAATTGCAATTGGGGCAGTTCAGGAGGGGTTCATGCGCGGCTCCAGCCACGGTTGCTTTGAATGTCATGACCCCCCAGTACCTTTAGGCCGGAATGAACGTAATCCGGCCGGCCTCGCCGCGCTTCCTGTGCGGCTTTACCGTTATTTCGACATCCTGGTCGAACGCTGTCAGCATCCGCATCAGCTTTTCCACTGAAACCAGCTTAAATTGACCCCGGAGCAGCTTGGATAAGTCAGGTTGTTTCATTTCGACCAGCCTAGCGGCCTCGGTCTGCGTGATCTCGCGCTCAGCCATCAGCCGCTTCAGCTGGACAACAAGGGCAGCTTTGAGCTGATGCTCCTCGGCATTGGGCAGGCCGAGATCAGCGAAAATGTTGCCGGAGCCCCGGCTGTGGGCGGGCAGCTTCTTCTTGATGCTCATCATCGGTCTCCTTTTGTTGCTCTATGAATAGCCTCAGCCTCCCGTAGGCGTTGCCGAATGAGGTCAACGTGCCTTTGCGGAGTGGCGATTCCGCTGGTGGATTTCGTCTGAAACGCGTGCAGGACGTACAGGACGCCCTCCAGCCGCGTTGTGTAGACGGTCCGGTAGGTATCGCCGTCGAAGTTGTCGCGAATCTCCAGAACCCCGCTGAAACCTTTGAGCGGCTTCGCATTCCGCGGATGTTCGCCGAGCTGCGCTTCAAAAAGGGACTGGCCGAATCTCGCTTCGGACAGCCACGGGAAACGCCCGCAGGTCTTTCTTGCTCGAACCCACGAAAACTGTGGGTTTGATCGCGCGCAGTAGATCATTCACTCGAATATAGCAATATACCTATAGGGTACTGTCAACAGTGTCCCCAGCCTGCAGCTTGACAATGCAACCCGAGAGACATCCACTGCGCAATCAATGATTTTATCTAGTTATACCTACAATCGACATTGGGTAGCCATGACAGGCGACAGCGATTTATTTGATTGGTGTGCCACACGTCCCAGCTGGCAACAGGAAGCCATCCGGCTCTTGACCGCCAAGCCGAGACTGGACGCTGAAGAACTCGACCAGCTGGAGGACGCTGTAAAGAAGGATGCGGGCATCACCGCGGGAACGTCGCCGGTCTGGCCTGCCTTGACCAAGACTCATCTCAAGGCTGGCAACAAGTTCGCTCCCGTCACCGTTCTGGGCTCGATCGGCCCGCTTCGCAACATTGACCGTCTGGCGGCAAAGCAGCCACCGCTCAAGTTCGCTATCAATGGCATCACACTCATCTACGGGGCCAACGGCTCGGGCAAGAGCGGCTATTGTCGCATTGCCAAGAAAATCTGCCACTGTCTGCATGACGTGACCTTGCGCGGCAACGTGTTCGAGCCGGCATCGGCCGATCCGCGCGAAGTTACCCTGACCTTCCGCGTCGATGGGGAGAAGGCCCGTACCGTCGTTTGGGATGATCGGAATGCGCCGCCGCCCGAGCTGGGCCGCATATCCGTCTTCGACAGTGATGCGGCCGGGCTTTACGTCGACGCTGAGCGCAACATCGAGTTTTTACCGTTCGAACTCGCGCTGCTGACCAATCTCGCCGAGGCGGTACGCACCCTGGACGGCCGCTTCAGGGTAGAAGAAGCGCGACTGGTCAAAGCGCATCAAGCGCCACTGCCGCAGGGATATGACAAGACCACAAAGATCTCGATGATGCTGGCAAAGGTGAAAGCTGACGAGCACCTGCCAGACGAGGCTTCCATGCGTGCTTTGGCCGTGTGGGAAGAGAAGGACGAGGCTGATCTTCAGGCCATAAAGCTGGAGCTGGGGAGCGACCCGGCGCTTGTAAAGAGAGTCAAAGAGGCGACCAAGTCAGCGGTCGACACGATCGTCGCCGATGCGAACGCCATTTTCAAGGCGATCGGCAATGACGGTCTGGCGGGCTTGAAAGAGGCGCGGCAGAAAGCCGCTCAGACGCGAGACGCCGCGAAAGCAGCCGCTTCCGCTTTGGCAACAGAATCAGCGGTCCCGCAGCTGGGCAGCGACACTTGGCGTCAGATGCTGATGTATGCCCGCGATTTCGCGGCCGAAGCGTTCCCCACCGTTGAGCCGCCCCAGCTGGCTAACGCCAATACTTGTGTGCTCTGCCATCAGCCGCTCGATGCGCGGGCACAAGCGCGCTTGGCCGCTTTTGACGCGTACGTTGAAGGCCGCGCCAATGCGGATGCTGAGGCGGCCAAAAAGGATTTTGGCGAAAGGGCCAAAGCGATCCTCGACCTCAGAATTGCTGGCGGTCAGGACATCAAGGACAAGCTGGTAAATTTCGTCGAGGCATCGGAATCCCGCCACGCGCTGGTGGACCGGCTTGAGCAGTTTTACACCGCCAGCCAGGAGCGCCACAGTCTTGTTTCAGCAGCCATTAGGGCCGTCGACTACGCGGGGCTTGACGGTCTCCCGGATCTCGACCGCACAGTGATCGACGATCTGGTGGCAGAAGCCACTGTCCTTGCGAAGGAGATCGACGACCTGAAACCGACGCCGGATCAGGCCGCCAAACGCCTTCAGCGTCAGCAAAAGCTAGATGAACTTGAAGCGCGGAAGAAGTTCTCCGCCGATATCGAAACGTTCGTGGCCCGGCGCAACTCGCTTGAGCTGCTGGTCAAGACCAAGGCCTGCACAACAGCCTGTTCTGTGGCCGGCATCACGGCGCTCATTACGCGTATGCGGCGCAAGGTTTTGACCACGTCGCTGCAAAATAGTCTTCAGGACGAGATTGACGCCCTCGACCTCGGGCACCTGCCGTTAAAGCTGTCTGACCGTGGAGAGGTGGGCAAGAGCAAAGTTCAGATCGGGCTGGAGACCAAGCAGAAGGTCGGCAAAAACAGCGACATTCTGAGCGAAGGAGAGAAACGCGCACTTGCTCTGGCAGGCTTTCTTGCCGAGCTTAAAGAGGTCGGCGTCAGGCACGGCATCGTCGTTGATGATCCGGTATCGTCGCTTGATCATGCCCGGATGGAGGCCGTCGCAAAGCGACTAGTGAAAGAGGCGAAAGCCGGTAGGCAAGTCATCATCTTCACGCACAACCTGTTCTTTCATTACGCCGTATTCGAAGAAGCTAAAGATATGAAGGTCCCGCTGCGGCAAGAATGGATTGCCAAGCATGGTGATGGACGCTTCGGGATCATCGACGTCGGCCAGCAACCGTGGATTTCGATGAGCGTTGCCAAGAGGCTTCCGATCATCGACGGCTTGCTCAAAGCAAAGAAGCCAACGTATTCGGAAGCCGACGAGGCCGAGCGATCGTTTGTGACCGGTGTTTACACCAAGATGCGCGAGACCTGGGAGCACACCATCGAGGAAGTTCTATTCGCCGGCGTGGTCGGGCGATTTCGGCCAAACGTGGCTACCATGCAATTAAGAGCAGCCCATGTCGACAAGTCGGACTATGAGGCGGTGTACGCTGGAATGACGCGGTGCTCGAAGTACTCCGGCCATGATCAAGCCGCAGGTGTCCCGGCTGATCTTCCCAAATTCACGGAGATAGAAGCGGATTTTAACAAGCTCAACTCATATGTGGTCGCGGCGAATACTCGCCGGAAAAAACTCGAGGAGGAAGGCCGCAATTCTGAAAAGAGTCCGATGGCAGCCGACACGCTTTGAAGCATTGGTCATTGGCCCTCGGGCGGAATTCGATCACCGCAAATGCCGCAGTCTTGCTCCCTTCGGCGGTCCTGGCCCGGATCAGCTCGCGCTCGAACTCGGCCATGCCGCCCATAACGGTGACCATAAGGCGACCGTGCGGCGTTGTCGTATCCGCCCAGGGATCACCTATAGACCGGAAACCCGCCTTCTTGCGCTCCAAGTGCGCGAGGATGTTCAGAAGGTCGCGTGTTGACCGCGCCATGCGATCCAGGCGCGTCACAACGACCACGTCGCCCGCCCTGACCGTGCGAAGGAGCTTTTTGAGTTGCGGCCGGTTCGACTCGGCGCCGCTGATCTTCTCAGCGAATATACGGCCAGCTTCCAGGCCAAGCGCGGCGAGCTGGCCCGCCAATGACTGGCCTCCCGTGCTGACCCTGGCATAGCCGTAGATCATGCCGCGGCCCTTGCAATACTCCTGATTTTGCAAGAGGGCGGGACCGCTAGGCATCTTGGAGCCGCTTACGTCCCTTGGTGAATCTTTTCAACAATATGCATGGTTGACTCAACATCCGGAACGCTTTTCATTTTCGTCATTATTGTCGCCTAAGCGCCTAAAGCGTAAATCAGAAATTTTGCGAATCTACGCCGCCGACTTACCCCGCGTTCTGTTGGGGGGAAGAGCAGAGTTGGAGGCTTCAATGGTCTTTGCTGTGGCTTTCGGGGTCCTCATTGGGCTCGTCATCGTGGGCGTGCCCTGGATGTTGCTCATGTGGTTGACCGGTGAATTCAAGTACCCCTCCAGGCCAAAGCACAGCCCAAACCAGATCAGGAGATTTTCATGAGAACGTTCCGCGCGCTTGCGGTCCTGTCCGCTTGCGCACTGCTGTCAGCATGTGGACCAAGCAGCAGCGATATTGCCCGCGCAGTCGGAAGAAATGACGTCAGCGACATGAGCTGCACAGCAGCGGTCGGGCAACCGGCATCACGTGATGGCATTCGCGTGGGGAAGTTGCCGACCGGCAGAACCGAACGCGCGAGATTGGAGATAGGTGTTTGACGTCCGAAAGAGGACCAGGGAATCGCCGAGAAGCGTCATGTTTTCGCTTCCGCGCCAGCGCTCACGCTTTGCTCTCATTGGCCGCGGTCGTTATTCCGGACGGTAGGCTTCGTTTGAGGTTTTTCGCCTGTTGCCTGATCGGCCCGGTGCAGGTCAGCGGCGGGCGGGTGCCGCAAATTTGCGAGTTGGAGCAGCTTTGCGATGCTGCCATTCGTTTTCACCGGAATGTAGTTAAGTTCAATCGCCTCGAATTCGTCCCGTAAGGAGGTTTTTGGCAAATGGCAAAGTTAAACATCAACGGCAGAGATCTCTCCGTGGATGCGGCACGCGATATGCCGCTGCTCTGGGTCACGTGTGGACGGCGCCCTGGCAAGAACTTTCTGACGTTTTGCAGCATTGGTCGGGTGCGGTCACGTGTCCGGCCTGTTGATGCGGCAGGTGTAGCCGCTGGCCCTAATGCTCTGCGCGGATCGGGTCCCAATCGTTCGCATGCACTTGAAAGTGCGTTGACCCAAACGGGCTCTCCCAATCCCCGGAACAACCGTATCTGCATTACGTCGTCATGCCCTCGCCAATCGTTGAAACTCCTATTGTCTATGCTGCTGGCAGCAATCTTGGCTCTTTGAACTGCTCTCCGCGTACCATCATGGCCCAGGCCATGCGCGCAATTTTATTGGCAAGCGCCACGGCGGCGACCTTGATCGGCCGGCGCTCCATAATATGCGCAAGCCAGAGGCGCCGCGTGCCATGCTGCCGCGCATATCGGATAACGGCCATGGCGCCCGTGACGAGCAGCCATCGCAAATACCGGTTTCCCTGCTTTGAGATTCTACCCAGACGTTCCTTGCCACCGGTCGAATGCTGCTTGGGAACAAGCCCGATCCAGGCGGCCAGGCTTCGTCCGGACGAGAACTCTTTCCAATCACCAACTTCTGAGACCAGGGCGGTGGCGACGATGGGACCAACGCCTGGGATCTGCTCGAGCCGGCGACTTTCTTCGCTTGAACGATGCCAGGCATGGATGCGCTTCTCGATAGCTCCGATCTCAGCTGCGATCGCGGCGTGTTGGCGGGCAAGAACATCGAGGCTGAACCGTGCGGCCGCGGGTATCCGACCATCCTTCTCGTCAGCAATGATCTTGAACAGCTCGGCTGTGCCGTTGCGCCCCTTTGCCGAGATAATGCCGAGCTCGGCCAGGTGACCGCGGATCGCGTTCGACAGCATCGTTCGCTGACGGACCAGTAGCTGTCGGCTGCGATGCAGCATCAGGCCTGATTGTTGCTGCTCGCTTTTGGTCGGCACAAAACGCATCGACGGACGTGTCACTGCCTCGCAGATCGCCGCAGCATCATTAGCGTCGTTCTTACTGCGCTTGAGATAAGCCTTCACATAACTGGGCGGCATCAGCCGCACCGTATGGCCGAGCGCCTGGAGCTCACGGCTCCAATGATGGGCACTTGGGCAGGCTTCAATGCCAACAACGCAAGCCGGCAAAGTCGAGAAGAACTCCAGCACCTTGGCGCGGCTCACACGCTTGCGGATCACAACCGCGCCATCAACATCTGCGCCGTGAACCTGGAAGACTGACTTCGCAATATCGAGACCAATCGTGCTAACCTCGCCCATGGACGGCTCCCCTCAAAGTGGTTTGCTTCAACGCAACCACCCTATGGCACTTCGATGCCGCAGAGTGGGCGCCGTCCACAGCATCATCCGCGAGCAATTGCAGATGACCGGTACGAAGTTCGGTTGCGGCGCAGGCCTCTGCGGCGCCTGCACGGTTCACGTCAACGGCGAAGCCGTTCGTTCCTGCCAGACCCTGGTGAGCGATGCCGTCGGCAAGAAGATCACCACCATCGAGGGTCTTTCCGCCAAGGGCGACCATCCGCTGCAGAAGGCCTGGATCGCCGAGCAGGTACCGCAATGCGGCTATTGCCAGTCCGGCCAGATCATGCAGGCGGCAGCGTTGCTTTCCAAGAATTCGAATCCCACCAAGGATGAAGTGATCGCGCATATGGACGGCAATCTGTGCCGTTGCATGACCTATTCGCGCATTCAGAAGGCGATCATGCGCGCCGCATCGGAAATGCGTACTGCCTCCAACGCCGGCACCGAGCGGAGGGCCACATGAATAAGCACATGAAAGTCAATGATAGCGCGCCGGCCGATCTCAGCCGCCGCTCGTTCCTGGTCGGCTCGGCAGCCACCGGTCTCGTGCTCGGCTATGCCGCGGTCCCCGGCATCGATTCTGCGCTCGCCGCGCCCTCCAACTTCGAACCTTCGGTCTGGTACTCGATCGCGCCCGACGGCCTGGTCACCGTCACCTGCGGCAAGGCCGACATGGGCCAGCACATCGCCTCCACCATGGCGCAGATCGTGGCCGAGGAGCTCGGCGCGAACTGGAAGGACATGCGGGTCCAGCTTGCCTCCAACGATCCGAAGTTCAACGATCCGGTGCTCGGCGCCCAGATTACCGGCGGCAGCTGGAGCACGATGATGAATTTCGAGGCGATGAGCCGCGCGGGCGCCGCGGGGCGGATCGCATTGACGGAAGCGGCAGCAGGCATCATGGGCGTGCCCGCGGGCGAACTGGTGGTGCGCAATTCCACCGTCTCGCATCCGAAGTCGAAGAAGTCGATGACGTTTGCCGAAATCGTCAAGAGCGGCAAGATCACCAAGACTTTCACGGCTGATGAACTCAAGGCGATCAAGCTGAAGACGCCCGATCAGTACACCATGATCGGCGTGTCGGTGCCGCAGCTCGACATTCCGCCCAAGGTCAACGGCACGGCCAAATACGGCATCGACGTCATGCTGCCGGGCATGGTCTACGGCAAGGTCGTCACGCCGCCTGTGCGCTATGGCGCCACCGTGAAATCAGTCGACGATTCCGCTGCCAAGAAAGTGCCGGGTTTCATCAAGGCGGTGACGCTCGACGACCAAACTGGCAGCACGACCGGATGGGTGGTGGCGGTCGCCAATACCTATGCCAACGCCCGTAAGGCGGCCGATGCGCTGAAGATCACCTACGACAACGGCCCGAACGCCAAGCTGTCGAGCCAGTCGTTGCTCGACGAGGCCAAGCGGCTGCAGGCGCAGGACGATTCCGGGCAGTTCTTCGTCAAGGACGGCGACCCGCGGCGGCCTTCGGGACCGCGGCCAAGGTGCTGGAGGCCGAATACACCACCAGCATCAACATCCATGCGCCGCTGGAGCCGATGAACGCGACCGCCGAGTTCAAAGGCGAAATCCTGCACATCTATTCGGGCAACCAGATTGCGACGCGCACCGGGGCAATCGCGGCCGCAGCGGCCGGGATCGATCCGAAGTTCGTCGTGATGCACCAGATGTGGCTTGGCGGCGGTTTCGGCCGGCGGTTGGATGCCGACATGATGGTGCCGGCGGTGCAGGCGGCGAAGGCCGTCGGCAAGCCGGTCAAGGTCATCTACTCGCGCGAAAACGACATGACCATGGACTATTCGCGTCCACTGACCTTCCAGAAGGTCAAGGCGGGCCTGGATGGCGACGGCAAGCTGATCGCGCTCAATCACGACGTGGTGTCGGCCTGGCCAACTGCGCGCTGGGGAATCCCGGATTTCCTGACGCCATCGGTCGACAAGAAGGGACCGCTCGACTCGTTCACCGTGAACGGCGCGGACTTCTTCTATTCCGTGCCCAATCACAATGTCCGTGCGATCAAGAACGAGTTGGCGCATACCGCGACGCCGTCCGGTCCGCTGCGCTCGGTGGCGCCGGGCTGGACCTTCTGGGCGGTCGAAAGCATGATCGACGAACTCGCGCATGCGGCCGGCCAGGATCCGGCGCAGTATCGGATCGCGTTGCTTGACGGTAAAGGCAAGAAGGATGGCGGCGCGCAACGGCTGCGCAACACCCTGCTCGCAGCGATGGGCATGGCCGGCTACGGCACGACCAAGCTGCCGAAGGGCGAGGGCATGGGTATCGCCTGCGTCTCGTCGCAGGAGCGGGCGACCGCAAGCTGGACTGCCTGCGTCGCTCATGTCGCCGTGTCGTCGTCCGGCGAGGTCAAGGTCAAGAAGTTGACGGTGGCAACCGATGTCGGCATGCAGGTGCACCCTGACAACATCGGCGCCCAGGTCGAGGGCGCGGCGCTGTGGGGCCTTTCGCTCGCCATGTACGAGAAGGCGACGCTGAAGGACGGCGGTATCGAACAGACCAATTTCGATAGCTACACGCCGTTGCGGATGAGCCAGACGCCGGAAGTCGCCGTCAACGTCATCGCCAACGGCGACAAGCCGACCGGCGTCGGCGAGCCGGCGGTCACGGTCGTTGCGCCGGCGATCGGCAACGCCATCTTCAATGCCTCCGGCGCCCGCGTCCGCGCATTGCCGATCACGCCGGAAGCCGTGAAGGGCGCGATGAAGGCGTAAGCCCCGGTCACAAACACCCGACAGGTACGATTCGCCGGGGGCCTCTCCGGCGAATTTCTTTGCGAATTGCACTGTCTAAAGCGGGCAACCGAATAGGTGGGTTAGTTCGGTTCCCGAATTCCGAGGATCCCCACAAATTTTCCTATTAGCGGGGAATTCGGCTCAGGACTGGCTTCGGCCGGCCGCACGGACCAGCGCTTGCTTGCAAGGTTTCGGTCGCGGGCGCCTGGCACGCCGGCTGCCGATCCCGCATTGGTTTCGGTATGACAGGCTTTACCAGGCCGTCACCGTCAGCTGTTTGCATCAAAAGACCTTCAGGAAGCGCTGCCTGACGCCGCGACAGTGCCGTTCTGGTTGGGGACCGCGTGGCAGTAAAGATGCGAGTGTTGCGCTCCTCGTCCTTCTCACGCATCACCAGCTTTGCGGTGACGGTGTCCCCGAATAGACCGGGCATCGAAAGTGATGCCATATCGGTAGGACACTTCACTTACGGAGTTTTCGTCCATAGCATGCCATCGCACCATACGTGCTCAACCCGTCCCCATTCGCAGGCGGCTGCGGCATCCGGGAAAAACCCACGTCCATGGAGGTTAGCACTCGTATTGCAAAGCAGCGGAATGCCCGTGAGTTTTTCATATTCCACGAGAAGTTCGGCGACTTTGTGCTGAGAGCTCCTGCAAACGGTCTGCAATCGCGCCGATTGGTCGAGATGTACAACAGCAGGGATTTTGTCGCGCCATTCTGCTCGTGTCTGGTGATCGAAAAGCATGTAAGGGTCTGGCGTTCCAGGACTGAAAATATCCGGCGCACGATCCTCCAGGCATATCGGCGCCACCGGCCGGAAGTGTTCGCGAAGTTTGATGTCGTTGAGATAATCCTTCATTCGCGGCGAAGTTGCGGCGGCGAGAATGCTTCTGCTACCTAATGCCCGTGGTCCAAGCTCGGCGCGGCCGGCAAGGAAAATTACAGGCTTGTTGCTGGCGAGAATGGTCGCAAGTTCACGCATACTACACGGCGCGACCTCCCATTCTGGCGGGACATCGCGAGCTTGCAGGGCTGGACCACTATAGACCGACCATTTCAACGGCACGAAGCCCCTGTCCGCCGCCAGTGCAGAGCAAGCGGCGCCAATTGCCGAGCCACTGTCATTCGGAAAGGGCGGCACCCAGACCGCATCGAACAGGCCGCTAGCACGTAGTGCGCTGTTCCATTTGATATTGAGACCACAGCCTCCGGCTATACACAAATTGCGCGGCGGTACACACGAATGCCGCTGCAAAGCGGTCGCCATTTCTTGGAGGAGCAGACGCTCAAGAAAACAATGAAACGATGCGAGCACATCTTCGGGTGCCTTGGCCTTCAACAGGAGAACGCTGGCCTCGAAAAAATCATGCACAGCCCCAAGCGGGGAGCCAGCGCCACGCGAGGCCTTCGCGATGTAACGATGGACAAGCTCAGTGTCGGCCGCAAAGCGCTCCCGATAGAGCTCCTGAAATACCGTGACGATGTCTTCATCAACAGACCCGAGCGCGATGTAGGCCATCAGCTTGCCGGCCACACCGAGGTCCCAGTCGGTACGGTTCACCTGCTTAAAGGGTCCGAAGTGACTGCCCGCGGCAGCATAGACTTGACCAATCATCGGGAATAGGCATCCGAGAAACCGGGCTGCGCGGCGTTCTACATAATAGAGACGTGGAAAGGTGCCGCCGTCACACACCAGGCAGCCGCGGGTTGTCCGGCTTTGGCAAAGGGGCTAGTGCAGTATGCGGATGCCACATGGCCTGTGACGTGCGGATAACTTTTATAACGGAAAACCGTGTCGTCGAGCATCAGGCCAAAGCCGTCGCGCGAAGTGAGAAGGCCTTCGGTATGGCGCTCAAAATACGTCGCCCCTTTTAGAGTGATAGGCGCCGCCCCACTGAGGAACTGCGACTCTACCTCGCCCCACCAGCCGTCTACGGCGAATTGATCGACATCCCGCAAGTCCAGACCGTGCTCCGCCAAAGTGAGAACAACTGCATCGAGCTTGTCGATGCGTTGATACCGCGGATTGTTGCTCCGCTTTTCCTGCTCGACACAGAAGACAAGCCGTCCATCCTCGACCAGAGCGATCGCTCCGTCATGCGTCAGCTTGAGACCGCAGATGCGCATAGTGTCTCCATAGCTAAAGCGGGCAATTCGATTCCTATCGAGTGAATCGGACGCTGAAAGCATGCAAGTAAGCATTCGTTGAATGAGTAATGATTTGGGCCACTGGAATCAGAAGAATCCCTCGCCGTTTCCCAGCTGAATCTCGCGTTCGCAATCAACTTGGCGGGTTTCCAACATAGGCACGTATGTTTTCGGACAGAAGCATGCGTGACGCCCATCAACCGTGAAGCGTTCTCCGAAGTAGGCCGCGAGCCGGATTTTCCGTCTCGGGCTATCTATTCGATTTGTCAGGTCAGGAGTTGAGGTGCCGCAATACGCCGACCATCCATGCATTGATCATCGATAGCTACCGCGTAGACGCCAAACAGGCGAAGGAACCTGGTTTTGCTTTGCAGTAACCTCGGCATCGACCGGTGGTTCGACCGTCTCGTTTCCTCGACGTGGCCCTGAAAGAGCAGGAGCGTCTCGGCTAAGCCAGGCTTAAGCCATCGGTTCGCCGACGTTCGTCAGGCGGCTCTTGTTTCGCTTGCCGAGCGATCAGGCGGTCCACTTGCCCCAGAGTTGCGAACGGAGCGGGCAAGCTTTCCAAAGAGGGTGCCGCATCGCGATAATGCTTCCAGCGAAATTGAACCTCGCCGTCAGCGATGTCGAGCGTGTGGCGTGCGCCTGATGTCGTACCAAGCATGTCCGGTTGATGGCGCCGATGTCGCGAACCCGACAAAGTGTCGCGGCCATTCCAGCGGGCATGCTGGCACGCATGCGGGTTTCACTTTCGTTAAGCAAGCGAGCACCATATTCCACGCGTGGCACGCCGATTGCTGGGATGATGAGCAAAGAGCCGCCGCGGCAAAAGCGGCATGCGATGGCTATTTTCCTTACATTGGAGGGCGAGCCTATGTTTTCCGAGCTTGAAAACCATTCCATAAACCGGGAGGTCGATAGGCTCAATCTTCCAAACTCTCGGATCAAGCACTTCGCGCCGGCTAGCTATGCACAAGCCGGAGAAGACGTCATTTTGGAAGGAATCTTGGCCGCAAGACTCTGGAAAAGCCAAAGATCTTGGGCCAGTGTATTCTATGTCGAGATCGGCGCCAATCACCCCATCTCTACCTCGAATACCTATCTTATGTACCAAAGAGGCGCGCAAGGTATTCTAGTTGAACCCAATCCTGAATTGGGAGCACTGATCCAGACGGCGCGCCCGAGAGACGTTCTCGTGCCGTCCGTTGTCTTGCCCGCTCCGCAGGCGTCTGCCACGCTCTTCATCGGAAACGCCCATGAGCTTTCTTCTGTGGATGAAGCACATGTTAAAAGTTTCGGCGACTTCGACGGCATAGGAGGTATCCGAGAACATATCGAGGTGAGCGCTCTCGGTATCAACGATCTATTGATCCCTTATGCCGACAAGGTCGATTTCTTATCGATCGATTGCGAAGGACTGGATTACGATCTCGTTAAGGCCATTGACTCCGAGCGCATCAAACCTGCCGTCATCCAGTGCGAGCCAAGCGAGCATTTTATAAAGGGCAACAGGGCTCGGATCGTCAATCTGATGGAAGGCAGATCATACCGGCTTGCTGCAATGACTGACATCAACGTCATCTTCGAGCGATTGACCTAATGCAGCCGCCCAAATCAACCGGCTGTCATCAAACACATGCCCAAGCTCTGCCATTGGGTCCAGCCCTCGGTGATATATCTCGAAAATCGGTGGTCCGGGCGGTATCGCCAAACCCCAACACGCTGCCCAATAGCATCGCCGTAACATCCGGGTTGTCGACCATCATGCTCGGATAGCTAGCTAGAGCGTTTCACATTTTTTGACGGAAGCATATTCGGCATTTGCGAAGGTTACTGCATTCGCCGGACTGGATGGCGGTAACGAGATCTCCCATGTGTCGCCGAGGGTCTTCGAGGGGGCTCTTTTGAGCGATGCGCAATCCGGTGTTAATCTTGGCGAATGCCTGTTCGTATCCATTCAACGTAGGCCGCAGGGGTCACCGCCTTAGCAGTCCAGGATTCTCTTTGTAGAGCCTGATAAGCTCGATCAGGTTTTGATTCCAAGTCGGTGAACGCCTGGATGCCGTCTTCTCCGACACCATAGATCCGGATCACGCCCTCTTCGATCTCCCATTTCAATGGCCACGTCCCACAGCCAATCTTCGTCTGCGCCGCGGTCTTGTTGAGTGCGCCAGGCACTTGTGCGCTTGTCCTGTGGATGCCGGATATGAAGCCGGCTCTCACCGCGATGGAGCGCCTCAGAGGCTGTGAATCTTTGCGCCTGATTGGCATCGAGTTCGAGAGGAGAGCGTGATTCGGTGACCGAAGCGATTGCAAGGGGCTGCGATGTCCGGCGATGAACTGTTTCCTGATCTTTCGACCCAGCGGCGAGCCGAAGTGCTTGAGGAGGGGAAGCCGCACCAGCGGGAACCGGTACGCGATCAGATTGAGCTGTGCGCGGTCGATCTGGAGGCCTTTGTAGCTCCGGATCACCCGGCCCGGGTGATCTGGGGTTAGGTCGAGAGGCTTGATCTGCGGGAGTTGCAGGAGGCGATCCGGGCGCGAGCACACGCCGGGCCAAGCGCCTGCGGGCCAGCGGCTTCTGCTGGCGCTGTGGCTTTATGATATGCACGAGTGAGGGTTGGAAGCGCGCTAGCGTTGGCGCGGCTCTGCGAGAACCATGATATCTATCGCTGGCTGCGCGGCGGGGTGGGCGTGAACTATCACGGGCTTGCCGACTTCCGCACCATGCGTCCGGACCTGCTCGATCGGTTGCTGAGCGAGAACGTCGCCAGGGTGATCGAACTTGACGAGGTGGCGCAAGATGGGGTGAGGGCTGTGCGTCGGGGGCACGAATCGTTCCCACGACGCAAGAAGCTGCACAAGGAGCTCAGGAAGGCACAGCGGTCGGTGCAGCGGCCGAGGCAAGAAACAACCGACAGTCTGCATGCCAGCAACCGCCGGATTATGGCAGCCAAGGAGTGCGCCGCGCGGGAACGCGAGACCCGCGTCAAGACAGCGCTCGCGAAGATGACAGAGATCGAGGCGTTGCGCGAACGGCGCGCAAGACCAACAAGAAGGGTCGTGGAATGTCCGAAATTAGACATTGAGGGGTCGCATCGACGGCATGGCCGTCAACTCTGCTTGGCCGAACCGAGCGGTCAAGCCCCGAAGCCGCGCAGCGGCGCGCCGCAGGCGCGGGGCTTGACGGCGAAGGTTCGGACCATGCGATCATCGTCGGCGCCGTGATGTCGGTTGTGATCATTCGCGCGCTGCTCCCGGAAAGCACGCGCCGAACTGGATGGCAAACTGTCCCATTGCGGCGGTCCATTCACTGGTCGGCGCCAATGGACGCCAGCGTTCTTGATGGCGAGATACAAGAGCTTGAGCGCCGCCTCGTCGGTCGGGAAGCTGCCGCGGGTCTTGATGATCTTGCAAAGCGACCGGTGCAGCGCCTCGACCGCATTGGTAACCGGTATGAGATTTCTCGGTGCTAACGTCCGCTGCGGTGTTCTACATCGTGGCGTATGGTGCGACCATCGGGACAGAGGCACCGGGAGCACGAAGTGCGGGCAGGCCGATACACACGATGAGCCGAGAGCTCGTGTTAGTAGCTGGCCGCCTCTGCGACTCGCCCGGTTGCGCCGTGAGCGCGAATCCGTAGTTGTCGTGTCGCCCGCCGCTCCCGCTATAACCAACAGAAGGGAGGACGCGCAGATGCGACGCGTGATTGGTATTGATGTTCACCGAACCTTCGGCGAGGTGGTAATCTGGGAAGACGGCATCCTTCGACATGCCGGTCGGGTCGACATGACCCGGACCGCCCTTGAAGGAATGGGCAAGAGTCTGCGGTCGACCGATGACGTGGTGATCGAGGCGACCGGAAATAGCATGGCGGTGTCGCGGGTGCTGGCGCCATTCGTGGCGCGGGTGATTATCGCCAATCCGTTGCAGGTGAAGGCGATCGCTCAGGCGCACGTCAAGACTGACAAGATCGACGCCGGTACACTCGCCAGCCTGCAGGCAGCAGGCTACCTGCCGCAGATCTGGACGCCTGATGCGGCGACCGAACGCAAGCGCAGGCTGGTGGCGCGGCGCTACCAGGTCGTGCGGCATCGCACGCGGCTCAAGAATGAAGTGCATTCGATCCTGCATGCGCACCTGATCCCAAAGTGCCCGCACGCCGATCTTTTCAACGCCCGCGGCCGGGCGTGGCTGGCCGCTCAACAGTTGCCGGACGATGAGCGCGCAGCGATCGATCGGCACGTTCGTGAGCTTGACCGGCTGGCCGAAGACTTGGCCCTGCTCGACCGCGAGATCGCACAGGACGCCATCGACGATCCCCCGGTCAACAGATTGATGACGATCACCGGCGTGAATCTGGCAGTCGCCGCCGGGATCGTGGCGGCGATCGGCGACATCAGCCGGTTCAGCAGCCCGCAGAAGCTGGTGAGCTATTTCGGGGTGAACCCGCGGGTGCGGCAGTCGGGACTGGGAGTCGCCCATCACGGTCGCATCAGCAAGATCGGCCGTTCTCACGCGCGCGCCATGCTGGTCGAGGCGGCCTGGGCCGCGGCCAAGGCGCCCGGTCCACTGCATGCGTTTTTCGTGCGCATCCGCGCCCGGCGCGGCCATCAGATCGCCGCGGTGGCCATGGCTCGCAAGCTCACTGTGCTCTGCTGGCATTGTTGACGAGGGGCGAAGATTACCTGTGGGCGCGCCCAGCGCTGGTCGCCAACAAGACCCGCGCGATGCAACTTCAAGCCGGACATCCGCAACAGAAAGGCAACCGGCGTGGACCAGCCTATGCCTATAACATCAAGTCGCTGCGCGACCGCGAGATGTTGATTGCCGCCCAGGCAGAGCAAAGCTACGAACGGTTCGTGTCACAATGGAAACCGCGGCGGCCAAAATCCGGGGCGCGGGCGCCTCAGCTCGGCAGGACAAAATAGGCAGTCCGGTGACGCTTGCAGCCGATGCGCTTCGCCACGAGGTCGCCCGCGCCCGACAACCATAATCGCCGCTGACGGCAAGTGCCAGCCAGGAATGCAATCCCGTTCCACACCAGCATGCCGCCGTGCTCGGGCCGGTCAAGGCCAAGCCTTGCGGTGGCCGTAAACGCGGCCAGCCTTGACCGCCCCTGCGCGCGGCGGCTGAGTGATCGGTGGCCGGGACGGAAGAATGACCCGCAGCGCGACCGAACAAAAGAATAGACTTACAGCGGTCCGCAATCGTCGTCTCGGTCTTGAAGAAATCGCTTGTTCATCTCATCCGTCGTGTAGATCATCTTGCGGATGCCTGGCGCGAAAGCGAAGAACCGCACCACGTGCTCCCACGCGTTGCGCCAGATCTGGCCGACGGCGGGATAGCGCTTGCCCATTCGGCCTCGAACTCCGCAAGCCGCACCAGAGCCGCATCGGCGCTCTCGGCCCGATAGATCGCCTTGATCGAGGGCAGAATCGCCTTGCGGTCCTTTCAGGAGACGAAGGCAACCCTGTTCCTGATCAGGTGCACGATGGGGTCGTTGAAGAAGCCCGTTCTTTGGATTGACTCGCGTCCTTGCCAGATGCGGGCGCGCCGCTGGTCGGGCCTCAGGTTGAGGCGATCCTTTGAAAACGGATCCGTTCATTAACGTGGGGAGCGAACACCAGCAAAATGGCGAAGAGCGCTGCGGCCAACCGCTTCAGATTGACAGCAGCGGCAGTCAGGAAAGCTTGGATGCGCATGTTGTCTCTGCCACGACGGATGGCGCGAGCGAGACCGTGCCAAGTCTTGGCTTCGCCATGCACCCCCTCGACTCGCCAACGATGACGCCGATAGAAATGGTGTTCATGATTTCCCCATCTGAGCCTCTTGCGCCGCGCTCGAAGCAACGACGGGTGGTTAATATTGAATACGACCACACGCGCATGGCGGGAGGGGCTCACGCAACGAGGCCGGAGGGGACAGGCCCGACAGTCTTCGCGACTCGCATGGAAGTATTGAAAGGCGCCCCGTTGCAGCTTGCTCTTGGGCCGTAGGATCTTGCCAGTTGGACAGCGCACCAGGTTGTGCTTGGCATCGAGCCTAAAGCGCCGCGTCGGTATGACCTTGCCAGGTTGCCGCTCGGCCTTGGCCGGTACGATGGCATCGATCTGGCGGTCCTCCAACGCCCGAAAACCTTAGCATAGGCGTAGCCTGCATCCATGGTCGCCGTCTTAATAGCGACACCGGTCGTCATGGCGATGGCATCAAGCTGAGCTTCTACGGCCATACCTTCGTTCTCTTCGCCGGTCGTCACCTCGACGTCGACAACGACGCCCTTCACATCATCGACAGCCGTATGTTGTTTGTAGGAGGGTTCGAGACGGCGGTTACGACCGTTCGTCGCCATAGTCGCATCGGGATCGGTCGTGCAGATCTTTTTGTATTTGCCGCTCTGACGGTCTTCCCATTCGAACTCGGATGGATTGGCCGCCTCTATGTCGGCAACATGGCGCACTGCCAAAGCGTCCCAGTCTCACATTCGCGCGGATCAGCGATGCATCGATATGAACGATCTCGCCGGTCGCAATCCTGGCTGCGATGCACGCCTTCACCGTGCGCTTGAAGATGTTGCGAAAGCGCTCGGCACCCCAGCGCTGGCGAATGCGCGTTAGCGACGAGTGGTCGGGCAGCACCTCGTGCAAACCGTAGCCCACGAACCAACGGATCGCGAGATTGACCTGCGCCTCGCGCAGCAGCCGTCGGTCATGGATGATTCCCAGCAGAAAGCCGGCAAGCATAAGCCGAACAGCCACTTCCGGGTCGATCCCAGGGCGTCCGTTATCTGTGCAGTAGAGATCGGCGACCTCGTCACGCAGCCACGAGAGGTCCAACACGCGATCGACGCGAGCGAGGATGTGGTCGTCTGGAACGAGCTGTCGCAACGAACCGGTGATGAACAGCTCCAGCTGATCGCGCTCTTTCCGACCCAGCATCCTGCCCACCTCGCGAATCAAAGAGAACCGGCGAGATCAGTGAATCGACGACCGCAGACTTTTTCAACGACCCCACGATGCAGGTCTGCACCAAGGTTTGCGGGTAGACCGACGTGATCGCCTCAGGCAAGCCCTTCAGTCCGTCGAAGACCGGATGGTCTGGAGCCGGAACGATGAGACCTGCTCGGCGAAGAGGGAGCTTTGCAATGTGTTGGGCGACGCCGGCGATATCGTCCTCGCGAGAACGAACGTTCGGTGCACCAAAATAGTTGGGTCCAAGGAGCCGAAATCCGCTGGAAAGTAGCGTTGAGGTCGGCATAAAAAAACCTGACCTCCGGCTGAACGAGAAGCACCTCGATCCGAATGATGCCGCGGTGAGCCTGAATCGCCGGTCGCCATATTTAGTTTCTTTGTGGCCTTGATGACTCTTTCGGCAAGCTCGGTCCTCACGCCGCCGAGGTCCTTGAGAACCCCCTCGACGGTTGCGGTGCCCACATTCGCCTCGCGCGCAATGTCTCTGATCGTCGGCCCCCTCAAAGCCTGCCTCGGTGTTTGATGGATTTTGATCAGCACGGAACGAGATTGCAAGCAGCGGCTTCGGTATCACTTAAGCTGGCGATTTCGATCTTCGGAAGAGCTGAAATTTGCTGAAGACAATAATGGGAGGGTGGACGACAGGCACGGAATCACGTGCGGGGCCGATCAATGTCCAAGCGACGAGCCTCGCTCCCTATTGAACCCGATTGATTGCTGCCGATAGCTACGAGACTGCGCGTCTTGGAGCTCGGGAGGTGTTGTGCGTCCGCCCGGATGTATCGCTGTCCACAATCGTCGATCGCTTGGCTTGCAAGCCGCAAAGCTGGAGATCTGGAGGACGTCGGAGATGAGTATTGAGCTTACGATAAACAAGAGATCTTATACTGTCGACCTGCCGCCGGATACGCCGCTGCTGTGGGTACTGCGCGATGTGATCGGACTAACGGGTACTAAATATGGGTGCGGCATCGCTCAGTGCGGTGCCTGCACGGTTCACGTAGGCAGCGATGCGGTCCGCTCGTGCATTACGGCCGTCGGTGACGTTGCGAGACCAGTCACCACAATCGAAGGATTGGATGCAGACGGCAATCATCCCGTTCAGCGCGCATGGCGCGAGGAGCAAGTTCCGCAATGCGGCTATTGCCAGGCAGGACAAATTATGCAGGCCGCGGCGCTCCTTGCTGAGATCAAGAACCCCTCCGACCAGCAGATCAGCGATGCAATGGCAGGGAATATTTGCCGCTGCGGCTGCTACCAACGAATCCAGTCTGCGGTTCGCGCAGCGTCAAGAGGGGTCCAACAATGAACATGCATGCGCCGAGATCCTCATCCATTCCTTGCGTGAGAATCGAGAACGTTAGCCGCCGTCAATTCCTTCGCTCGACGGCAGCTGCAGCGTTTGCTCTTGCTGCCGAGATTTCTAGCCTGGAGCCGGGCCTGGCGTACGAAACCGGTGGCGCTCAGATGCCGCATGGGATCGTAAACGATCCGCATGTCTTCGTGTCGATAGATTCGTCGGGCATCATTTCGATTACCGCCCACCGTTCCGAGATGGGCACGGGAATTCGAACTTCACTTCCGATGGTGGTTGCGGAGGAATTAGAGGCCGATTGGTCGAAGGTTCGTATAGTCCAAGCGCTCGCCGATGAGCCGCGGTACGGCAATCAAGACACGGACGGCTCTCGTAGCATGCGTCACTTCTTCCAGCCGATGAGACAGATCGGCGCGGCGATGCGCCAGATGCTGGAGCAAGCGGCGGCGAAACATTGGGGAGTTCTCTTATCAGAGGTTCAAGCTACAAATCACGAGGTGATACATAGCCCGACCGGCCGTAAGCTGGGTTACGGTGAACTCGCGAAAGCTGCGATGGACTTACCGGCCCCACCAGCAGAGTCCCTGAAGTTCAAGCCCGACAATACTTTTCGGTATATGGGCCACGGCAACGTCCCAATCTATGACTTATTCGACATCACTGTTGGGAAGGCGCAGTACGGATACGATGTGCGATTGCCTGGCATGAAATACGCCGTGATCGCTCGTCCTCCCGTTGTCGGCGGGAGAATAAAATCTTTCGATGCAACGGACGCCCTCAAAGTTCCCGGCGTCGAAAAGGTATTGGAGCTCAAGGTTAGCTGGGCGCCGCCTGCCGCATTCTCACCTCTTGGAGGGATCGCGGTGGTGGCCACGAATACGTGGGCGGCCATAAAGGGTCGAGAAGCCTTGAAGCTCGACTGGGAAGACGGCGAAAATGGCGGTTACGATTCCGCCGGGTATCGACGGCAGATGGCCAAAGTCGCGAACAAGCCGGGTCGCGTTGAGCGCAATCAAGGAGATTTCGACAAGGCGTTCGCCGCTGCGTCGAAAGTTCTATCCGCCGAGTATTACGTGCCGCACCTTGCTCAAGCTTCTATGGAGCCGCTGGTTGCGACAGCGACCATTCGCAACGGCGAATGCGAGGTTTGGGCTCCGTTGCAGTCTCCATTTGGCGCGCGCGACGCATTCGCGAAGCTGCTCGAGTTGCCGATTGAGAAGGTAAAAGTGAACATTACTCTTCTCGGCGGCGGCTTTGGCCGAAAGTGTCAATCGGACTTCGCACAAGAAGCCGTACTGCTCTCGAAGGCACTCGATGGCGCGCCTGTCAAACTCGCCTGGACGCGAGAGGACGACCTCCATCATGGCTTCTATCATACCGTCACCTATTCGCGTTTGGACGCAGGCGTTGACTCGTCGGGAAAGGTGATCGCATGGCGGCATCGTTCGGTCGCGCCGACCTTGTTTGCGAATTTCAAGCCTGATCCAAAGCGCGAGCAAGCTGTTGAACTGGGGTTGGGGCTTGCAGATGTCGCGCTGGACATCCCTAACGTGCGCTTCGAAACTGGCGAAGCGGCGGCCCTGACGAGAATTGGCTGGTTCCGGTCGGTCAACAACATACCTCATGCTTTTGCCGTACAGTCCTTCATTGGAGAGATCGCGCAGATTCTGGGGAAGGACCCCAAGGACTTCTTGCTCGAAGCCATCGGGCCCCCACGAAAGCTTGAGCTTGAGAAACTTGGGCTGACCGATCCGCTCTGGAATTACGGTGATCCGTACTCGACTTACCCGATCGATACCGGACGTCTTGCGAACGTGATCAACTTGGCGGCGTCGCGTGCCAACTGGGGGAGATCACTCCCGAAGGGGAGTGGGTACGGAATTGCAGCACACCGCAGTTTTCTGTCGTACGTGGCGACAGTCGTTGAAGTTGCTGTGGATTCTCAAGGAAAGCTCTTCATACCGCGCGTCGAAACCGCGATCGACTGCGGTTTTGCTGTCAACCCTGAACGGATTCGGTCCCAGATTGAGGGTGCAGCGGTCATGGGTCTCAGCAATTTCATCGGCGAGATTTCGTTCGTGAATGGCCGCGCCGAGCAGAGTAATTTTGACAGCTATCCGGTAGCGCGCATCGACAATGCACCGCTAAATGTGCGTGTTCACATCGTTCCCAACGATTCTGACGTGCCCGCGGGTGGTGTCGGAGAGCCAGGAGTGCCGCCTTTTCTGCCGGCGCTTTGCAACGCGATCTTCGCCGCGACGGGCAAGCGAATCCGTTCGCTTCCAGTAGGCGATCAGATTCGAGTCTAGATGACCAGGCATCAATGCTCGATCGCCTCGAACCGCGATTGAGCTCGAACACAATCACCAAAAAGAATTGGCTACTAGAGGAGTGAAAGGATGAAGGTAAGCAGGACTAAAGTTGGAGTTTGGGAAGCCGTCAGGACGATCGTCGGGATCGGCCTAATGGCAGGGGCTCTTGGGAGTGTGGCAGTTGCTTCTGACGAAACGACCGAAAAGCGTCTTCTCAATGCGACGCAGGAAACGAGCAACTGGCTGCATCATCACCGCGATTACACGGCCCAGCGCTATTCACCGCTGAACCAGATCAATCGCAGCACGGTCAAGGGGCTGCACGTCGCGTGGACGATGGCTCTGGGCGGTATCGAAGGTGGCGGTATTTGGAGTCACGGCGGTCTCGAAGGGACCCCGATTGTCGAGAACGGATTCATGTATGTCACCGACGGGTGGGGATCTGTCTACAAAATCGATCTCCACGGCGGGAACGGAAATCTGGTATGGAAAATGGATCCGAAGACCGACCACGACTGGGCCGGTGCCGTTGCTTGTTGCGGTGTTAACAATCGAGGCGCGGCGCTATGGGACAATTTTGTAATCTCTCATACCCTCGATGGGCGCTTGGTTGCGACCAATAAGAACGATGGCAAAGTCGCTTGGGAGCGCAAGGTGGCCGATCCCGACAAGGGCGAAGTAATCACTGGCGCGCCGTTGATCGTCAAGAACATGGCTATTACCGGAGTGGCGGGTGCCGAGTACGGCATCCGCGGCTGGATTGCTGCCACTGACTTGAAATCTCAAAAGGAAGTTTGGCGAACGTATACGATTCCAGCCAAGGGCGAGCCAGGGAACGAGACCTGGAAGGATGATCACGATGCGTGGAAGACGGGTGGGGGATCTACGTGGGTGACCGGATCGTATGATGCCCAAGCCAACTTGGTCTACTGGGGTGTCGGAAATCCTGGGCCGGATTGGGATACGGAATACCGTCCGGGCGACAACCTTTACACTGATAGTACCGTTGCGTTGGATCCGGACACCGGGAAGATCAAATGGCACTTTCAGCACACACCGAATGATCCATTCGACTATGATAGTGTTGCGGAGAGAGTGCTGGTTGACATCCCGTTCAAGGGAAGGCCACGCAAGGTGGCACTACAAGCTGATCGCAACGGCTTCGGTTACGCGCTCGACCGCACCGATGGCTCTTTCCTTTGGGCAACCCCCTTCGTGAAGAAGGTGACGTGGACCAAGGGCATCAACCCCGAGACCGGAAAGCCGATAGAGTATGATCCCAGCAAGTCGGTACAGACCTATGATCCGCAGGTGACGCCGAATCGGAAGAATACGCATATCACCACTTGTCCTGGAAATATGGGTGGCAAGAACTGGCCGCCTACTGCGTACAATCCAGACCTGAAGACCTGGTACATCCCCGTCATCGAGAGCTGCAACGAGGCGGATGTCAAGGAGACCAAACCTGGCGATTGGAAGGCGCGCGAATTCTTCACAGGCGGCGGTCCAGTCACGAAGCTGCCGATAACAGGAAGCGTAACCGCTATTGACGTTACCACCGGTAAGGTCACCGGCAAGCATGAGACCAGGTACCCGATGCTGGGAGGGCTGCTTGCGACGCCCGAGTTGGTGTTCGCTGGCCACCCATCCGGAGAGCTCTACGCTCTCGATGCTAAGACTCTAAACAAGCTATGGGAGTTCAATACGGGTGGCGGCGTCAACGCTCCCCCCATGACGTTCTCGGTCGATGGAAAGCAATATATTGCGATCCTCGTGGGACTGGGCGGCGCCTGGGACAAGTGGAACCTCGATTCCACAAAAGGCTTGGAGAAGATCCCCCCGGGCTCCATGCTGTACGTTTTCAAGCTGTGATCCGCTGTGCGGCGAAGCGCGGCGAAAGTGTCCTCGCCCCACTTTGCAAAATTAGTCCAAGAGGAAAGAATGGACTTGAAGATCGTGCGCCCGAACAAATGGGCAAACTGCGCGATACGCGTTGGCTTGATCAGCTTGATCGTGGGTGGTGGCTTAGCTCTTCTCGCGACACGAGACTTCGCTCGGGGCGAAGGTGGCACGCCCATACAAGGGCAGGTTATCAAGGGCGCGCACCGCACGCTTAATGAAGGGCAGCGCATCTACGAAAAGGCAAATTGCGTAGGCTGCCACAAATGGCATGGCGATGGGGGAGGCGGCTATGGTGGCGCAGCGCTCTCGTTGCGAACTACGCAGCTCACTCGCGATCAAATCGTTGAGGTTGTCCATTGCGGGCGGCCGGGAACGGGGATGCCGCATTTTAATCGCGACGCTTACAAGGACTACGGATGCTATTCGGGCGTCACGGCTCAGGATCTCGGCAAAGACCTGCCTCTGGATGCGCCTGCATTTCTCCGGCCGAAGGAAATCGAGACCGTCGTTGATTATGTTCTGAAGCACATCAAAGGTAAGGGGCAGACAAGCTATCAGGACTGCGTTGACTACTTTGGAGAGGGCTCAAGAGCCTGTGAAGTCTACAAGAACATCTCCATTCACTCGAAAGCAACCGGAACGGAAGAGAAGCGATGAGTCATCGACGATTGATCTGGGCGCTACCGCTGTTGCTTCTCTTGGTCTCTTGCGCTGATGCGAACGCACGCCAGGCCACCGACTTGCGCGACCTGAGTCTCGGGATGTCGGTCGCTGACATCTCTCCTGAGAAGTATATTAACCTTGCTTGTGCCGACAAGCAGGGGATCAAGCTGGCGGGCTGGAAGGACTTTCGGACATGTCCAGCTGATGAAATGGGTTTGCACGGTATCTCGTTTCGGTTCAATGACGAAGTAAATCCGCTGGCGGCCGTGAACGACAAGTATGAGGGTACGAAGGTCGGCGGCCATCCCGTGCTACTGACGGGACTCGTCGACGGCAGCGGTGCGTTGCAAGGTATTCGGATCGACACGGATCCGAACGCACGTTTCTTCTGGCGTAAGAAGGCCCATCTTTTGGCGCTCATAGTGAAAGCCCGATACGGCGAAACGGGGTGGACGTGCCGTGAGGCGAAGCCCCATGATGGAGAAACTCCGGTGGGCGGTCTCTTTATCAAGGAGCGCTGCGAGAAGCGTTCAGAACGGCGTCGCTTGGTTCTGGATCGAGAGATCTATCGCCGCGCCGGCCAACCACTCTCGGACTTTGTCAATGCCACACACCTCGTCATCGAGCAGACGACTGGCCACTGATCGAGCGATTGCGAAACGACGAGGCTGCATTTGACCTCTGACGCTCTGTGGTGCCTCAGACAAGAACATGTTGCGGTGCAATGGCGAGCGGCGCCGGTATTGATCTTGCTAATAACCCGCTGACCTATCTGGCCGACGTGCTGGAGCGCATCGTGTCCGATCGCGACGGATCCGCTGGCAGACCGGGCTCGTCTGCTTCCTCCCTCGACTTAAGCCGCTGTTGGACAGGTCCAGCAGCGGCCTCTTTTTTTGGCCTCCAGTGCCCTGGCGTGCGACGAACAAGGCTTCAGCTGCACGAACTGCTCGCCTAGAACTGGAAGGCGGCGCACCAGCGCACCGCACCGGCCGCCGCACGAGCCCGCCTCGCCATAAAGTAGCACCGTCAATGACTGCAGACGCGATGCCTCTTAAAGAGCCCGACCCATGACTTCATGCTCGCATCGATCGCGATCCTGCCGCCACCCGCCTCTCAACTCGATGGCTACGTCGCCGCGATTGTAGCCCAACCGGCGTCGATGAGCCCGCTCGACTGGATTTCGACCGCTGCTCGCCGTCGATGCCGATGCTTTCAACCATGGCGGCGCTCTGGAGCCGCGGCGATGTCGCCGTCGCGCTGCGCCATAACGAGATCAGTCAGACGCTTTCGACCACGCCTAACCCGTTCGCGCCGATGCACCAGCGCAAAGCCAGTGTCGACGTCGATGCGCGACCTGGTGCCAAGGTCTCTATGCCGCGACGCTGCTCAGGCTGTCGGCGTGGACGCCGTTGCTGGACGCCAGCAACGTCAATCACGGCCTGCTGCTGCCCATCCTGCTACACTGCCGCAACGAACAGGGCGGCCCAGTACTCCGGGGATCAACGCAACGTTGCAATCGACGCGCGCAAGCGTGCCGGCTGCGAACGCCGCCGACGCAACAGGTGCGTCATCAGCGCAATCGTGTCGCCACTGGAGCGCCACGAGGCGGTCGCCGGACACTTTCTGCGCGCGCGCTACGTAGCGCCTACGCCAATATCCCAGCGGCCGTCTAGGTCTTGCGCCAGTATTGAATGTCGATCCGCTACGCACGCGGCCGCTGATCACCGCGGGCGTGGGGGTCATGCCGGTTGCTGTTGCCCTTTCGGTATGTTGGTGATCAAGGAACCGACGCGCGAGACCGTCATGCGCGATCGCGCGGGGGCGGGCGATGCACTGGTTTCCGGCGTGCTGCACGGTCTGCTCTGCGACAACTTCGCACAGTTGATCATATTCGATCGGAGCGTTCCGCCTCTCCTTTGCGACGGAGCCAATCGTTGGAACCGTCAAATGCTGCTCGAGAGATTCTGCGCGGTGATGGTGAGAAACTGGACAGGGGCGCTGCTCACGTCAACGTCGATTAGCCCGAGACGGTGGAGCACTGTATCAAGCGAGCGGCGCGCATGGGTTTCCTGCGCCCCGTCGATGCAGATGTCCATCAAACCGGACCGGAGACATTTTGCAGTGTTGTGAGTAAGCGCGTGTCCGATCCAGAATACCTTGTCCGGATGAGCCTTCAAGGCCGACGCGACTCCCTCTCTTCCGGCGCCGACAGTGTACAGCCCGATAACGTGATTGTCGTGACGCAACGCTTCCGTCAGCCTCTCTGCTGAAAGCAAATTGTCGTCATGTCCAAAAATGACGAGGCAGAAATTGTGATCGCCATTCGTGTGCTGCGTCAAATAGTCGGAGAAGCCGCGTATGCGCTCCCTATGCGCCCGATAGGCTCCGCTGTGGCACATGGCGAGCAAAGTGCCGCTACGTCCCTGTAGCATACGCGACATATAGTAGGCCGCGGTCCTTCCAGCGGCGTAGTTGTCGATGCCGATATAAGGCACATCCTCGCCGGCGCTTCCCGTAAGCATCTGTACGACTTCCACACCCGACATGCGGGCTTGGCGGATGCTCTCGGTAATCTCCGGATGGTCCGGAGCCAGAACGATGAGACCGGCTCGGCGAAGAGGGGGCTTTGCAATATGTTGAACGACGCCGGCGATATCGTCCTCGCGAACGAACGTCCGGTGCACTAAAATAGTTGGGTCCAAGGAGGCCGAAATCCGCTGGAAAGTAGTGTTGAGTTCGGCATAGAAAACCTCGACCTCCGGCTGAACGAGAAGCACCTCGATCCGAATGATGCCGCGGTGAGGCCTGAATCGTCGGTCGCCATATTTTAGTTTCTTTGCGGCCTTGATGATTCTTTCAGCAAGCCCTGTCCTCACGCCACCGCGGTCGTTGAGAACCCGCTCGACGGTTGCGGTGCCGACATTCGCCTCGCGCGCAATGTCTCTGATCGTGGGCCCCCTCAAATGCCTGCCTCCGGCCAATTTTGATCAACACGGAACGGGACTGTAAGCAGCGGCTTCGATATCTCTATCCATCACGCGCATGCACCGACGTAGCTACAGATCATGGACTGGATTTCGGTTTGCGATACGGAAGATATCGCAAACGAGGACGTCATGCGGTTCGATTACGAAGGCCGGACGCTCGCGACATACCGTAGTCCAGATGATCGCTACTTCGCCGCGGAATAGACTCTGCACCACGAGAAGATTCACCTTGCAGACGGGTTAGCCATGAACGACTCCATTGAATGTTCCACGGCAAAATGGCTTGCTAAACTAACTTAAAGGCGCCCATCGATCTGCCTTTACCTCTGGAATTGCGAAATTCGTTTGGCCAAGCCGAGACGAACCACTTTCTAGGGTTCTCCAACTCTTCGGGCTTTGCTACTGGCAATCCCGGGCTCGCCCGAGGTGAATAGGCGCACTTATTCCCTCGATTTGGTCTTCTGCACGTAAGGACCGTTGCCGTCGAAGGTGTAGGCGGTCTTCACCGTGGTATAGAACTCCTGCGCGTAGCGGCCCTGTTCGCGCGGACCATAGCTGGAGCCTTTGCGGCCGCCGAATGGCACGTGGTAGTCCACGCCGGCTGTCGGCAGGTTCACCATCACCATGCCGGCTTCTGCATTGCGCTTGAAGTGACTGGCGTATTTCAGGCTCGTAGTGCAAATGCCCGATGACAGGCCGAACGGCGTGTCGTTCGCCAGTTCCAGCGCCCCGTCGTAGTCCTTCGCCCGGGTCACGGTGGCTATTGGCCCGAAAATCTCCTCGCGTGCCACGCGCATCCCGTTGCTCACCTCAGTGAGCAGCGCGGGCGCTAGATAGAAGCCGGGAGCCTCACGCTTTAGGAGGTCGCCGCCAGCAACAAGCTTGGCGCCTTCGGCCTGGCCGATGCGGATATACTTCAGGTCCTGGTCGAGTTGGCTCTGGTCGACGACCGGGCCGATATGAGTGCCGGCCTTCAAGGCATCATCAATGACGAGCCCCTGCATCCGCTCCTGCATGGCGGCTACGAATTGGTCGTGGATGCCATCCGTCACAATCAGGCGCGACGAGGCCGTGCAGCGCTGGCCGGTGGAGAAGAAGGCGCTGTTCACGGCGCATTCCACCGCCACCTTCAGGTCGGCATCGTCCAGTACCACCATGGGGTTCTTGCCGCCCATCTCGAGTTGAACCTTCTTCATGGGATCAGCCGTTATGCAGGTCTGGGCGACCTTGCGCCCCGTCGGCACCGAGCCCGTGAAGGAGATGGCGGAAACCTTGGGGCTATTCAGCATCGCCTCGCCCACTATCGAGCCCCGGCCCATTACCAGGTTGAACACGCCCACCGGCACGCCGGCGCGGACGATGATCTCGGAGAGCGCATGAGCCGAACCAGGCACGAGCTCGGCTGGCTTGAATACAACGGTGTTGCCGTAAGCAAGCGCTGGCGCGACCTTCCAGGCCGGAATCGCGATGGGAAAGTTCCAAGGGGTGATAAGTCCAACGACACCAAGCGGCTCACGGGTGATTTCCACATCGATGAGCGGCCGCACCGACGGTACCTTCTCGCCCGCCAGGCGAAGACACTCGCCAGCGAAGAAGTGGAAGATCTGTCCGGCACGCGTTACCTCGCCGATGCCCTCCAGCAAGGTCTTGCCCTCCTCGCGGGAGAGCAGGCGACCGAGTTCGTCCTTGCGGGCGTGAATCTCATCGCCCACGGTCTTGAGAATGTCGTGGCGAGCCTGGATGGTGGAGCGCGACCAATTCGGAAAGGCATCATAAGCAGCGTCAATCGCACGCTCAGTCTCGGCAGCTGAGGCACGGGCATATTCGCCCACGACATCGTTAGTGTTGGACGGGTTGATATTTGGGGACGTCTCCGCGGCAGGAAGCCACTCGCCAGCAATATAGTTATGTGTCATCGATAAGCTCTCAACACTCGGGTTGGATTTAGAAAGCGCATAAACTGTCGGCTCGCGCGCTAGACCGACGAGCAAGTAACTTCGCGTAGAATTATTCAGCGTCCCCAGTAGAGGGCCAAAGGATTGACTCCACGCGCAAGCTCAATCAATCCAGCTCTCGTTTTGGGATGAATTTGATCGAGCGGGTGCCGTACAGCCTCACATTTGATAACGTTGCCTTCCCTCATAACGCTCTTGGCAGCGCGTAGACCACATTGACGGTTCTCGTAATTGATGAGCGGCAGCACCTTTGCATATGCAGCGGCCGCTTGCGTGCTGTGCCCTGCCTTGTGATGATTGATCACTGGGCGCAACAGATCGGGACAGAGCGCGCTCGACATCGTCCCGGTCGCGCCAGCTTCAAGATCTGCCATCATGGTAATGGCTTCCTCTCCGTCAAACGGACCTGCGATGGCGTCGCCCCCTGCCTCGATCAAGTTGCGCAGCTTCGAGGCAGCAAACGGCACCTCAATCTTGAAGTAGCTAACGAGCGGCACCTCTTGGGCCAGGCGCGCGAGAAAGGGTACCGAGAGCGTCACGCCGCTGAGTGGCGCATCCTGAACCATGATCGGAATTCTTGCCGCATCGGCGACACGAGCGAAATGCTCGATCACGCTGGCTTCGTCCACTTTTAGACCTGTGCCGTGGTAAGGCGGCATCAGCATGAGAAGACTTGCGCCTCGCTCGGCCGCGTAGCGTGCGCGCTCCACCGCGATACGAGTGCTGAAATGGCTGCATGTCACCATGACCGGCTTGCGCCCACCCACATGCGATAGACAGAGATCAACTAGCAGCCTGCGTTCCTCGTCCGACAACAGGAACTGTTCGGAATAGTTGGCGAGGATGCAAATCCCGTCGACCTCCTGATCAATCATGCAATCCAAAACACGCCGCTGCCCCTCAGGGTCGAGATCTCCAGAATCGGTAAATGGCGTTGGCGCGACGGGGAACAGGCCGCTGTATGGCGCGCTTTTTTGGACTGGCATGGGTAATGATCCTTTCCCGGGTTTGGCATGAGGCGCAATGTGACGAGTGGTTGTATCGGGCGCCAATCTTTCGAACTCGATCCGGCATTGCGAACATTCAGAAGCTCGAACTGAATGTCAGATCTCGTCTCAGTCTAGGTGGCCAGGCCTGCAGCGGCCGCGAAGATCGACATCGACACAACGAGCCGCGAAGGGCCAATAACGACTATTTTTCGAGCCTTGAGTTTAGTCGTCAGACACTCCGATTGGTGAGGAGGAAATCAACCAGGCAACAACATGCGGACGCGTTATGTGGTCATTGCTGATTTTTCGCAGGGGCAGTTGAGTCTCGAACGATCAACCGCGTTTCGAACTCCACCCTGGAGTGTATGTCCAGCGAGGCTTCATCAGCCAAAAAGTATTTGGCTGCCTGCTCGCCCATCAATCGAGCCGGGACGTCAACCGTCGTAAGCCCAGGAGTGAGATATTCGGCGATATCGAGATTATCGAAACCAATCATCGATACATCTTGCGGTACGCTCAATCCAACATCCTTGCAGCCTCGTAGTGCTCCGACAGCAAGTACGTCGCTCGTGCAAAATATCGCAGTTACATTCCTATTTTGATTGAGAATGATTTTGACTGCCGCTCGGCCGCGACTGAACTCGTAGGGTGATTCGACGACGACTATACTGGAACGGTTTATTCCACGACGTTCAGCCATGGCTAAGAACCCCTCAAGGCGGCCAGACGCGCGGTCGTTGTCGCGCGTTATTCCAGCGATTACGGCAAGATTTTTATGACCGAGGTCTGCAAGATAGGTCGCTGCTAAAGCTCCGCCGTTCCGATTGTCGAAACCCATGCAGGGAATCGAAAGATCTTCCGAGAGGGCGTACGTTACAGCAAACCTTACCTTGCGTTCACGCAGCAGCTTCAGCGTTTCCTTTCGATGGCAAGAGCCCACGAGAACAATGCCGTCAACGCCTTTTTCAATAAGGTTGCGCACTTCCCGAAACTCTCGGTCCAGATCATACCCCGTCGCTGAGTGAACAAGCGACGCGCCTGTCGGCGCGAGTCGGCTGTCCAGACCTTCCAGCATTCGAGTGAAGATCGCGCTGTCCAATGTCGGGACTATCACGCCGATCAGCCGAGAGCGCGAGGATCGTAGCGCGCGCGCCGATCCGTTCGGAACGTAGCCGAGCTCCTCAACAACCTGGAGAATGCGCTCCCTCATATCGACCGCGACGCTCTCCGGTCGATTCAGCACGCGCGAAACTGTGGCGATAGAACATCCAGCGCGCTTAGCTACTTCGATTACAGTCGGAGATTGACTGCCGCGGTCACCGCGAACCATTTTAACTGATGCCATCGGCTGTTTCTGCCACACTGGGCCATGCTGAAAGTGAGAGCGCCATCTGTGAAAACGTTACCACATCGTGCAGGACTAAGAAAGAGCCAACTCAAGCGAGTTGTATAGTATGAAGCTGGACAGGCAGTCCCCGAGCAGCTTCGCGCGGACAACATCCTATGCAAGTGCCCGTTGCCTCGACATAGGACGCATTTCTGGCGAGATATAAGTCTCTGATTTATAAGGTATATGGCCCGCAAGATGCGTCCAAGACTAATTGGCGACGCCCGAAAGCGCGCGTCGGCAATCAAAAGCAAAATCTTTGCTGTTAATGTAAACCATTTCATCATTGAGCAAGAATGTCCTTGCAATACGAACGAATGGCGTGTAAACCTTTTCATAGATCGGCCTCCAACAGAAGGGCCGTGACTGGCGACCTCACTGAGGACCAGAGAAAATTAAAGCGCAGGCCTTCCGCGTCTAACGAAGGTCTCGGCTTTAAAATTAGCTGTCTCAGTCGAAGCCTGCGTTCACGTACAGGAGAACGACGTGCGAGCGAAAATTAAGCGAACTGGCGCGACCCCAATTATCACGGCTAGGGAAGCCGCATCGTTGATATCCAACGGTGATTGCGTCTATTTCGGCGGCTCCAGCGGAGGCCATGCGGTTCCCGAGTCGATCATTAACGCGCTTCGCGACGTCTATTCCGAGCAAGGCGCACCGAAGGACCTGATGGTTGTGGGTACAGTGCCGATTGGCGACTGGGACACGGCTGGGTTCAGTAAGTTGGCGGCCCCTGGCTTGGTCCGTCGAGTTGTGGCGAGCGGCTTGAGCAATTGCCCTGCACTTGGACGGCTGGCGCTGGCCAATAAGATCGAAGCGTACACCATTCCCCAGGGTGTCTTGGCGCAACTCGCTCGCGAAAATGCAGCCGGGCGGCCTGGCGTTATCACGAAGGTTGGACTCCATACATTCGCCGATCCGCGAATCAGCGGCTGCAGGCAGAGCGAGTGCAGCAAAGAGGATATGGTTGCTGTTGTTGACATCGAAGGCGATGAGTATCTGCTTTACAAGACCTTTCCTATCCAGGTTGCGATCCTGCGAGGAAGCGTTGCAGACGAAAAGGGCAATATCTCTCTCGAGGACGAAGCATACGTCGGTGAGAGCATGTCGCTCGCCGTTGCAGCGCGGCGCTCAGGCGGAATAGTCATTGTTCAAGTCAAGCAGGTCGCCGCAGCGAATACGCTCAACCAACGAGAAGTCAGGATACCTGGAGTTCTGGTCGATTACCTCGTCGTCGATCCCGGACAACGGCAGACGTACGCGACGGAATACAGTCCAGCCTATGCTGGAAAAATGCGGGTGCCGGACGGGACGATCGCGCCGTTACCATTCGATGAGAGAAAGATAATCGCGCGACGGGCGGCGCTTGAGTTGATGCCCGGCGCTACCGTCAACATCGGCTATGGTATCTCGAACGGAATTGCCGTCGTGGCTGCCGAAGAAGGAATATATCGGTCAGTCACGCTAACGGCGGAGCAGGGGGTGATCGGCGGCATTCCTGCGCCCGGACAGGATGCGGGCGCCGGTACGAACTACGACATGATAGCACCGCAACCGGATCAGTTCGATTTTTACGACGGCGGCGGGCTGGACATCGCATTCCTTTCTTCTGCCGAAGTGGATCGACACGGCAACGTGAATGTCAGCCGCTTCGGCAGCAAGATCATAGGACCTGGCGGCTTCATAAACATCAGTCAGGGCGCCCAGAAGGTCGTTTTCTCCGGCACGCTCACAGCATCCGGTCTGAAGGCAATGCCGGATGACGGCTCTCTCGTCATTGCTAGCGAGGGAAAGGTCAAAAAATGGGTGAAGGACGTCCACCAAATTACCTTTAGCGGCGCTTTTGCAAAAGAACGCGAGCAAGAGGTCGTCTTCGTTACCGAGCGTGCCGTATTCAAACTTACGCCGAACGGCCTCATGCTGACCGAAATAGCGCCTGGCGTCTCAGTCGAAGAGCATGTGCTGCCGAATATCGAATTCGATGTAATCGTGTCGCCCGACCTAAAGCTGATGGGTGCGAGGATATTCAAGGATGAGCCGATGAACCTGGCGGTGCGGTTTCACGATGGCGTCGGACAGGCGTAAAGGAGGCTGACGTGAAGTTCGTTACTAGAGAGTACTCCGACAAGGTCGAGATCCTGACGATGAATAGGCCGGAGCGACGCAACGCTCTTGGCGGAGACATTCTGAAAGATCTGCTGGAATCGGTGGATAGAGCTGCCAACGATAAAGACGTTAACGTGATACTGCTCGCTGGAAACGGTCCCGGTTTTTCAGCCGGTGCAGATCTCAAGGAATTCTCCGCAGGCGACATCAATGACAACTTCGATCTAAATCGCCGCCTGGGAGCATTTGTGCGCTCCATCGCTCTAATCAGAAAGCCGGTCGTCAGTGCTGTCGATGGGTTTGCCATGGGCGGTGGCTTTATGCTTGCAGCGTCGTGCGACGTCGTGGTGACGGCTCCGGCTACGCGCTGGCACTTGCCGGAGGTTTCGCTGGGTTGGCTGCCGGGCTTCGGACTCGACACAATAGCCGCACGCGTCGGTCCCTTTGCGGCTCGCTTCTTAAGCTGGAGTCCTATCGCTATCGATGGAGTGGAGGCTCATAGGCTGCGGCTGGCGGACATTTTGTCATCTCCAAACGAAACCGCTCGCGAGACCGCCTTCCGCTATGCCAAGGACCTTGCGGCGATGCCGCCTCACGCCGTGTTGACTACTAAACAATTCTTCTCCCCGTCGATCACCGCGGGAGCCGAAGTCATGGATGATTTGGCAAACCGCTACTTCGCTCAGGACGTTCTCCACGAGACGGCGCGAGCGAACATGCAGCGCTTCCTTCCGAAGAAGACCGCCGGCGTCCAGCCTCATCCTGGTCCCGCATGAAACTGAATCTCGCCGGCTGACAAGGCGAAAACATTGGAGGAAATAATGCGAACGTCATTCCTGATCGCCACATGCCTCTCATTTGCGCTCAATTGCTTTGCGGTCTCGAATAGCTGGGCTGCCGAAGTCCCGGCGGCGGGAAAGAGTCCTCGAATCGATGCGATCCGCAAATCGGGCGTACTTCGTGTTGCCGTTCTTCACAACATGCCGTGGCTGGTTGAAAATACGAGCGGCAAGGGCGCGAAATGGAGCGGACCCGCATGGCTGCTTGCGAACGCATTCGCCAAACAGCTTGGTGTTCGCCTTCAGGAGGTTGCGGTCAGTCACGAAACGAAGATACCGGTGCTTGCCGCCAACCAAGTCGATATTGCGATAACGCCTTTGGCCGAGTCCCCCGAGCGGCTTAAGGTCGTCGATTTCGTCCATTATTCGAACACAAGCGTTTGCGTGTTCGGCCTGAAAAGCAACCCCAAGTTCTCCAAGGCAAAGACTGTTGACGATCTCAACAGTGCAGACGTGACCATTGCGTTCTTGCTCGGCGCCGTCGAGGAGACCTGGGTCAAAGGGCGTTTCAACAAAGCTAAACACCGTGGAGTCATCACGTCGTCTGTCATTCCTATTGATGACATCATGTCCGGTCGGGCCGACGCCGCGCCCATCAACCGTGTTCAGTGGCCGGCGTTGCAGGCGAAGCTGTCAGTACTTGCCATCCTGCCTACGGAAAACAACTGCCAGGATAGTAAGGAAAAGTCTCAGCCAATCGGCATGGCTATCGACAAGGGTCAGGACGTCTTTCGCACTTGGCTGGAAGCGACCACGTCTGAGCTGTCGAAAGAAGCGCAAGCTGAAGAGGCGAGGGTAATCAAGGCGTCTGGAACTCCTTGAAAGCAAGCAGATGGAGTGTCGCTGGTGATCTCCTTTAGCCAGCGATGCTCCAGATTGCCCCGCGATGGGACGCGAAGGAGGTTGCGATGGACTTTGACTTGTCTCCCGTTTTGAACAACTGGCGATACCTGCTCGACGGGCTTCTGATAACCGTCTCTCTCTCTGCATTGACGATCATCGCTGCGACCCTGTTGGGAGGAGCTGTCGGGTTGCTGCGCGTATATGGTCCCAGATGGCTCGCGATCGTACTGGCCTTCTATGTAGACAGCGCTCGCTCGATTCCCGCGCTTGCTGTGCTCATCTGGATGTATTTCGCTTTCCCGCTCTTGATCGGCATAACGCTGCCGCCCTTCTGGTCAGCGTTTATTGCACTCAGTGCTTACATCGCCGCATACATTTCCGAAATCGTACGTGGCGGAGTGTTGTCCATTCGGCAAGGTCAATCACGAGCTGCTATGGCACTCGGTATGACGAAAGGTCAGATGATCAGAAAGATCATTTTGCCGCAGACGGTGGTGAGAATTCTTCCCTCATACGGAAACATGTTGTCGATTACGGTGAAGAGCTCCGCCATATGTTCGGTCATTGCTGTGCCAGACTACCTGCTCAAGACCGGCATCGTCGCTGCTCAAACATATCGACCACTTGAGCTCTACACCGTAGCAATACTCGTTTATATCGCGATGATCCTGCCGTTGACGCGTTCAGTCGACTGGATTTATTCGCGGCTAGCCCACCTAGGGCGCTCATGAATCTAGATTGGTCAATAGTCTGGCAATATCGCTGGGACTTTCTCATCGGTGTAGTCAACACGGTGCTGATGACGTTGGTCACCATGTTGATATCCGTCCCAGGGGGATTGCTGATCATGCTTCTTCGCAGCTCGCGCATGCGAGTTGTACGAGGCGCAGCAATTCTTTACGTCGAATTGTTCAGAGCCGTTCCGCTGATCCTGCTCGTATACTGGATCTTTTACGTCATGCCGCGGCTGGGTGCTCAATTGCCGCCGTTCCTGACCGGCGTAGTGGCACTCTCGTTGATCGTTTCTGCATATAATTCGGAGACGTTCCGCGCGGGTGTGAACTCGATACGAAAAGGTCAGACTGATGCTGGCCTGGCGCTTGGAATGTCACGGCTGCAAGTTCTCGCAGGAATCGTGCTCCCGCAAGCGATGCGGCGTGTGTTGCCGGCATTTAGCAATACGTGGGTGTCCTTGTTCAAAGATACATCTCTTGTATCCGTCATCGCGGTAAGTGAGCTGTCTTATGTTTCACTCCAAGCGCGCGCGCAGAGTTTTCGCATCATCGAGATTTTGACGGCCATGGCGGTGATCTATTGGTGCCTTGGTTATCCGCAGTCAAAGCTCGTCGACTGGATCAATAGAAAATACGAAATAAGAGAGTGACGCAAATGGCTCATCAGCGGAATGTCTCGGATAAGCGACCAATGGTGGTCTACGAAGACGTTGTCAAAAAATATGGAGGGTTCACGGCTCTCAACGGAGTATGTGCAAAGGTAAATGCCGGCGAGGTCGTTTGTCTGATCGGTCCCTCCGGCTCGGGAAAATCGACGCTACTGAGATGCACGAATGCGTTGGAGCCGATCGATGGAGGCAATGTAGTCTTTGATGGCTCACCACTTCCGACCGAAGAGCGGAATGTTAGGCTCGTTCGCAGGCGAATGGGGATGGTCTTTCAGGCCTTTGAGTTGTTCCCGCATATGACTGCGTTGCAGAATATTAGTTGCGGACCCATGACGGTACTCGGCACTCCCAAGCGAGACGCGACAGAGTTAGCTCATTCACTTCTCAAAAAAGTGGGGCTTTCCGATAAGGCTATGAGTTATCCATCAATGCTGAGCGGAGGCCAGCAGCAACGGATCGCAATTGCGCGTGCCTTGGCGATGAAGCCCGAGGTGATGCTATTTGATGAGCCAACTTCCGCACTCGACCCAGAAACCGTCGGCGAGGTTCTGAGCGTGATGGCAGATCTGGCAAGAGATGGAATGACGATGATCGTAGTCACACATGAAATGAGTTTCGCTCGACGCGTCAGTGACTGGATTATGGTCTTTGAGAAGGGCAGGATCGTAGAGGAAGGAAAGCCGGATCAGATATTTGAGCAACCCAAAGAAGACAGAACCAAGGAGTTTCTACGGCATGTTGGTGTAAATGTTTAATGCCTCATAGCCTTTCAGCGCTAGAGAGGTCCGAGATCGAGGCGACCATCAAAACGATGAAGTCGACGCGGTCCGCCGCCACGACGTCATGGGGACGAAGAATCCGCCCAGGCCGAGCCGGCGGCTTCGCAAACAATAAGCGACCAGGAGAAACGCTATGGCATTGCCGTATCGCGAGATGAAGACGGATGTGCTGATCGTCGGCAGTGGGGGAGCGGCTTTAAGGGCAGCACTCGCTGCAGTTGCCGAGGGCGCCAACGTTCTTGTCGTCATCAAGGGAGAGTTCCGTCGCAGCGGCGCAACATTCCACAGCGTGGCCGAGGTCGGGGCTTTCAATGTGCCCGATGACGCCGGAGGAACGGGCGACAGCCCTGAGATATTTTTGAATGATATCCTGACGGCTGGGCAAGGCATGTCCGACCCACGTCTCAGCCGGATATTAGCCGAAGAGGCCAAGGACGCGTTGGCCTTTCTGGAGAAGTACGGTGTCAAATTCGAGCGAGATGGCGACAACTATCTCGTCTTTCGTGCCTGCTTTTCTTCGCGGCCGCGCTCGCACGTCATAAAGGACCACTTCAAGCCCATCGTTAAAGCTCTGGGATCTGAGGCGAGCCGGCTTGGCGTGCAAGTGATGGACCGGACCATGGTGGTCAACCTCATCGTCCGCGACGGGGTGTGCTACGGCGTTCACGCACTCGACGGCGAGGGCAATCCTGTGGTCATCAGGGCCAAGGCCGTGGTGATGACCACCGGCGGGGCAAGTCAGCTGTTCGCGACCAACCTATATCCGTCCGACATCACCGGGGACGGCTACGCGATGGCGTGGCGCAGCGGTGCGCATCTGGTAAACATGGAGTTCATGCAGGCTGGCGTCAGCATCGTCTCACCTTTCGTGAATCTGTTTGGCAACTATTTGTGGAACGCGGGTCCTCGCCTGACCGATCGTGACGGCATTCCCTTCCTGAGCGACTATCTGCCGGGAGGGCTAACGGTTCAGGCAGTGATCGACGAGAAGCAGCGCCACTTCCCCTTCTCGTGCTCCGACATTTCGCGCTACGTGGAGATTGGCATCCAGAGTGCCATCAATGAGGGCCGGGCCACGGACGATGGCGGCGTCTACCTCGACTTCATCGACTGCGATTTCGACCGGATTCTGGCAGACCGCACGAGCAGTATCGCACGGATGTGGCCGCTGACGTACGAGTGGTACAAGGAGCGTGGGACCGATCTCTATCGGGATAAGGTCCAGATCGCCTGTTCAGCCCACGCCATCAACGGTGGCTTGCGCATCGACGCAGATGCGCAGTCCAACATCCGCGGTCTGTTCGCTGCCGGGGAGGTCGCGGCCGGCCCGCATGGTGCGGACCGACTGGGCGGCAACATGTCAGTCACGTGCCAAGTGTTCGGCGCACGCGCCGGACGGAAAGCCGCGGAATTGGCGCGTGAGCACGGACACCTTGATATTCCCGATTTGTTTGATGAACAGGCTGAGTTCCTTGCGCGGCTTCCGGAGCAAGGCAACGAGCCCCTGCCAGAACTGCGTCGTTCGCTACAGATGGCCGCGAACCGGCACCTGCTCATCCTGCGCAACGCGAAGGGTTTGGAGGCATTGCGCTCGTCGACTGCGGCTATTCGCGATACCGCCTTGTCCGCCGCACGCATTGAAACGGCACAGGATCGCGTCAACGCGTTCGAACTTCTTAACATGTGCGATGTGGCCGACATCATGGCGAGGGCTGCACTCGAACGGGCCGAAAGCCGTGGCAGTCACTATCGGATGGACCTGCCGGATTCGGATGCCGGCCAGGATTCGAACATCATCATCGATCGAACTGCGCCGCACAGCTTCTTTCGCGCCTGCCTGGGCGAAATTGGGTGACATATGCCGAGGATGTTAGGCATGCGAGCTATGCGGTCGGACGGCTTCGGGGCCGCCGTCGAGGTCGGATGGCAAGTTGGACATTGGCAGCAATCGGTGTGGCGATTTAGCGGGCGGCTTATCGCCCGCCGCCGAGGGGCGGGCAACGGCGTGGTGCCGGGTCTCAGGAGAGTTCGAAAGCTTCCTGCGGCGTCAAACGTCGGCGCCGCTGGAGTTACGATGAGAAGGTTCGCCTGGTCGAGGAAACCGTGCAGGCCGGCGAGACTGTTTGTGGGGTGGCGCGGCGGCATGGTGTGGCACCGAGCCTATTGTTCACATGGCCGGCACGCCAGGGCCGCCCGGGTGGTGATGCCGTGCCAGCTCTTGTTCCTGTCGAGATCACTCCAGCGCCGGGTCGGTATCGATCAGCGCGCCGCAACCGGTGTTTTCACCGCTTGCGCAGCGATACCGGTCGGCCTTGTCACTCAGTTCTACTTCGCACTGCTTGCGTGCATTGCGCAATGCTCGGGTGAAGTTCGTACACGAATGGTGAGAAGGAGGTTTGTAAAATGACAGGTCCGCTCGTCGGAGTAACTTCGTCTGCCTGGACTGGGCGATCGCATGTTATTGAGCGAATCGATGCTCGTCTCCTCGATCTTGTGCAACGCAACAATCGTCTGACCAGTGAGGAGCTCGGCGCGAAGGTCGGCTTATCTGCATCTGGAGTTCAGCGTCGGCTGAAGCGCTTACGATCGGACCGCGTCATAGAAGCAGACGTTTCAATCGTGTCTCCGAAAGCGATCGGACGAAACGTGACCGCCTTGGTTCACATTTCGTTTGAGCGCGATCGGACCGACATCCTTGATCGTTTCAAGCGGTCAATCCGCAAGATGACCGAGGTGATGAGCGCATTCTACGTTACCGGCCAAGTCGACTTCGTGCTGTTAGTGACAGCGAATGATATAGAAGACTACGCCCATTTCACTCAGTGCCTTACACACGAAAATCCAGACATAAAGCGCTTTGAAACTATGGTCGTCTTGGATCGAGTCAAAGCGGGCTTCACTTTGCCAATGGCGTCCATCGCATGTTGGTGAGCAAACTATCCATCGCATGTTGGTGAGCAAACTAGAGGTGACGCTGCGAGCTTATTTTTGAACAGGCATGAGCTTTCCGGGCTGTGCGAGCGGTGGGCGATTAAGCTCGCATCATTGGCGACCACCAGCGGGCGCGGTTCTGGACGAACGAGTGGCAAGGAGGCGGAACCCAGTACATAAGCCGCGGTAGAGTGGTCGTTGACATTAGGGCAAGCAAAAATCTCCGGGTTGCGTGCCGAGATCTCGTCGCGATCTTCCGCCGACCATTTTGGTCGACCATGTCCTCCCCACAAGAGGCACATGCGCCGAGCGATCCTCTCATCCGGTGTAAGAGCAAGAATAGACACGCGCGGCTTCAATTACCCATAATCTTGACTACTATCGGAGTGATCGTAAGCGGCGCGTTGTTCCGCACCTTGTCGGGCGTGAGCTGATCAGCAAGATGTGAGCCGTCATACACAGTTAGGTTCGCATATATAGTTGACCATATTGTTGACGCTTCGAAGCCACGGGCCGGGCGGATATTCTGGTCGGAGCGGGGCGTCGGTGGCGGTGGAGTGACGGAGTGAACGGACGGATCGTGGCGGAGTCGTATGCTCCGGGCGCTGTTGCGCCCGAGGTTGCGCGCCGGCACTGCCTCTCACCGCAACTCCTGTTCGCCTGGGCAAAGCGGCGCGTCAGGTTTGCTGAGCTTGCCGGCGGAGGATGCGCCACTCTTCGTTCCGGTAGCGTCGGAGCTGCGCTCCACTGGGACGGTTGTGGGAGCGGCAACACGGAACTCGATATCGATCAGCATCGAGTTTGGCAGTGCGGTGGTTCGCGCGACGGCCGGGGTTGATCCGGCCTGTCAGCGCGATGTCCTGCGGGCTGTGAGGGCGACCACATGATCGGGACTACGGCGGGTGTGAAGATCATGGTCGCGACGAGGCCGGTCGACTTCCGCAGAGGTGTAGTTCGGCAGTCGGCATAAACCTGCAAGATCAACGGCGTCGATCCTCTCGCCCATCTCACCGACGTCCTGACGAGGATCGTCAATTGACATCCAATCGCGATATCAACCAGCTACTGCCTTGGGCCTACCGCACTCAAGCCCTCAAGGCCGTGGCCTAAGAACGACGCTTATAGATTGGCTACGAGACGTTGCTGATAAAATGGAGATCGATGACGGAGCCATATGGGTCTATGGCGTGGGCGAAGACAGTGTTCAGGCGTTCACCGACTTCGGCATTGAACGCCTCATCGAACTCAGTCCAGATTTACAGGGAAAATGCCGAGTTGCTTAAACGCCGGTCGTCAGAACAATCCAACCGAGCCCGGGGCCTACGCCGGATGCGTACGGATCAGGAGGCCTGGCGCAGCTTAAATCGTCTTGCCCGCTCATGTGAGCGGACTCGTCGCATGCAAGCTTGAGCGCGAAGGCCTCCGTGGGACGATAAGACGACGACCAACAGTCAGAGCTTGGCTCATTTCGTACTAACGCGTCCCGCTTCAGACAACGTGTCGGGAATCCGACGCGAGATCATCAATGGCAGCCAAATGGCTAACTTTTCCGTCGCTCTGGCGGCGCGAGCCGAGGCATCTAAGGACTGGTATGGCGCTTGCTTAAAGAGAGGCGCAACCCCGTCTTCACCTTTGATGGTCCCGGGACATCGGTTCTTTGAAAAGAGGGGCTAATAGCATGTCCGGTGTCGCTGCTGCCTTTCTATGCTCTTCAAGCAATTCACGGGCGACGGTTTATGATCGGCTCAAGCACATGGTTCCGAAACTTGCGCTCCGGGGGCAGGCGGGGGTCAGCATTGCGGCTTTCATGCACAAAGAAGGTACTCGATATGCGAGAGCGCTTCAGTCATCACGCCATTCAGTGCGCATTGAGTACGATGTCCGAGATCCGAGCTTTAGGCCCCATGTTGCAATCGCCCATATCCGTAGCCGATGCCGTGGAATTAGGGATGGGGGCGACCTTCAGCCAATTCACAACAAAGCGGGCACCAGCCGCCATTTGGCAATTTCTCTGGATGGAGCTTTGGTCAATGCCCGTGAACTCAGGGAAGAATTGCTTGCCCAGGGTCATAGGTTAGGCGGCAACACAGATGCTGAGCTCTTGCTCAAGTGGATTGAACGCTCTTGTGAAAGAGACTATTGGCGGCACGGCCTGCCGGTCAATTACGAAAACGTCTTTCGCGACATTGATGACCGTATTGATGGCGCTATTAGCGCGCTTTTCCTGGACGGAGAAGGAAATCTAGTTGCATACCGTAATCGATGTGGTTTGCGACCACTGGAAACGATGCAAACACATGACGGGTTCTTGCTCTTTGCCTCGGAAAATTGTGCCTTTGCTGGTCTAGAGGGTAAGACACAGCAAATTCTTCCAGGCCACATCAAGTATGTAGACGGGAAAATGGGGTGCTGCGTTGATCGTCCAGTGAACAACGGACGATACAAAGGAAAACTCTGCGCTTACGAAACTCTCTACTTAGGAAATCCGAAGACATCGATCGAAGGTCAATCATATTTCGAAATCCGTTACAACATTGGGGTCGCTCTTGGTGGCCTTGTTGCGCGGGGACTGCAAGCAGAACCAGGCTCGACGCCCACAATCGTTTCCTCCATGCCGCATACTGGGGGCCCGTACGCCGATGGTCTGTTTGCATCTCTCGCCGAACACGGCGTGTTCGCCGAGCGTCGGGAAGTAGTCGCAACGCAATTTTCTCAGCGAACTCTCATCGGTACACCCAGCGAGCGAAAGTCTCGCATTGCTCAAAAGTACCGCGTATCGGGAACCAGCCTTGCTAAAGCCACGATAATTATTGTCGACGAGGCCCTCATTCGTGGCGATACCAGTCAGGCTATCACGAATATGCTGCTTGCCGCTGGGGCCAAAGCCGTGCATTGGGCGATCGGTTCGCCGCCTATAGTGGCTCCGAACTACTACGGCATGGGTATCGACACACTAGATGAGTTGGCATTCTGGCAGGCATGGAAACGATTGCCGCCCGAACAGCGCACGCAAATCCTTCGCTTCCACAAGATGGATTCCCAAGTTCTCAAAATCATCGAAACTAATATTGCGGCATCCATCAACGCAGCCACGATAACGTATCTGCCGTTTCCAGTTCTGGTATCGTTGCTGCCCTGCAGGCAAGACGAGTTCGATTTGTCACCGTTTACTTTGGAGATGCCAACCCCTGCGGGGCAGAAGCGCGCGAATAGGAACTTGCGCGAGTTGGTGGCCGATCTTACCTATTCGGAATCAATCCCTGCTTGAGGTCAGATCATGAAACCCGTTCTCGTCTTTGATTGGAATGGAACGCTGCTCGACGATGCGTACGCACTGCTCCAAGCGACCAATGCCATACTAGATCGCTTTGGCCATGCAACGATCGATATGAAAACCTTTCGGGAACATTGCGACGTTCCGCTATCTCTTCTTTATCGCAGTCTCGGAATGTCGCACGAAGAGATTGAGACGGTGGATCGCGATGGGAGTGCAATCTTTCACGACACCTACGAACCTCTTGCGGGTAAAGCCGATCTGCGCGAGGGCGCGCGCAGAGTATTGGAGTTAGCGTACCGAGAAGCAGCTTCGTCCATCATCGTGAGCAACCATATAGTCGACCCTCTGCGCTCGCAATTGAGAAGACTTGGAGTCAATGACTACATCAACGATGTGCTCGCCTTTGAAAGTCGCACCACTCAATACAAATCGATGAGCAAAGGAGAGCGGCTTCGTCTGTACATGCAGAAAAACAATCTGAAGCCAGCGTCAACCTTCATCATCGGCGATATGCCGGTCGAAACGGATATTGCACGCAATCTCGGACTCATAAGCATATCCATTACCGGAGGATTTGTTTCGGATTCGCGCTTGCGAGCGGCGCATCCAGACTACACGATTAGCAACCATCATGAGCTGTTGCCAATCTTACAAAGACACGGTTTTTTCGGAATGCATAAGTCATGATTGGCGAGGAATCGTCGCCCAACGTCGCTCCTAAAACGGCGAAGCAGAGAATAGGCCTTATCGGAGCTGGACGCATGGGAACCGGTATGGGTATCAGCCTGTTGCGTCACCAAATCGAGCTCCATATCAAAGCCAATAAAAATCGCTTCGGTGCGGATCGCTTGACTAATGCAGGTGCCCATGAACACCCCTCGATCGCTGAGTTGGCGCAGCATGTAAGTGCCGTGGTGTTATCCTTGCCTTCAAGCAACGAGGTTGAGGCAGTTTGCCTTGGTCAAGATGGGCTGTTTGTCCATATGCCCCCAGGAGGTTTGATAATTGACTGCTCGACGTCATATCCGACTTCGACGGTCGCACTGGCCGATGAGGCGCAAAGACGCGGCGTAAGCTTTATAGATGCTCCTGTAACACGGAGCCCCGAACAAGCAGAGCTAGGCCTTCTCAACGCGATCGTTGGATCGAATGAGAAGCTTTTTCCTGTGGCTGAAGGCATTCTTGCTGCATTCTGTGAGACGGTTCTTCATGTCGGAGATGTCGGACAAGGTCACAGACTCAAGCTTGTTTACAACAGCATGACAATGGGGATAGCGGCGGTAGTCGCGGAGGTCTGCCAATTCGCGCACGGTCTTGACATCGATCTCGTAACGCTGCGCTCTCTCGTCAGTCGCGGCTCCACTAACAGCGGAATATTTCAAGCCTTCGTGGCCTTTTTGTTGGGCGAGAAACCCGATGTTCTGGCAATCTCAATGGCGAATTCCGCCAAGGATATCGATTGCGCTGTGCGGCTGGCAGACGAGAGCGCGGTTTCGGTGCCGGTCCTAGTTGCCGTCGCGCACAAGTTGAATCTCTCAGTTATGGCGGGCAAAGGCGAACTGACACTACCTAATCTGTCTCGCCCATAAAGCCGTCGGCCTATTGATAGCGATCTAGAATGCGCTCTAACCGCGGAGCGAGTTCAGATCGATCGTGGTCGTGTCCCCATTGCGATGCCATCGAGGCCTGGTGTTGAAGGGTATGGAGGAAAACCTGGCTTCGCCCGGGCTGACCGCCGAGTACGTCCGCGACTATCCGCTACATCGCGATGGTGAAGACCTTTGATAATCAGTGAAATGCAACACAAGCTCGCGACATGGGCCGCAGCCGATCCCGCGGTGGCCAGTTGCACCCAGCTTGACCTCCGGACGTGGCGCCAGCCGCGACCGGATCGAACGGCTGATGCGCCGGCATGGCTTCCGCGCCATCATGGCGCCGTCCCGTCGGGTTCGCACCACCGACAGGCGACATATGAACGAGGGAAGACATGAGCGGTCGCTTGACCGGTGTCGGACAATAACTGCCGTCCAGCAGGGTCACGCGCAACCGATCCCAACGGCTGCGCATGGAACGCCGTGTAGGTGGAGGCGACATTTCAGCTGTCAGCTTCGCCTCGCAACGCTTGCGCGGAGAGACCGAAAATCGAGCAAAGCTGCAACCTTGGGTGAGGAACGCGCTGCGAACTCAGACGTGGATATTGCCCTTAACCCCGACCTTCTCCCGGCCAGGAGCGGGAGAGGGTGGATCACTTCACTGCCTGGGCCACGCCGTGCCCGGCCGCCTCGATCGCAACCGCAACCGACTGCACGATGGCGGCAAAGCGCACCGCGGTCTGGATCGCTGCCGAGCCGACGCCGGCTTCCTGCAGGCCTTCTCATGGGCATCAATGCAGGCACCGCAGCCGTTGATGGCGGAAACCGCCAGCGACCATAGCTCGAAAACGGCCTTGCCAACCCCAGGATTGGCGATCACGTTCATGCGCAGCCGCGCCGGCATGGTCTTGTATTCCGGATTGGAAGCGAGGTGAACGAAACGGTGGCTTCGGAATGCCGATGAACGAATTCATGATGACCCAGACCGTGCCGAACAGGCCGACGAACGGCGCGGTGGCGCCGATGGTCGCGAGCACGCCGGTGCCGCGCGCGATCTGCCTGGACATCGCCGCCTCGACCCGCTCCAGCCGCAGCGCCACCCGTTCCTTGAGGCCGTCGTCGAAATGACCGCCGGAGAGGCTGGCCTCGCGCGCGGCGGACTGGATGATCTGCGCCACGGCATCGTGACCGCCGCGGGTTTCCTGTTCGGCCTTGGCCAGCACGGTATCGATTTCCAGCATGTTGAGCCGGCGCCTGGCAGTCGCGGTTTTGCGACGGACCTCGACGGTTTTTGCCAGCCAGATCGTCCACGTCACCAGCGAGGCGAGGGCCAGCCCGACCATGACCGCCTTAACTACGATGTCCGCATTCACGAACATGTTCCAGGCGACAGGTTGCGCGGCAGCAGCGCAACGTCGGTGGAGGCGCGCGCCGCGCCCGGCAAGGCGGCCATGCCGGCCGCGCCACACAAACGGATCATAATTTCCAGCACTCGATGCTGCATGATCGTCTCCCGGGCTGACAATGCGGATCGGTTACACCGCACGGTCGGACGCGATCCTTTCGGCAAGCGCATGAAAGCGCTGCAACTGGTCGCCGCGCAGCGCCCGCGTCTCGTCGCGGCCGACGAACACCTTTGAACATGATGCCGCCGTCCACATTGATGAACGCGATGAACGCCGACGACTTGCCCATGAAGGGACGCTCGACGAAGGCGAGGCGCCGCAGCGCTCGTGGCGAAGATGGCCGTGCAGCCCCTTCGGCTGCATCAGGTTGAAGTAGCCGCGGCCGACCTCGCCCGCCGGCACGCCGCCGGTGAATTCGACGATCGCATCATCGGTGTGGACGATCAGCGTTACTTCGCCCCATTGCGCGACATCGTTCATCGCGGCGCCGAATTCAGCGCCGGGGCCGAAACGCACCATCGTCTCGGGCAGCTCCTCGAGTACGGCGCGCGGCGTAACCTTCCGCTCCCGCGCCACGTCCTCGATCACCGCGCCCGGATTTTGAGCCATATAGGTCTTGAGGCCGGCAAGGTCCGTGCTCAGCATGGCACCCTCCCTTACGCGGCGGCGCTGGATTTGCGCTCGCTCAGGATCACCTCGAAACCTTCGAACTTGGGATGGCCGAGAAGGCTTTCGCCGGTCTTGTTGTCGGCGCGGGCATGCGCGCGGCGGAACTCTTCCGATTTGGTCCAAGCTTCGAACGCTGCCTTGTCGACCCAGACCGCGTGCGACGAATACAGCGTGTGGTCTTCGAGGACTGGGCCCTTGAGCAGGTGAAACTCGACGAAGCCGGCCATGTTGCTGAGATAGGACTCGCGTGTGCGCCACACGGTCTCGAAGGCGGCTTCGGCGCCAATCTTCACCTGGAACCGGTTCATTGCGATAAACATTTGAAATCTCCTTGGCTTAGTTGCTGGGTGCGCCTGGCGTACCGTTTGAGTTGGTTGGAAACATGGATGCACCGAAGCCGCGCTGGAGCATCAGCGCGGCCCGGTGCAACTTTGTTGGCTTGTCAGCTCGTCGAACTACACTCCGCCAAAGTGAATCTTCAATCCGGCCTTGTAGACCCTGCCCGGTCCGGGGCTCGACCACAACACGTCGTTCTGGTTGGGTGCCATCGGTCGAACTGCCGGGAATGGCGTAAGGCCGGTAGTACTGGTTCAACAGATTGTCGATCGAGGCCGTGAACATGACGTCCTTGGTCGCATGCCAGGTCAGGTACAGATTGACCAGTTCATATCCGGTAGAGGGCAGATAGCCGGCGGGCACATCGTTGTTGGCGCCGAACGAGGAACATTGTGCAGCCAGGATCAGCCTGCGGTCGAGCAGTCGCACGCCGCCGGTCGTGGTGATCTTGCGCGGCGTGATGGTCGCCAACCCGATATTGGTCGCGACGTTCTTGCCGCGGATCAGATGGCCGGCGACACCAAAATACCACAGGCCCGCATCGTACATCGTCTCGGCCTCGAAACCCTCGATACGGGCCTGCGCCATGTTCTGGTACTGATAGAATCTCGGGAACGTGCCGAACGGCGGTACCGCCGTCAGTCCGAACGGAACGAGGTCAATATAATCGCTGACGTCGTTGCGGAACAAATTGAACTTGCCGCGGAAGCTGTCATTGGCGGCAAAGATGCCGTCATACTTCACGTTGAGGCCGAGTTCCTTGTTCTTGCCGACTTCCGGCCGCAGGCCAGCATTGGGCAGGAAGCAGAACAGACCGGCGGTGCCGTCCGGGCAGTTGAAGAACGCCCGGCCACCGCCGGTGGCGTGTGCGCCGGAGATCAGCGTCTCCGTGATCGAGGGCGAGCGGTAGCCTTCGGCATAGCTGACATAGGGCGTAAGGCCCGCCACCGGCGTCACGCCGATGGTCATCTTGGGCGAGAAGCGGTCGCCGCCGCCGGTAGTCGCTACCAACGGCAAATGCAGGTCGTAGCGATCGTAGCGGATCGCGCTGATAACCTCGAGCCAGGTCGAGTAGTTCTGCTTCAACTGCGCAAAACCGCCGGAAACGGTGCGCAAGCCGCTGGGCGTGGTGATGTTGGAATTGCCGCGGCTGTCGAAGGTGCTCACGTCATCCTGAAACGCATCGACTCCGAACGTAACCGCGTTGCGCCAGTCGCCGACATTGAACCTTGTCGTGTTGTTGACGTCGATCCCGAGCGTATTGAGCACGTAGCCGCGCTTGTCGCCGACACAGCCGGAGATTTTGTTTCCGACGTTGCCGGGGCCGCAAAAGGCCGCGCCGCTTGCGCTGTTATGATGTGTCTTGAAGTGGTCGTTGTCGGTACGGTTGCCGTACAGCGACATGCTCCAGTCCCAGAGATTGTCGTCCGGCCTGCTGTATTTCCAGGTCAGTGTACCCATGTAGTTCTTCGCGTCCGACGCGTAGACCGACGAGCCCTGGAACAGCGCGCGTTGCGCCGCCGTCAGCACCGGTCCGCGATTGAACTGGCCGATGCTGTATTGGTAATCCTGGAACACACCGCCGAGCTTGATCTCATGGCCTTCGGCAGGACGCACCGTGACCTTCATCAATCCGGCAGCAAGCTCGTTGCCGCTATTGCCGATCTCGGTGCCGTTGCCGTCCTTGTAGTTGCCTGATGTGCGATAGACCGCGCCACCGAACATGTCGACATTGGGATCGGCGCGCACGCCGCCGAAGACGAGCCGAGGCCGCGAGCATTGTTGGTGCCGCCGGAGCCGGTCATGTCGACGCCCCAGCGCTCGCCCGGGCGCACGACGTCGTTGATGTCCCTGGTGCGGAACGAGACCACGCCCGCCGATCGCGCCTGAGCCGTAAATATTCGCGGTTGGACCACGCACCACGTCGACGCCGCCGACCAGTTCGGGATCGAGGAAGAACGAGCCGTTAGCGTTGTGTCCGGTACGCTGGTAGTTCTGCCGCGCGCCGTCGACGACAACAGCGACTCGGCCGAAATCCTGCAGGCCGCGGATGTTGATGACAGTCGAGGGATCGTCGCCGCATAGACGTTGTTCATCGCCGCCACCGAAGCTGCGGATTTCGCCGCCGAAAGCGCCGCGGGTGACAGCACTCGTCCAATACGCGCAGCGTGTCTTTTGGACTGCGGCCGACATTCAGGTTGGTCGCATAGACATGCTGGATGATATTGTCGGGATCGACGATGATGTATAACGATAGGCGACGCCGTCGGGGGAGCGTACGTCCAGGTCATCGATCAGCGCGCCCTTGGTGTCGGCAAATTGCCAGATCGGCAGATGGTGCAGATCCTTGTGCTCGCGCCGCCAGGCGAGCTTGCAGAACTCGTTGTCGGTCGAGCCACCCAGCACGACCGCATCACGGTCGGCGAAATCCTTGGACAGGCGCGCGAACTCGGCGATCTCGGTCGGACAGACGAAGGTGAAATCTTTGGGGTAAAAGAAAATGATTTTCCATTTTCCGGAGAAGCTGTCTTCAGTCAACGTCTCGAATGCGCTCAGCCCTTCTCTTCCTGCACGTGGAAGCCGGGCTTCACGCCTATGATTTCGAACGACGGCAACTTATTTCCAATTCCAAGCATATTGTCCTCACAAGTTTACTTCGCGCGTGGAGTGACGAGACCCCCATCAGCGAAGCAAGCCATATGCCGTCTCAAGATCTTAAATTGCCGGAACACAAAACAATCGGATGCTTGGCATGCAAGCATCCGAAGGCCATCGTTTCTGCTGATTGCTTCCACTGCTTTCTCTCAATAGATCATGCCGTGCATGCGGCAGGGTTCGCATGTTGAGCGACTAGCCAAGCCGCGTGTTCGGCTAAGTCGACGCCGAAGCAATTTGGGGGACTTCACAAAGTGAACTCATCGCAGGCGGCAGTCAGCCGTCACACGACCAATCATGTGCAGGTGGAGGGGGTACCGGGACTGACGGTATTTCCTCCGATCACCATGAGGCGGTGGACGATCTCGGCTCAAGGTCGGCGATGCCTTCTCGGCCGCGATCAAGCCGTCGGATGTGATGGTCGGTAGATAGCCGTAGCCGCTGCCGCGATGCAACGCGCGCGGACGCCTGCCAGGCGCTCAGCGATGTCGCGCCACCATCCCACCACGACTTTGCGCTCGCACAGCAGCATCGTGCCGACATCCCCGGTGAAAGTCCGTCAATCGGAAAGGCATTTTTCGGGACGGCGGTGAGGAGCGGCACGCCACTGATGATCGCATCAATACATTCGTGACGCAGGCCCTGGCCGAACGCCTCCTGATTGGAGAATTTGTTGATCACGAGGAGATCGACCTCCTCGTTGATCGCGCGGGCGACAACTACGGCGTCGGCAAGCCCATTAGTATCGAGCTTGCAGGACATGGCGCCGATGCCGAGTGGCTGGTATATCGAAATCTCGTGCCCCCTCGCAACGTCGAGCGCGAGCATGGTCCTCTGCCTTTTGCGTCTCTAAAGTGTCGTTGGATGATGCCGCCGACTCGCACGCCTTGCTGCGCGAGATCCTGGGTGAAGTCGGCGAGCAGCGTATCCACATCGCGTTCCGGCCGATAAAGGATTGCTGCGACGCGGTTGGGATCGATCTCGGCGAAGTTGGCGATCATGGCCTTGATCCACTTGTTAAGGTTCAGGGGACCGCGCTTGGCTGTCCGGCATCTCCCGCTTTTGTGGAAGCCACTATGGTCCGCAGTGGCGGTTCAGAGGCCGCGACCAGCGAGACGCCCTCGACCTGAGCGAATACGTCCATTCCATCCTTGAGCCCTAGCGAGTCAAAGGAGAAACGCGTAATGCGCGCCAAAATCTCCGTGCCCGAGCCCCCGAGTGCAAGCACCAGCGTAATCTCACCCGCGCCAAGCGGAAGAGGCCTTTATCCGCCCGGAAAAACATTGACGATGGAGTTTGCGCGCGGCGGCTCGCATGCGACGCTGACGTCGCTGGCTGCGACGCGCAGCCGTTGGCGCACGCCCGGTGGAAGCGGCGCCGCCGGCACCAACACGCGCGCACCTTTGACGCGAAGGATGAGTAGCCCATAGCGTCCGTCATAACGCCTACCACGGCATCAAGACTAACAGCGGCTTCGCGGCTTGCCGCAAGCGGCAGCGCAGGATCGGTCTGCAAGACATGCAACGGCCCGGCCGCGGTCACCGTGCCATGCTCCATGATGACGAGATGATTAGCAAGGCGTTCGATCTCAACCATGACATGGGTTATATAGATCATCGGCAGCGCGACCTTCTCATGCAGGCGCTCGAGGAACGGTAGAATCTCGCTCTTGGCGCAGCGATCAAGCGCCGCGAGCGGCTCGTCCATCACAAGCAATCTGGGCTGGGACAACAGCGCCCGGCCGATGGCGATGCGCTGCCGCTCGCCTCCCGAGAGATGCGCTGGCGAGCGGTCGAGCAGCGGCGCGATGCCCATCAATTCGATAACCTCCTCAAAGGCGTTCGGCGTCGGTTCGGCTTTGCGCGCGCCGTAAAGCAGGTTGCGCTTGACCGACAAATGCGGAAAAAGGCTCGCCTGTTGGAACACATAACCGATGGGGCGCATATGCGGTGGGCGGAACGTGGTCTCATCCTGCCACACCTCGCCATCGATGGCGCAAAAACCGCTCGGCAAGTGCTCGAGGCCGGCGATGCAGCGGGCTACCGCGGCTTTACCGCAGCCTGTCGGCCCGAAGATTGCCGTCACACCTTTGGTCGGTACGCTGAAGTGCGCATCGAGCGGAGAGCTGCCCGGCTGGCCCTTGAAGGCGATTTCGATCCGGCCCGGTGTGGCTGTCCTCACGTGGTCCTCCTTGCGATGTATTTCTCGATCAAGGTTAAGGTGAGGATTGCCGCAAAGGCGAACATCACCATGCCGCCGGCAAGACTGCTCGCTTCGCGCCAGCGCGAGGCTTGGACATAGTCGAGGAGAAAGGCCGATAGCACTTTGGTGCGCCCAGGAACGTTGCCGCCGATCATCAGCACAACGCCGAACGCGCCAGTTGTATGCGCAAAGCCGAGCACGACGGCTGTGAGAAGTCCTGGTCGTGCCAAGGGCAAGGCCAGCGTGAAGAAGGCATATAGCGGAGAGGCGCGCAGAGTGGCTGCTACTTCCAGCGGGCGGTCGCCCATCGTAGCGAAGGCATTGCGGATGGGCTGCACCACTAAAGGCAGCGCGCACAAAACCGATCCAACCACTAGCCCTGCAAAGGTGAAGGCGAGCGTACGCCCGCCCCAGATAGAGGCGAGAAAGCCGCCGGGGCCGTTCGGGCCGAGCATGAACAGCAGATAGAAGCCGAGTACCGTTTGCGGCAGCACCAGCGGCAGCGCGATGATCGTGCCCACCGCCTCAGTCCAAAGGCTCTTCGAGCGTGCTAGCCACCACGCGAGCGGCGTACCAACGATTAGCAGGACCACGGTCGTCAGGCTCGCGAGCTCGATCGTGAGCGCGAGCGACTGCCAGATCTCGGCGGAAAAGAGTTCCATGCGCGTCAACTCTGCTCGCCGCGCACGTAGCCTTCGCGCGCGTTGACCGCGTAGGCTTGCGGCCTTCTGAGAAAATCGAGGGAGGCGCGTCTGGTATTGCCATCGACGCAAATCAAGACCAGCACGGGACCCGCGGGGATGGGGAGATGAAGCTCCCGCGGAATCATACAACGCCAACTGCCGATGGTAACTATGAGCTGTGACGGCGCGACAGAGAGCTCGGCTGAGGCGGTCTCGGTGAATTGATAGGCTTGCGTCGTAGTTGCGCCCTCGACCAGTTTCGGCTGCATTGCCTCATAGAGGCCGAGCACGCTTATTGCCTGGACAGCGGCTGCGCCATCAGGCGCCGGGGCCGGATTGCAGATCGACAGGTTTGCGAAACCCGCCGTCTTGAGCGTCTTCGCACCATTCACAAACTTCGCAATCGAATTCCACAGCACGAGCTTGCCGATCGCATAGCTGAAGCGGATTTCCTGAACCGGGAGACTGTGCTCAACTTGGTTCTTCGGGCGGGAGCCGCGTGCCGAGAGAAACACGTGAAATTGCGCTCCTTGGGTGATCTGGCTGCAAAGCTGATCGCGCGCGCCAAAGCTAAACAGATCCTCGTGCCAGGTCTTCCACTTGAACGAGGCTGCAATCTTCGCCGGCTCGGTGAAGTTCGCAGCGGCCGCGACATTGATATTCGCCGCCTCCGCATTTCCGAGCATAACCAGCATCAGAGTTGCGTTGATCAGGATAAATCGGGCAAGTCTCATCGGGAACGTCCTGGAATGAAGCCGGGCGACACCTTTTTGCCCCCGGCCGCTCTTTGCTACTCTTCCCAGCAAACGGCGTGCCGCTCGCGCATGTTGCGCGCCTTGCTTGACAGGAGTGAAACACGCATGGGGGGCTAGCGTGCCCTGTGGAATGGCGGGCTCGCATGTCGGGGCTCCGACATGGCCGTCTTCAACCGGACACAGCTGCCGCGACAAGATGGATGCATCATGTGATGCCGGTCGCCTCTCGTGCGAGCGTGGCCGACTGCTTGACAATGATGAAGGCGGCGTCCGGACCAATCGCGTCACCTCCAACGCGCGCCCCTTTCGGCGAGATCCGCGACGCACTTCAACGAAGAAGCGCGGGATACAAGTAGACGAGCGCTGCCATCCTTTGCGGTCCCCTGTTGTCCGAAGAGAAACTACGGGAGGCGACGGACGGCTCATCCTCGAAGGTGACCTACTAACCGCAGCCGAGCCCGCCGGCCTTCGCTCCCGCGACAGATCGTTTCTCGATCTCGTCATAGAGTTGGGACTTTATGCGGCCGCAGCCATCTCGGCTCATTGGCAGACAATTACGCCAGATGTCGACAATCGGCGCAATGATCCGGCTCGTTAACTGGAGCCTATACGACTAGCTGCGCATCCAATGACTAGGTCTCGGGCGCCTCCCGTGCGAACCAAAGCCTTTCGCGCCACGAACCGTTTTGTCGGTGACCGAGCGCCAGTCGATGTTGCCATGGTCAATTCCGCGCAACTTCACCAGGCGCCCGCCATATTAATTTTTCATCAGCCTGCGCCGCTCGAGGAGAGACATTGGCACGTCCTCGTATGCGGCGCGGAATGCCATCCGCGAGAATCCTGCCAAGCCAAAGTCGTCTTCGCTATCCGTATGAAAGTAGGGATCAGCTGTATCTAGATGACGATGACAAGCTCCAGCGTCGCTCGGGCCTTGCGGATGGAGATGTCGTGAGCAATCTGCCAATGCGGCGAGCTGCCGCGAAAAATAAGCGCATATACCGGGACACTGACACACCATCCTGATTGTAGCGCTCCCCATACAGATCGCCGCGCTTATGCCGGCGCTTCTCGACGACAGCGCTCTCATAGCCTGCAGCCGGTCAGCAAGCTCCGCCGCATTCGCTGACCAGCCTAACCGGTGGCAGGAATTTCGCAAAGCCGTTTCCGGGAATCTATCGTGCATTGAAACGACTTCCCGAAAGATCGTGTGGTACAGCTAAAGGCTCATAATTTCATTGCACGGTTGCGAGGAGACTGGACCAAGAGACGAACCATTCGCAAAAAGAGCGGTCACCTATACAATCCGCCGGAAATGCCGAGCAGCATGCGCTTTGTGTCCGACATCAAACCCGCGCTTGTTTCAAAATCCGCTGGTCTTGTTGCGAAGACGACATCGCGATCAATAAATCGCAGAGATGCGCATCGCGTCAGCTGGCCTGGATCCTGCACACCACAAGCGGCGTGGAGGCGGCCAACAACGTCGGCCATTCGGCCTTCGTTGCAACATGGCGCGCGCGTATGGGTTCGAGAGGTGATATGCGATCTGAACTTCTTTATTGGGGTGCCGCAACAGCGGCGCTCGTTGCAAGCGGTGCCGTCAAGTCGGCGGATCTCCAGCCGGCAGTAAAGGTCCCACCGGCACTGTGGAGCTGGACCGGAGGATATATTGGCGGGCACGTCGGCGGGGGCAGCGGCCGGACATCGTTCAGTGATCCCTATGGTCCGTCGATTTACGGCGATGTCGTCGATACCCCTGTGTTCCTGGCGGGAGGTCAGATCGGCTACAATTGGCAGAGGGACCGCTGGGCTTTCGGCCTCGAACTGGATGCCAGTAGCGCGGTCGCGGAAGGTACAAACACCTGTCTTGCCGTCTCTGGCATTGTCGTGAGCGCAAACTGCAAGGCGGGGCCAGACGTCTTCGTCACGGGGACCGGCCGCCTGGGATATGCGTTTGGACCGCACGGCCACACGCTGGCCTACCTCAAGGCGGGCGTGGCATGGCAACACAATCGCGGCGATGTCGTCAATAACAACGAATTCTTTGGCCGGGCGCCACAGAATGCCACCCATTTCGACTATGGTCATGTCGGTGGCGTCATCGGCGTAGGCGTCGAGCAAGCGCTCACGCCGGCATGGTCCGTCAAACTCGAGTACGACTATCTGAGGTTCGGCGGACCAAGCGTGGCGACCCCTCCGACCATACAGTTTCCGCCATTGGCAACGATCCCAGCCAACATCACTAGCCTGTCCAGCAGCTATCACATCGGCAAAATTGGTCTGAACTACCATTTTGACGCCGACCCACGCACGCCGGGATGGCCCGGTGCGTCGCTATACGCCACAGAGCCGACTGTCAGCGCACCGCCGATTGCCTTCACTCAAGGGTGGTCGCTGGAAAGCGGCACACGGCTCTGGCTGAGCCGAGGAAGATTTCAATGGGACCATGGTCTGAGCGATCTTGTATCAAGGCTCACCTATCACAAGATGGATGGGATTTCCGGAGAGTTGTTCGAACGGCTTGACAGCCCCTGGGGGATCTTCCTGAAGGGCAATATCGGATTCGGGCGCTTCAACAATGGAAATGAGAACGATGAAGATTGGGGCCTAAAAGATTGGCGCCTAGAAGGCTTCCCCAAGGGTTCTCTGGCCTATACCAATACGAGTTCGGGCCAAGCTAACGGAAGGTTTATGTACTACACGGCCGATGCCGGGTACGATTTCCTGCGTGGCATGACCTACAAGATCGGTGGATTTATCGGCTGGAGCTATTACGGCCAGAAGTCTGACACTAAAGGATGCGTGCAGATCGCCTCGCTTCCATGTCTTGCGCCGCGTGAAAGAACAGTCGGCAGCCAAGACACCGACTGGAATGCGGTGCGTATCGGCGTCAGCGCTGAGACCATGTTGCTCGACCGTTGGCGCGTTAGTGCCGACGTTGCTTACCTGCCCTGGACGGATTTCCAGGGACGCGACAGCCATCTCATGCGCGATACCACGACCTTCGCCGATCAGCGCGGGAGTGGTGGCGGTGGTGTGCAGGTGGAAGGAGTCCTATCGTACTTCGTCAACGACAATTTCAGCATCGGCGTCGGGGGCCGCTATTGGGCGATGTGGACTCCAAGAGACAGCGAGTCAATCTGCACCGGCTGCACTGGATCCGGCATCGTTACTTTGCCTGCGCCTGCGAAGTACAGCATGGAACGATGGGGCACGTTCCTGCAAGCCTCCTACAAGTTTGACTGAAACTGCTCGCTCGTCACCCTAACCTTCGGGCGGTCGTGACTAAAATGACTAAAGCCTGGGTCCTGTGGCTCTAGTCAAGCGGAGGTCGGGAACAAAGCTGCAAGCTTTTGGGCCACCAAGCCCGAAAGCTTGCATTCATCAACCCTGGAAAACGCTTCCTATCTTGTTTGAAGTTGCGCAGGCAGCTCTACCAGCTAGGAACTATCAAGGTACTTTCTGACGCCGACCACTAACAGCGTCGTTGGCGAGGATTTGCCGTGCCAGGGCAAATCGAAGCCGTTCGATCCACTGATGCCGGGCGTTGAGATCCTTTCCACCGCGATCACGCATTTGATAGCCCTCGGCTCCGTAATGGTATCTCTTCTTGCGGGAGTGCCTGCCGGCTACGGCCTGGCTAAAAGGAATATATCCTTAGAGAGGACATTGCCGTCTTCATCGTTGGATTCCGCTTCATGCCGGTGGTGCTGGTCGTCATCCCACTGTTCAACTTCTTCAGTGCGCTTCGGCACATATTGTGTCCAACAATCTTTGAAGCGCTTGCGCGCCATGCCTTTGTGTTGAATGGCAAACAGCGCCACCAAGACCGTCTATGGCAAGGGATTCGGTGCATGTGTGCGGGCTCGTGTCGATCGTCTTCGACACGACTAAGCCGCCCGCGAAACCAATAAGACCCAGAGTTGTGACGAAGAATGCGATATCCGCGGCTGATCTGTAGAGAAAACCGACAATTCTCGAGAATCGGGTTCCGGAAGGCTGCCAGCTGAAGGGCTGAATCTGGGGCATGGTCGACTCCGAAGGCAACCCAATTATCGACGCAGCGGGGCGCGGAAGAAAGCCTATATCAAGCGCTCAAACACTTGAAGGCGTGCTTGACTTCCTCGCTAAGAGGAGAATGAGTTTATCTTGAGCGCGGAGTCGTCCGGACTTGTTCGTGAGATTTGACTACTCGATGACGCAGAAACCGGTCGCCGAGGCTCGAGGCCGGCAATGCAGCGCGCCACAGCGGTCTTGCAGCAGGGCCGAAAATCGCCGCGCACCTTTGGCCAGTACGCTTTACTGCGCGTCGAGCGGAAAGCGACCAGCTCAGGGTGAGGAGCACCGCGGCGAAGACGACCATGCCCGCGGCAAGCCAGCTTGCCTCGCACCGGTGCGACGCTTTCACACAGTCGAAGATTGCAAACGACAGCACGCTGGCCGGTCCGGGAATTGCCGCCGATCATTAGCACCAGGCAGAATTCGTCGATCGTGTGCGCTAAGCCGAGCACGGCGGCGATGAGAAAGGCCGCGCCGGGAGCAGCCCGTCAAGAAGGCATGCAAAGGAGAGGCACACGGTGGCCGCGACTTCCAGTGAGCGCTGGCCCACGGGCTTCGAAGGCGTTGCGGATCAGCTGCACCACAAGATAGCCCAACATCTACCGGCACTAAAACGCTGCGCAATTTGAACACGCAAGGTCGGAGTGGAGCCTTGTGTGAGGACGGCCGGACGAAGAGGTAAAGCCAACAGAGGTGATCGCTTCATGAATTGAAGTCGGAAAGCCCAGACGTTGTGCAACTTGATACTGGGTATTTGTCGTCACTCATCCATGCCGTAAGTTGCGCCAGTTCACTGGCCTTGCGTCGCGCGCGCGGCATGACTGTCTTCACTGCAGTGACTCCCGCAATCTTGGCGGGATCGACGCAAGCTGTCCGTGCGGCGGCCGCCGCTTGGCAAAGCGTCCACACACTGTCGATGCCATATCAAACGGAGTTCTGGTCGACATCTTCGTTTCTCGAAACTTCGCCAGCGGGGTGAAAACTCGCGACGGATAGCCCTTTTGTCGCGACTGATAGCTCCATTTGTAATCGAGCAGACGAACGCGAACGTCTGGTCCGGGGACGCGCAACAATCTCGCAGAATTCACTCAACTGCTCGACCAGTTTGAGGCGGCTTACTTTCACGTCGCCACTTCTCATTAGGTTCAAGCACCTGTTGGTAGTGCCGGTAGTTTTCACGCTCAAGCGAAACGGCAGGGCTTTAGAGCGGATCTCCTCGCATCGAGCCAGACAGCCTTTGTCAACGAGCTAGCAATTTCCGTTTCGCCAGCTGCAGCGCCAATCACCGCAAAACGGAGCCGTTTCGCGCCAAGACCGCTGATGCTTGTCTGGTTTGTGACAGCGGCACTAAGCTCGTCAGGTTCAAAACACCGCCGTCTTAGGCGTGGAGGCGTTTTCAAAAGAGTAATCAAACGCGTAGTGCGCGGACGGCATTGGCACGGTCATTGCTCTTGAGATCACGCGGGAGAGCAAGACGAGCGATGCTCTCCTTCCCGTGAATCCGTGCCCGGCTTCTTACGGGGAGACAAGCTCGCGCATAAGCCCGCAACTTGGCAACGGCTTTGGAGAGCAACATAGTGCTGCGCATCGGATCTCAGGCTCCTCCGATCAAAGTGGAGAGTTGGCTGCGTGGCCAGCCCCTCACGAACTTCCAGCCCGGAAAAGTCTACATCGTCGAATTTTGGGCAACTTGGTGCGAATCATGTGTGGCGGCGATGCCCCATCTGGTGCAGCTGCAAGAGAAATATAGAGACAGCGGACTTGAGGTTGTCGGAGTCGCAGCTCGCGAAGAAGCTCCAACGGCGGACGAGGCCCGAATCAGGTTGGACGCGTGGCTGACCGAAAAGTTCGCCAACCTGAACTTTCGGATCGCGATCGACCACACAGGTGAAATGAACAAGCTTTGGATGGAGCCCAGTTCTTATTTGGGGATTCCCAGCTCCTTCGTCGTCGACTGTAATGGCCACATCGCCTTTATCGGTCATCCGATGCTACTCGATGACGTTTTGCCGAAAGTGTTCAAGCGCATCTGGCGTCCCAGCGATGAAGCTAAGGCCACTAGTACGAAGCGGATCGCCGGAAATCAGGGCGTAGCGCGTGAACGAGCGCTGACCAAGCCGATCTACGCCAAACTTCGGCCGGCGATGGAGGCAGGGGATTGGAAAGCAGCGCTCTCGGCCGTCGAAGAGGGCCTCGCTTTGATGCCGGACAAAATCGAGTTCCGCGTGACTCATATGAATCTATTGCTTCACAAAATGCGCAACACGCGGACCGGCTTACCGGTCATGCGACAATTGGTTCGCGACGCGACCGACAAGAGGGACGAGGGGTGGATGGCTATGGCTATAAGGCAACTCTTCGATCCGGCGAAGGACACCTCCCACCTCCCGCCTGCCGAGCGCTTTGCGATGGGGAAGGATTTGTCCGAACACATCCTGGCCCTAAATCCCCCGAAAGGCGACAGCCATAAGTTCCTGTCGTATGGGGCGGTGGCTCAGTATTATTATGAGAGCGGCAATAAGGGATGCGCCATCCAGTTGATCGAACTGGCACTGAGATCGCTGGACCATCCGAAGCCTATGCAGGAGGAGGCGAAACAGTACTTGGTTCCGCCATTGCTGCAGGCGCTGGCCAACTACAAGGGTGAGAAGGCTTGTTACGGAGATCTTTGTTCGGCTCCGCAAAGCCAGTATCCTGAGACTGTCAAAGCGCGGCCGCCGGAGGAAAAGTGAAGAAGGAGTGACAAGAACAATTTGTTTACCCGCCAATTAGCCCATTTTCTTTGGCGAGCCAGGGGCAAGTAGAATCCATCCAGCCAGTGGTGGATCGTTTGCAGCAGGCTGAAGGTTCGAATCGTGGGATGAACCGGGCCGGCTCGCGGCGGAAGCGCTTGACATAATGGAGTCGCGCCGCGATCTCGTAAGGGGGGAATAATCTCGCGTTCTACAATAACCTACTGAAAGACTCACTCGTCATCATCAAGGATTTCCAAATCCAAGCACATGGCGGCACTGATGCATGCCCAGTCCTTCTCACCAATCCGCCCCGCTCGTCTCCAAGGCAGCATTGCCATGCGGAGCGCTTCCGCAAGCAAACCATGCTCCGATGCTTACCCTCAGGAAATTTCCGCGATCGCGAGAAGTTTTCCAGCAACGTGTTTACTTGTTAGGTACGTATCAATTCCGGGTGGAGCTGTCCGCCATACGTTCGTTGATGCGATGGGAGAGGGCCATGATCTCGCCGTCCTCCGAGCGCGCTGTCATCACGAGATGCGGCGCATGACTCGTCGATCTTAACAAACGAGGGAAGGGCAGCCCCGACGCCAAGTGGGACACTGACCTTTAAATGAGAAAAGCAATTTCGTTCCGCTTGCGGCCGCGACAATCGCCGCGAAACAGCGGCCTTTCGCACGCCAATACCGGTGATGCTTGTCAGCTTTCTGACAGCGATACACGGTGTTGGGTTCAAAGCACCGCCGGACGTTTGCCGGGCGCGGATCGTCAAAGCGAATCCAGAAGTCTAACTTTTTGAACGCATGGCACGGCAGTTGCTTTTGAGAGGCCGCAACACTGAGTGAGACGAGTGCATCCAGACGCGCAAGACGAGCGATGCTCTCCTTTCCATAAGCACGTGTGTCCGTTATGACAGACAGCAACGAGCGCGCGCACGAGCTAGGCTCATGGAGTACAGCATTACGGTTGAGGCCGAAGAGTCCACCATTGGCAGACAGCCGCCGAAATCCCCGCTTGATGGAGAGTTAAATGACGTCCCCGGTAGGCGTATTCCGGCCACCATTGAAATGAGGCACGTCCGCATTGTTTGAGAGCCCACGGCTCAGATGTCGTGCCAAATCCCTTCGCGTGCTCATCGCTGGATCGGTGTTTGCGGCTGCTCTTTCAGCCATTCTGCGATTTCACTTAATGTATGGGTGCCCACGCCGAATGAAACTGGGATCTCCTGCCGTTGTGTCGAGCGACGGCGTGAACACGACGAACGCCGGCGCGCGATCGCACGATAGTGTCATCCGATTGGAGAGTCTGGCTGATCCGCGCGCTGAGCTCGCGAGGGATTTTCACACCAATCCATCGGCGTCCATTCGTCTGAAGTGCTGCGTAATAGTTTCAAAATCGCTGGATCTCTGCGCTATTTCGCCGTCTGCTTCGCAACTTTGCGCTGCTCTGCGATTATGAAAGGCTGCCAAGTAAGGAGATTGCGAATGAAGGTCGGTATTCTCAAGGAAATTAAGGCGCACAAATACCGTGCGAGCCTTACGCTTGGAGTCGTCCGCGAATATGTAGTGGCTGGCGACGGGGTGATAGTCAAGATGGATGCCGGCGCCGGGATTTGGCGCAACGGACAACAATCATCGTCAGGCCGGAAGGGGCGCAACTGCGAGAAAACCAGATCCAATTCAGTTAGCTTTCATCTGGCGCCGGACCCGAAACATGTGCGTGGCTCAAGCAGGATTAGCGCAGAGTGCCTTTGAAGGATCCAGACGCCGTAGCGGCAATCGTCTCAACTTTGCGTCGCGTTCACGGCGACAACATTGCACGTGTGTTACTCGCAGACGGCGTGAGCTTGGCGGCTCTTATCGATGCAGCGTTCTCCTTGCCAATAAGCAACAGTGATGCTGTCCGAATGATCGCGAGAGCGCTTGACTCTGGCGATTTCAGTTTCACACCGGACATAAGGCCGCTCTGGCGCGTGCGGTACATTTATGATGATCGACGTGCATCGATGCGCGTCCTAGATATGGAGATATTAACGCCCGATAGGACCTTCGCGAGCACTGAGATTTCGTTACGGCTGTCTGTATGATACAAATCCAAGTCCCTCTCACGTTTTGAGCTTGGCCCGCTAGCGTCACCACTTCCGTCCGAACGGATCCTTCAAGGCTGCATTGTCAGGATGCGTCGGCCAGAAGCCGGTTAAGCCGCGTGTTTTCTCCTCCCAACGTTCAGCCGGTGACCTCCGAGACTTCAGCTTTCCGAACACGGCTTTCCATTTGTAGATGCCCGCGCCGTTAACGCCGCTTCGGGCATAAGTCGGGAACCGATACGTCGGCCTCGTGTTGCTCCTTGAAACCCGATGATCTGCTCACCCGAAGCGGGCGCGCACGCTTCCGAGCCGGCGCAATGTGCCTGAGCAGTTTTCGATGTTACGCCCACATTTATCTAACCACGATCAATGAGCAACTACTGACCATGAGCAGGGCACCGCCCAATGAAAGAACGACACTGCTTTCTTCTCATGATCAGTTGTTTCGTGCTCCGTGCGCCGTTCACGGGACCAATGCGTGCCCAGAGAACTGCGTGAAAAGGATCTTCCTTCGCTCAGCCAAGGAGGGGGCGATACTACAGGTCCGAACGCTGTCCTAGTTCGATGCGCAGCTTCCAAATCGCTCTATTTGCAAGATGCAATATGTCCTGCTCGCCGTTTCTCAGTGAGAGTTCCAGATAAGCTCTTAGCCGACTGCGCAGCAATTCCTTAGCATTATGCCTCAGCAATGGATCCGTCTCGACAAAGCGCCATGACTTGTCAAATGCGGTGCTCACGAGGCTATCAGAGGCTTGGCGCCGCTCGGGTGAAGTCTGGTCCATGATTAAGAACTCCAGCGTGACTTCCTTAGATCAAAAGTCGGTATGACGATCGGCCGGCCCGCTTTCTGGCAAAAACGAAAGCACAGCCTCATTAAATCCACCATACAAGTACTCTTGCCAGACAGATGCCACGGGTTGCAAATCAGATGGTCATAAGGGGTTAGAATGCGCCTGGAGTCTTAAGTCTGTTGAGAGCACTCTCGATGGACCGAGGAAGCTAATAGAGACGGTTGGTGAAGCTGAGATGACTGCTGTCGCTTTCAAGTCCATTTAGTGCTCGCGCAATTTGGCAGTGTTGTAGGCTCGTCGCCAAGCATGCGTTTCGGTGGCACCACTCTGCGGCTCAGTCACTCCGCGACGGGACAGTCGTGTCCTTCGCTCAGCAAGAATGGTGATTAAACGTCAGCACGTGCTAGCGTCTGGATCTTCGTGTTTGGAACGTGAGGTGCCGGGAGACATGCATCGCTTTGACAGGTTCAATCCACGGCAGCGCGCGCGCGTGCATCAGGCTGTCAGTCACCGACAATCCGCGTGTGGGAGGAACGTTCCGATTATGGTCCCCACCTCGACGACAGCGACGTTTGTGACGCCAGATTGCTGGTATTGTCTGCAAACTAACAAATCGCCGCTTCTGATGTCGTACGCCTGACGAGATCGGCTTCGCATGTGTAAGGCCAGATGCAAAGCACAAGAGTAAATGCGCTCGACAAGCGTGCAAGAGCCTCGAATCGTTTACCGAAGGCCGGACTGCGATGTGATCGACAGCTTTCCGTTAACGAATAGCGCTAAGACCTGCCCGTCATTCCAAGCAAGCACGTGAAACTTGATCCCTTGGACGATCTTACTTGAAGTGATAGTGCCAGCGCAGCCGAACACGTAGACGACGTCCGCGTAGTTCGAGCTCAACTTAACAGTGCTGAGCTCCGCGTCCTTGACGCGACAATGCCCGGCCGGGAGTGAGCGAGCGTCAACCGACTTATAATCCGCATCCAGGTCATCAGGGGCAGCCGGATTGACGAGGGCTCCCACTTGGCGGAGCGCTGGCTTGTGCGGTCGAGGGCCCGCTCGATATTTGGGCTAGCTGCACGAATAGCCACGCGGAGGCCAGAATCGTTGTGCTCGCAGGGCGGCTCGCCAGTTGATGGAACGGCCTGTCACGGCGAATGCTTGAGAGGTCTTCATTAAATGCCAGATGTTTGTAGACGTCAATACTTATGGCTCAAGTAAAAGAGGCGCCAGAGGTCGCCTGCGATTCACGATCAAACGCTGTATGCGAGATATGAGTCGTCTTTGTAATAAAACATGTGGGCTTCATCTGGCGTTACTTTCACTGAGAAGTAGGATGACGTGTCGTGGTCAAAGCCGCCTGTACACTCCCGAGCCATTCAGTGCGAGTACTAGGTGTGACGCTTCACCGTGGTGGTAAAAGTTCGGTAACTCGCCCAGGATGTGGAAGTGGCTGACATAGTCCTATCCGCCAACTACACCGCCGCGTGCGAACACGCCGAAATAGACACACCCTTTCGGATTCATACACTCCGACGACAAGACTAGGGGGCAACGCGACCGCAGCCGCCCGAACGCGCGGTTTCATACCGCACCTCTGCCGATTGGCCGCAGAGAGTTGGGCGGAGCGGATCCGACGGTGGCCGAGAACGCCGAGCCCCTATATGACGGGCGCATTGGTGATGCTGCCTGAATAAGCAGGCAATGTGCGGACCCGATAAACGTCAGCTTCTGCAGGCGCTTCGCACTGAATCTGTTCAAGTGGCTTGAACCTTACGTAGCGTCAGGGTGTAGAGATCTGACCAAGCTAACGAACCAGGCTGCCGGTGTCCGACAGGAAATCTGACGAGATCCGCGTTCCGCAAACAAACAAAATGTGTCGCCGATGGTCCTTTTAATTTTGCTGTCGATCTTCTTCGCTGTGTTCGGCACAGTTTACGCCGTGAGCGCACGGCTCTGTGATCGGCAGCGCGAGCGCGAGCGCGCCGCGCCTTGCATTCGCCCCACCCAAAAACCCACGCGGCGAGCATTCTAATCTGAAACCCGAGAGCGCCTTACCCGATGGGCCGCACGCTTTAGCGCGGCTCCCGCGGCCTCTAAATCTATCTGGAGCAAAACCGCAGTGGCAGGTTACATCAATTTGGTGGATGGCCGCCTGTATTGAATTCTCTCGAATGCCTTTGGATATCACGAGCCAGAACTATGAGGAGATAGCCGCTTGCCGACATCCTTTCCATTCACGGAGGCAATCAAAGTAGAGGTGGTGCTCCTTACCCTGCTGCGTCAATGATTGCACCTAGACCGCTCGTCCTAGCTTTGGGAAGCACTCACGCGACAAGCCCTCGAAGGTGGCGTCAAGTTGTACGTACCAGGCGAAGAATCCATCCGCGAAGGCATAGCCCAAAATGACAAAGCCCTCTCTCGCTACTGCACTATGTTCCGCTCTCGGTTCGATTTGGATCAGCGGGGTTACCCTCGCTGACACAATCGGGCGCTACGACTGTACAGCCATAGTCGCTGCTCGAGAGCCAATAGGTGATCGGAATGAACACGACATTGTCAGCTTTCAATATACCTGTCGCGGCGTGGATGGTCTCTTGAAGGAAGCCCTTGTTACAGCAGTATCGGTAAGTGAATGGCATGGTCAGAAAGGAACGTATTTGGCTTCTCTCGACCTTCACCACGCGCCTGACGGATTTGCGGTTGGGCAGGTCTTGGAGGGCACCGGCTCTACTGTCATGGAGGACGGTAAAGCTGTTGGCTTCAACGCTTCCGGTAAGACGGTGTTTAACTTCGCATCCGGCACATTGGCGGCCCTCTCAGGAAAGACCGTCAAATTCACAATCAAGCCCGCGGGTTTTGGTCGATTCGAGCTGGAGTTCACAGATTGGCGTGAAGCTGCACAACTGAAGTGAGACGCGTGCTCACTTACAACTAGGATTACTGAAGACAAGGCCTCGCTGACCGTGCCCGCGGGCTTAACCGGTTTGAAGTTCGTTCTCGCCCAAGACAACGATCAGAGCATGAAGCGCAATCGCTTTTCGGAAGGACAGATCACCGACATTTTGAAGGACCATGAGGCCGGCGTTTCGGAGCCCGATCGTTGCCACAAGCATGTTGTCAGCGACAATAGCATCTACATGGCCAAGCGCCCAACCCGAAGCCGTCGGTGTTTCGCCAGAGCGGCTCTCCCGAATTCGCGCGGTGCTGCAACAGGAAGTCGATGCGGAACGCATGCCAGGCGCCGTCGTTATGATCACCCGGCGAGGCAATCTGATCTATTCACAAGCTGTCGGTTTCCTCGATAAGGCGGCGGGTAAGCCGATGACCGAGGACGCGATCTTCGCCTCTGTTCCATGACAAAGCCACTCGCTTCAGTTGGCGCCATGATGCTGGTCGAGGAAGGCAAGGTCCAGCTCAACGATCACGTTTCCAAGTTCCTGCCGGAGTTGGCCAAAATGGACGTCCTGGCCACGGACGAAGACGGCAAGACGACCCGCGAGCCCGCCAAACGTCGGATGACCATCCATGATCTCTTCCGGCATACGGCTGGGCTTACTTACGGAAAGTTCTCAAAAATTCCGGAGATCAAAGTGGCCTACATTGAAGCAAACCGTCTTATTGAGCCGTGACGCTTGATCACGCCTGAACTATTCACGGTCGGGATTGCCAAAGTGCCTCTGGTCCGTGAGCCGGGCGCCACCTTTGAGTACGGCTTGGCTGTAGATGTGCTCGGCCGCGTGGTCGAGACGATCTCGGGCCAGCGCCTATCGGCGTTTCGTGATGAGCGGCTATTCCGCCCCCTGAAGATGGCTGACACTGGTTTTAGGGTTCCTCAGGCAAATTGGAGTCGAATTGCCGAGCCGCTGCGCAAGGAGGAACAATTTCTCGACATGAAGATCGATCCGTCGAATGACCTTGCCGAAGAAGGCGGCGTATCGACAGCGGCCGACCTGCGCTTCTGTCAAATGATGCTGAATGGCGGAACTCTGGACGGCCGTCGGTATCTCAGCCCAACCACGGTTAAACTGATGACTTCAGATCACCTCGCAATCGTCCCGGGGTACCAGCATCACCCGGCATCTCTCTGATGGGTTTGGATGGTTATACGTTCGCACTTGGCTTTTTGGTCCGGCAAGGGCCAGGACTCGCAGGCGTGCCGGGTTCCGAAGGCGAGTACATGTTGGCAGGCTAGGGTGGAACGTTCTTCTGGATCGATCCAACGGAGAAACTTTTCATGGCGCCAGATCCCAGGATCTACTCGCACCTACTACTACCGCATGATTAAGGCGCTGGTCGCGCAGGCACTTGGCAACTGATCCCGAAGCATTGTTGCCGCCTTCGTCGAGAGCAGAACGAGGCAAGCGAGACTTTGCGCCAACATTTCGTGTGTCGCCGATTATCGCATTGGACCATTCGCGTGTCATGGCCGTATCCGGCCGCTCTGTACCCGCGTACGGAGAGCACTGATTCTATCATACCCACGGGTTTCACGTTCGTAAACGCTGAGGACATCACGGCGGAGACCGTCAGCGAATGCGACGGCAGCCGCCCGCAAGTGCGGTTTCATATCCCCTCACAAACACACACGCAGCCAATCGCCGCCGAAGCTGGGCGGAGCGAACCCGACCCGCTGTCAAGCGCCGGAGGCTGCCCCTACGTCACCGCGATGGCTATTGGCGATGCTGCCTTGAACAATGCAAGCAGCGTAATGAACGGAAAATGGCAGCGTCTGCAGGCACTTCGCGCTGGCTGTGTTCTAAGGCTCGAACCGCACGTAACGTCAAATTGTTGGGATTGTCTTCAGGCTAACAAATCGGCGCTTCTGGTATCTTACGCCTTGCGAGATCAGCACATGTGTAAGGCGGCGATGCAAAAAAGGATAAGAGCAAATGCGCTCGCCAGGCTTACGAGAGCCTCGAATCTTCTACCGAAGGCCGGACTGCGATGCGATCGAGAGCTTTCCGTTTACGAATAGTACTAAGATCTGCCCGTCATTCCAAGCAAGCACGTGAAACTTGAATCCATCAACGGTCTCACGTGAAGTGATAGTGCCTGCGCAGCCGAACACGTAAACAACGTCTGCGTAGTTTGAGCCCAACTGAACGTTGCTGACCTCCGAATCCTTGACGCGACAATGCCCCGCCGGGAGTGAGCGAGCGTTAACTGACTTGTAATCCGCATCTAGGTTATCGGGCGGGGCCGGATTGACGGGAGCTCCGCTTGGCGGAGCGCCGGCTTGTGCCGATCGAGGGCCGCTCGAGATCTGTGCGAGCTGCACGAATAGCCACGCGGAGGCCAGAACCGTTGTGCTCCGCAGGGCGACTCTCCAGTTGATGGAACGGCCCATCAGGGCGAATGCTTGATAGCTTTTCATCGAACGCCAGATGCTTGTAAACTCAGCCACTCACGTAGGAAGGCGGCAAGCCACCTACAACGATCAAACACTATAATACGAACATGTGGGCTGCACCTCGCATTACTCACTGAGAAGTCGGATGACGTGTCGTGGTCAAAGCCCCTGTACTCCCAAGCCATTCGGTGTGAGTATTAGGTCCCGACTTTCACCGTGGTGGTACAAGTTAGGTTACTCGCCAGCGACGTAGCGGTGGCTGACATAATCGTATGCGCCAACCACGCCGCCGTGGAACAAGCCGACCCCGCTACATGCACATCTTTCGCGGTCATACACTCCGACTACAAGACGACCCAGGGATTATGAGCCAACGCGAACGCAGCCACAACTGCCCGAACGTGCAGTGTCATATCGCACCTCCTGCCGATTGGCCGCAGAGAGTTGGCGGAGCAGACCCGAAACGGTGCCGAGGACGCTCGGAGCCCCCTATCAATGATGTCTGATACTGCTTGAACAAGCAAGCGACGTGCCGAACTGAAAAACTGCTGCTTCTGTACGCTTCGTACTGAATCTGTTCCAGTGGCTTGAACCTTACGTAGCGTCAGGGTGTAGAGATTCTCAGCAAGCTGATTAACCGGAGTCCGACAGGAAATCTGACGAGACCCGCGTTCCGCAAACAAAACTAAGTGTGTCGCAGATGCTATTCTTCACTTTGCTGTCGATCTTCTTCGCTGTGTTCGGCACAGCTTACGCCGTGAGCGCATGGCTCCTCCAGCGCGAGCGCGACGCGCCTTGCGTTCGCCCCACCCAAAAACCCAAGCGGCGAGCATTCTAACCTGAAATCAGGAGAGCGCCTTACTCGATGGGCGGCGGCTTTAGCGCGGCTCGGCGCGGCTTCTAAATCCATCTGGAGGAAATACGCAGTGGCAGGTTACATCGATTTGTTGGATGGCCGTCTCCATTGAATCTCTCGAAAGCCTTTGGATATCACGAGCCAGAACTGTGAGGAGATAGTCGCTTGCCGACATCAGAAACCAGCGATTCACTGACTGGCATTTGACAATGCCGGTTTCGAACAATTCAGTGCCTCGTTACTTTAGCTGTCCAGCGTGACTCTAACCAGCATGGTAGTGTTGGGGCCTGAATGGGCTCAGGTCAAGCAACGCCCTGATATCCAGTGGTATATCTTTCTCCAGCGCGCGCTGCCAGCGCGCGGTCGCGATGTTGGATAATCCATTCGATTCGATCCGCGCGTCGGTGCTGAGCTCGGCGCTGGGGTGTCATTCCGATGGAATCCTGCATGATGCTGCTAATAATCGGTGAATTTAGACGATACTCGGCTGCAGGCGTCGCAGGTTTGTACCGCTCTTTCGATTATAAAAGCGTTTGTCCAAGTTAGGAGATTGCAATTGAAGGTCGGCGTTCCCAAGGAAATCAAGACGCACGAATACCGCGTGGGCCTGACCCCTGGAGCGGTCCGGGAGTATGTGGCCGCAGGCCACAGTGTACTGCTCGAGACCAATGCCGGTGCTGGTATAGGCGCTACAGATGACAATTATCGCAAGGCTGGCGCAACGATTCTAGACTCCGCTCGCGAGGTTTTTGCATCGAGCGACATGATCGTAAAAGTCAAGGAGCCCCAGCCTTCCGAATGGAGCCAGCTGCGAGAGAACCAGATTCTCTTCACTTATCTGCATCTGGCCCCGGACCCGGAGCAGGCCAAGGGCCTGATCAAGTCTGGGTGCACCGCAATCGCCTACGAAACCGTAACTGACGCGCATGGCGGACTGCCGCTGCTTGCGCCGATGAGCGAGGTCGCGGGAAGGCTTGCGATCGAAGCGGCCGGAGCGGCCCTGAAGCGGTATACAGGTGGTCGGGGGCTGTTGATTGGTGGCGTACCGGGTGTCCAGCCGGCCCGTATCGTGGTGATCGGAGGCGGGGTTGTCGGTACGCATGCGGCACGCATGGCGGCGGGCTTGGGTGCCGAAATCACAATCCTCGACCGTTCGATACCCCGGCTTCGCGAGCTGGATGAACTGTTCGAAGGCCGCGTTCGTACCAGGTTCTCGACGATAGACTCCGTTGAGGAGGAGGTATTTGCGGCAGACGTCGTCATTGGCGCGGTGCTCGTTCCCGGCGCGAGCGCGCCGAAACTTGTCAGCCGCGGCATGTTGAGCTCGATGCGCAAGGGCTCCGTGATCGTGGATGTAGCTATCGATCAGGGCGGATGCTTCGAGACATCCCGTCCAACGACGCACGCTGATCCAACCTACGAGATTGACGACGTCATTCATTACTGCGTCGCCAATATGCCGGGAGCTGTCCCGCTGACCTCAAGCCAGGCGCTGAATAACGCTACGCTGCCATTCGGCTTGGCGCTCGCCAGCAAGGGATTTGCAGCCGTCCTCGAAAATCCGCACCTGCGCGCAGGCCTCAACGTCTATAGGGGCCGGCTAACTTACAAGGCTGTGGCCGAGAGTCTCGGCCTACCATTCTCACCGATCGAACAGGCTGCGGCCTGATCCCAGAGGCCCTGAAGGGCGTTTCCTCCCTTACTTGGGCCACTCCTTCGGAGTGGCCCTTTTTTTGGGAGACAAGTGGCGTTTTCTTCGGAGACAACGAGTCCACTAACGCAGTTCGACTTGTCTTGTAACTCGCAGATCAAGTCGGGCAGCACTCCCAGAGAATAACCGCTCGGCGTTTTCGGCTCCCGGCGATACGAAAACGTGCTTCTGCAACAAGGGGTGTAGCGGCGTTGCCACGTGGGCTTTCCGAGCTGGTGGAGATAGCGCGGTCGATCAGCGTGTTCGCTTTTGGTCAAGTTCGTGTCGGACTGTCCAAGGTCCCCGATGTAGCCGCGACTTTCGTAAATTAGCTCATGAGGCCATGACAAGCGTTAGGAAACGGCTGCCAAGCCAGAGAAGTTGCTGAAGCAGTTTTTTTGTTGGTTTTTCCAAACGCGCCTAGAAATCGTTGGATAATCAAGCTGATTCCTTTTTCCGCTGCCTTCACGCGCTTGGCCACGCACGGATCATCGCGCCGTAGATGTATTGTCGCACTTGGTGCCCATCCCGCGATGATGCGCGGGCGCCGTCCGCATCATCAAGCCGCTACGGGTCGGAGATGTCGATGAGTTAGCGCTAGACGCCTGCAACCGGGAGGACGCCTGAAAACTGCGTCGGGACGCGCAAAATGAAGGCTTTTTCGATTGGGTCTTGTGGCATGCTCCCATTTTTTCGTTCCCCGCGTTCAATCGGCAGCATCGATTCCAAGCGCCGGCCACACACAAAAGGTCCAATAATGAAGAATAGCGAGAAGAAGCCAGGAAATGATCACGGCGCGGATTTCGTTGAAATCACAATGGTCGTGAACGGTCAGCCTGTCGTGATTAAGGCCGTAGCGCAGCAGCCGCTGCATGTGGCCCGCCAAAAAGCGCTGGAGAAGACGAAGAACCTGGCTCAACCGCCCGAGAATTGGGAGATCAAGAACGAGGCGGGCGAGCTGTTGGACCCGGACAAGAAGGTGGGAGAGTTTGGATTCGGCAAGGAAGTGACGCTGTTCCTGAGTCTCAAGGCTGGCGTGGCCGGTGTCTGATCTCCAAACGGTCGATCCCGAAGTCTCACGCGCAAAGTTCGAGCGGGAGCTTGCCAAGTATCGGAACATGGAATCGACCTATCGTAAGAGAGGCTGGATCCTGCTTGACGCGGAGTTTCCGGAGATCTTCGTGGTTTTCGCGGCGACTAAGCCTAGACCGCCTCCGATCGTCGCTGCCATCGTGCTGAACTTTACAGATTACGATCTGCGGCCTCCCTCAGTCATGTTCGTGGATCCTTTCACGCGCGAACCAATACCTGCCAAATTGCTCCAGGTGCAAATGCTTCGCCGCGCGGCAATCCCCGGCGCAACTCCCGAAACCATTCTGGCGCTGGCCCAGCAGGGGGGAGTGCAACTGGCAAACATGATTCAGTCCAACAGCCCTGATGATCGACCATTTATTTGTCTTCCCGGCATTCGCGAATATCACGACAATCCCGCTCATACTGGTGATTCATGGCTGATGCATCGAAGCTCTGGCGAAGGATCGTTAGTCTTTATCCTCGAAAAGATTTGGGAGCACGGGGTAAAGCCGATCGAGCATTACCAGGTGCAAGTGCAGGTGCAGGTCCCGGCGGTGAGCGCGCTGCCCTCATTACTGGCGGTACCGGAATGAATCAGATCGCGGACGTTGCCGCCATCTCGGTACCAAGTAGCTGCATGGACGAACTCCATACCCATTTACGGAAAGTGGGGCGTGAGGGGCATGAAGGTCTTGGCCTTTGGGTAGGCCGTCAGACGGGGCACCATTTTCAAGTACATAGGACACTCATTCCTGCCCAGCGTCACATACGCACTCCCGACGGGGTGTGCGTCGTGACAGGACCAGAAGAGCTGCATCGGATAAATGTATGGCTTTACCGAGAGAAACTTGCGCTCATCGCCCAGATACACAGTCATCCCGGCCGAGCCTATCATTCCAGCACGGACGACGAGTACGCGATCGCCACGACGGTGGGATGCTTATCTTTGGTCGTGCCGGACTTCGCGCGAGCGGCCTTCGATCTCAGGAACGTCGCATCGTACCGGCTTGATGGGACCGGAGTGTGGCGACCCCTGTCCGCTGGCCAGCTTACGCGGATGATTTCAGTCAAGGATTGAACGAATGGCCATGGCCAACTTCATGGACCGTGCAGCGTCGGCGGCGTCACGGGTCCTGACCAATTTCAAGATGTCGGCGTTCGAGGATAGAGTTTCGACGCAGGTGATCGGGGTATCTTTCGACGGCACAGCCGTGAAGACCTTTGAAGGCAGGGCTAGCCTGGACTTGATTATCAGGCTGCTGTCGCGTTTTTATCCAACGATCGCGCTGCGGCCGCTCGATCCAGAGGCGAAGCGTTACGTTCCCACCCTGGAGCTCCTAGCGAAGTCCATCAATCCGCAAATCGAACTCGCCAAGACCAGGAAGGCTATCACTGTTTGCGTGGTTATTGGATGCAGTCCGTCGCAGACTAAGTGTCCGACTTTCTTCATCGGTTCGGACGGATGGAGAGCCAAACTTTCGAGCAACGGCCCAGTTGGTTCGGGCGAGTCGATGAATCCGTTCGGTGCAGGGGCTGCGTCATGCTTCGCCGCCGCCAACGTCTTTCGCACGGTGTTTGCCGAACAGCTGGAGCAGGGCGACGCCGACGACCATATCGACCTATCGATGCTGACCTATGACCATGACACCGCTGGTTCTGGTCCGAGCTTTGAGGGAACGGATATCGGCGACACCCACCTCGTAGGCCTCGGCGCTATCGGGAATGGCGCCATTTGGGCCTTGGCTCGTGCAGTGGGCCTTAAGGGATCGCTCCGTCTGGTTGACCATGAGGAGGTCGACCTCTCGAATCTGCAGCGCTACGTGCTGACCAGCCAATCTGATGTTGGTTCACCAAAAGTGGATCTGGCGCGTGCCGCGCTCGCGGAGGCGGCGCTGGAAGTGTCGGCGTATTGTGCCAAATGGGACGTGTATTTGAGTGATCGGAACGATTGGATGTTCGAAAGAATCGCTGTCGCATTGGACAACGCTCCGGATCGCATTGCCGTGCAAGGAGTGTTGCCGAAATGGATCGTAAACGCCTGGACGCAGGAACTCGATCTCGGGGTATCGCGCCATGGCTTTGATGACGGCCGGGCTTGTCTGGCCTGCCTTTACTTGCCTCACGGGAAGATAAAGGACGAGGACGAGAAGATGGCTGAGGAGCTGAAGATGCCGGAGGCCCGACAGGAGATCCGGCATCTTCTTCAGACAAACAGGCCGGTGGATACCGGTTTCGTCGAGCGCGTCGCTAAGGCCTTCGACATCCCGTCCGAAGCCCTTAGAGAGTTCATCGGACTGTCCGTCCGATCCTTTCACCAGCGGGCAATCTGCGGCGGGATTGTCATGCGCCTGACGGATGGAGCGCAGCCCGTGAGAGCGGTCGTACCGATGTCGTTTCAGTCGGCTCTTGCTGGCATAATGTTGGCGGCAGATCTCGTGAAGCACGCTTCGGGGCTTCTGAACATGCGGACTACAAGCACACGAATTAACCTGCTTCGTCCACTCGCATCGCATCTTCACGATCCCAAGGCGAAAGATACGTCGGGACGGTGCATCTGCGCTGACGAAGACTTTTTAGCTGCGTACCGGCGGAAGTACACAGGCTGCGCAGCTCGTGAAATTCGATCTAATCAATAATGGAACGCTTCGCCTCACAGTAGGCGCCGCGCACGCGCGCTCCACCAAGACGCGTAGTTTCGAAGGTCGACATCAGGCGCATCATCGCTTCGGGAACCCTGCCGCGAGCGTTTCAGCCGGTTCGCGTCAATGGCGAGCTTTACTGGGACGGCGGCATCCTCTCCAACGCGCCTACAGAATGGTATTGGACGACAACCGAGGCTGGGCTCGCTGATCTTCTCGGTCCACCTGTGGAATCGAACAGCGTGACCTCGGTATCGCTACAGCGACGTTCGTCTTCTTGCGATCACTAGGGCTGGTCGTTGGTCTCGGAGGCCTGAGCACCATCGTGCGCACGACCGGTATCGCCTTGCACATCGGCTCGGGAATCTCCGTCCTTGACGGTAGTACGCGCGCGCAGATCGCTGATGGCTTCCGCTGTTCTATGCAGCCGCTCTCAGGTCATGGCGCCGCTGCCTTGACGCGCAGGGAGGAAAAGCCGTTGCGCGGGCACGCGCCGCCGGTATCTATTGAGGAAGATTAAGCGCAAATGTGAATTGCTGTTGCTGTCCGAAACGGGAATCGGGCGTGTAGACGCGTTCCAAGAAGTCGGCACAAGGCACCCGCTACCTTCGTCAGTGATATCTTGTCAGTTCACGAAGCTCTAAGTCCTGCGGGCTCATTAAATCCATCCATTGCAAGAGCGGCGGCCAGGCAGACGAAGCCAGATGCGCGCCAGTTTGTCGTAACGTGTTGCAATACGGTGTCTCTCAATATACTGGAAAAAATGGCGTTCTCGTATTCTTCTGCAAGGATCCTCTACAAATATGCCAAGTCGAAGAGTTTATCTTCTCATCCTGATAGGCTGGGCCGACTTCACACATGCTTGAACTCTACTTGCACGACACAAACTTGAAATGAATCGTTGCTACTATTAGTTGCGTTAGGGCGTGTCTGAGGCAGGCAGTTTCTTAAGGTTGAGAAAGATGGAAAATTGTTTCGAAGCTTCGGCCGCAACATGGTGCCACTTTTTCAGCTGTGGAATGGACAGTTGCGAAGTTCTTGGCCGCACAGCATGAGAGGCGACACGCTCGTACATTTTTGGCACCCCGCTGGATCCGATGCGGTCGAGCAGGCCGTGAAGCCATCAAGATCTAATGATGGCGGTACTGACAGCATTAGTTTTCAGGGTCCGTAGCATGGGAGCTCCCAGAAACTCTAAGTACCACCTTAGGTGCCATGTGAGGCAGCGCGTACTGCCAAGTAACCGACGCGCAAGCGATCCTGAAGTTTTCCTGGACCTTCAACTGAGATGCAATCCACTCGAACGGAGAAATCAAGCCATGTCGAATGCTGTTGCGCCTAGTCTCATTCAGGATGAGAATTTTCACGCGGTAACTGCGCGCCTGCTTTCGGAACAGTATCCCCTTGACGGTGGACCACGTAACAACCCCAAAGCGAGCCGCAACCCCTTTGACTACGTGGAATACGGTCTCGGCATTGCGCCGGAGCAGGGCGAACTGATCTATCTGCTCTGTCGATGGCTGCGTACGAAGCGCGTTGCGGAATTTGGGACGTCTACCGGAATGTCGACGCTCTATCTCGCCGCCGCAATGCGTGACAATGGCGGTGGGATCGTGATTGGATCAGAACTCGTCTCGGCGAAGGCAGCAGCAGCGCGTCGCAACCTGCGCCATGTAGGTCTCTCGGTCTACGCCGAGATTAGGGAAGGGGACGCCCGGCGGACTCTGCGTGATCTCGGTGGACCAGTAGATTTTGTTCTGATGGACGGCTGGCTTCTGAATGAGGGTCCCTCGTTGGCCCGACAAGTTATAGAGATTGTCGCACCGCAAGTGCGGATTGGGGGCTATGTGATGAGCGAGAATGCTGAGCCGGACTTTCTCGAGTTTGTCCGGGACCCAGCAAACGGGTTTCTGCGTTTAATGTTGCCAATCAAAGTTGGCGCGGAGCTCTGCGTGAAGGTAGTCTAAGCCTACCACCTCGTTTTCTCGACCTCGTCTTGCGCAACGTGATCTGTCGGGAGGTCTTCGGATCCACTTCAGAAGCGGCATAAAGCAAATGAGATGATCCAACCATGAGAGTGCATCAACCTCCTCGCATAAAGTCACGTTCTTTCGCAGCGGAGTTCTCTTCGAATTGAGTGCGGTTACCGCGCTTCTGCTGGCATCTTGGATCGAGTTTCGTTTGCTGAGGAGGAGCTGAGGAGGGAGCCAGCTCACTCTCACGTTGCGCAGCACGCTTCTTACGGACGTCAGACGGACGCCATAGTATTCGATTCTCAGGCGAACGAAGTTTCTGCTATTCGCAAGAAGTTTGAAAGAAGTAGGTGCCCTTGTTGGGTAAGTATCGATTCGGGATGGAACTGTACGCCATAAGTTAGTTGATACCGATGTGCGAGGGCCATGATCTCGCCTTCCTCGGAACGCGCGGTCACCTTGAGATGCCGGGCGCATGTCTCATCGAGCTCAACAACAAGAGAATGGTAGCGGCCAACGCAAAGCGGCGATGAGAGTCCAGTGAATAGCCCCCGGCCGTCATGGGCAATATGCGAAGACCGCCCGTGCATGGGGCGACGTGCACGCACTACGCGTCCGCCGAACACGCTCCCAATACACTGATGTCCGAGACAGATGCCGAGAACGGGGAGGCGACCTGAAAGTTCGCGGACGATGGCCGTAGATATTCCGGCCTCGAGTGGAGTGCAGGGGCCGGGCGAGATAACCACTGCGCGCGGCTTGAGGCCGACAAGATCGCTGACTGTTAGCGCATCGTTCCGGATCACCTCCGTTGCTTCACCAAGCTTACGGAAATAGCGGGCAATGTTGAACACGAAGGAGTCGTAGTTGTCGATGATGACAATCAAGATGCACCGCATGCGTCAGCACGAAATGCGTCAAAGATTCGCTGCGCCTTGGCGAACGTCTCCTCGTATTCGGCCTCTGGGTCCGACATCGCCGTGATCCCGCCGCCAGCATGAAACACAGCTAGACCGTCGTCGATCGTTACGGTGCGGATCGCAATATTCGTGTCCATATGCCCGTTGAAGCCGATGAAGCCGATCGCCCCGCAATAAATATCTCGCGCCACACGCTCGATTTCGGCAATAATTTCCATTGATCGCACCTTTGGCGCCCCGGTAATGGAGCCGCCGGGAAAGCAAGCTCGCAGTAGGGTTAACGGCGTCTTGCTCTTCTGCAAGTTCACCCGTAACGATCGACACGAGGTGGTGCACTGAGGCATAGGATTCGAGGTTGCAAAGCGCTGGAACTTCGACCGAATGCGGCGTGCAAACACGCGAAAGATCGCTACGCAGGAGGTCGACAATCATAATGTTCTCGGCACGGTCCTTTTCGGACGCGACAAGAATTTCAGCGCGGCGCTGGTCTTCCTCGGAGTCAGCGGAACGCGCAATCGTGCCCTTGATAGGGCGCGTCTCGACCTTTCGTCCGGCAAGCTTTAGGAACCGTTCCGGGGAGCTGGATGCCATAGTCAACTTGCCGTATCGCAGGAGGGCTGCAAAGGGTGCCGGGTTCAATGAACGCAGCTGGCAGTAGAAGGCAAGCGGATCAAATGAGGGCGACATCCTGGCACTGAAGCGCTGCGCAATGTTGGCTTGGAAGACGTCTCCAGCCAGAATCAAGTCGATGACGCGCTGTACCGCCGCAATGTAGCCGTCACGGCTGAAGTTCGAATGACATCCGCCGGATGTGCCCAGGGCCTCATTCCGTGGCAACTGTGGGCTAGCAAGCAGTGCTGCAAACTCATCGGCTCGACGGCGTGCACGCTCGCTCCTACGTGCGGGATCCTGTTCCGGCCATCCGGTAGAGACGATCCAGCATCTGTCGTCGCGGTGGTCGTAGCTGACCACCACATCATAGAAATGCAGGACAGATTGGGGCAAACCCTGACCGGGAATTGCGGGCGTCGGCAGTTGCTCCAGTGTCCTGTTCAGATCGTAAGCAAAAAAGCCGGCCGCGCCTCCCTGGAACGGCGGGAGATCGAGGCGAGGCTCTTGCGGATACTTCGCGAGCAGGGTGCGAAGAACTTCCCATGGATCGCCCTCGAGAGCCGCTCCATTGCAACTCGCCCGTCCGTCCGCGACCATAAAGGTACTGAACGGGTCGCAGGTCAGATATGAGTACCGCCCAAGCAACTCTTGTCTTGCCGCGCTATCGAGAAACGTAAGGTGCGGTCGATGCGCGAGACATCGCATCGCTGCAACAGGCTCGATCCACTGCAGTTCGCGGACGTGCATCGGGCGGGCTGTCAGTCACTGACGACTGGCATGCCGTGAGACGCGCTCCGATTGTGGTTCTCACCCAAACGAGAGCGACGCTCGTCTGTCCGCAAGCTCTTGAGATCTAATATCAGGTTAACCCCCATCAGTGGACACGGCGCGCCGACTAACTTGGCTAATCGCTGCTATTCAGGCAAAACGCACATCTGTTAATACATTGTAGTCGGCCGCAAACCGCAGTTCGCGGAGTGGTCGTACCCGACGGATCGATTCCTGGTATAGATCATGCGCTTTGTAAGCTGCGAGATCCGCCTCGTTATCGAACTCACCATAAACCACGACGTCGATGTCGTTGCCGAGTTGGTCGGTCTTGCGATTGCGAGCAACCTCGAGCCGGCGGGCGTGCGGGATTGTGGTGAGAACCGACAGGCCTTCGATCATTTTGTCGATCTGGGCCTCATCCTTGGCGGTGAACAAGACGATATGACGAATCATGGATAACCTGAGGAGTGATATCGCAAGTAGGTCGCATAACTATCGTGGGATCAAGCCCGCTGCAACGCTAGCGCCGTATCCCGCGTCGCCCGGCAAGATGGTCGCTGCTTTGACAGTCTTGCAATGGAGCGCGGTCTGCAGCGGAACTTGCCAGATCGCATTGACGGTCAGGACGCAGGAAGGGTAAGGCGCTCAATAGTTTGGATGTGGCGCGCGAGCAGATTACAGGCTTGATCGACGTTGCGCGCTCGCAATGCTTGCAGAATTAGGCGGTGATCCTGATTGGACCGTGGTTGCCAGCCGCTACTTCGCGCCATCGCGAACACCAGTCGAGAGTTTGCAAGCTGTAGTCCCTCGAGACTGGCGAGCAGGCGCGGCATCGCGCACGGCGCCACCAGCGCTTGGTGAAAGGCGCGGTTGGCCATCTCAAAATCCTGAATCGTCTGGGCATTGTCTCCTTCAATCAGGGCGAACTCGATCCGTGCCAAATGGCTAGAGGTGAGCTTTGGAGCCGCATTGCGCAGGGCGACCACCTCGAGAGCTGCACGCATCTCGGCGATCTCCTTCACGGAATTGGCATCGAGCGGGGCGACCCTCACGCCACGACGGGGCATAGCGACAACGAGATGTTGGGCCTCCAGTTGTCGAAAAGCCTCGCGCACCGGGACGTGGCTTGAATTGAATTCCCGTGCGAGATGATCCTGCCGCAGTGGGGCGTCTGGCTGCAGTGCACCGCTGATAATGCGCTCACCAATTGAGCCTGCAATGTGCTGGGCAATTGTTGTATTCTCGTCGGTGATCATAGATTATCTATCGTAGCTGAGCGGATATGTTGGGCCCGTTCGAGTGGCCCCACGCGAGATGTTCGAATCGAAACATGAAATTCCTCTGATGGTGCAGTATTTCCCCAAGCTTAACTAGGTTTTTGCTGTTTTTGCGCGTCGATTGGCTTTACACCTTTTTCGGAAGGCTGGCTTGGGGGCGGCGATAATAATCTCTAGCCGGTCCCCTGGCCGTTAATTGGCATCGATCCGGCGGCTATTATCGATAATCGACACTGGTATCTATGATTGATCGTGAGTGGGAAGGCTAGTCCATTGGTTACTGCTAAGGGAGTGGAGCGGAACGACGGCGGCAACAGAGCGTCGCTCCGCAGTGGCTGGGGACGCGCCGAGGCCGAAGCGCTCTATAGCCTGCCGTTTGCCGACCTGATGTTTCAGGCGCAGAGCGTTCATCGCAACAACTTCGATCCAAACCACCTTGAGACGGCGAGTCTGCTCAGCATCAAGACCGGCGGCTGTCCGGAAGACTGCGCCTACTGCTCGCAGAGCGCCCATTACGACACCGGGCTGAAAGCCGCCCGCCTGATGGATTGCGCCGATGTGGTTGCCACCGCAAAGCGCGCGAAGGGCGCCGGCGCGAGGCGCTTCTGCATGGCCGCGGCCTGGCGCAGTCCAAAGGACCGCGATCTCGATCAGATCTGCGAGATGGTCAGCGCTGTCAAAGGCCTCGGCATCGAGACGTGCGTCACGCTCGGTATGCTGACGCCGAAGCAGGCCACACGCCTCTTTGAGGCCGGGCTCGACTTCTATAATCACAATGTCGACACCTCGCCGGAGTTCTACGGCAAGATCATCACCACGCGCACGCTGCAGGACCGCATCGACACACTTGCACATGTGCGCGAGGCCGGCATCAAGGTGTGCAGCGGCGGCATTATTGGCATGGGCGAGCGCCTCGAGGACCGGCTCGGCATGCTGGTGCTGCTCGCCAATCTTCGAAAGCCTCCCGAAAGCGTGCCGATCAACCTGTGGAACCAGGTCAAGGGCGTGCCGGTCAACGACACCGCGGAGCGTCCTGATCCGATCGCGGTGGCGCGGCTGGTCGCGACCGCCCGGATCATGATGCCGAAGAGCGTGGTGCGGTTGTCCGCCGGACGGCAGTACATGAGCGATGAACTGCAGGCGCTGTGCTTCTTGGCCGGCGCGAACTCGATCTTCATCGGCGATGTGCTGTTGACCACCAAAAACCCGAAAGCCGACCGCGACGCGAGTTTGCTGGACCGGCTCGGCATCACGTCCGCACCTTGTCTCAAGTGAAACAGGGCAGCGAGCGGGCTGTACGCAAACTCCAGTGTAGGGGACAAATGCAGATTACGTCGATGAAAGGAAAGATCGATCGTGCCTCGGTGACCGAAGCCGATCTGCACTCCGAGGGCTCGATATCAATTGATCGCGCGCTGCTAGACGCGGCAGGTTTCCTGATCAACGAACGCGTCGAAATCTACAACATCGAAACCGGAGTGCGCTTCGCCACCTATGTCACCGCAGCGCCCCGGCGGTCGGGCACCATAGACTTGAATGGTGCAGCTGCGCGACTCGCGATGCCCGGAGACAAAATTACTATCGTTGCATATGCCTCCTTTGATGAAGCGGAAGCTAAGTTCTTCAGACCCCGCGTTGTGCTGGTTGACTCAGAAAACCGCATCCTACCAAGTTAAAAGCCATGAGGCGATGTTGGAGCCTTTGTGCTTGACGGCATCAGAGCTCTGGCGCGATCGATGACTCCTCTGGAAGTGAAGAATGCACCCAATCCATTCGGTCAAAGTTGCCGTTTACGTCGCACATTTGCATGCCCTGAAAGAAGACAACCGGCTGCGCAGTCTCAGGCCGCGCTCAGGGGTCGATTTCGCATCGAACGATTATCTCGCGCTGGCGAGTGCGCCGCGTATGAAAAAGGCTGTCTCCGCCGCGCTTGAGAAAGGCACATCGATAGGTGCCGGCGGGTCGCGGCTTTTGCGCGGCAATTGCGAGGAGCACGAACGTCTCGAAGCCGAAGCTGCCAGGTTCTTTGGGGCGGAGACGGCGCTTTTCTTCGGCGGCGGCTATGTCGCAAATTTTGCTCTCCTGACAACGCTGCCGCAGCGGGGCGATTTACTTGTCCTCGATTCCCTGGTGCACGCGAGTATTCATGAAGGCGCGCGGGCTGGCCGGGCGGAGTTTCGGATAAGCCCCCATAACGACCCCCAATCGGTCGAAAACACAATTCGTGACTGGCGGGCCAAGGGCGGAATAGGCCGCGCCTGGATTGTGGTCGAAAGTCTCTACAGCATGGATGGCGACTTCGCACCGCTGCAGGAGCTGGTCGCGATCGCGGAGCGGTACGAAGCGTTCCTGATTGTCGACGAGGCCCATGCTACGGGCGTCTACGGCGAGCAGGGACGCGGGCTCACCGCACCCTATGAGGGGCGCGAAAATCTCTTGGTCGTTCATACCTGCGGCAAGGCGCTGGGTGCTGCCGGCGCGCTTGTCACTGCTTCCGGTGTGCTGCGCGACTTCATGGTCAATCGCTGCCGTCCGTTCATCTTTGCCACCGCGCCCTCGCCGTTGATGGCCGTCGCCGTGCGCGAGGCAATCTTAGTCCTGCAGGAGGATCCCGAGCGGCAGCAGCGTCTGGCCAAGCTGGTCGCGTTCACGCATCAGCAGATCAGTAAACGCGCTGGGCGAAGTCCTTCGGAGTCGCAGATCGTGCCTTATATCGTTGGCGACGATTCGCGTGCGATGCGGCTCGCCTCTGCACTGCAGGCTCGCGGCTTCGATATTCGCGGAATTCGGCCGCCCACCGTGCCGGCGGGCACGGCCCGTTTGCGGATTTCACTGACACTCAACGTTGGGGAGGATGACGTGCGTGCAATGCTCGATGCGCTCATTGAGGAGACGAGGGGCTGGTCTCGATGAGTCAGCGGATCGTAGTGACCGGTACGGATACCGGGATCGGAAAAACGGTGTTTTCTGCGGGGCTCGCCGATCTCCTCGGCGCGAACTATTGGAAGCCGATTCAGGCGGGTCTCGACGGAGAGACCGACACCCAAGTCGTCGCAAGGCTGGGCAGTCTTTCACCCGATCGCATCGTGCCGGAGCGCTACCGCCTTCGAACGCCCGCTTCGCCGCATCATTCCGCCGAAATTGACGGAGTCCGTATCGACGTGGATGCGCTCGATATTCCGGACACCGGGGAGCGACCGCTGGTGATCGAGGGCGCCGGGGGGATAATGGTGCCGCTAAGGGGCGCCACACTTTATGCTGACATCTTCGAGCGGTGGCAGCTTCCAGTCGTGCTTTGCGCGAGCACAGCGCTGGGTACGATCAATCACTCGCTGCTTTCGATAGAGGCTCTGCGAAAGCGCCAGATCGACATTCTTGGGATTGCCTTCATTGGCGGAAGAAATTCGGAGAATGAGAGCGCAATTTGCGAGATCGGGCGGGTGCGTCGGTTGGGGCGATTGCCCTGGCTTTCCCCTCTCACGGCAGACGCGCTGCAGGCCGCGTTCAAAGCCTCATTCCGAGCTGACGATTTCAACCCATGATGCCAAAGAAGAAGTCGCCAATCTGGCATCCGTTCACGCAACACGCGCTTCAAGACGAGATGACAAAGGTAGTGCGTGGTGATGGTGCTTATCTCCACACAGCCGATGGTCGCCGTATCATCGATGCAATCTCGTCCTGGTGGGTCGTGACGCATGGACATTGCCATCCACACATCGTAAGCGCGATTCAGAAACAGGCAGAAAAGCTCAACCAGATTATCTTTGCCGGCCATACCCACGAACCGGCTGAGCAAGTTGCTGCACAACTTTTGAAACTCGCTCCCCGCGGCCTTGACTATGTCTTCTTCTCCGACAGTGGCTCAGCCAGTGTGGAAGTCGCCTTAAAAATGGCACTCGGCTATTGGCACAATATCGGCAAACAGCGAATACGAATTGTCGTGATGCAACATTCTTATCACGGCGATACGGTCGGGGCGATGTCGGTAGGTGCTAGAGGGGTGTTCAACGCAGCGTACGGGCCTCTGCTATTCGATGTTACTGCCATCCCGTTTCCCGCGAGAGGCCATGAACAGGCAACGCTCGATGCGCTCGAGTCTGTTTGCCGAAACGAAATGCCCGCCGCCTTTATTGTGGAGCCTCTAATATTGGGCGCGGGCGGGATGCTGATGTACCCGGCCTGGATGCTAAGAGAGATGAAGAGAATTTGCGAGGCCTCGGATGTCCTATTTATTGCCGACGAGGTCATGACGGGCTGGGGCCGCACCGGAACACTATTCGCTTGCGAGCAGGCCAATGTCACGCCCGATATCGTCTGCTATTCAAAAGGCCTCACAGGAGGAGTGCTTCCGCTCGCGGTGACGCTCTGCCGCGCGGATATTTTCGATGCGCATTATTCCAAAGACCGTACGCGTACGTTCTTTCATTCGAGTTCATATACTGCAAACCCAGTGGCCTGCGCCGCCGCAAAGGCCAACCTGGATCTCTGGCAAGATCAGGAATGTCGCCAGCATGTGGCGTCAGTCGCCACCATGCAAGAGCAGGCAATTGGGCCATTCCGCGCCGACCCACGGTTCGAAAACGTCCGTCGCACAGGCACGATTACGGCACTCGATCTGAAAGCAAGGAAAGCGGGCTATCTCGCGAGCATCGGTCCGAAGCTTCAGGCGTTCTTTAAGGACCGAAATCTACTGCTGCGGCCGCTCGGCAATACGATCTACGTGATGCCGCCATATTGCGTCACATCGGCAGACCTTGATGAAATCTACGGCGGCATCAGGGATGCTGCCGATGCGCTAACTGGAAGGCGCGCTTCGGTTGCGTAACTCCCATAGAGTACGCCAACCGATCCAAAGTCGCTCCGCATGACGAATTTGCGGCTGGAAAGTTCTTATTTGATGATCGAGCAGCATCGGGCCGTCTCGATGTGTCTGTCTATGAGTTCTGGAAAGCTGATGTGTATTTCCTCTCACTAAAAAGGTTTTCTCTTGCCTTTCTTAGGAACCGACCTCCGAGGGACGCAGGTCATATCGCGGATGGGGATCCAAGATAAGCTAAATTCGGAGGGCGCTTCCCAGACGAGAGTTTGACCGTTTGCGGGTTGGTTCTCATCCTTCGTTCGCAAGACGCTCCCGGCTCTTGCTCCGAGAAGTCCCGAGGTCTCGTGATTCTGGATAATGGCCGCGCTGGCGTCTGCATCCATCCGCCGCTTCAGATATCCACGCCTACCGAAATCGCCTTCGTAGGGCGATGGAGTTTGGAGCACCGGGGGCTCTTGACCCACGCCGGGTGGGGCGCTCTAGGCGGGACCATGAAAACGCGACTTTCGGCAAGCCCGGCGCCTTTTTTCTGAAGAACTCAAGGACCTCAGGTTCGCCAAGGCAGGCGCAAAGCCATCGCACCCTGCCCACAGTAACCATGCATATCAAGCAGCGGAAGGCGCAAATCGTGTTGCCGTTTGACAGCAAAGCCAAGTTGGTGGCGCTGACACTCCAAGCGAGGGTCGGTACATGCGCCCGCCGGCTCGGCCAGTCGGAATCCGTCAAAAGAGGCGCTCGCAAGCGGGATTTGAGCGCCGAAACGAGGCTCATTGCATCAATCAAGATTGAAACGTCGTTACAGTCGGTGATCCATATTTCGCGACAGTCAGCGGGGTCGACCCGAAAGAGAATCCGCATGCCAGGAGACGGATCAGACCATGACCGACCATCCGCGCGCTTGATAGCTCTGGAGACACAGCTCTCAAACGGATGTCCGGCACACACCAAATGCTTCGACCGGCCTGGTGCGGTGCGTCCTAATACGTGGTCCTTTGTCAAAAACGTGATTCTAACGAGTATTTCTCGTCAAGACCTCGCGGCAATAGGGGAGTTCCTTGAGCCGATCGTCCTGAAAGAACGCATGGTGCTGCAACAGCCGAAAAGGCATCCTGGTCATGTTTATTTTATCGAATCGGGCCTCGTCTCGCTAAGGATTGTCGCGGCGGGCAGCATCCTTGAGACGGCGGTGATAGGACATCGGGGCGCGGTCGGTGCTTCGCTCTTTGTGGGAGAGCATCTTTCGACTCATCAATCTGTTGTGCTCTTTCCTGGAAACGCGCACAGGATCCGTGTCGAAGATTTGTGTCGGGTGATGACCGAGCGTCCTGAAATCCGAAAACAGCTTTTTCAGTACCTTCAAGCGCTGGCCTTGCACTGCGCTCAGACAGGATTATGCGGGGTTCGGCACGATCGCGAAAAGCGGCTCGCGAGCTGGCTTTGTTTGGCCAGTGATGCTCTTGGCGCTCATGTGCTTCCAGTCACCCATGACTACCTTTCGTCTGTCTTGGGATTGCGCCGCGCTGGGGTAACGGAGACGTTGACCCAATTTGAAAAACAAGGGTTGGTTCGCAAGATGCGGGGCGTTTTGCAGATCGATGGACGCAAGGGCCTCGAGCAAACGGCATGTGGCTGTTATAAACTTATTTCGGACGCTTATGTCTAGTCGTGTCCGTAGAGACCAAGATCCTCGTCGATAACGACGATGCGGTCATCGGGCCAGCCGAGGTCGCGGGCTTTGCCGACAAGCGCATATTGCCGCTCTGTCGATGCGCGGTTGTGCTCGACCTGTGCGGCGCTGGATTGGCGCAGGTAGACGACCGCAATGACTTGGCGTAATCTTGACGCGCTCATTCATCGCTTGCCTCCGTCGATGGGCTGTTCTGAAGCAGGCGCGAGATGAGGCGCGCCAGAAGCTCGATTGCCGCGATGCGGGCGGCTTCGTCGATTTGCTCCCACGTCACTGGCGCGCTTGGTGGAACATCCGGCTGATCGAAAAAGTCCAGGTTCAATTGCATGGCGGCTCTCCTTGGACGGCGCCGACTCGGCACCCCGGATGCAAAGAGCGTCGACGAGCTTGCGCAAGTGGAGCAAATCACCGAGCCTACCGAGATCGTGGACAGCGTCATCGGCGTCGATTGGCGGCGTGCCTCCAAGCGGCTCCACCTTCCAATCTGTCCAGCTCGCCGGAATCAACGACCGAGTGCCATCCGGCAGAACTGTGAGGAGATAGTGGATGCCGCGCCGCCTAATGGTGCCGAGCACGGCCAACGCCCGACCTTCGAATGCGTGACGCTTGCGCGTGATCGTCACCGAAGCCGGCATATCATGGCGATGGGCAGTGTGTGGCCGCTTCCTTCGACTCGGTCGACCACGAGTGGTTGTTGCGGATGGTGGCGCACAGGATCGCCGATCCTCGCATCTTGCGGCTCATAGAGCTGTGGCTGCGGACCGGCGTTCTTGAGAGCGGCGAAACATCTTTCTGCACTACATCCTCGATCTCTGGCCCACCGTGGCGCAGTCGGCACGCACGCGGTCGCGTTGTGACCGTGCGCTATGCCGACGACTTCGTCATGGGCTTCGAGAGCAAGGCGGATGCGCAGGAGATGCTCTTGGCCCCAAGGTGCGGCTGGCCAGCTTTGGCCTGATGCTTCATGAGGGTAAGACGCGGCTCATCGAGTTCGGTCGGTTCGCGGCCCTCTCGCGTCAGCGGCGCGGCCAGCGGCGACCCGAGATCTTTGCCTTTCTCGGCTTCACCCACTACTGCGGGCGGACCCGGGACGGCCGGTTTATCGTGAAGCACAAGACGGAAGGGAAACGCCTGACGCGCAAGCTGACGGCGTTGCGCCAGGACGCCTGGCGGTTCATGCACGAGTCACTGGCCACGCAGCACGAGTGGTTCGCCTCTGTGCTGCGTGGACACTACGGCTACTACGGCAGGCCGCACAATTATCCAGCGCTCAACGGCTTCTACCGCGAAGTGCGTCGGACCTGGATGCGCTATCTGAAACGGAGCAGCCAGAAAAGTCGGCGCATGGGTTGGTCCGAGTTCGAGACCCTAACGAGCACGCTTCCGTCTGCCCGTTCCACGAATCACTCGCACTTGGGCACAGGCGCGGATATGACGCGGGTCACCCTTGGAAAAGAGCCGGGTGCGGGAAAGCCGCCTGCCCGGATCTGTGAGGGCAAAGCCAAATGGCCGAGCTACTCGACCACGACCGTGGTTCCACGCTCTAAGATGGCCCTGTGGGAATTCGCCAGTCTCATTCCCGTCAGGAGGTTGGAAGGGCAAGCCGCTCAATCGGTTGAATGTGCCGCGCGAGCGGGTTACGAGCCTGATCGACGTTGCGCGATCGCATTTCTTGCAGGATCAGCCGATGATTGGGCGTGCTCGCCAGCCGCTACTGCACGCCATCGCGAACAACAACTGGAATTTGCAAGGAGCAGACGCGACATCGCGCAAGGTGCCACGAGGGCGGAAGGCACCGTTAGCAGTCTCAAATCCTGAAAGTTTACGTATTGTCTCCTTCAATCAGGGCGAGCTCTATCCGCGCCAAATGGTGAGAGATGCCGCATTGGTAGCGCGACCAGTTCGGCGCATCTCGGCTATCTCCTTATGGTTATCGAACGGAGCAAACCCTTACACCGCGAGGGGCATGGCGATGACAAGGTGTTGGGCCTCCACTTCCCGAACGACCTCACGCACGTTCGACCGTTCCGACCGAGGTGCCCGCGCCGCCCTCGCATCCTCCTCTCACATCGTGAAAATTCGTCCCCGGTTCAGGATATTGTTCGGATCGAGCGCTCGCTTGAGCGTACGCATCGTTTCGATTTCCTCCGATGTCCTACTCATCTTCAGATATGGCCGCTTAACTATGCCGATGCCGTGTTCCGCTGAGATCGATCCGCCAAATTCACTCGTGATCTGATAAGCAAGCCCCTCTAATTCCTGCCGCCTATCGGGCGTGTGCTCGTGATGTAGCTCAATATGCAGGTTACCATCGCCAGCGTGCCCGAAAACCATCGCGAACGCGCCGGCGTCGATCTCCTTAACACGCGCGACAATTGTCTTCACGTACTGATCCATCCGGTTGATGGCGATGCTGACGTCGAGGGCGATACGTGCAGCATAAGGAAACGTCCGGGCAAGTTCCAAGCTGCAATCTCGGATACGCCATATCGCTGCTGCAGATGCATGCGACATCGAGAGCGTCGCGTCAAGGATTATGTTCGCGCGCATTGCCGTATCGAGCAGCTTTTCGAAATCGGCATGGATGCGATGGGCATCGTCACCAGAGGCCTCGATCAAGACATAAAAGGGATAATCGACCGGCAGCGGCCGAACCACGCCGTTCACGCGCTCGAGCGCGAGGCGGTAGTACTCGTTCCACATCACCTCAAATGCGGTCAGTTCTCCGCCCAGATGTTTTCGTGCCATCCCCAAGATCGAGATGACTCGTGCAAAGGAGGGCAGGGCGCAAAGCGCAACTTGCCGCTCCGTAGGGGCGGGGAAGATGCGTAAGGCCGCTCGCGTCACCACGCCGAGAATCCCCTCGCTGCCGATGAAGAGTTGCTTAAGGTCGATGCCAGTATTGTTCTTGATGTATTTGCGCAAGCCCTGCAGCACCGTGCCATCGGCGGTAACGACTTCGAGGCCGAGGATCAAGTCGCGCGTCATGCCGTACCGAATCACGCGATTGCCGCCGGCATTAGTCGAGATGTTGCCGCCAATAGTACAGCTACCGCGCGCGCCGAGATCGAGTGGGAACATGTAGCCTTCCCGCCCGATTCGTTCCTGTATCTTTTGCAGCGGCGCGCCGGCCTGCGCCACGGCTGCGCCTGACGAGGTGTCCACCTCCTCGACCGCATTCATAAGTTCCATCGACAGCACAATTTCATTCGGGTTCGGCAGAGCGCCGCGCACCAACCCGGTCATACCGCCCTGCGTCGTTACTGGCACTTTTTCGCGGTGACAGAGTCGAAGCAAGGCCGAGACATCTTCCGTCGTCTTTGGACGGACGACTGCTCGCGGCTGCGCGACCGGTTTACCCGCCAAATCATGGTAACAGCGAGGGTCAATGTCCGTGCCAGTCAGCACCGAACCCTTGCGGAGCGCCTTGCACAGTCGGTCGATGAAGCTGTCGGTCATGTCCCTCACTCGAGCTAGTCATGATGGCATGGTCCCCTGTTAGAACGCTGCAGCGTTCTCGTTGGCCTGCCGGGCGAGGTTCTCAGCAACTTTATTGATGCTCGTCGAGAACCACAAATCTTCTCCGCGCATTCATTGCACCGATCTAGCAATCTCCATCGACAACGCCGGAAGAATCCCGCTGCTCTCGGGCTGCGGGTTCTATCGCAGTAGCAATCGACGTGCCACTCGTGGAATCGGACGCGCGCCTTGCTTTGATAAGAGAAATACGCGTAATCCCAACGTAGCTGCGCTTGATGCTCTGGCCATGCATTGAGCCAGAGCGAAATTTCAAAGTTGATTGGGTCTGCCACTAGGATCAGCTCAGCCGTGCTGACAAACGCCGCAAGGCGTTCTTTCGGGCGCAAACGACCGCCCATCCTGTTCGGTTTCTGACGTCGGTGTGATGGCGGTTGCGCTCAAAGCAACCAGCCGTCGCCTACGGCTTCTCCAATCCCAAACAATAGCTTAACACGTTGCAAGGTGCTGGCATGGTTATTGCTACTCAAAGGCAGCGAGAGGAGCCAGACGACCGATGCTCTGTTTTCCCGGTGTTCGAGTCGTGAGGACATTCGTGCTGCAACGGAGACATACCGATAAAGAAGTGCGGCCGCACTGTTGCATGGTGCTGGGGCAAGAGACGGGGCAATGGCTAGGCCGAGCAAATCTGTCGCCGCCGGAATTAGCTGGTGCGTGCACACCGCCTTCTATCTGAAAGGAAGCGCGCGGCTTGTGTCGACGACAACAAACTGTTTGCGAACGCGACGTTGTGCACAAAACCAGAGCAAGGCGAATGGCTTGCGCGGCCCCAAATCCTGCGGCCGCAAGAAAAGGGCGTCGAAAACGGCGTAACAGCGTCAGGCCATTTCAGCGCGTCGGTTATGTGAGCTGACGCCTAGAGCAGGGATGTCACACTTGTTCCATCGATGGACGTGTGTGCAAGTCGGGAATATGCACCTTGTGAAAGTTTATGATGCGAACTGAAATGCGTTTTTGGCGTGACGACACAACGGTTACGCTCGTTGCAAGCGGTACTGCCAGTTCAGCGGATCTAGAGCCTGCGGTGAAGATCCTGCCAGGACTGTGGAGCTGGACCAGAGGATCTATTGGCGTGCTCGTCGGCGGCGACTGCGGCCAGAAATCCTTCAGTGACTACGGTCCATCAATCTACCGCAACGTCACCGATACCCCTGTGTTCTTGCAAGATGGCCAGATCGGCTACAAACGAGCCCGCCACCGTGGCGGCGTCATTCGACGACGCGCATTGAGATGGATGCGCTCACGGGCTTGCCATCTTGCAGATTGCACCCGATACATCCGTAGGCTGCGCCTCGTCACTCCAACGGGCGAGGCTTTTCGTGATCAAGTCTTGTTCAACGATCGCGCGCCTACGCCCGCTGTTCTTGCTGGGTTTTCGGCCGTGCCGTTGACCGCCGGCGTTGATCCGGACCGACGTCCCGCTCGCCCAAAGCACCCAAGAACCTACTGTTTTCCGATGACTCCCCTGTCGTTCCTGGCGCCACCGCGCGTCAATTCAGATGGAGTCGGCTCGCGCTGTGAGTGCGGCCGGATTGCGCCATGATTGTTTCCGACGACAAACGACGCGCCGCGATCCGCGAGGTGATCCCTTTCGTGTTCCAGCACTGGCTGAAGCAGCCTGTCCGCCTCACGATCGTCTTCGTCGGCTTCTTAGGTGCATCGGTCGCCGACCTGTTCATGCCAGTCTATTCGGGCCGTCTGGTCGATGCATTAACGTCGGGTCCGTCCGATTTGGCCGCACGGCATGCGGCGCTCCTTGCGTTCGGCGGCATCGTCGGGCTGGGTTTCGTCTCACTCATCCTGCGGTTTGCTGGCCTGCAGGCGATTGTGCCATTCACGCTTAAGACGATCTCCGATGTGGTGCGCGAAGCCTTCTTGCGGGTGCAGCGCTTCTCGACCGATTGGCACGCCAATTCCTTCGCCGGCTCGACCGTGCGCAAGATCACGCGCGGCATGTGGGCGCTCGACCTGCTCAATAGCATCATTCTGATGGCATTTTCGCCATCGCTCGCCGTGCTCGTGGGATCGATGATCCTGCTCGGCCTGCACTGGCCCGCGCTCGGCGGCGTGATCGCTGTCGGCACTGTAATCTATGTCGCGATCACGATAGCGATGACGATCGGCTACATCGCGCCGACTGCACGAATAGCCAATGCCTGGGATACCAAGGTCGGGGGCACGCTGGCGGACGCGCTCACCTGCAACGCCGTGGTGAAATCATTTGGCGCGGAGGCGCGGGAGGATGCGCGGCTCAACGGTGTCATAAACCGGTGGCAGGCACGGGTATCGCGCACGTGGCTGCGTGGCAACGCCACCAATGTGTTGCAGCACGTGATGCTCTTGTGCTTTCGTGGTTCGGTAATTGGCGGCGCTATCCTGCTGTGGATAGCGGGGCACGCCTCCCCGGGCGACGTCACCTATGTGCTGACGAGCTATTACCTCATTCACGCCTACTTGCGTGAGGTCGGCATGCACATCAACAATCTGCAGCGTTCGGTGAACGACATGGTGGAACTTGTTACAATTAGTGGCGAGCCGATCGGCATCATCGATGCACCCGGCGCCAAACCGATCGATATCCAGGGCGGAAGGATTACATTCGAGGACGTGACCTTTCACTACGGAGCGGACCGCTCGCCGTTTTACGACGGCTTGTCTATCGACATCCGTGCCGGCGAACGCGTTGGGCTTGTCGGCCGTTCCGGCTCGGGCAAGACCACGTTTGTCAAGTTGGTGCAGCGGCTCTATGACCTCTCCGGCGGCAGGATCCTGATCGACGGTCAAGATATTGCCAAAGCGACACAACAATCGCTGCGCAGCCAGATCGCGATCGTGCAGCAGGAGCCGATCCTGTTCCACCGCTCCCTGGCTGAGAACATCGCCTACGGCCGGCCCGGCGCGAACATGGCGGCGATCGAGCAGGCAGCGCGGCTCGCCAATGCGCATGACTTCATCCTGCGGCTGTCGAAGGGTTATGGCACGCTGGTCGGCGAGCGCGGCGTAAAGCTGTCGGGCGGTGAGCGGCAGCGGGTCGCGCTGGCGCGGGCGTTCCTCGCGGACGCGCCGGTGTTGGTTCTGGACGAGGCGACCTCGAGCCTCGATTCGGAATCGGAGGGGCTCATCCAGCAGGCGATGGAGCGGTTGATGAAGGGACGCACTTCGATCGTGATCGCGCATCGGCTGTCGGCGGTGCGCAACCTCGATCGCATTCTGGTGTTCGATCGCGGTGAGATCGTCGAGCAGGGCACCCACGGCTCCCTGACTCGGGCCGGCGGCATCTATCGATGGCTGTTCGAACGGCAAGCCAGCGGTAGGGTCTCGGCGACGAGCTAGCCGATCACTCCGGACCCATGCGAAGCATCGAAACCTGACAATCGGACGCCTTCGGGTCACGCCTGTATGGTGCGTCAAACTTGAATACGATTATGAGTTGGCAGGCTGCGTGCCCCGCGGGATTATCCGGATGGGTGTTCCGAGCGACGTTGTTCGCGCTTCCACGCAAACGCCTGCGCGACAGTGGTCGCTCGCCTAACATGAACATTCGTCTCAACCAGACGGATCATCATCCTCTCGGATAAACGGGCAAAGGATCCTCGCCGCGTCACGGAGCCGTGCAGAAGCTGCAGGCTATTGCCGTCCGCCCTCTGATCCACGCGACCTGTTCGGCGAGCCTGTTCAACGAACTGCTCGTGGAGTTGTCACACTGATCCGGCTCGATTATCACAAGAACCTACGGGGGCGAGCGGACTTTGTCCAATAACTTTATCCCGTTCCGTGCCTCCGTTTGGGTCCATGTGCTTTGGCTGCCCAGCAACATGTTTGTCCGCTCAGGTGATTTACTTGAGAGGCGCGCAGAGTGGGTGCAACTTCCCGTGGACTGTGTCTGCGATTATCCGCGTTGGTCATTCGCCTCCGTTTGCCGCGTCTACGCTACGCTCGGTTTGCCTCAATCGGGTAACGACGTTCCCGGCCGCGAGCAGGTTGTCCGATTTGTCAATCAAGATCCATCAGCTGCATGCGCATGCTAACAGGTTGAGGGAGAATCAACTCCATTATAAACTCCAAACTGGAGAGAAGCCTTCTACAGCTTTCAGGTCCATGGGTGCGATCCGCGGGCGGTGCGATTCGCGCAGTCGCCGGCTTGGTGCCGCCAGGTACGAAACGTCAGTATATATCGGCCGCACGAAGGCCAAGTCTGCGAGTTTTGAATGTCGGCAGCTAGGCTCAAAGTGGCCTTGCACGGATTGAAAAAGGGCGCCGGGAGAGCGGCAGGATATTGAAGGTGTAAATCCTTTTCGCTGAGCCTTTAAGCTGCGTCCTGGGGCGCCAAGCGCTCGGTTCTTGTCCAATTTCTGACAGGCACAAGGCCCCGTCAGGTTCAGAACACTGGGGGGACTTGGATGTTGTCGGGGTTTCGAATGCGTGATCAGACGCTTAGCGAGCGGTGAGACGCTGGCATGGCCGTTGCTATTGAGATTCAGCAACACTCGGTTGGGGCGCCAAGTCTCGCAAGGAAGACGAGATGCTCTTCTCTTCAACCTGTGTGTCGCCTGTCCTGAACAAAAAAGCTCACGCAAAAAACCGCGCAGCTTTGGCAATAGCTTCGGAGTGCAACATGGTGCTGCGCATGGAATCGCTGGCTCCTTCCTTTAAAGCGGAGAGTTGGCTAAGAGGCCAGCCCGTGACGAATTTCCAGCCGGGGAGAGTGTATAACGTGGAATGGGCAACGTTGTCCGGACCATGTGCTGCGGCGATGCTCCGTCTCGTCCAGCTGCAACAAGCATACAAAGACGACGACCTCGACGTCGTCGGAAACGCTGCTAACGAGCGAGCTGCAATCGGATAAGGCACGAACCAAGTTTGAAGGTCTCGAAGATGAACTATTCTATTGCGTTCGACTTCACGGGCAAAATGAACAAGCTTTGGATGGAATCCAGTTCTGCTCCCGGGATCTCCACCTCTTTCGTCCTTGATCGCGACAGCCACATCGCTTCTTGTCGGACATCCGATGAGACTCGATGGCGTTTTGCCGAAAGTCCTCCAAGCCATCTGGCGCACCAGAGATGAAGGTAAGGCAGCCGATACGAAGCGGATAGCCGAGCCAACGCATAGCCCGCAAACGAGCAGTGAATGTCGCCTGCCTCGTAGCGCTGAAAGTGGGACTAGATGAAGCCATGCCTGACGTGCAGATCAGCCTCTTCTGCGCCTTCGGCCTCGACGCGGTGGATTTCGCCGAAGTCCAGATCATGAGCGGCCAGCATGAGCATCATGATCGGCGGCGGAGCCAACTCTTCGCGCGACTATGTCGATACCTATGCCGTGGAGAGCCAGCGAGCAGCCAAGCCTCGAATTGGGTCCGGTTCAACTCCCGCCGTCATAGGTATCGCCATCACCGCAGGCAAAAAGTACTGTCAGCCGACCCCGATCTTGCGATGCCCGAGGGCATAAGTCGCACTTATGCGCGCGTGTTGAGAAGGGGCGAGGTCGCGATACCAACTGTGCGAGCAGAGCCGCCGCTTCTCGCTTGCGTTGCGGCATCGGAACCTCGCGCAAACCTTGGGCCTTGGCCATGAACGGCCCGCGCTCACTGCTGTACACAAGTTTGATCTACGTGAACCTCCACTGCCGCTCTATAAGCTGACCTGACGCCAACGGTAACGACGACACAAGGAAGCGGCCCGATGCCGATCGACTACCCCGCCATACTCGATCTCAAAACCGAAGCCGCTCCCTATTCGTGGAGCGATCGCGAGGTGATGCTTTATGCGCTTGGCATCGGCATGGGCTCCGATCCTCTGAACGAAAGGGAGCTGCAGTTTGTCAACGAGGCTTTTGCAACACCCAAGCCGCTAAAGGTGGTTCCGACTTTTGCTTCGGTCTGCGTCTGGGGGGCTCGACCCGGATTCATCGACCTCAACCGCGTCATGGTCCTTGACGGCGAACGCGACATCACATTTCACAAGCCGATACCTGTCGCGGCCAACGTTACGGCGGATGCTCGCGTGCGCGGCGTGTTCGACAAGGGCGAGGAGAAAGGTGCGATCATTCAGAACGAAGTCGTCGTCAAAGATTGGGAGGGTGACAAGATCGTCACGATCGCTTCTTCGACCGTTGCCAGGGGCGATGGTGGCTTTGGAGGACCATCGGAGGGAATGCCCGAGCCGCACCAAGTACCTCGCCGAGCGCCGGACAGATCAGTCGATATCCCGATCCGGCCCGACCAAGCACTGCTCTATCGTCTATCGGGTGATCGAAATCCTTTGCACAGCGATCCGGAATTCGCGCGTAAGGCCGGTTTTCCCAAGCCCATTCTCCACGGCATGTGCACCTATGGACTGACCTGCAGAGCCGTGTTGCAGACGTATGCTGACTACGATCCCTCTGCTTTCCATCGTCATCGCGCCCGCTTTTCCGCCCCGGTGTTTCCGGGTGAGATCATTACGGTCAATCTCTGGAAGGACGGCGATTCGATTTCGTTCGAAGCTCATGTTCGGGAGCGCCAAGTTACCGTCGCCAGAAATGGGCAGACGCTGCTGGGCTGAGCTGTCTAGGTGAAGATGACAACGGAATTGGCGAGGCACCCGTGCGGCCTTAAGACGCCCGGGAATCGACCCTGCCGGTATGGCGAGGCGTCGCTTGGTGCGCCAGCGCTGCTTTGCCCCAATCACGATCCCGCCAAGACGCCGAAGGCGCAAAATCTGAAAAGAGCGGTTCCCTCTGCTGCCGCGGCCTGGTGATCCGCCTGAACGACCCGGCCGCGCTTGGAGGCCCACCAGGCCGCGGAAACGGAGATGTGAGCGACTATCTAACACTCATATCTTACGGCGCGCATGCTGCGCGTGTACGTCAGTACTGCTTCAGACCGGGGGTAACGGTGTGAGCGTCGCAAGGACGAAGAGCCGCGCCGACCATTGAGGAATGGAGCTTGCGCCTAGCGTGTTGTCGCAACACTGACCTTGCTGGCCGCGCTGCGCAGCCGTTGCCAGATGCAAACCGGGCGGCTGGCGCGCACCTTTGGCGCGGAGGATGAGTAGATCGTAGCGCTCGTCAGATGGGCAGCAGCTCGCCCAGCGGAGGAGCCGGATGGGAGGCGATCCATTGCAACGATCGACCTAGAAGCTCCTTTCCGGACTGCCTTGGAGAGGCAGGGGCAGAAGGCGCTCACGAGATTAAAGGCCGCCGTCGGCTTATTTTTGCGTATGACAGCGCGGACGCATTTCTTTGTTCTATTTGCGAAAGTTCAAGCGAACCGTCGAATCTAATACGAAGCGTCACCTGTGAGATAATTTTGAAGGACCGTCATCGCCAAACGTTCGGCACGAGAGGTGTCCTTCGCGTCTGCTCAGCCGTGTCCGGTTTCAAATCTCTATGTTCGGAGCGCGACGCTAGGGTGAAAGTATTTCGTCGGCGCGGCACGAAGTAGATCAATTTACATCTCCTCTAGCATGAACAGCGTTTTATGGCACGCCGATTGCTGCAGCGACCGTAAAGCATCGTTGCGAAATGCCGACAGTCCGGAGTTCATGAGAAGGTTTCGATTTATCCAAGTCAATGCCATAGACAGCAGCACTGTCGCGTGCCGTTCCGCAAAATTTGCGCTTGCATCGTACGGTTCGAAAGAATGCCCCGACTCTCGAAAGTTTTAGGTTCACGGCTGTGTGCCATGCCCGGGAATGACGCCGAAGAAACCGAAAGCACATCAATGTCAGAAAGCCTTATCGACCTGCTCGCTATCTTCGACGTGGAACCGATCGAAACGAACCTATTTCGTGGCAAGAGTCCGAACACTAACGCGCAACGGGTGTTTGGCGGGCAGGTGATCGGGCAGGCGATGATTGGGGCATGCCGTACGGTCGAGGGTTGGCTACCGAACTCGCTGCACGGCTATTTCATCCGGCCCGGCGACCCCCAGGTGCCAATCATTTACCAGGTCGAACGGCTGCGTGAGGGCAAGAGCTATTCGACGCGCCGCGTCACCGCAATCCAGCATGGCAACGCAATCTTCTCCATCGTGGTGTCGTTCCATGCCGGGGAGGAGAGCGCCTTTGACCACCAGGACAAGATGCCCCGAGTGCCGCTGCCGGAAAAGCTCATGGCGGGGAAATTGCCTAAGCAGCCGATGTATTGCGAAACGACGGAATTCATCCGCCGCTATTACGCGATAGAGTTGCGCCCTGTCGAGATTGGCCGTTATGTCGGTCAGAAAATTGATGACGGTCGCGTTCATGTCTGGATCAAGTCCGCAGCGACGTTGCGCGACGATCCAGCGCTGCATATGTGCGCGCTGGCCTATGCCTCCGATTACTCGCTGCTCGATGCGGTGACGGCGCGCTACGAACGCCCACTGTTCGACAAGCGGATGATGATTGCAAGTCTCGACCACGCAATGTGGTTCCACCGCCCGTTTCGGGCCGACGAGTGGCTACTTTACGCCAAAGAGTCGCCCAGCGCGCAAGGCGGACGCGGTCTCGTGCGCGGCTTATTCTTCAAGCCTGACGGCACGCTGGTCGCGTCTGTCGCCCAGGAAGGCTCGGTGCGCGAGCGACGCTGAGCCTTCACGTCCGTATAGACGTGATGATAGTTTCGAAGATCCCAGTGCCGTTGATCCTCCGGCACGAGATGCGTTCATGTCTCTTTCATGTGCGTTGTCGTGTTTGGGCCGTGTCCGATTGAAGTCTACGTTGGCAGTCCGACAGTAAGCGCAAGTGTTGTTGCCGGCGCGGGATGAGCACATCGATTTCGCATCTCTTCAACTATAGCGGCGTGGCACGGTAATTGCTGGTGGGGGAGTGAAGCATCATTGGAAATGGTGGACGCGGTAGTCCCGGCCGCAGGAGTTCAACTAGGACTTCTCGATCTGCTCAAATCAATGTCAATAGACTCAGCATAGTCGCAGTTGGCGGGGGTCCTTAGCTGGGAAAGAGATGGACGAAAAACAAGAATCCCCGGGTGGCGCGAAAGAATGCCCGATCTCGAGAGCTCGGCTTCATCGCTGGGCCGCCATGCCGGGGAATGATGCCGAAGAAAAACGAAAGCGCGTCAATGTCAAAAACCTCGATCGACCTGCTCGCCATCTTCGACCTTGAACCGATCGATGTGAACCTGTTTCGCGGCAAACATCCGAACACTCGCTCGCAACGGGTGTTCGGCGGCCAGGTGATAGGGCAAGCGATGGTCGCGGCATGTCGCACGGTCGAAGACAGGCTGCCGCATTCGCTGCATGGCTATTTCATTCAGACCGGTGACCCTAAGGTTCCGATCATCTACCAGGTCCAACGGCTGCGCGATGGTAAGAGCTATTCGACACGGAGCGTCACCGCGATCCAGCAGGGGAAGGCGATCTCTTCCATCATGGTGTCCTTTCATGCGGGCGAGCAGGGCGCTTTCGACCACCAAAACAAGATGCCCGATGTTCCGCCGCCAGAAAGGCTCACCGTCGAGGAACTATCCAAGCGACCGATGTTTCCTGACATACCGGAATTCATCCGCCACTATTATGACTTCGATCGGCCGATTGAATTGCGTCCAGTCGAGATTGGCCGTTATGTCGGTCAGAAGATCGACGACGGCCGCTTTCATATCTGGATCAAGGCGGCGGCAAAGCTGCGCGATGATCCTGCGCTGCATATGTGCGCGCTGGCCTATGCCTCAGATCTGTCGCTGCTCGATGCGGTAATGGTGCGCTATGGCCGCACTCTGTTCGACGGGCACATGATCTCGGCGAGCCTCGATCATGCAATATGGTTCCACCGCCCGTTTCGGGCCGACGAGTGGCTACTTTACGCCAAAGAGTCGCCGAGCGCGCAAGGCGGACGCGGTCTTGCGCGCGGCTTGATCTTCAAGCGTGACGGCACGCTGGTAGCGTCCGTTTCTCAGGAGGGCTCGGTGCGCGAACGGCGTTCGGTTTCCAAGTGAACAAAAGCGTTCGGCGACCGGCAGTCATGCGCCTCACCCACGTCAGCAGGATTGCGATCCGGCCCATCAGCATCTGCGACTGCGTGGATCTTCTTGCTGTCCCTCCGCGCGAGCGGCCAATAACCTGCTTGCGCTCCCACTTTTTCCGCTCGCTGTCGAGCGATGCGCGTTGACGTGCGTGGCGTCGATCATTTGCGTGTCCGTAGCGCGCGCCAGGCCGGCAAGCTCTCGGAACAGGTTTTCCTAGACCCCACGTCAGCCAGCGCACAAAGCGATTGTAGATTTTTGCCGCAGGACCATATTCGGGCGGGCAATCGCACTAGCGGCAGCGACGTTTCAAAAGATGAACGATGCCACTGATCACGCGGAGATCATCTGCAGGCTGAACCCCACGGGCGTCCGTCGGCAAATGAGAGACGTTCCGCTCCCCCGTCCGGCATTCGTCGCTCAACAAAATGGAGTCTTGCGCAAGGTCGCAGCTTCAACGCGAGACGGATCGTATTGTCAGCGCAGAGAAAAAATGACGTCTGATCCTAGTCAGCTTCAGCTCCGGCCCGTTCGCGCGGCCGCAAACATTCACGTTTCCGTCGAGTCCAGCGGCTTGAGATCCGCACAAGAGGTTCGACAACGAGAGACTACTGCTGAATTGGCATCCAAAGACAAACCAGCCTGTGAATCATCGATCAAGCGACGCAGAGCTTGCGCCCGCGCGTCCACGAGGAGCGCTTAATCCGCCGCGACTAAGCCTCGACGCGTACTATGCGTCTGACGGGTGGCCCGATGAAAAGCAGTGCCGCCCCGTTGTAAGACTTGAACTTCGGAAGTATGCACCTGCTCGGGGTGATTAATGCGAAGCGGCCACGCGGGACGCTTCAAGAAGTTCGAGGAGCGTCACCTTGGCCGATGGCGTCAGGAAGGACGAGGAGTTTTCGGGCACGAGACCCGTCGAAGAGCGACATCGCATCGACGAGATCCGTCTCGATCGTTGGATGCGGCATGTCGAGGGCTACGCCGGCCCCTTGACCGTCTTACAGTGTAAGGGGAGGCCAATCCAATCCCACCTACAAACTCGACGGCCCCGGCCGCTCCTGCGTGATGCGCAGAAAGCCGTTCGGGAAATTGCTGCCGTCGGCGCATGCGGTGGATCGCGAGTTCCGTGTCATTTCTGCGCTCGGCCATCAGGGCTTCCCGGTCGCGCATGCATTTGCGCTCTGCACTGACGATGCTGTCATTTGGCGCGGCCCTCTACATCATGTCGATGGAGGACGGACGGATCCGACCTTGCCGAGCCAGCCGTCCGAGATGCGACCTAAGATCTTCCGCAGCAAGATCGAGACTCTCGCGGAGCTGCACATGCTTGATCCCGATAGGATCGGCCTTGCCGACTTCGGAAAGGCTGGCAATTATTTCGCGCACCAAGTCGATCGCTGGGCCAAGCAGTACCGCGCCTCGGAGACGCAACATATTCTCACGGTCACCGAGCAGAAACGTATCTCCATCGTGCATGGCAACTATCGGCTCGACAACATTATCTTCCATGCAAGGCAGCCTCGCGTGATCGCGGTACTCGACTGGGAATTGTCGACGCTCGACGATCCCATGTCCGGTTTTACCTATCTGTTGATGCAATGGATTAGGCCGGGGCTTGCGGACGCCGATCTGAAGGCGCTCAATATTCGTAGCATGGACTAGGCTGCGCAAATCTATTGCGACTACACGGGCAGCGAGCTGCGGGATTTGAACTGGTATTTTTCGTATAATCTCTTTCGCTTAGTCGGCATGACCCAACGCATCGCAGCCCGCATCCGAGATGGCACAGCCACCAATACCAAGGCGATCGAAGCTGCCAAGCGCACCGTGCCGTTCGCGAAGGCGTCATGGAAGTATGCGCAGAAGGCGAGCGCGAGATAACGGAAATGATTGAAACGAGCTCGACGTTAGGAACGTTCTCAGTGAGCAGTACTCGGCGTCAAGTTCAATAAAGTCGGTCAAGGGGCATTGTTGGTCCGTTGAACCTCGGCTGAAGCTCATGCGCCGCCGTTCGCGTCGAAATAGCAATAGCCCTTCTATCGAATGTGCTCCTCACCAGAGTAGGTAGTGTCTCGATCTTTGTTGACGGCGTACAGCAATACTATCGCAGCATACGCTATGTCGCAGGTCACAGCTGGACGGAGTACAGACATGAATATCCTAGTTGATCCGCTGCAACGTCCATTGGTGCAAGTACATGATCATGCCGCCGCTACAAGAGGAAAGACAGGAGTTGATTTGATTTCCATAAGTATGTCTCGATCGCGGTGACGAGATCAACAAAGGCACCCGCTCCCCAACAAAATCACGAGATGGGTTGTGGATGATAAGCCTCGACAAAAAGCACGAGGTCGCGTTTTACAGGTTGTTCGAGGGTATGAGCTTTCGCGCACCAACTCTACAGAGCATCTTGCAGAGGTGTTTAGCGCTGACCCGCTCCAACATGCACATCTTCACGACTTTATATAGCACCAAGCGCGAAAAAGATGACCTGTAAAGTAGCCTTCCATGGGATGGTTTGGCTGCGAACAGCATCTTGAAAGGGCGCACCCAAAAATCATGGCAGGAGTAGCATTTGACCGCTCTTTTGCCATGACTTCGTATTTGGCGTTGTAGGGGCGATGGCAGTTGGACCGGTCGTTGCGCAATACGGATATGCGCATCAATGAAGCTGGAATGTCGGCTGAGGCTCTCAAGGCGCCCGGGACTAACTACCTCGGCGATGATTGTGTCCACGAGCACCGCGCGGCTCAACGCGGATTGCAAGCCAGGCGACTAGGACTTGCTGCTGTCCGGCGATGCACAGCGAGAGGCAGTGCTCCGCTGCTCCCCTGCCGCTGCCTGGCCGACGACCATTGGCCCACCATGGTGAGTACCGGCGCTCTTCGTGCACGAACGGCCGAAATCTTTGTCCGGTTTCTGACAGTTCTAAAATGATCTGGCCTTCAATACACCGAGCATCGTTTCCTATGTGCGAACATTCGCAAAGCAAAAGCTTATTGCGTTCAAACGCCGCAGCACGGCCGTTACCTATTTAGAAGCGACTACCCCGAGTGAGGAGCAACAGAACTGGAGCAAGGCAAAGCCGATGAAGATCACGAACGTTCGCACTCATATCCTTCAAGCCGCGCTGGCGGAGCCTCTTGCCTCCGCGCGTGGCTGGTACCATACACGTACAGCGATGCTGGTCGAAATCGAGACCGACCAGGGTGTCGTCGGCTGGGGCGAATGCTACGGACCGGCGGGGATGACGGCCGCCGTGGTCGAGAGCGTCGCGCCATGGCTAGTTGGAGAGGATCCGCTGCGCACAGAGTATCTCTGGCAAATGATCTATGCGCGCCTGCGTGATCACGGCCAGAAGGGTGTGGTGATAGAGGGCTTGAGCGGTATCGATATCGCGCTCTGGGACGTCAAGGGCAAGTACTTTGGCGTTCCCGTGCATCAGCTGCTCGGCGGCGCGCGGCGGACTCACATCGTCGCCTACGCGACTGGCCTCCACCGACGCAAAGCTGAAGACCCGACCCGGTATCTAGCCGAGGAGGCAGCGCGCTACGTCGCGGAGGGATTCTCGGCGGTGAAGCTCAAGGTCGGCTTCGGTGTGGAGGAGGATGCGGTCGCGACAAGCGTCGTGCGCGAGGCGGTCGGGCCGACTGTGTCGCTGATGGTGGATGCGAACCACGCCTTTGACAGCGTCGCAGCGATCCATCTGGGCCGCATGATCGAGAAACACGATATTGGCTGGTTTGAGGAGCCGGTACCGCCAGAGGATCTTGCCGGCTACCGCGCGGTAAAGGGGGCAATTTCGATCCCGATCGCAGGCGGGGAATGTGAGTTCACCCGCTTCGGGTTCCGCAACCTGTTCGTCTCGCGCGCGCTCGATATAGCGCAGCCCGACGTTTGCGCGGCGGGCGGGTTGACCGAATGCAAGAAGATCGCCGATATGGCAGAAGCGTTCGGCGTCCGTTACAATCCGCATGTTTGGGGCACCGGGATTGCAATTGCCGCGTCGCTGCATTTGCTCGCCGTTCTGCCGCCGCACACGCGGTCCTCGCCCATATCCGTGGCGCCGTTGCTGGAGTTCGACCGAACCGAAAACCCGCTCCGGCAGGCGATTTTCACCGAGCCCATCGAGCACACTCGCGGCATCGTCCCCGTGCCTAACGGGTCGGGATTGGGCATCGAGATCGATCGGAAGGCCCTGGCCCGATTTGCTAGGCGGTGATGCATCAGCCGCTGCGCGCGACCGCAGCATTGCTGATTGGCAGGCGCTAGCCGCTCAAGTCTCGCGATCCTGCCACACATCTGATGATCCGGGCAAACGGCGAGCGATGCTTCTGCTGTCCTTGCTCACGTTCACGGTCATGCCCGATCTTAGATCAGCATTGATACGCAAGCGGATCGAAGAACCGTTGGGTTGGATGATGATGTCGGTGCTCTGCTTAGGACCAGCTGTTGCGGCAGACTGCTCGTCGAACGAGCTGGCAGGTCGACTATGGCCGCATCAAGGACTCCGCGCGCGTCGGAAGCCGTTCTGGACTGTCCTCGCTGGGGAGCCGTCGTGCCGAAAACCCTCAGCGTCCGCCAGCATTTCCGCAAACCTGAGGCTTCTTCATCCGTCCGTTCTCAGGACTACAGGGCTCGAACGGTAGGCGAACGTTAGTCCACATCCATTCGCATCAGAGTTGAGAGATAATGAAGGCTAGCAAATTTTGGATCCGCCAGCCATGCGGCAATTGAAACAACGGTCACGCCTTGATGGTTGTCCGATCTCTGACAACGTACGATGTCTGTTCGGTTCAAAACGCCGGTGATTGTTTGCGAAGTACGAATCATTCTCAAAACGAATCAGAGGTTTACGGCGCTCGAACGCGGCTGGCACGACCGTTGCTACAGAGAGGCGGCAACACTGAGAAGGGGCGGTTGAATGCATTTAGGAGCGCAGGATGAGCAATGCTTCGCTCCCGTAAACCAGGGTGCCCCATTCCTGACGGAGATAGAATGCAGGAATAGCTGCGCAAGCTTTGACGCTCGCTTGATGGGGAGCAAGACGCCCTTAGTGGGACAAATCACATTTTGCGACAAATTGAACAGCGAGAAGTCGAACGCGGACATGGGGGAACTATCATCTAACGGGTTCGCAGCGGTCAGGAAGGGGGAATGCTCGGTGTCGCCATGCAAGGGCGCTAGGATCAGGCGGATCCTTTGCCCCTCGTCAGCCCCGTCGATACGCTTCGCGTTCGGTTTCACCTTACGTCGAGGCCGTTTCTGATTTGGCATGCATTGAGAGGGTTTCACCATCCTAGCGCGCCCCGAATTAATTCGGTTGCAGGAGAACCCGATGGATCTTGTATTCACCGAGGAAGAACAAGCCTTCCGACAGGAAGTGCGGCAGTTTCTGCGCGATAATGTATCGCCGCAGATGCGGCACAAGATGATAGAAGGCCGCCATGTATCGAAGGAGGAAATGGTTACGTGGTGGCGCATCCTCAACAAGAAGGGGTGGAACGTTAGTTCCTGGCCGAAGGAATACGGTGGCACAGGCTGGAGCTCGGTCCAGCACTACATCTTCAGGGAGGAGCTGCAGATGTATCCCGCGCCGACGCCGCTCGCCTTTGGCGTCGGCATGGTTGGCCCGGTCATCTATACCTTCGGTAATGAGGCGCAGAAAAAACATTACCTACCGCGCATCGCAAACGTGGATGATTGGTGGTGCCAGGGCTTTTCGGAACCCGGTGCTGGCTCGGACCTCGCCTCGCTCACGACCAAGGCCGAACGCAGGGGCGACAAGTGGATCATCAATGGCCAGAAGACCTGGACCACGCTCGCGCAGCATGCCAACATGATCTTCTGCCTCTGCCGCACCGATCCCCGCGCCAAGAAGCAGATGGGCATCTCCTTCATCGTGTTCTGCTTGAATTCCAAGGGCGTGACGGTGCGTCCGATTCAGACCATCGATGGTGGCCATGAGGTTAACGAGGTCTTCTTCGACGACGTCGAGGTGCCCTACGAAAACCTAATCGGCGAGGAGAACAAGGGCTGGGACTACGCAAAGTTCCTGCTGGGCAACGAGCGCACTGGCATTGCACGGGTCGGGGTCTCTAAGGAGCGCATCCGGCGCATCAAGGAGGTGGCTTCTGACGTCAAAAGTGGCGGCCGGCCTATGATCGAGGATCCCGCGTTCCGGGAGAAGCTCGCCTTCGCCGAGATCGAGCTGAAGGCACTGGAGCTCACGCAACTACGCATTGTCGCCGACGAAGGCAAGCACTGCAAGGGTAAGCCAAATCCAGCGTCTTCCATGCTTAAGATTAAGGGCTCACAAAGCCAGCAGACTGCGACTGAACTCTTGATGGAGATGATCGGGCCATTCGCTGCGCCCTACAACGAACATCCTGATTCTTCGTACAAAGCGATGGACTGGACCGCGCAGATCGCGCCGAGCTACTTCAACAACCGCAAAGTCTCGATCTACGGCGGCTCCGACGAGATCCAGCGCAACATCATCGCGAAGGCGATGCTGGGACTCTAGCTCTTCTTCCATCCCCGCAAATGGGGACCGGCAAGAGTCCAGATCCGTCGTTAGGAGAAGCTGAGATATGGACTTCAATTTATCCGAGGAGCAGCGGCTCCTCAAGGAAAGCGTCGATGGACTCTTGACCGATGTCTACGATTTCGAGCAGCGCAAGAAATATTCGAAGGAGAAGGGCGGCTGGAGCAGATTGATCTGGAGCCGCTTTGCTGAGCAGGGTCTGCTCGGACTTCCCTTTGCCGAAGCCGATGGCGGGTTTGGTGGCGGCGGCGTGGAGACTATGATCGTGATGGAAGCGTTCGGCCGAGCGCTTGTGGTCGAGCCCTATCTCGCCACGGTTGTGATCGGCGGCGGCTTCCTGCGCCGTGGCGGTTCGAACGCGCAGAAGGCAGCTCATCTGCCTGGGATCATCGACGGCAGCAAGACCTTTGGATTCGCGCAACTTGAAAAGAACTCTCGCTATGATCTGAACGACGTGACTACCTCCGCCAAAAAGAGCCGCGATGGATGGGTCATTGACGGCGAAAAATTTGTTGTGCTCAATGGCGAGAACGCCGACACGTTGATCGTCACCGTGCGCATCAAAGGCGCTCAACGCGATAGAGGCGGTATCGCGGTGCTTCTGGTGCCTGCCGACGCGAGAGGCATCTCCAAAAAGAGCTATCCGACCCAAGATGGGCTGCATGCCGCCGACATCAGCTTCACAAGGGTCGAGGTGGGCAGCGCAGCGGCGATCGGCGATCCCGAGAACGCGTTGCCGTTGATCGAGCGGGTGGTTGACGACGCCCGCACCGCGCTTTGCGCGGAAGCGGTAGGCCTAATGGACGAATCGCTGAAGACCACAATCGACTATATGAGGACGCGAAAGCAGTTCGGAGTGCCAATCTGCTCATTTCAAAGTCTGCAGCACCGCGCCGCCGACATGTTTGTGGCGCTCGAACAGGCGCGCTCGATGTCGATGTACGCCACCATGGCCTCGGATATCGAGAATGCTGCCGAGCGTGCAACAGCGGTCGCCGCGGCTAAAGTGCAGATCGGGAGGAGCGGAAAATTTATCGGCCAGCAGTCGATCCAGCTTCATGGTGGAATTGGCATGACCATGGCGGCTAAGATCGGCCATTATTTTAAGCGGCTGACCATGATCGAGAACACGTTTGGGGATGCCGACTATCACCTTCGTCGGGTGAGTGAGACGGGCGTGTTGGTGTGATTGGTGGCACTTAGGCAGCTAGGTGTTTAGTCCCGGCATTTGCTGGAGCAGGTCAAGTTTGATTCGTTCTTGCTGGGAAGTCCAGCATTTGCAGATGTAGTCGTTAAGTGTGAGACACCTTCAGTGTCTTCAGCCGCCGAATGTAGTTTTTGGGGTTGATGAAGTCGGCAAGGTGTGCTTCGAGCTGATCGTGTCGGTCGTAATGATGGCCTTGGACGGTTGCTTCTTTGATCGTGCGTTCATGCGTTTGACCCGGCCATTGGTCTAAGGATGCGTGACTGGTCAGCCGATGCTCGATGCCGTTTTCGCGGCAGCACATATCGAACATATGTGTCATGTACCTTGCCGTCGGGCCGTCTGCGTCGCTTGGTGGGAAGTGAACTGAATCCCGTTCTCGGTGAGAACCGTGTGTAGTTTGTAGGGACAGCCGCGACCAGCGATTCCAGGAAGGAAGAGGCGGAGGTCCTTCCCATCTTTCTGACCTTTGACCAGTTGCACGAACGCGAACTTGCTTGCGCGATCGATGGCGACCGTAAAGGTAGAGCTTGCCTTCAGCGCTTGTAGTTGAGCGACGTCGATCTGGATATAGCGGATCGGATAAGCCTTGAACTTCTTCTTCAAAGGCTTGCCGCCTTCGACCTCCGCAATGGGCTGATACCCTGGCGCTGGACGCAGCGATGACCGCGTCAGGTGTGGGATGGTCGGCCGCAGTGCATACAGGCAATCATCGAGCGGCGGCGCATGCTGCCGGAAAGCGACGATGATCGCCTCCTCCTCGACTGAAAGGACGCTCGATTGGCTTCCTTAGGGAGATCGGCGACGGTCTTGCGCTCCTTCCATTTCGCGACAGTCTTCTGGTTGATCCCGTTTTGCTTGGCGAGCGTTCTCAGGCTTTCTTGATTCATTTGTATAGACGGACTGCCTCAGTCGTGGCGGCGCAGCCGCGTTAGACTTGTCTGACCTGCCAATGCGTATTTCCTCCAGATGGAGTTAGAGTCCGGCCCGCAGAAGGACGGACAGATGAAGCGAGCAAGGTTTTTCGGAAGAGCAGATTATCGCGGTGTTGAAGGAGCATGAGGCTGGGGCGAAGACGGCTGACCTGGCTCGCTAGCATGAGATCTCCGAGGCGAAGCGCCTGAAAGCCTTGGAAGAGGAGAACGCGAAGCTGAAGAAGCTTCTGGCTGAGCAGATGCTCGATGCGGCCGCCCTTCGGAGCTGCTTTCAAAAAAATGGTAGGGCCCGCCGCCAAGTGGCCTGCGGTCGCGCATCTGCAGGCCGTCATGAGCCTGTCGGAACGGCGGGCCTGTTCGATCGTGAGCGCGGATCGGAAGATGATCCGCTATCGCTCCATCCGTCCTCCGGACGCGGCTCTCCGTGGCCGGCTGCGTGACCTCGCCAACGAGCGGCGGCGTTTCGGCGACCGCCGACCGTTCGTCCTGATGCGGCGGGAGGGCGAGCCATCGGGGATCAACCGGATCTACCGGCTTTATCGCGATGAAGGACGCACCGTCCGCAAGCGACGGGCGCGGGGCCTCGATCCTGGTGGAGGCCAGGCCCAACGCGCGCTGGTCATTGGACTTTGTCCACGACCAGTTCGCCAATGACTGGCGCTTCCGCATTCTCAACATTGCCGACGACGTCACCAAGGAATGCCTGGGCGCCATTCCTGAGACGTCGATCTCGGGACGGCGGGTGTCCCGCGAACTGACGGCAATCGTCAAGCGACGCGGCAAGCCAGGAATGATCGTGTCCGACCATGGCACCGAGTTCACTGGCACTTCATCGCGCCCGGCAAGCCGATGCAGAACGGCTTCATCGAGAGTTTCAATGGCCGGATGCGCGATGAGCTGCCCAACGAGACCCTGTCCTTCGATCTGAATGACGCCCGCGCCAAGATCGCCATCTGGGTCGCCGACTACAATCTCCGGCGGCCTCACTCATCGTTGAAATACCTGACACCCCCGCTATGCCGCCCACCTCACCGCAACGGACGATCGGCTACGCAACCCCGACCAGCTCCGCCGATCGTCCGTTGCTCCACCCGCGCCACTTGGCGGACAAAAATCCGAGACTCTAACCGCCGCAGGATGAAAACTCAGTGGCAGGTCAACGCCCTGCGACTATGGCAATACTGTCACGTGGCACGCGCAAGTTGTCCATCTTTGAACTGGGCAATCAACAGCTCTCGCTGCCACAATGATTGAGCTCTGGGCGCGCTTCAGCGCGTTCGGACGTAAATCGGGGCTTTAGAAACGGAGAACCTTCTCGCGCGGGCATCTACCCAAGCTTGTACTAAGGTTTTCGGCAGATCCTAGCTCGCCAGCCTCTTGCATGTCTGCAATAACTTCCAAGTCTCTGCGCTAGACCGGGCCAGACGCTTCGGTGGCTATTCCGTGGTCTATATCGTGACGCGCATGCGGCTCGAAGATAGCTTATTTCCACGGTAAGTTTACCCGGCAGCTATTGAGTTCTGTTGCAATGGCAGCGTCTTTGGGAAACAAGCAGCCATCCAGTTCCGCCGTCCCCCAGGCGAGTAAAACAAATGCTTAAGCGAGAAGTAGTACTAAGCAATTTGGGGTTCATATCAATACCGATCGCTCGTCGGGCCTATTTGCTAGACCACACACAGATTGCTCTCGAGCTTTTCAAGATCCTGCTAGGGCTAGTAGAAAGAGCATCACAACAGTTGGCAATTTCGGTCCGCGTCAATCTGACTGACATATGTCCGGTGAGTATCTGGGAGAAGTGGATGGTGGCGAAGAGTTAGCCAAGCGCAAGGGCGTCATCGCGCCCAGGGGTCTTGAATGCGGTGCGATGGAAGGGACGACGGCTAGGTGGTGTGGACACTTATCGCAGCCACAGGACGATGGCAGCGAGAGTGACGACGGCGTGATAATTTCGAGCGGTCTTTTCGAAGCGGGTGGCGACGCGACGGAACTGCTTGAGCTTGCTGAAGCAGCATTCCACGAGATGGCGCTGGGCATAGAGATGTTTGTCGAGCGGATATTTGAGGGCTCGCGAGGGGTTGTTGGGGATGACGGCGAGCGCGCCCTTGGCCGCGATGGTCTGGCGCAAGTGATCGGCGTCATAGGCCGTATCGGCCATGACGACCTCGGCGGGCAATCCCTCGATCAAAGTGGCGGCTTGTGGTGCATCGCCCTTCTGGCCTGCGGTGAGCGTGAACCGCACGGGACATCCCAAACCTCGAACGGCCAGATGTATCTTGGTGCTCAAGCCACCGCGCGAGCGCCCGATCGCTTGATCTTCAGACCCCCTTTTTTCGCCCCGGCGGCGTGCTGATGCGCTCGGACGATGGTGGAATCGACGATCAGATATTTGAAGTCCGGATCATCGGACATCGCCTCGAAGATCCGCCACCAGACACCCTTGATGCTCCATCGACTGAAGCGCCGGAACACGCTGTTCCAATCCCCAAACGCCTCCGGAAGATCACGCCAGGGAGAGCCCGTACGAACGATCCAAAGCACCCCTTCCACGAACATCCGGTTGTCACGTCCGGTCGAACCCTTCTGGTCAGGCCGGCCGATGATCAGCGGCGCCATCCGCTCCCACGCCGCGTCGCTTAAAACCAACCGGTCCATCACACCCAAGACTACCTCCCAAAAGCAGTCTTGAATCTGATTTGCTCCCAAAAGGGAATCCTTAGAGTCCACACCGCCTAGTGCTTGCGCCGCGCTCCCGAGCAACAACTAGAGCTCACTCGCGGCGCGGTTGGGCACATCATCCTTCCAGCGTACCGATCCAAACGGGCGCTCTAGCATACGACGGATACGCACGGGCTCAGGCCCGATATGGAAAGCCATGGCCTTCTCATCTAATGCGCGTTCCGACTGGGTCCAGCGGTTGCGTTGGCGCAAATAATCGAGCCATGTCGGGCAGTGATAGCGCTCGGTCCACAGCTCGGGGTCGGCGATATCACGCGCAATTGACCAACCATAGGCCCCGTTGCGTTTCCGGTAGAGCTGCACATCCTGCATGACATTGTGGAAAGCTCGCGCATTTTCCGAGGCCACCCGATATTCGAGCTCAACCACCAGTGGGCCGCTCCGGTAGGTCAGCGGGAGCCGCACCTTAGGGTCGGCGAGCATCTCGGCGTCCTCCCCGCGCTCGGTGATGGCCGGCATGCGCAGCCAGCGCCCAAGCAGCGGCAAGAGCAGCATCAGTCCGGCAGAGACGAGCAGCGTGATGTCGACACCGACGGCATCGGTGAGGCGACCCCAGCCCCAACTGCCAACTGCGAGGCCCCCAGAGAACGCAGCCTGCCAAGCCGCAACCGAGCGGCCCGCAACCCAGCGCGGAGCGGAGAGCTGCACGCCAATGTTGAACAGCGTCCATACGATGGTCCATACCGCACCCGCTAAAACCAGAGCTGCGGCTGTCAAGACCGAATTGTGACTGAGCGCGACTGCCGCGATTGCGCCGCTCATGGACAGCGTGCAGGCACGAACCGCAGCCTCGCCACTCATACGCCTGCGCATTTCTCCGATGTTGAGAGCTCCTACTACCGCGCCCAACCCGAACGCACCTAGCATGATGCCGTAAGTCTGAGCGCCCCCGTGCAACAGGTCGCGAGCGACCAGCGGCATTAGCGCTTGAAGCGCGCTGCCGACGACGCCGGTTATCATGGTGCGAGCTACCACAATCTTGATCGAAGGCGAATTGGCGATATAGCGCACGCCCGAGACAATGGCGCGGCTCAGGTGTTCGCGCGGCAGCCGCGACGGCTCCGCGACACGTTTCCAGAGGAACAACGCCACTATCAGAGGTAGATAGAGGAATGCGTTAATTGCAAAAGCCGCACCCGCGCCCGCAGTCGCAACAACAATTCCTCCGACCGCGGGCCCAAAGCTACGCGCGATGTTGTAGCTAATTCCATTGAGGGCAATCGCAGCCGGCAGCGTCTTTGGCGGAACCTGCTCGCTAACCGAGGAGCTCCAGGCCGGCCCCATCAATGCCATGCCGCCGCCGACCACAAAACAAAGCACCAGGAGTAGATCCGGCGTGGTAACCTCCGACCAATCGAGCGCAGTCAACGCTGTCGCGCCGCAGAGCGCGATAGAGAGCGCAACGAGCGTCACAGTTCGGCGGTCATACATGTCAGCGATGGCACCGGCTGGGACAGCGATCAACATGACAGGCAGCAACAAAGCCGTCTGCACCAGTGCAACCTTATCGGCTGACGATGTCATCTCTGTCATGGCCCAAGCCGCGCCGACGCCTTGGATAAGTATACCGAGGTTCGACAGCAGGCTCGCGAGCCAAATCCGGCGGAAGGTGGGGTAGCGCAGCGGCGCCGCAACACCATCGACGCTAAAAGTCTGAGGATCGGGAGGTTCCGTCATTTAGGATCCACGGACCGTGCACCACGACCTGACCGAGGTCAGTGTTTGTCGCGGAACGCTGAAGCCAATCGGACGAGCGGTTCTGGGCCCGCCCTCAACCATCTGAAATTCGCGTTGCGCGCCCGTTTCGTTTGCGAATTTGCTGCCTCTATCACGACCTGTAAAAAATAATATCCAGATCAAAGAATAAACTTGTCGAGTTCTCTTACAGCTTTTTGGCATCGCTCCAGCAACGATCCGATCGGGGCGTCACGGCCATAACGGCGGTTGCATTGCTCTCAATGTCCGCGACGTCGCTTCACTTGGCTGCCATTCCGGCTGTCGGAGCAGCCATGCTCCTCTACCTAGAGGTAAGCACACTAGATACTACAAGAGCGATGGTGCTCGTTTCGCGCGTTCTGCGCGGATGAGCGATGAAAAAACGCGCGAGGCCTCGGAACAACGACCGCAGAGACACGAAGATCAATCTTCGTGGGGAACCTCTACCGGAATCGCAAAACCAGCCTTTACGCGATCCATGACGACCATCGTCTTGAAGCCCTTGATGTCCGGGTTCTCATAAAAAAAACGCCGCGTGAATTGCTCATAATCTTCCATGGTCCGCGAGGTAATATACAGAACGAAGTCCGCGTCCCCAGTGACGTAGAATCCGTTGACGACCTCAGCTGACGACTTAATCGCCTTCTTGAACCTGTCTATGATATCTGCGCGCTCGCGCTCGAGGCTTACGAGCACGAGCATCTGAATAGGCCTTCCTACCGCCTTTGCCGAAACAATCGAGACATCCGCCTCGATGATGCCGTCAGAGCGAAGCCTCTTCAATCGTCGTTGGCACGCAGTAGCAGAAAGTCCAGCAAGTTCGCCGATGATCTCGGATGTCAGGCGATTGTTCTTTTGCACGATCTCCAAGATACGGGCGTCTGTTCGGTCGTATTGCATAAGTCGGGCTCCAGGTGAATTCCGCTGCAAATGGCAAGGGCCTGCAGGAAACCGTCCACGCGACGGTAAAAAGCGACGCAAATCTGTTTGTAACATTAGTATCCTGATTGGCAGCAGAATTTCAACAAATGCCCGCCAAGGACTTTGAAATGGTGTTCCAAGCTGCCCGGCTCAAAAGTCCACCTCTGGTCGGGCTAGCTAAGAGACATCTCGAAAGTCTGCGCCGTCGAGACTTCGCCGCGGGAGCCGCTCTGATCGATGGACGCTGGATCGAGGGCGACCAAAGAGACGTTGTCGTCGATCCGGCAACTGGCGAAGTGATTGCTAAGGTTGCTTGTTGCCGTGCCGTAGATATGAATCTTGCGATCGACGCAGCCGAGCGATCGTTTGCTGAATGGCGAGGGCTGCTGCCAGAGCGGCGGGGGGCAATTCTCAGGTCTTGGGCCTCGTTAATGCTTGCCCATTTGGAGGAGCTTGCTGTCCTGGTAACTAGCGAGCAGGGCAAGCCACTTGCCGAAGCGAGGTACGAAATTGGATATGGCGCCGGATTTCTCCAGTGGTTTGCCGCAGAGGGGGAGCGCGCCTATGGCGAGACGATCCCAAGCCACAAGCCTGGAAATGTGCTTCAGGTTAGGATGCAGCCAGTTGGGGTCGCGGCAGCGATCACGCCTTGGAATTTTCCGGTTGCTATGATTGCGCGAAAGGCCGGCGCCGCTCTGGCGGCTGGCTGCCCGGTCATCGTGAAGCCTGCGCCCGAGACGCCGCTCTCTGCTCTTGCTCTGGCGAGGTTGGCTCAAGAGGCTGGAGTTCCGTCGGGCGTGTTTCAAGTGCTCGTCGGCAATCCGATTGAACTTTCGACCCCTCTGTTGCGGGACGCAAGGGTGCGGGCCCTGTCGTTCACGGGGTCTACGGAAGTTGGTCGTCTGCTACTTGAGGGGGCCGCGCGGACGGTGAAGAAGGTGTCGCTCGAGCTCGGAGGGCATGCTCCCTTCATTATCTTTGACGACGTCGATCTCGATAAGGCCGTTAAGGGGGCGATGGCCGCAAAGTTTGCCACGTCGGGGCAGGACTGCTTGGCGGCTAACCGCATCTACGTACAAAGGGGCGTTTATAGCGCCTTTGTCGAAAAGTTTGCGGCGGCAATCACTCGGCTCAAAGTTGGTCACGGGTTGGATTCTGCGACTGAGATCGGGCCGATGACGAAGCTGTCCGTGGCGGATAAGTGCAGGGCCCAGATTAATGAGGCAGCTGCAAAGGGGGCGCGGGTTATTTCTGCCAAACAAGACGAAGTCTTCGGGCAGAGTTTTATCCTTCCAACGCTGCTGAGCGACGTCACTGACGACATGCTTATTGCGAGTGAGGAAACGTTTGGGCCGGTCGCCGCAGTACTTCCGTTCGATTCCGAAGGGGAGGTCCTGGCTCGAGCCAATACCAGCGAAATGGGCCTGGCTGCCTACGTCTACACCGACAGCTTGCGTCGAGCGCTCCGAGTTTCTGAGAACATCGAATACGGCATGGTCGGCATCAATACGGCGTCATTCACTGGGCCTCCAATCCCATTTGGAGGTTGGAAACAATCCGGGCTCGGTCGCGAGGGTTCGCGACACGGCATCCAGGAATACATGGAATTGAAATACGTCTGCTTCGGCGACTTGGTGGATTAGGAGAAATGGTATGAACGATATCAAGACGATCGCCGAAAAAGATCGCGCGACTGTACTTCATCCGTTCACCCAGCTTAAGGATTTCGCGACTGGCAAAATTGGCGATCCGATCATCGTCACGGGGGGGAAGGGTATCCGAATCGAAGACGCGCAGGGACGTAGCTACATCGACGGCTTTGCGGGCCTCTACTGTGTCAATATTGGGTACGGCCGGACCGAAGTGGCTGAGGCGATTGCGCGCCAAGCGTACAAATTGGCCTACTACCATACGTATGCTGCTCACACGACTGAAGAGCTGGCGAACCTGTCAGATCGCCTTGTAAGAATGGCGCCGGGCAAGCCGAGTAAAGTCTTTTACGGGCTATCCGGATCGGACGCCAACGAAACCCAAGCCAAGCTTGTTTGGTACTATAACAATCTGCGAGGGCAGCCCAGGAAGAAAAAGATCATCTCGCGCGAGCGCGGTTATCATGGCTGCTCAGTAATTTCTGGTTCGATGACGGGTATGTCATTCTACCATGATCACATGGACCTTCCCTTTGCGGGCATTTTGCACACAGGCACGCCCCACCATTATTGGGGCGCGGAGCCGGGTGAGACTGAAGAGTCTTTTTCCCGTCGGCGTGCAGCCGAACTTGAAGAGTTGATCGTGGTTGAGGGGCCAGAAACCATCGGTGCCTTTATTGCCGAGCCAGTATTAGGTACGGGTGGCATTACGCCGCCGCCTGAGGGCTACTGGCGCGAAATTCAAGCCGTACTGAGGCGCTACGACGTTCTTCTGATTGCAGATGAAGTGATTTGCGGATTCGGCCGAACCGGAGCTGATTTTGGCAGCACTCTATATGGCATGGAACCTGACTTGGTGACCGTGGCGAAGGGGCTGACATCCGGCTACGTGCCGCTCTCGGCTTCTATTGTTGGAGAGCGAGTCTATGCGGTCATGGAAGAGGCTGCTGATCGCGTCGGAGCATTCTCGCATGGATATACCTATTCTGGCCATCCGATTGCGGCTGCAGCTGCTAACGCAGTCCTCGATATTGTGGAGAAGGAGCGACTAAGCGATCGGGCGAGAACAGTAGGCGTGCATTTTTTGAGGCGGCTGAAGGAGCGGTTCGCGCAACTTGAGATCGTCGGCGAAGTAAGGGGGGTTGGCTTGCTTGGTGCGCTGGAGTTTGTTGCCGATCGCCAGACCAAACGACGCTTTGATCCGCAGCTCAAGGTAGGCGCCCGCATCTCCAAGGCCGCACGGGACAGGGGACTTATTGCGCGAGCAATGCCGCATGGAGACATTCTAGGCTTTGCTCCACCTCTCGTCGTATCGGAACCCGAGATAGACGAGATTGTTGAACTCGCCTATCGCGCGACGAAGCAAGTGATGGACGAGCTTGCGAAAGAGCCAGTAATTTGAAACATCGGTTCTTGTATTCCGATCTGACCCGACCGGCTTAGCAATTCGCTCACCTTTGTTAGGCCTGGAGAGCTGCTGAGATCGCGCTGAAGAGACCTCCGTCGCAGCGCTCAATGGTACGCGCAGGCAGCGCGGGCATCATGACGGTCGAGCTTCCAGACCTTCGCTGTACGTCGATCATCGCGTCGACCGCGTGCTGTTGCGGCAATGCTGGCGTCGCCGGATAAACCGATCGCCGCCAACGTGCGGTATCGCTAATATCATGGTTCGAGAACGGGCGTGGAGTGAGGGTATGGGCACGTGGTTGCAAGACCGCGATGGTGCCATAGCTCGCTGGTAAAATCGTGGACTGGAGGGCTGCTACTTGCAGTTTTCCTTCGGGTGCAGCCATTTTTTGCTGCCTTTGTGCGTCGATGCGTCGGTAGACGGTGAAAATGGTAGTAGAAAACGATTTAGTGCTGCGTCAGTCTAGGGGAGGAGTGTGCCATGATCAAAAAGGATTGTGTTGGCCATTTACATAGCGGCCTGAGCCGGCGCTCAATTCTTAAGTCAACGGCTGCTTTCCTGAGCGCGCCGTTTGTTGCCAAGGCCACCGCAGCCTGGGCGCAGGAAAAGCTTGCCGGCAGTGGGGAGGTTGTAGTCTTCAGCTACGGCGGATCGTATACGCAAGGGGTAAGAAAAAACGTTTATGAACCCTTCACGAAGGCAACAGGCATTGCTGTCGTCGATGTGACCGCTGACATCGCCGAGCCCCAAGTGAGAGCGATGAATCGCGCCGGGCGCGTCGACTGGGATGTCGCCTTGGTTGACGGGCAGAACTACCCGACCATGCATGAGGCTGGTTTGTTTCAGCCCATCGACTACAGTTTATGGGACGATGAGGCGCTCAAGGGGGCGCCGCAGAGTGCTCGCCTCAGTGACGCAGTCGTTGCATTTCGTTCGACGACGTTGCTCGCTTATGATGAGCGTTCCTTCCTGAAGGGAGGGCCACAAAATTGGGCCGATTTCTGGAACGTCAAGGCCTTCCCCGGACCGCGTGGCCTCAGTGCGGTCGCCAGGCATATGGTCTTGGCGCTTGCGGCTGACGGCGTGCCAAACTCAGATCGTTGGCCTCTGACTGACGACAAGGTCGATAGGGCCCTCAAGAAGCTCGCGGAGATCAAGCCGAATATCGCGAAATGGTGGACGGCTGGAGGGGAGCCTGTTCAGGCGCTGATCAATCGGGAGTTTGTAATGACGAGCTGTTACGACGGACGTGCGCTGTCGGCCATTCGTCAGGGAGCGCCTATTCGCATGGTGTGGAGCGGTGGTAATCTGGTCTACGTTTACTGGACAGTGCTAAAGGGCGGTCCCAACAACGCAAACGCTCACAAATTCGTCGCATTCCTGAACCGGGCCCAGAGCGCAGCTGGATTCACGCTCGGTACAAACCTTACAGGTCCGAATGTGAACCAGCTGCTGCACCTGCCGGCCAATATCGTTCCGCTGCTCAGCATCACCGAGGAGAATGCATCCCAGGTAGTGCCTCAGGATGACGCTTGGCTCGCCGCCAAGCGTCCTGATGGCAAAACCAACGTAGATCATCTCCAGGAGCGCTGGCTGGCATGGCGGGCACAATGAGTTCCATCGCAATCACCGGTCGGGCGGAATCCTCGCGGCCTCGGCCCACGCCATGGGCCTGGCTATTGCTGCCTGGAAGCATCTTCCTTGCGGTCCTCTTTGTTGTGCCGCTCACTGGGCTTCTGTTGCTTTCGTTTGGGATGCCAAACTGGACGCTGGCGAATTTTCTGCGCATTGGCGAGACTCCTGTCTACCTAACCGTGTTGCGGAATACGCTGGAGATCAGCGTTACGGTCACTGCGCTCGCGTTCGTACTTAGCTACCCTATCGCCTACGCCCTTACGACGGGCGGAGTAGTGCTGCGCACATTCTTGCTCATCGCCGTCGTGCTTCCGTATTTCACCAGTACTCTGGCGAGGACATTCGCCTGGATTGTCCTTCTCGGGCGCAATGGCGTCGTTAACCAGCTCCTGCTTGAGCTTGGCTGGGCGTCCCAACCGATCCCAATGCTCTACAACCGATTCGGTGTGATCCTCGGCATGACCCACATTGTCATGCCGATGATGATCCTGCCGATGTTCACGGTCATGTCGAGCATTGACCAGAAGCTCATGCGCGCTGCGAGGGCGAATGGAGCGAGCCCGCTCGCCGCCTTCCTCACCGTCTTTCTGCCGCTCAGCCTGCCGGGCCTGATTGCGGGCGTTCTGCTGGTCTTCATTTATTGTCTCGGCTTCTACATTACGCCTGCATTGATGGGGGGGCTGTCGGATGTCATGATCACAATGGCTATCAGCTCACAGATCTTGGAGCAGCTCAATTGGAATTTCGGCGCTGCGCTTTCCGTGGTCCTTCTGGTCGCCGTCCTCAGTGTATTGTGGATCGGCTCGCGCTTCTTCCCGATTGAGCAGCTCCTTGGATTCTCCGACGGCAAGACCGGTTCGACCCTCGCCCGCCGCCAAATGGGTGCACAATTGTTGATGCGTATCGGCTCGGTGGCAAACGCGCTCGACCGCTGGCTCCCCTCGATGAGAGGTCGAGGTGTCCCGATCTTGGCAAGCTTTCTGGCCGTGCTTCTCCTGCTGCCGGTAGTGATCGTGGCATATTTATCGTTTAGCGCTTCGTCCTACTTCGTCTTTCCATTGCCAGGCTACTCCCTGCGCAACTACGAAGCCTTTCTTTTCGATACCCTGTGGGTGCGCGCAACATTCACCAGCATCCGCATTGCGCTGATGGCGGCTGCCATGGCAACCGCGCTGGGCGGCATGCTTGCCTTCGGCCTGTCGCGTGGTAGGACGCCCGGTCGCGGTGTCATGGTCGCCCTCGTGCTCTCGCCGATTATCATGCCGACCGTTATCGTGGCGGTCGCCACGTATTTTCTGTTGGCGCGGATGGGGCTGCAGGGCACCGAGTTCGGTCTGGCGCTTGGTCACGCCGTCCACGCCATTCCCTACGTGGTGGTGATTGTGGTTGCCAATCTGCGTGACCTTAATCCGAGCTACGAGCGTGCGGCTCGCAGCCTGGGCGCCGGGTCTTGGGCGACCTTCCGCACGATCGTCGCGCCGCTGGTCATGCCGGCGCTCATCGTCTCGAGCTTCTTTGCCTTCCTGACCTCGTTCGACGACGTGGTCTACGTGTTGTTCCTTGGTATCGGAAAGATCACGACCTTGCCGATGCGCATGTGGGAAGGAATTCGGCAGGATATCAGCCCCACTATTGCTGCTGTGGCTACGCTACAGATGCTGTTTGCGACGATTGTGATCGTCGTCGGTACTTTGCTGAGACGGCAAAAAAAGACCTGACGGCCTGCTTGGCCACGCAGGCCAAACAACAATGAACGACGAATTTATCCCTAGGGAGCTGAAATGTTGATGAAAGCGACCGTGAGCGGCACTGATGTGAGAACCGGAGGCATTGCGCTGCACAACCTGCAGAAGCGTTACGGTAGCGCGATGGCCGTCGACGAAGTCAATCTCTCCGTCTCGCCCGGCGAGTTCATTTCGCTTCTTGGACCGAGCGGATCGGGAAAGACAACAACACTAATGATGATCGCTGGTTTCGAGATGCCCGACAGCGGTCAGGTTCTGCTGGACAAGCGCGACATCACGCGCCTGCCGCCTCACCGCCGCGAACTCGGCGTGATCTTCCAGAACTATGCGCTGTTCCCGCACATGACAGTCGCCGAGAACGTTGCCTATCCGCTTCGGATGCGGCGTATAGCAAGGGTGGAGATCGAAGCTCGGGTGCGTCGCATCCTCGATCAGGTGCACCTCGGCGCCTTCGCCTCGCGTTACCCCCACCAAATGTCGGGCGGCCAGCAGCAGCGCGTGGCCATAGCGCGCGCACTGGTTTTCGATCCGCCTGTTCTTCTGCTTGATGAACCTTTGGGCGCGCTGGACAAGAAACTGCGCGAGCATCTGAGGAACGAGATCAAGACCCTGCACAAGGAGGTGGGCAAGACGATGATCTACGTTACGCACGACCAGGATGAGGCGCTCGCCATGTCCGACCGTGTCGCGGTAATGCACGAGGGGCGGATCCGCCAGGTATCGGCGCCGAAGGACATTTATTGCAGGCCGGCCGACTTGTTCGTGGCGGGTTTCGTCGGTGAGGTCAATCTCATACCAGTTAAGCTCAAATCCGGCATCGTGCACGGTCCTGCTGACAAAATCCTACCTGCTCAGCCATGGTCTGGTGCGGACAGGGATGCAACGCTATGCCTGCGGCCGGAGCATTTGCATCTCGACAAGAGGCTCGCCAGATCGTCCGGCGGGATTCACGGGCACATCACGGGCATGACCTTCGTTGGCGATGCGACTACCCTCGAATTCCGTAGCGAGTCTGGATTGCAACTGACGTCGAAGGTGCTGAACGTATCGTCTGAGGCAATGCCCGACGTCGGCGATCCATGCGTCGCCTCGTGGGCCGCGAACGATGCAACCATTTTGACGGAATAGCTTGCAGCACAGCTTGCACGCCAAAGCGTCCTGGATCTGGCAGTTGTTGTTATCTGGCAGCATCTTAGTCCCTTGTCTCGGAGCGTTTTGGGGACGTCTGCTCAACTTCTTATCTGTTCCGTTGTTATCCAGTTGAACGGTTGTGGGCAAGTTTCACGATGCCCATGGCACCCGAGCGAGCCTCGGCGATCATCAGCTTCCAGTTTACGAGCCGCTTGCCAACCGCGATGATGAACAATGCCACCTAGGGTGAGATGCGTCCGCCGGGGCGCAAGCAACCCGCTCCATATCGCTCAGCTAGTTGCGCCTGGCCCGCGCGATCGCGTCAGGTTGAAGTCCGAGGCATCGCCTCTGATGTTGCAGAAGTGCGCCTTTCTCCAAGCGGCTTTAGTCGATCTTTAGGCGTCGACACACCTACATCTTGGTCCGGCGAGTCGAACCACGGCGCTCACAGTAGAGAGCTTGCTTCTTTCCTCAGCCTTGAATGCGCGGTTGCTATCATTAACCTCGGGCATCCGCGCCCGAGACATGGTCAACGCGACCTAGCCCGCCGACGTTCGTTTGCCGCCTAGCTCTCTACGATATGCGCGCCGTCTGAGCCGTGAGCTCGAAAGAATCGGTTTTGCTTCGGCAAGAGAGGAATTCCACGTCCAAGCTGAATTGTGAGTACACTTCATATTGCGGCGTGACCCGCCGGCCACTGCTGCATCAACCGCCGGCCTTGCTGAGCCTGCCGTTCCTGACGGACGACACTAGCGCTTGGGCACAGGAAAAGTTTGCCGAACTAGCGAAGTTGAAGTTTTCAGTGGGCACGTTCTTTTACGGGCGGCGTTCGGCGAGATTGCTACGAGCTGTTTATGAAGGCGACAGAAATGGAGGTCGTGGATGTAGTTGCCGAACTCGCTGAGCCCCGGGTCAAAGAGATGCACGAGGCTGAGCGCGTCCATCGAGACATTGCCTATCTGGCACCAATGACCTATCGCGGAATGCACCATGCGGGAATGTTCGTGCTCGAGTATAACCTCAGGGACAAGGTACGCCCGCGCATGCAAAGACGCGGTCATGAATGAAACGAGCGCGTTCGTGCTCGCTTATGATCAGCTCGCTTTCCAGAAGGAGGCGGCAAACCCTTGGGACGCCAAGAAGCGCCAGGGCCCGCGCGGGCTGTTCTCTTCCACCGCTAAGGCTAAAATGCAGTTTGCAGTTATCGCCGCCGGTGTCGCACACAAATAGATCTGGCCGCTCACCCTCGACAAGCTCGATGGCGCATTCTGCGACATCACCAAGATCAAGCCGCTCATTTCCAACTCGCGGAGCGCCGGCGGTGGACCCGTATCAGCGTCTGATCAAGCGGGTGGACAATGAGCATCATCTACAAGGACCGTGTAGAGCTGCAATCCGCCAAGGAGCGCCAATCAAATTCATGCCGAGGGAGCTGTCCTGACCTACGGCCACGCAGCTGTTTGAAGTAGTACCAAATACCGCGAACGCACGAAGGCTGATTGCCTTGTTGAACTGCGCGTAGATCGCGGCCGCTGGGCGCATGTACCGGCTATCACCGGCCGAATACATATTTGCTCAAGTACTTGCTAGCCGATCTGAGCTCGCAGGTCAGCGTGAATCCGGAGAACACTTCGAAGTACTTCTTCGAAGACACGGCCGGGTTTCTGGCGAAAAGCCGGGACGGCAACACCAATGCGGATCACATCCAGGAGCGCTGGCCCGCGTGGTGGCAGAATAAGCTTTATCGCAGTCGACGGCAAACTCCTGCGGGCTCATCAACGATTGGACCTAGCGCCGGGCTGCCTGCTGTTTTCGGAAGCAGATTCGTTGTGACGATGCCGCTTGCTGCAGTGCGATCAGCGAGTTGGTCGCGCTGGTTCTGATAATAGCGCCGATCGCATAGCGGTGATCGACGAACAGGTTGGGGCAAGTAAGGTGGCGTGCTGCAGCGCACACTGACATTCGAGCGTCTCTGTACGGCTGTTGAACGGACCGCAGCAAGGGTCTGCTTCGGTACGTCATTCCTTGCGCCAATGTGGAGCCCAGGATGATGGCATGCGCGCGTCGGTGATCCTGGTGATTGCTTGGCTCGAGAAATGCGAGCTCGCAAGCTGTTCCCTGGCCGATCGCATTAAAACATCGCACTCACGGAATTGGCCGCAGAAAATCGGTAATAGAGACCGCTAGTCAGGGAAACGCGGCTTCAAGAGCCGGGTAGGATTGCGGAGCGATCGGTGTTCTGCCGAACGGACTCACCGCATTCAACTCGCCCGCCCCGATAATTTCCAGCAGCTCGATGGCACGCGCCGCACGATCATCCGTCTTCAGAGTCAACAGCCTGCGATTTGCAGATGCGCGAAGACGGTGTGCGACTAGGTTACAAGGAAACGACGTCAATGAACGGCGCTGAAAGTCTAGTCCGTACACTGGTTGCTGGCGGAGTTGACACCTGCTTCGCAAATCCAGGGACGTCCGAGATGCATTTTGTCGCTGCTCTCGACCGCGTCGATGGTATGCGCTGCGTGCTTGTGCTCTTCGAGGGAATCGCTACGGGAGCTGCGGACGGTTACGCGCGTATGGCCGAAAAGCCGGCCGCCACCCTGCTTCACCTTGGGCCAGGGCTGGCGAATGGCCTCGCCAACCTGCACAACGCCACCAAAGCGTCTACGCCAATAATCAATATCGTGGGAGATCACGCAACCTACCACCGCAACTATGATGCACCACTCACTTCAGACATTGAGGGTGCAGCAAGGCCGTTCTCGGGCTGGGTCCGCACCTCGCCGGACGCGAGGCATGTTGCGGCTGATGGTGCCGCCGCGATAGCAGCTGCGCGAATCTCGCCCGGTCAGGTGGCAACCCTTATTCTTCCTGCCGATACCGCCTGGAATGAAAGCAGTGGCCCCGTAGCTGTGCCCCAGGCGCAAGAAAGAGCACGTGTTTCGCAGGATTGCATTAAGAATGCTGCCAAGGCACTCCGTTCCGGAAAGCCGTCAATGATGCTGCTAGGAGGTCTCGCGTTGCGACAGCGCGGCCTTGATCTGGCGGGGCGCATATGTACCAAGACTGGTGCGAAAATCATGGCGCAAACATTTGTTGGCCGCATCGAGCGTGGCGCTGGTTGCGTTCCGGTCGATCGCCTTCCGTACCCAGTCGACCAGGCGCGTGCCACACTTGCGGGACTTAAGCACGTCGTTCTGGTGGGCAGCCGCGTCCCGGTCGCCTTCTTTGCCTACCCCGACAAGCCAAGTTTGATGGCTTCTGAGGATACGGGCTTTTTCACGCTAGCGCGTGCTGATGAAGATGCATTGAATGCGCTTGAGAGGCTTGCGGATGAATTGGATGCTCAATCAGTTCCGAGCCTGGCGGCGAAGCTGGAGCCGCCGTCGCCGGCCACTGGGCCAATTACCGGCGCCAGCCTATCACAATCGCTTGGCGGATTGATCCCGGAAAATGCTATCGTGGTCGATGAATCAATCTCGACTGGCGCCGGGTTTTTCGCTGCCACGTGGACTTCGCAGCCACACACTTGGCTCCAAAATATGGGCGGTTCGATTGGTCTTGGCATGCCGATGGCAACGGGCGCTGCGATTGCCTGCCCGAACAGGCCTGTGCTGAACCTGCAGGCGGATGGCAGCGCCATGTACGCCATTCAGTCGCTTTGGACACAGGTGCGTGAAGGCCTAAACATTACGACAGTGCTGTTCAATAATAGATCATACGCTTGCCTGCGAGACGAATTGGCTAACGTCGGAGCGCAAAACGTTGGGCGCAAGGCTCTGGATATGCTCGATCTCAGCCGGCCTGACATCGACTTCCTTGGATTGGCCAGAAGCATGGGTGTGCCGGGCGCTCGGGTGACAACGATGGATGAATTCAATATCGAGGTGGCACGTGGACTTGCGACGCCAGGACCATATCTGATTGAAGTACTGGTCACTTAAGCCAGCCATGGCCTGGCCGTCGGCCGATTTTGCGTTGAACTCCACCGTCCCTTGTCATTTGGCTAAGTGCGGCACGCGAGAGCGAGTGTGCCCGCGACGGACGATGAACAGCTCGACAGAGCATTCCGGAGAATTGTACGCCAGCAGCTCACGGTGCGAGGACGCAAAACCCGGGGATCATCCCGTGGCGGTCATTCGCGGATGCGTGGATGGCCATGGGAGGGGCGAGTCTCCGGGATGGGCTCGTTTCGCGGTCATATCGACGTTTTGCTGAATTGAGATCCGACGGTGAGCTTCAACAGGCGCGGTGCTCCCTACTTAGCTTATCCGAGACAAGGAACGCTCAATCATAAAATCACAAGCTCTCGAGATTCAATCTCGAAAGCTTGCAAGCTCTAATAATCGGCGGATCAGGATAGATGCCTGCTCGACGGTTCTAGTTCGCAATTCAGCGCTCAAGGGACCCAGCAACAGACTTGACTTCCAAATAGTCCTCCAGTCCGAACCGCCCCCATTCACGACCGTTGCCAGATTGTTTGTACCCGCCAAATGGTGCGGCCCGGTCAAGGGATGAGCCCTGCAGATATATGTTGCCCGCTCGAAGCATACGGCCAATCTTGCGCGCTCGCTCCGTTGACCCAGAGAATACGTAACCGGCAAGGCCGTATGGCGTGTCATTGGCGAGTTGGATCGCTTCGTTCTCGTCCTTAGCGCCAATGATCGCAAGCACTGGCCCGAAGATCTCCTCGCGTGCAATAGTCATTTCGTTTTTGACGTTTGCAAAAATGGTGGGCCGGACGTAAAAGCCCTTATCCGTGCCGTTCGGGAGACCTAAACCGCCAGCAACCAGCGTGGCCCCTTCATCTATACCTTTCTGGATCATGGCTTGGATCTTCTCCCATTGACCGCGGTTTACGACGGGTCCCATGTCGGTGCCTGCCGCGCGGGGATGGCCGACCCGGTATTTACCTGCCAACGTTTTCGCGATGTTTGAGACTTCTTCCATTTTCGAGTCCGGCACAATCAGGCGGGATGGTGCATCGCAAGATTGACCGGAGTTGAGGAATATCGTCTCAATGCATCCAGAGACAGCCTTTTCGAGATCAGCGTCATCAAGAATAATATAGGGAGACTTACCTCCAAGCTCTTGGCTAACACGCTTTACAGTTGGGGCCGCCCGACTTGCAACGTCGATCCCGGCGCGGGTCGATCCAGTAAACGAGATCATATCGATATCTCGATGCTCGCTCATGGCCGCGCCCACTTCGGGCCCTAGACCGTTAATCAAATTGAAAACACCCCTCGGTACGCCAGCCTGGTGAAGGATTTCCGTGAATATCAGCGCGCATGTTGGGGCAAATTCCGATGGCTTGAGAATCATCGAGCAGCCGGCGGCGAGCGCGGGCGCTACTTTGCACGCAATTTGGCTGATCGGCCAATTCCAGGGCGTGATCATTCCAACCACGCCGATAGGCTCCCGAACAACAACAGTACTGCCAATGCGCTCCTCAAAGGAGTAGTGCTTGAGCACCTCCAGAGTGCTTATGAAGTGGCCGATGGCTGAATTTGCCTGCATCTGCTCAGCCATGGCCAGTGGTGCGCCTATCTCATCGGAGATGGCATCGCCGATCTCCTTCACTCGATCTTTGTAGATCTCGATAATGTTTGCGAGCAGGCTAATGCGCTGCTCGCGAGTGGTTTGAGAAAAGCTCTCAAATGCGTGCCTGGCCGCCTTCACGGCCCTGTCGACGTCAGCTTTTGAACCGAGCGCAATTTGGTAGAGTTCCTCTGCAGTTGCCGGATTCACGGTCCAGGTCGTTTTCACAAGGACGGGATCGATCCAGGAGCCATCTACGTAGAATTGCATTCGATTGACCATGTCATCCTCTCGTGGTTTGTTAAAAGAGATCGCTCAAAGGAAGGTCGCTCGCTCTCGTTACGGGAAAGCCCGACTCAGGGAGGAAGGCGCCCATGAGAACCCTTTGAGGGCCAACGGCCTGTCGCCGACCCAAGCTCTTTAGCGCCAGCATATGCTAAGCTTCTCGCAGACCCGACTTCGTGCGTAGACCTGAATCATTCTGCTTGCCATCGAGGGTCGCTAGGCTCACAGGGCCTTCACCTCCGTGGCATTGTCGAGGCTTGCGATGCTCGTATATCTTCTTTGTTCGTATATCTTCTTTGTAGCGTCGCTTAGCGCTGATCCTCGCGCAAGTCGCGCGCGTTTTCTCCAAACTCGTTGAAACGGCGCTGAAATCCGAAGATCAATCGTATCTCCATACAGGAGAGGCTATGACGCGAAAAGGCAAGAACCGGCATGTCTGCAGAGCCGCGGCCGAGCAGCCTGCCACGTTAGGCGCGCTCTCTCTGAGCTGCTGAGCTCGGAGAGCCTCGCTGTCTGTGGATTTCTGGCGTCAATCGCAAGAAGCTTTGGGTTTGGAATTGCGCAACAGCGATAGCTCGACAGCCGGAGCTAGATAGTAAAAGAGCAAGTAGGTCAGAACACTTCCGAGCTCGTTGAAAAGACCCGGACATCACAGAGCAATCGGCCAAAGTGGAGCAGTCCATGAGCTCCGTTGAAGCAAACCAGCAATAATTGCTAAGACATTTCCCGCCGCTACTGAAGAAGCGAGTTGACGCAAGTTCGGCGTCCGGCTGGTATTGGCTGGCGTTCACGCGCTCATCCCTTCCATCATCTGCCGGTGAACTTGACGACTGCGATATAGGACCATCTCCTTCCAATCGGTTCTGTCGGGATAATAGTGCTCCTTCACGCGCTTGCGGATATCGCGCCCGAATTTGTGGTCGATCTCGGTTTGACGATACGCGTAAAGCCAATGGTCTGCGCGCAAGACCGGTCTTGCCACCTCCGGAGGGTAGGTTCCGAACTCCAAGCAGACGTAAACGTGGCGATCACCCAAGAGCCGCTGCCAGTAATCATCCTGCGTGCCATTAAGGATGAGAGCCGATGAGGTACCCAGATCTGGCGACGTGACGGAATGGCCAAATATGTCACGTGCTCGCTGATATCCGGACATGCCCGAGGCCTGCTCGCACTGCAATTCGCCATAGCCGTACGGTCCTAGGCCCGTGTGATAGTCAACGATCAAGACTAGCCGACGCGATGCGATACTATAGTCCGATACGATCCGCTCGAGTGTTTCGCGAGCTACGGTAGGACCGAAGCCGCCAAAGAACATTCCTGTCGCGTGTCGATACTGGCCAGTGGTCCGTGCCTTCCGATAGGCAATTTCACCGTATGTTGCCCGGTACTTTTCAATTGCTGCCTCGGCGGCCGCGAAAACAGGCCCTTCCAAAGCACTTGGCACCAGACTATCCGCAAGTGCGTCATATCCCTCGTTTTGAGGAAGGGGAGCCGTGAAATCGATGAAGTTTCTATTGAGATCGCAACCTTCTTGCGTGACGCGCCGATCCCATGCGAACCCGTATGGATTGATGGCATGGATCAGCAACATCGCTTCATCGGATTTCAGCTTTTCGTACCCCCGCTCAGCCAACCAGTCGAGCTGTGCTGCAGATCCACAATATCCTTCGGCGCCGTGTGTCGCTGATATCAGAATTCCGACTTTCGAAGCGCCTCGATCTCCGAACCATGCAACATCCGTTGAGAGTTCTTCTCCACGAGGTCCGCGGGCCGGCGATGGATAGGCGGCTGCTTCGCCTATCACGGCGTCACGAACATAGTCCCGAAATTTCTGGCGAGCTTCAAAGTAGTTCGATGAGAAGTGCTTATTTGCTGCGTGGACAATGGCATCATTCATCGGCATTCCACTCATGGTTAGAAGGGGCTGCTCGCCATCGGCCCACTGCGAATTCGTAGCCGTCAGTTGCGTCAGTTAGGCCCGCTCCGGATCCCCTTGCCGGATCAGAACCAAAGCTCTACCGGATTCAGTTCGAAGCTTTTCGGCGTTAAGGTCCCGAATCTGGTGAATGAAAGCGCAATTCAGGGGAATCTTCCTCTAACGAAGACAAGCAATCAGAGGTCCTGGTTCTGCCGAAAGGTCTCTGCTGGAAATGTCGCCAGCTGAGCTCCAGCGCGATGCAGTCATCGAGGTCTGAAATCCGAACAAATCGCAGCGTAATTTGCAGAAATCCGTCACTTTGAACCGCTTTTTGCAATATGGCCGCCCCTGTGGATGCAATATAGTTGCTGCGCGAAAGCCCGGACGGCGCGTTGCCGCGGCAGTGCAGCCTGCTGGTGCGGAGATCATTTGAAGGCGAGGGCCGCTAACTATCGTGCAGGCCTTCGCGTCCGGCGCCATCAAAGGCTTACTGTGGTCGCACGAAGCATTTGATGCAATTGCTGGAACGATTGCAATGAACGAGCTCGTTGCATGCCTCTCGAGGCTGGTTGCCGGACCAAGAAGGGAGAACGGTATGACTGGGGCACTCTATTTCAAGAGCGATGACATGGTGTTTGCGCCAATTCAAGGCGACGCCAGTGGCTCCTCGAAGAGTTGCCAATTGGTTGGTCCCGAAATCAGCAAAACGATCGATGCCGGCGTGGCCATATACGATGGCTGCTCGATCGAGCGAAGGGTGAAGTACGACGAGACAGCCATCGTCCTTGGTGGGACATTTCGGATTCTAGCCGGCGAAAACTATAGCCGCGTCATTGAAGCGAAGTTCGGGGATGTAATTTGGCTCACTAAAGGGACCCGCTTGAAGTACCAAGGGGACAAGGCGAAGGTATTCTATGCTCGTCATCCAGTTGATTGCGGAACAGGCAGCGCGGTTATCGAAGGGGAGAAGCCGATGACCGACGTGTACCACTTCAGAAGCACGGACATGATCTATTCACAGATGCAAATCTATTCGGGAGGCTATGCATCCACGTGTAGCCTCGTTACTCCGGAGATTAGCAAGTCGCTCGGCGCTACGATTGCGACCTTTAACGGTAGCTCAGTCGACTGGACGACAGAATATGATCAGATCTCGGTCGCGCTGGGTGGAGTTATGCGGATTCGCACGGGCGAAAGCTATAGTCGTGCAATGGACGCAAGGTTGGGCGACGTGGTTTGGCTGCCGAAAGGGACCCCGCTGAAGTACGAAGGCGAAAGAGGAATTATGTTCTTCGTCCCGTACCCAGTTGATTGGCGTCTGCGGAGCCAGCCGGTGAGGCCGAAGCCGTGGCCTGCATCGGTGCGATGAACCCATCCGTGGCTGTGGGAGCCAGCAGGAATGATGCCCGGGAGCTCCATGGCCGCCAACGTTTACGGCTTGAACCTCTTCGGGCAGGGTCCAAATTGCGGCGAGCTCTGTAAGGCTTATTGCTGTCCCTTCGTATGTTAATGGCCCATGCGCGGCAAAGTACAATTGAGCTATGAGCATGTCGCAGACATTAAGAATCGACACCGGAACAGATGACCTGCTTGCAGTAATCCGTGATCGCGTGGCTGTTATTACGCTTAATCGGCCACAGGCGCGCAACGCAATTTCCAAAGGAATGAAGGCGGCTTGGGTCGAGTTGATCAAGCGCTTTGCTGATGACCCAAACGTCGGCGCCATCCTTATCACCGCCGCAGGGACTGCATTCTGTGCCGGGGGCGATGTAAAAGGCATGGGCCAAAGTACGGCAACAGCCGAAGCAACATTCGAGCAGCGCGTGACTGATTTGAGGGCTGACCAGCGAAGGCTGATCGGTGACCTGTTCGCGGTGAGAAAGCCAACGGTCGCGGCGCTCCCTGGGTCAGCTGCCGGCGCAGGCCTTGCGCTTGCTCTCGCCTGCGACCTCCGCATTGCTGCACAGTCGGCCATCCTAACCACCTCATATGCGAGAGTCGCGTTGGCGGGAGATTGCGGTATAGCCTGGCTGCTGACGCGACTGGTCGGAGCCTCCCGCGCGCGAGAACTGATGCTCCTATCCGAACGCATCGATGCGCGGCGAGCGGAAGCGATGGGCCTGCTCAATCGCGTGGTGGCCGACTCGGATTTGGCCGAATTGTCCTTTGCTCTTGCAGCTTCACTCGCCCAGGGACCCACTTTCGCGTTTAGCTGCATGAAGGACAATCTGGATCATGCTGTCGGGTCAGGCCTTCTGGAGTCGATGGACTACGAGGCCGAGAACCTGATCAAGACGGAATTGACATTTGATCACAGAGAAGGCGTGCGGGCGTTTGCGCAAAAGCAGAAGCCCGTGTTTCAGGGGCGTTGAGTTGGTTGCAGTGCGTTAACGCGACTTACCTTCGTAGGCAAGCATCGATCAATGAGCCGCGGGCCCTCCTGACGCCAGGCATGAAAAGATGTTGATGGAACTCAGGCGCATTATGAAGCGCTTGAGAAATCTTGTCCCAAGCTAGAGCTGGGGTCCAGATCAGTTGAATGCAGTGACGCTGCTGCGGCGGAGCTCTCGAAGCGCGCGGCGTTGAAGAGTGCAGTGCGCGGGCCTTACGCGCAGTCGGCTGCATCGACGCTAACGCGAGGATATTTGATCAGCAACTCACCATGAACATAGTATGAATGCCCAACACGAGCCGCACGAATCAGGACTTCGAGTCAGTTGCACGCATTAAAAAAATGCTGGGAGGGCGGCCGATAGAACGTCCGGACCCAACTGATTGCAATATCAGTCTGCGGCTCTGACACACGGAAGCGGAATCGAATCAGCTTTTCGAGACCCGGCCATTAGGGCGACAAGCGGCAGTAATCTACTTAGGCGACGTTTACCTCCGCGAACTGCACCCATGGCTGAGCGTGTGGTGTCCATGGTATTTTCGCAAGATTGGATAGTGCCGGAGACCACGACAATTCCGCTCGTGAGCGCGGAGAACACTCGCACTAGGGGCGTTTTACGCGGTTTTTCGGCTTCGGGCCGGCAGATTTGAGAGTTTTGGCATCAGGGGCATAGGTATATTCGCCGACATAGGATCGGCGCGCCGCGTTCGCGCAACTAGGAAGCAACGATGGATCTGAATTTTACCGCTGACGAACTTGCCTTTCGCGACGAGGTCCGGGCATTCTGCCGCTCCGCAATCCCCGCAGACATCCGCGAGAAGCTGATTGCGGGCAGGCATCCTAGCAAGGACGATAAGGTGCGCTGGACGCGCATTCTGGCGCAAAAGGGATGGGCCGTACCGCACTGGCCGGTCGAGTACGGCGGCAAGGGATGGACACCAGTCCAGCAGTACATCTTCGGCGAGGAAGTGAGTCAGACCCCGGCGCCGGAGCCGGCTGGGAGCGGCATCAACTTGGTCGGCCCGGTAATCTATACCTTCGGTAATGAAGCGCAAAGGAAGTATTTTCTGCCGCGTATTGTAAACGTCGACGATTGGTGGTGCGAAGGCTTCTCCGAGCCGGGAGCTGGTTCGGATCTCGCCTCGCTCAAAACGCGGGCCGTGCGCAACGGCGACCACTATATCGTCAATGGCCAGAAAATCTGGACGTCGTTAGCGCAATACTCCAACTGGATCTTCTGCCTGGTTAGGACTGATCCTGATGCCAAAAAGCAGCTGGGCATCTCCTTGCTTCTGATCGACCTGAAGTCTCCCGGTGTGACCGTGCGTCCGATCCAGTTGTTCGACGGCTATCCCGAAGTTTGTGAGGTGTTCTTCGACGACGTACGGGTTCCTCTCGAGAACCTAGTCGGCGAAGAAAATCGCGGCTGGGATTACGCCAAGTTTGTCCTCGGCAACGGGCGCGTGACGATTGCTTGTGTTGGCCTTTCGAAGGAGCGCATCCGGCGCATCAAGGAGCTTGCTTCACGCACCCGCGTCGGTGGCGAGCGGCTCATTGAAAGGGCCGATTTCCGCAAGAAGATCGCCGCGGTCGAGGTCCAGCTCAAGGCGCTTGAGATGACTCAGCTCCGCGTCGTGGCCAACCAATCGAAGCTTGATAAGGGCACGCAGGACCCCGCGAGCTCGATCCTTAAGATAAAGGGTTCGGAGATCCAGCAGGCGACGGCTGAGCTTCTGATGGACGTGATCGGCCCTTACGCGTTGCCCTATCAATCAGAGGAGGAGTTTCAGCGGGGGGAGGCAGCGATCGGTCCCGATTGGGCTGGACCGATCGCGCCCGCTTATTTCAACGGGCGTAAGGTACCAATCTATAGCGGCTCGGATGAGATCCAGAAGAACATCATCGCAAAGGTTGTCCTTGGCCTCTGACGCTTCGGCAAACCACAAGATGCTGCCTTCGCAGGGTTCTAAAGAGTTTGAGGGGGCAACGATACGCCCCGATTCAGGAGGATTTTCTAGTGGATCTTGATCTTTCCGAGGAGCAGAGGCTCCTTAAGGATGGCGTCGAGCGCTTGATGCGCGAGCATTATAGCTTCGAGGATCGCCGCAGGTACCTGACAGAGAAGGCGGGATTCAGTGAGAAGATGTGGGCGCGCTATGCTGAGCTCGGGCTTCTCGGGCTGCCGTTTCCGGAGGTTCATGGCGGACTCGGCGCCGGGGCGGTCGAGACGATGATTGTCATGGAATCTTTCGGCAAAGCGCTCATCCTCGAGCCATATTTCGCAACCGTAGTACTTGCAGGTGGTATCCTGCGGCACGGAGCGAACAAAGCGCAGAAGACGGCACTCGTCCCAGCGATTACAGAAGGCCGGATGAAACTCGCATTCGCTTACGGCGAGCCTCAGTCACGATATGACCTCTTCGATGTTGAAACTCAAGCCAAGAGGGACAGCGAGGGTTGGGTACTCAACGGGACTAAGGGTCTTGTCCTCCACGGCGAGGTAGCGGACAAGATCATAGTGTCAGCACGAACAGCGGGGAGCGCGAGGGAAAAGGACGGGATTGGCCTTTTCCTGGTCGACGCTAATGCGCCGGGTCTTATGCGGCGGGGCTATCCGACACAGGACGGTCTGCGCGCGGCCGAGATTTCGCTTCAGAATGTGCGAGTTCCGGCAGCTGATGTTATCGGCGACCCGGAGGGCGCTTTCCCGGTGATTTCGCGAGTTGCAGACGAAGCGGTTGCGGCCTTGTGCGCCGAGGCGGTCGGCTGCTTCGCTGAAATGCATGGCATCACTGTCAATTACTTGAAGACACGTAAACAATTCGGCACGACAATCGGCTCTTTCCAGGTGCTTCAGCACCGCGCGGTCGACATGTTCGTCGAATTGGAACAATCGCGTTCCATGGCGATGTACGCCACCATGATGGCAGGAGAAACTGATGTGACCGAGCGTGAGCGGGCGATCTCGGCAGCAAAAGCGCAGATCGGGCAGTCATCGAAAGCGCTCGGACGCCAAGCTATTCAGCTCCACGGTGGCATCGGTATGACGATGGAATACAGCATCGGCCACTACTTCAAGCATGTGACGATGATCGACACGTCGTTCGGCGATACCGACCACCACCTTCAGCGGCTCGCCTCCCTCGGAGGCCTCTTCGGCGAGCAAGCAATTCAGGGATAGGGCCGGTACCTCGTCCAAGCCAGGCGCCAGGCGCCAGCGTTACGCAATACGAGAACCGACGGGTTGAACATGCAAGTTGATCGTGTGCTGCGACAGGACCGCCTTCAGCAGGGAACGGCAGGAAGGATCAGCCAGCTCTTTCGGCCGGAGTCCGTCGCTATTGTAGGAGCTTCCCACAAGGGAGGCTTCGCAACAGAAATCCTCAACAATATCAAGAAATGGGGTTTCTCAGGCGAGGTCGTTGCAGTGAACCCGCGTTACACGCAGATCGCGGGCGTGCCATGCTATCCGAGCTTGACGGCCATACCTCATCCGGTTGGCCTCGCTATGGTCGCCATTCCAAGCAAAGCCATTCCCGAAGTTCTTGAAGATTGCGAAGCCGCTGGTGTGCGAGCGATTCAAATCATCTCGAGCGGATTTGCCGAGCAGGCTGGGGAGGGGGCAAGTAAGCAACGCTGGCTTATGGAGTGGGCCGCGCGAACCGGCATCCCAGTGGTAGGTCCAAACTGCTTCGGTTTGATGAACGCGGCCAATCAGCTGATGGCGGTCCCACTAGACTTTCATACCATGAGGGCAGGAGGAATTAGTTCCATCCTGCAAAGCGGTACCCTCGTCTATAGCCTGATCGTGCCATTGCTGGCTCGCGGAATCGGCATCGGCCGCGTGGTCACAGTGGGCAATGAGGCATGTCTCGATGTCGCAAATTTCATTGATTATTTTGTCGATGAGGAGGACACGCGCGTCATCACCTCCTACTGCGAGCAGATCAGGCGGCCGGTTGAATTCATCAAGGCCTGCGAACGCGCGGCTGACAAGGGCAAGCCCATTGTGATGATCAAGGTTGGCCGCTCTGAAAAGGCCCGCCAGGCAGCCTTGGCTCACACCGGCTCTCTCGTAGGCTCGGACGTGGCGATCGACGCGGTCCTGAAAAGACTGGGTGTCATCCGGGTCGATACCGTTGATGATCTGATCGAGACCGCGGTTGCGCTGTCTTCGACGAAGCGGCCGCGTGGCCGCCGCGTAGCGTTTGCCTCTTTCTCAGGTACCGCCGCCGGCATTCTGTCGGACGTCGCCGATTCCTACGGCATAGAATTTCCGCCGCTGCCCGCGCCGGCGAAAGCTCGGTTGGAGGCGGTCTTTCCCGAGTTCGGCAATGTCGGCAATCCGCTCGATCTCACCGCGCAGGGCGGCTATGATACGCATATCATCGATGAATCACTAAGCATACTTGCCACCTGTGGCGCCTATGACATGGTGATCTGGGGCCGCGGCTTTCCTTCATGCCTGGATATGCGCTCGGCTCTCGGACAAGCTTTGACGCGGGCTGCTGCGTCGGCACCAGAGGTTGTATTCCCGATATTGAGCCTTGCCGGCGGTCACTTCTACACATCGTTGGATCCAAAGGATCCGATGATCGAGCCGAAGGCGGAGTTCGAGGGCATGCCGTTTCTGCAGGGGCTAGCTCAGGGGCTGAAGGCACTGTCTGCTCTCATGGGTTATGCTGAGTTCCAACGGGGCCGCAAACCAGGCGATCGTCTATCGGATCAGCGGGGCCGACGCAGCCCTCTGTATTCCGAGGCAGTGCGCATCATACGCGAGCCCAAGGACGATATTTTGACGGAGCGTGAGGGCAAGCGTCTGCTCGCGCTCTACGGAATTCCGGTCACGCGCGAAGCGCTGGCTACGAGGGCGGATGAGGCAGTGCGCATTGCACAGACTCTTGATCTTCCGGTGGCGATGAAAGTCGAGTCGACCGAAATTGTGCACAAGACGGACGTTGGCGGCGTCATCTTGGATATTCCGTCGGCGGAGAAAGCAGCGGAGGCGTTCGAGCAAATCATGGCTTCGGTCCGGTCGCACCGTCCCGAAGCGAAGATCGGCGGAGTGGTCGTGCAAGAAATGGCCAGGACGGGCCCCGAAATCATGCTGGGCGCGACTTTCGATCCTCAATTTGGGTCCGTCATCGCCTTTGGATTAGGAGGAATCTGGGTTGAGGCACTCAACGATGTGCAGGTGCTGCTGCCGCCCTTCGATGCGGCCGACGTGCAATCTGCAATCGGGCGGCTACGCGGCGCGAGCGTTCTACGTGGTGCGCGGGGCGGCGCAAAGACAGACTTGGAGGGATTGGCCGACTGCATCGTGAAGTTCGGCACGCTCTGCACCGATCTTGCCGACGAGATCGGGGAAATCGACATCAATCCCATCATCCTTTCTCCCAGTGGCGTTGGGTTAACTGCCGTTGACTGCCTCATCACCAAAAAGAAGCTGAAAGGAGGTTGACGGACGAGCCGGCGATCGGTCGCGGCGCTTACTTCGACCAGCGAGACGTTCGGCAAAGACAGATATCACCGCCTAAGGAGGACAGAGGCGGCATGGAGTTGAGCTTTTCAGCTACGAGAGATCTAGGCCACGCAAGGATCGTTGCTTTGTATCTTCTCCGCAAGAACGTGAGCAGTCGAGCCGCTATAAATTCGGCCAAGCCTTGGCGCGAGGAAAGATCACAATGGCAATCAAATATGAGTAGCTGATGGCCATGACGAAACTCGGCCAAAAATACAGTTACAGCGTTACAGCGATCGCGATGTGATCCTTTACGCTCTTGCCATCGGCATGAGAGCTGATCCCCTGGACGAGAAGAAGCTCGCTTTCGTGAACGAGGCCACAGCGACGGCGCGGCCACTGAAGGTCGTACCGACGTTTGCCTCAGTCGCAGCCGGTTTCGCTGAACCCGGTGAGTTCAATCTGAGCTCCATCGCGTTGCACGGCGAGCGAGATATCACATTTCACAGCACACTTCCACCCGCTGCGTATATCACGGCCGATTCTTCCGTGATTGCCGTCTACGGCAAAGGCAAGCACAAAGGGGCAGTCATCCGCTTCCAAACAGTGCTGAAGGGCAGTCATGGCGAACCGCTGGCAACCCTGGTGACTTCGTACTTTGCGCGTGGGGATGGCGGTTTTGGTGGCCCGTCCGATGGTCGATCTGTTCGCCGGGCTTCGGGATGCCGAAAACGCATCTCGTATATGAGGATGATGACTGGCTGACTGCGAAACGTCCCGATGGCAAGACAAACCAAGACCACATTGACGAGCGGTAGCTTGCTTGGCTGACATAAATCGAGAACTGGCGCGGCTGCACGCAAAGCTGCCACGACCGGACCGCGCGGGCGCAAGCATCGGAATGCGCTGAGCGCGAGCGCACTTGATCAAGAAACGAGCAGATTGCCATGAGCCATGTGAACGCCGAAGCATCGTCCGTGCATCACCAAGAGCAGTCTCACCAACGTAGACGGTCCCTTGAGGGGCGAGTTGCGCACTGGAGTAGCGGGTGGGCTTGGAAAGGTCATCGTGAACGATCTTCGGGACCGCGGCGCTGAGGTGCACGGCGCGGATATCGCCGGAGAGCGCGTTGACCTCTCAACCGCGGAAGGCAATCGGCAGATGGTGTCCCATGTCGTTGAGACGGCTGGACGCCTCGACATCCTCATATTGAATGCAGGATGTCAGTTCGTTGCCCCCTCCACGAGTTTCCAGACGCGGATTGGAATCGGCTTCGGTCGGTGATGCAGGACGGCCCCTTCTTCGCAGTCAAAGCTGCATGGCAGGCTAAGGAAAAATGCAGAACTCCGACAGTCAGATCAGGTAATGGGTCGAGCAGACGCCGTTCATAGACACTCACGAGCATCTGATCGAGGAAAGCCAGCGCCTCTCTGGTGTGCTTGATGGGTGGCCGTCTTGCGACGACTGGACCTATGCGGTCAGGGAGTACGTGCGCGCGATTTGGCGGTTGCGGGAATGCCGAAAGCCGAGCTGCAAGGCTTCCTCGGACCGGATCTTTCGAGCGATGCAAAATACCGGCTGGTTGCAACTTACTGGGACCGGATCCGCCACACCGGCTATGCCCAGGCGGAGCGCTGTACGCTTCGCGGCCTCTATGGTGAGGACGACCTGACTGCCAAGAGTGTGCCACGCATCGCCGAAAAGTACCGCGAGACCGTTCAGCCCGGCTTTTACGCTGCCATTCTGCGTCGTGCGAACATCGAGAACTGCCAAGTCAATTCTCTGCAGCGCATCTTCATGAAAACCGAGCAGCCAGCGCTACTTGCGCAGGATCTCAGCATCCTCGAATTTTCCCGGTGCAGCGCTGCGGACATCGCCCGCGTGCATACCGAAACAGGCAAGCAACCGACAACGCTGGATGATTGGCTCGATATCATCGTGCTACGTACGGTCCGAGAGCCGTGGCGGTTAAATGTCAGATTGCCTATTCGCGTTCGCTTGATTTTGCGCCGGTCGCCAAGGCACACGCGGCGCGGCTGTTTCTGCACCACACCGGCAAGATGCCGCCACGATCTAGGTTCCGAGGACCTCAAGTCGCTGCAGGATTTTCTGTTTCGTTACTGCGTCAGTAAGGCTGGTGAGTACGATCTGCCAGTCAAGTTGCACACAGGCTTTCTCGGTGGTACCGGCTCGATGCACCTCGCCCGCACTCGCGACAACGCCTCCGATCTCTGCCGTCTCCTGCAGGATTTCCCCGAGACACGGTTCGTCCTGATGCACATTGGCTACCCCTACGAGCAGGAATTTATCGCGCTGGCCAAACACTACCCGAACGCGTGGATCGACATGTGCTGGGCATGGATTCTCAACCCGGCGGAGAGCGTCCGTTTTCTAAAGGAATTTCTGCTGGCAGCCGCGGCCAACAAGATCTTCACGTTCGGTGGCGATTATGTCGCGGTCGAGCCAGTCTATGGGCATGCCTGCATTGCTCGCCGCCGTATTGCGCAGACACTGTAGGAGTTAGCTGCCGAAGGCTGGATCGCCCTCGAAGCGGCAATGCACTCCGCTTCTTTCCAACGGGGCAACGAGCGCCTGCTGCGCATCCATAAGTTGCGGACATGGACGCGGGACAAGATAATGATTGCGGCAGCTAACGGATCGATTCCGCTTGCCGCTCAAGCTGGTGTGTTTGCGAGGGTGTAGAATGCCGCAAGTAGATCCTAATTTTGGCTGCCTACCGCAAGAGCGATCCCGGGCCGCCGATCGTGAAGGCTCACCGCCGGCGCTTCGCAAGCCATTGCTTAAGGTGGCGCGTTCTCGCATCACGCCCAAGAAGCGCAGATTTGCTGCATTCAACCCCGATATTTGCAGCGATTGGGCAAAAGCATTCGTTACAGTGGCATGAACACGCTAGGACTCGATAAGGTCAAGGCCATGCAGCTTATGGGTACTCGACAGTGAAGGCTGCGCGCACCTCTATCACGGTGCGCTGGGTAATCCTGTCAAGACCAGCGCGGATGGCGTGGCCAACGAAATGCTGCATTGGGTACACTTCGATGATGGGCCTTGGCATGCCGCTCTGACCGTCCAATTTCAGCGGAGGCTGTTAGTGACATCACTCTGGCGGGCGCTTTCCAGACGACTTTGAGAACATTGAGAGGGCACCTAACATGATTCCACGCGAACTTTCCCGGCTGCTGGCCGCATTCAGTACTGCGTTGAGGCCAAGATGTGGAGTGGCCATCGCCGCATTGATCGCACTCATCGCGGTGTCTGGTGCGGGAAAGGTTATGGCAGCGCCGCCGGACGTCGAGATGTGGCGACTGGACTGCGGAGAATTCAAAAGCTACGACCTTGAACGCCTGTCTGATGTCTTTGCCTATCCGGGCAAGAAGAAAGCCTTGCCGAACAGCTGTTACCTGATTCGGCACGAAAAGCAGTTCATGCTGTGGGATGCCGGATTTTCGGCATCGGCGATCAGCAGCATGGGTAAGTCAAGGGGATTAGAAATGAACCAGGCGATATCCTCTCAATTGCAGACAATAAATGTCAAGCTGGAGCAAATTTCGATTGTTGGATTGAGCCACTGGCATTTTGATCACACTGGCCAGGCCGCTAACTTCCCGAATGCGCGACTATTGATGGGTAAAGCAGATTATGAGTACTTGGCGGGCAAGCAGTCTAATTATGAAGACATCGCTCCATGGCTAGGTTCGAGCACCAATGTAGAAAAGCTCGTTGGAGATAAAGACATATTTGGCGACGGCAGTGTCATTATGCTGGCAACGCCTGGCCACACGGCGGGACACTATGTATTGCTGGTTCGCCTACCGACGTTTGGGGCAGTGGTATTGAGTGGGGACCTATGGCATTCCTCCGAACAACTCAATCATAACGGAATGCCGCGAGGTCAGGACCGAGCCGACACACTCGCGTCCATGGACCGTATACAGAAGGTAGTCAGCAACCTGAAGGCTACGCTTGTGATTCAACATGAGGCCGCGGACATTGGAAAGCTGCCTGTCTTTCCAGCGTCGGCGCATTAGCACGCCGACCGAAATTTGACCCCCTTGTGAGGGTTGTGCCGATTCAAATCTGACCCGGGTGTTCAACCTACCCTGCTGCTTTTTTGTGCAGCGGGGGATTCAAGGAGTGATCACCATGGTCATGATTAGCAAGGTTCGGCGAATGGGCTTTCGCCAGAACAGGTCGGTACGCGAGATCGCGCGGTCAACGCGCAACACGGTGCGCAAGTACCTGCGAGGGCAGCATCTCGAGCCCCCCTGAGGTACGAGCGAGCGCCGATGCGCACGAAGCTCGCGCCGTTTGAGGAGACGATCAAGCAGGCATTGAAGGCCGACGCGCGCCGTCGCCGGCTGGAGCGGCGCACCGCGGGGGCGCTGTACGAGGAGTTGCGCCGCGCCGGCTACGACGGCGGCTACACGCGGCATCCGCGCCTAGCGCGCTGTCGAGGGCGGCGGCGTGGCGACCAAGGCGTTCGTGCCGCTGGCCTTCGAGCTGGGCGAGGTGTTCCAGTTCGACTGGAGCGAAGAAGGCATCGTGATCGCCGGGGTGTACCGCGGGCTGCAGGTGGCGCACATAAAGCTGTGCGCATCGCGCGCGTTATAGCTGGTGGCCTACCCCATGCAAGGCCACGAGATGCTGTTCGATGCGCACACGAGATCCTTCGCGGCGCTGGGCGGCGTGGCGCGCCGCGGCATCTACGACAACATGAAGACCGCCGCGGACCGCGTTAAGAAGGGCCGCGGTCGCGTGGTTCAACGCGCGCTTTGCGGTGATGTGCGCGCACTACCTGTTCGATGCCGACTTCTGCAACGTCGCCTCCGGCTGGGAGGAAGGCATCGTGGAGAAGAAAGTGCAGGACAGCCGCCGGCGCGTGTGGATCGAGCCTGCGGCGCTGGGCGAGCCTGGATGAACTCAACGCCTGGCTGGCGGCAGCGCTGCAAAGCCCTTTGGGAAAAGGTGCGCCATCCTGAGCACGAGGCCTTCAGCATCGCCGAGATGCTCGAGCACGAGCGAGGCAACTGATGCCCATGTCGGCAGCGTTCGACGGCTACGTCGAGAAGCCCGCGCGCGTCTCGAGCACCTGCCTGGTGTCCCAAGAACCGCTACTCGGTGCCGTGCGAACTGGCGGGCCAGGTGGTCAGCACGCGGCTGGATCCCGCGCGCGTGAAGATCGTCGCCGGCAACGTGATCGTCGCGGACCACGAGCGCCCGAGCGGCGAGAGCGGCTCGCGCTACGACTGGCAGCACTACATCCCGCTGCTCGAGCGCAAGCCCGGCGCGCTGCGCAACGGCGCGCCGTTCACCGATCTGCCCGACGCGTTGCAGCGGCTGTGCCGCGACGGCGGCGAACGCGCGATGAGCGCGGTGCGGTCTATGGTGCCCGAGGCCGGACTGGAGGCGGTCATGGTCGCGGTGGATCTGGCGCTGGCGGCCGTACCGGCCGGGCGCATCAGCGTCGAGCAGGTTCTGAACGTGCTGGCGCGGCTGAACGCCGCACCGGCGCCTGAGAAGGTCGCCACGGCGCTGGTCGTGAACACGCCGCTGCTGGCCGACACCGCGCCACGACCGGCTGCGCACCGCCAGTGCAGGCAAGGGGCAGGAGGTCGGCCATGCATGATCTGATGCTGGAGCTCACAGCGCTTCGCCCTGCACGGCTTGGCCGCGGCCTGGGGCGACCTGCTCGAGCAGGGCGCGCCGGCGCGGACACCTCGCGATGGCTCGTCGAGCAGTCGCTCGACGCCGAAGGCGCCGATCGCGCGGTGCGCTCGGTCAATCACCAGATGCGTCGCCCGTGGATCGCAAGCTCGTGCTGCAGCTGGCCGAGTGCGCCTTCAACGCGCACAACGTCGTGCTGGTGGGCGGTCCGGGCATGGGCAAGACGCATCTGGCCACCGCCGTCGGGGTGTCGGGCGTCAGGCAGCACCGCAAGCGCGTGCGCTTCTACTCTTGTACTCAGTGGTGGACAGTACGCATCCGGCGTAGACCGCAGGCCCGGTTGGATTATTCTGACGGCCAGCGCTTAATCAACTCCGGATTATCTTTTTAAACTTGGATGAGCTCGATGAGGCGTTCGATGCCGAAGTCGGTGAACGCCTGGACACCGTCTTCGCCAACGCCATAGACCCATATGCCTCCGTCCTCGATCTCCATTTCATTGGCGACGCCTTGCAGCCAGTCTTCGTCTTCGCCGAGGTTCCTCGCAACCTTGGTGATGGTGGTGAGGTGATGGCCTCCAAGCCCAAGCCACCAAGGCTGTGGCCTGAAAACAGCGCTTACGGCTCAACCGCTGGCGAACGGGATACCTGGTTGATGATCTAAACGCGGTGGTCGTTGACGGCCTCGAAGGGTCAGCGTCTTGCCTGGGAGGGGGCACTATGGCGCCGACTGCGCAGCGATTCTAAAGGGCGGACCAAATACAGCGAACGCGCAAAAGTTGATCGCTTTCCTAAACCGCGCACAGATTGCCGCCGGCTGGACGCAGGCCACCAACTATCCCGGGCCGAGCACACACCAACTTAAATACCTGCCGGCCGACTTAGGTTCGCAGCTCAGTGTAAATCCGGAGAATACTTCGAAGGTGTGGCCACTGAGCTTTGGCGGCCATGACCTTGCTTCCGCCTTGATGAGCGAGTCGCCTGCGTCCCCCGGAGCACCAGGAGCTTTCTGCACTATCTCGTTCCGCCAATTGCGCCGGCTCGCGTGATCGCTCCACGTTGAAATCCCACAATTCTCGTCTTACTTTGCAGAATTTCTCCTCCGACGAGTTTCGTCGATCTTGGGCGCCGACGCGCCTTACATTTTTGCCTAAGGCTAATCTACCGCAGCACGCGCCATAGGGAGACTGTTATCGCTTGGCCGAGTTACAGAAAAGCAGAGAGACGATGATGAGCAAGAAGAAGCAAATTGTTATCGGAGCGATGATTCTCGCCAATGGAACTCATTCGGCGTCATGGCTAATGGAAGAGGCTCAGCCACGTGCGTCGACCAGCATCGATTACTATCGCGCCATCGCGCAATTGGCGGAGCGCGGCAAGTTCGATTTCCTCATGATTGCTGATACCCCGGCCGCAGCCACCGAGAATCTGCAGGCTTGGAGCAGGTCGCCGTTGTACACGAACGTGCTGGAGCCGATTACGCTGTTGTCCGCAGTTGCCGGCGCAACCACCCATATCGGCCTCGGTGCAACGGCTTCGACCAGCTTCTTCGAGCCCTACAACCTCGCCCGCCGGTTTGCGTCGCTGGATCATATCTCGCATGGGCGGGCCGCGTGGAACGTCGTGACGTCGGCCAACGACTATGCGGATCGCAATTTCGGACTGAATCGTCTGCCGCCGCATGGCGAGCGGTACGCGAAAGCCCGCGAATTCGTGCAGGTGGTCGAAGCGCTCTGGGACACCTGGGAGGACGGCGCATTCATGTACGATCGGAGCGCCTGCCTGAGTTTCTTGCCGGAAAAGCTCCATAAACTTGATCACAAGGTCAAATATTTCACCGTGCAGGGCGCCCTCAACATCGAGAGGACGCCGCAAGGCAGGCCGGTCATCATCCAGGCAGGTGCCTCGGATACGGGCCGCGATTTCGCGACCGAGGTCGCCGAGGTGGTCTTCGTACCGAGCGGCACGCTCGGAAAGGCGAGAGAGTTCTACCAGGACCTCAAGCAGCGAATGGGCAAGTTCGGCCGTCACCCCGACGACCTGAAGATCGCATCAGCCATCTCGGTGATGATTGGCGAGAGCGAGCAGGAGGCGCGCGAGAAGCTCGAGAGCTAGCAAGATCTCATTCATCCGGATGTCGGCGTGTTTCGGCTGGGGCAGGACCTCGGCACCGATCTGTCCGATCTTCCGCTGGACCAGCCGGTCCCCGAGAACCGGATTCCAAAGTCCTCGAACTTTCAGAAGGCCTTTTTTGACGAAATAGCAGAGATGATCCGCGAGAGATTGCCGTTGCAAGAAATCGCAAGGCGTTACAATCGCAGCAAGGCCGCTTTCTGCGGAACGGCAGCGCAGGTTGCGGATCATATGGAATCCTGGATTGAGGCTGGCGCATGCGACGGATTCATGATCTCGTTTCTGGCATTGCCCAGCACCTTGAGGGGTTTCGTCGAGAAAGTGGTTCCGGAATTGCAGCGTCGAGGGATATTTCGCTCCGACTATACTGGACGTACATTGCGCGATCATTTGGGATTGCACCGTCCCGAGAACCGCTACGCGTCGCGGTGAAAGGCCGATACAAACTGTTTCGCGACTACATCATCGGCCAACTAGTGCGAAACCTTCGAAAATGCCTTCTTCATCGCCGAAATTCTGCTCCAAAGCGCTGAATTTCATCAAATCATATGAAGAGCTCGTTATAAGAAGCATGGACCACCGAAGTTGAGGATTTAGGGACCGTATGCCTCAGACGTTTCGAGACGCTAAGTGTTATCGCTCGATGCTCTTCGTCCCCGGGCACAAGCTCGACTGGATGTTGAAGGCGCCCAAATATGGCTCCGACGCTCTGATCCTCGATCTGGAGGATTCGGTTGGTTTGGCGGAAAAGCCGGCGGCGCGCAACGCGGTCGCGGAAGCGATTAAGGCGCTGTGCGCAAAGCCCATTGGGCTGTTCGTGAGGCTCAACGGGTGGCGAACCGGATTCCTGGTAGATGATCTAAGCGCGCTGGTCTCTGATGGCCTCGATGGGGTGATGCTCTCCAAGACCGGGGACCCGGAGGATGTCGCGGCCCTGGACCTTGTCCTAGGGGAGTTTGAGCGATCCCGCGGCCTTCCGGTCGGCGCGATCGAGATCTGCCCCTATCCCGAAACTGCCTTGGCGATGTACCGGCTCTACGACATCTGCATGGCCTCGCAGCGCGTGAAGCGGGCGGGCGCAGCGACCGGCCCGAACCCCCGAGGGGACGGGGGGCGCTCTCTTGGCCTGCAGTTCGAAGAAGAGGATGCCGTCGAGGGGGTCGCTTTCGGGGCGTGCTCTGTTCTGCAGGCGCGGGCCGCCGGGATTGTGCACATCGAAGGCGCGATGACCGGGCGATTGGATGACCTCGATCTCGTGCGGCGGAACTGCCAAAAATCAAAGCGTATGGGCGCGTCCTTTGCTACGGCCATCCACCCCAGCCACATCCCCATCATCAATGAGATCTACTCGCCTTCGCAGGAGGAGGTGGATGAGGCGCGTGGGATTGTCTCGGCTCTTGCTGAGGGTATCGCTCGAGGCCACGCCGCGGTTCGCTACAAGTCAAAGCTTGTCGACTTTGCGAATGTTCGCGCGGCTATGGACGTGCTCAAGAAGGCCGGGGCGGCGGGAATGGACATCGGCGACGTTCCGAAGATCGAAATTCCCGCCTATTGAATACTGCAGATATTGTTGCGCACCGGACGTTCATTCGGGTGCGATCGTTGGCAGTATTCGTTACAAGTCAAATCACACCTCAGCCTGAGAGCGAAAGATGTCGGAAGCCCTCCAAGGAATAGTTGTTCTTGATCTCGCCGGGTACCTGGCGGGGCCATATGGCTCCGCCCTACTCGGAGATGTGGGGGCCGACGTCATCAAGATTGAGCCTCCTGGCGGGGATGCGGTGCGGCAATACCCGTCAAGCTTAGACGGAGACAACAGGAGCTTTCTGGGAGCGAATAGGAACAAGCGCTCCATCGTGCTTGACCTGAAAAACCCTGAGGGCTTGGCCGCTTTCTACCGATTAGTTGAGCAGGCAGATGTCGTCGTCCACAACTTCCGTCCCTCCGTGCCCAAAAGGCTTGGCATCGACTACCAGAAACTGCGGAGCCTGCGTCCCGATCTCATCTATTGTTCGCTCACGGGTTACGGCGAAAGCGAGAAGGGACCTCTACGGGACCATCCCGGCTACGACACGATGCTGCAGTGCTTCACCGGTATAGCCGCGATGCAAGGAGGCGAGACCGGACAGCCGCAGATCCTGAACGGTTCCATTGTGGATTATTTCACTTCCTCATTCGTGGCGATCCATATTTTATCAGCGCTCGTCCATCGGCTGCGGACAGGCGAGGGTCAGCATGTGAAACCCTCGCTTCTGCGGTCTGCTGTCGCATTGCAGGCCGGCCAATTCATCTGGGCCGACAGCGAGCCTCGTGACGTTGATCGTTGGTGGGGAGCGAGTTACTCGGGAATCTATGCGACCAAGAAAGGCAATCTCTACCTGCAAGCCACCACTCCGGCCTTTTGGAAGAACCTTTGTAACTCTCTCGGTTTTCCGGAGTTAGTGGAGGACCCCCGGTACGATACGCTCAAGAAGCGTGCCGCTCTGAGGGACGAGATCAAGCCGCTAATAAGGGAAGCCCTGAAGCAGCATACCGCCCTTGAATGGGAGGAGCTGATGCTTGGCAAGGTCCCTTGCATCGCAGTGCGATCGATCGGGGATATGTTCGACCATCCCCAGCTCTTGGCAGAGGGGCTCGTTGTCGAGCACGAACACCCACGTGTCGGCACGTACCGAAGCATGGGCAAAGCGGTCAAGATGGGCGTGGGAGACAAGCCGAGTACGCGCGCCCCGATGCTAGGGGAGCATACGGACGAGGTGCTGGCTCGCTTCGGATTTCAGGAAGACGAGATCGCCGCGCTGCGGGCGAAGGGGGCTGCAGCATGAAGACCCAGGTCTTCGGGGACATTCGCGTCGACTCGATCACGGAGTTCGAATTCGGGGTCGCGCCGGGCGAGCTGCTGGCCGGCGTGACGCCAGAGGATGTTGCGGAACATGAGCACTGGCTCGGGCCTCGTCTGGTAGAACCCGGAACGCGAAATCTTACCGTTCATATGCATGCGTATCTGATACGCACGCGACACCATACAATCCTGTTCGATACCTGCTGCGGCAATGACAAGGAGCGGTCCTACTACCCGGCCTGGCACAGGCTGCAGACGCCCTTCCTCCAGAACCTTGCGCGCGCAGGCATCTGTCCTGAGCAGGTCGATTTCGTCATGTGCTCGCATCTCCACGCCGACCATGTTGGCTGGAACACACGGCTGCTCAACGGCGAGTGGGTGCCCACATTCCCCAACGCCCGCTACTTGATCAGCAAAGGTGAGTTCGAATGGTGGCGGGCCGCTATCGAGACGGGGAGTGTTAAGCCGTACCGGAAGCTGGCGTTCGATGACAGCGTCTTGCCGGTCGTGGACTGCGGTTTGGCGGCGTTCGTGGAAGACGACCACGCCATCGAGAACGAAATGCCGGACGAGGTTCGCTACATGCCGCTCCATGGTCACACCAAGCACCACTGCGGCCTCTACCTCCGCTCGCGGTCCCAGGATGCGATCTTCAGCGGCGACGCCATCCACCACCCGATCCAGTTGGCGCGGCCGGATTGGATCAATCCCGCCTACGACAATGCGGCGGCGATCCAAGTCATACGCGATCTGATTGCCCGCTGCATCGACACCCCCACGAAGCTGATGACAGCACATTTTCCCGAACCCACCGCAGGCTGCGTGGTGAGCGATGCGGGCCACACCCGTTTTCGCTTTGACGCTGATGACAAGTGGTGAACGTGTTCAAGTGAAGCGCCCAAACGTGCCTGCACCCGCAGCTTTATCAGAGGCTCTCGGTCACTACGGGCCCGGTCAAGATCCCGCGCTCGGCTGTAAGTCGTCGACCGACATCAGGACACGCTGTCGGGCTCTGCATTTAAATTCCGAAGGGAGCTAAACCTGTGATCCTGAGTCAGGGGATCTCCTGCTGAATGTGGCATCACAGTCGATCTCGCCCTGATCCCCACTCACGGCGCATCTTACGCTGGCGCGACGAGCCGCCAGATGCCTCGGGCAACTATTCTTCGGGAGTGGATCGCGCTAGCGCCCGCTCGACGAAGACCGGTCGACAACCATTGCCGCCGAGCAGGGCAAGTTCTCCGAAGCTCGCTGCGGGATCGCTTACGCGACCTCTCTTCTGGATTGGTTTGCTGCGGAACTGAAGGTCCTGTAGAGCGAGATCTGGTCGATATAAAAGCGCACTGGAGGCGCCAGCTTATTAAGAGTCAGTATTGGCAATCCGAGCCTTGGCGGGAGCTTTCTATCGGTTTCAATTTGTTGCCAAGTCGACATCGTGCTTAAAGCCGTCTGGCTGATGCGGGATTTTATCGCGGCGACGCCGACAATTGGTGAAATCCGGCTCGGACGACAAGCTACGGTCCCATAGGTTCGAGTTGAGGTGCGCCTTTTAGCCGTTGACAACCAAACATTGGCTTCCAAAGGGGGAATCATGTCCGAGCAGGTGTCTCGTAAATTTCCGTTCCGTCGCGTGAGCCGACGCTCGGTCCTTCAATCGTCGACAGCGCTGTTGAGTGCGCCGTTTGTTTCAAAAGCCACTGCAGTCTTCGGGCAGGAAAAACTCGCCGGCACTGGCGAAGTAGTCGTTTACAGTTATGGCGGCTCGTTCACGGAAAAGTTGCGTAGGTATGTCTCTGACCCCTTTACGAAGTCGACGGGTATCAGGGTTGTCGATGTGACTGCTGACAATGCCGAGCCGCAGATTAAGGCGATGCTCGAAGCTGGCCGGGTCGACTGGGACATTGCCTTTGTCAACCCTTTTTGGCCTGCCTACTTGGAACTGCAGCAGGCCGGCGCGTTTATACCCATCGACTACAGCCTCTGGGATGACGAGGCGCAAAAAGGTGTGCCAGAATCTGCCCGTCTGAAGGACGCTGTCGTTGCATTCCAAAACGTCGGCGTGTTGGTTTATGATAAACGTGCTTTCCCGAAGGGCGGGCCGAAGAACTGGGCGGACTTCTGGAATATGAAGGAATTTCCGGGACCGCGGGGACTCTCTGCCAATTCTTTTATCGCCGATATGGCGTTTGCGTTGAGCGCCGATGGCGTGACGCACAAAGGTCTCTGGCGACTGACTGATGATAAGATCGATAGAGCGTTTAGAAAACTCGATGAGATCAAGCCTCACATTGTCAAGTGGTGGACGGCAGGTGGCGAGCCCATACAACTTCTCATCAACCGTGAATACGCGCTGACGAGTGCCTACGATGGCCGTGCTCTGGTGGCCATCAAGCAGGGGGCGCCCATTCGCATGGTATGGGACGGCGCTACTGTAACCGAAAACTACTGGACTGTTCTTAAGGGGGGGCCGAACAGCGCGAACGCACAGAAATTCATCGCATTCGTGAATCGGGCCGAGATAGCGGCCGCCTTTACCCAATGGACCGGTTTTTCCAGCCCAAATCTAGATCAGCTAAAGTACCTGCCAGCCGAACTGGTGCCACTGACCAGCATAAGCCCCGACAACGCGGCAAAGACAGTCCGGTACGACGTTCCCTGGTTTTTGAAGAAACGTCCGGACGGCAAGACCAACGCGGAACACATACAGGAGCGTTGGTTGACATGGCGAGCACAATAGCGGCTACCGACGGAAATCGGACCTCATGGTTAGCTTAGCACGTTTATATTTCGGTTAGGAGCGCATCGCAGACGGTCTGGCGCCTCTTGAATGGTTCACCGATTTGCCGCACTTACTTGGAACGGCGAAGCTAAAATAACCACGCCCTTCACGGTCGCTATCGCAAAAGTTCGCGGGACATTTTGAGGGCGACTTTCGATAGGAGCGGCCACTATCACGACCTTGTCCCGGCATAGGCGCGCATGGCGCAATCGGGCGCCGAGGAGCTTGTCCTGCCGGTGGATGGTTTGCGGCCAACAGCAGCGCCAGTTAGTCGGCGCGCCCCAGGCCGACAGCTTTGGGATTGTCGATCAGTTCGCGGAAGGTCAGCGCCATGTCCTGGAAAATCGAGGCGTGGCGCTGATGGAACGTGGGATGGCCTCCTCAGTGATAGTCGGTTGAGCCGGGGACGGCTGCGAAGAGCTCGTCACCGTCGTGGCTGCACGCGCTCACCGGCGGGGGGCGCGTTCGCAGGCCGCCCCAGGCGACGCTCGTAGACCTTGTTTAGGTACACGATCCCCATTGTGGTACGGAAGCCCTGTTCGGGATGCGGCCGGTGCTCGAGGATCATGGTCCGAGAACTACCCTGAACCGTGGCCACAAAGGTCAGCTTGCTGCCGGTGACCTAATTTAGCAGACGCTTTCAGGACGTCCTTGTGAAGGGGGCAGTTCAGATTGACAGACGGGCGCCCTCCCGAAGGAGCGGCGGGCAGCAAAGGATGCGCATTCATGAGTTGGACCGGCGCTCGGTCTGCGAGCACCTGATCGAACAAAAGCCTCGCTTTCCTTAGCCCCCGCAAAGACTTTCGTCCTTGGGAAGCGCCACATTGCGGAAATTCGGCTACTGGATCCCGTAGTGTCCCCGCAGAACCCGGGCGGCTATCAAAGGCCTGCGACTGGAGAGTCAGGCGTCTTACCTAATCATCTGGAGATCTATGACATGAAGAAGAGGCTAGGAATGAGAGGGAGGATCGAAGAGATCATCTACGTTCGACTCGAGGCCGGCGAAGACTTCGTTCACGCTCTTTGGGAAATCTGCAAAGAATACGATATCAAAACAGGTATCCTTCTCGATGCGACCGGCAACTTCGCCAAGGTCAGGCTGATGCGGATTTCTAGAGAGCCACGGAGGGACAATTGGGGAGTTGACTTCCTTGAGATCCCGGGGCCGCTACAGGTGAGCGCGACTGGCATCCTTGGGACGGGCTGGGTCCCGGATAATTTGCCGCCGACGCCGGAGTTTCACCGTCACTATCCCGACACAGGCTTCGGTGCTGGCGGCTTTGAAGGACACGAGACCCCCTATTTCAAGATCAATATCACTGTAACGAATGTCTCGGAGACAGTGTGTGGGCACCTCTTGCAGGGTTCACTGGTCGGCGGCGTTAATTGGGAGGGAGGCGCTGAAGTGCCGTCGCACTTCACGGTCGCTATCGCAAAGGTTTCGGGGGTCATCTTGAGGGCGACCTACGACAAGAGCGGCTTCTATCACGACCTCGTGCCGGCATAGTTCGCTGGACAAGAACACGGCGTATTCTCGGCGGTAAGGCGCCACGATCGGTGCGCTGAACCAATAAGCGACGCCGAGCTGGAGAAACTGCTGTAGGGGGTGGTGCCTGGGATGAAGCCGGGCCGCTGCAAGATGGCCGAGCCTGGCTGGTCCGTTATTGCCCGCGAGCTCAAGCGCAAGCATGTGACCTAGCAGGTGCTGTGGGAAGAATCGTTCGATTGGTTTTATGCGTTTACTGCATGATCGAAGACTTGACTATATGCGCCGCGCAGTAATTGCGGCATGCCCGAGTTATAACCTCCTGGACAATCTGCTCGAAGGGGGCCATCTTTACTGCGAAGAAGCCGAACTACGTGAAGCGATTGCGATTCAACTGTAGCTTCTGCACCGCGTGCTCTGGCCGAGAGCGGTGCACTGCCCGTAGATACGTCCTCAGAATCTCGTTCCCATTGAGCCCGGAGCGAGAACGTCCAATTTTGACCCTCACCACTGCAGTAGGCGTTCCGACGATCCCGTAGCCGTCGTTTTAGATCGTCTCAAGTCTGCAATTGCGTGAGTATCATCATCGGTATTCATGAACCAATATTCAGCCCGTGCTTCATCGTGGCACTATCAACATAGTTGCAGAGCGAAAGGTTACGCCCATAGAGAACTGCCAAGGTACTCGTTGCAGAAAATTTGTTGGTTGTTATCGCCCTCTTCAATAGCATCAGACCGAAACGAACCCTAAGTCGGCCAGGACGCAAGAATCTAGCCGTGATGTAAGTGTGTCCGTCCGAACGGCAATCGCACTTGGTAATAGAAGTTCAAAGGTTTCCTTTTTCATAAGCCTGGGGAAACATCTCAGGGCCCAAGCTGTTGCGTAAGTAAACACGGAGTATTTGCTTGTCTGCGCGAGTTCGACCGGAAGCTTCGCTGCAAAATTGAGACGCCTGGAGCGCCTTCTCCGGCTTGTCCCGCGCGACCGAACAGATCGCGGTGGAGAGGGTTTTCCAGCCGCCGACCTTAGTGATCTGTCCCGACGCCATGAAGTCCAGACAGCACCGCAAGACGACGGCAGCGCGGCCTGCCCGGTCGCTACCTTGAGCAGCTCGTGCAGACGTTTGACGGATAATCGTTCGAAGTTCCCACTGGCCGGCAGGAGTCTGAAGGTGAAAAGCGCTCGCCATGGACGATGTTATCGGCGACGTCAGCCCAAAAATGAAGGCAGGCGCCAGACGGTCTGGAGCCCTGCCCGAGCCGAGCGTCATCTTCATGGACGCGTTCGCCATCCGGCCCGGCATGAAGCAGATGGCGCGGCACGTGGCGGATGCTCTCGCGGTGCTCCATGGGGAAGCGCAGGTAGGTCGTCAGCTCTTTGATGTTATTGGTCAAAGCGCTGGGCCGCGGTGGGGTAGCGCTTGCCGTATGCCTCCGCGAACGCCTCCGCGCGCGATCGCCACGGCGCGCTCGCCGGGCGGCGCGTCGATCTTGCGAAGATGGCCCAAGGCCTTCCTGATCTCCTCCTTGGCCTCCTCGGGCACCTTGGGCGACTTCGTCGCAATCCGCATTGGCCAGGACGTTCCTTCCGGCATGCGCGAGACAGCGCTGGCGGAGGCTCTTGCCGAACACGTCGGTGAACGCGCGGATCAGACCAAGGGCGCCGTCGCAAATGCCGAGGAGCGGGGCGCGGGGACCTCGCTCTTTGAGCCCGCGCAGGAAGTCCCACAGGCCTCTTCGCTCTCGTCGTAGTCCACTCCGAGGCTCACCAGGACCTTCTTTCCGAGTTTCCGACGGCGGTGATGCGCTAGGCGGCGAGCACCGCCGGCGCTGTCGCTGTCGGGGTGCATTTTGAACCTGGTCGCGTCACAGAAGAGGTATTCGAGCGACACGCCCGAAAGGTCACGTTCCTGGAACGTAGAACTCGCTCTGGAGGCCTGGCGGATGGTCAAGGCCGTCGATCGGCTCGAATGCTATCCTCGGCATACGCTGCTGGGCGGCCGCCTTGTATCGGAGATCCAAGGCGGACATTTTGTCGATTATCGGCACGTCATACATGCCCTGCGCCGCAAGCCGATGGCGCTCGTCAATCTCGTTTATCGTGACCAGCTCTTCCCCGCGCACAGCTTACAAACGTCCGTTCGGAACCTTGCGGGACCTCGGTGATGACCAGCGCGCCTGCAATTGTCGGTCGAGCTTCTGGCGCTGGCCCACGAGCGAGCCTGCGATGCCGAGCTCGCCAAGGCGATCGCGATCGACGTCGATCCGGACAGCTACCCGATCTTGCAGTATTGCGCGATCGCTTCCGACCCGAGACGACCTCGATCCCGAATGTTGCAGTTAAGCTGGCGCCACTCCAGCATCGCGTCGATCCACTCCAGCCAGTGAGAGGCGGCATCACCAGCATCGCGCCGCGGATTCCAATATAGCGCGCATGTGAAGCCCCGGATCGTTAAAGGCAATTGGCACTATCGTTAGCCCATGGTCAAGCGGCTGTCGGATGGAACAGGCAGTTGGTCAACGGCCAATGCGTGCCGACCTTTCCGAACGCGCGTTACAACTTCAATGAGCGCGAACTCACGGCGACGCAAGCTCAGGATGCGTCGTGCCGCGGGCAGCCTACCGGGACGGCGTTCTCCCCATTGTGCAGCTCGGCCGCGAGGATGTCGTGCAAAAGGACGTCGAGATTTACGGCCGGGCATACCGACGGGCACGTAGCGGTCTGCTTCCGCAAGAAGAGCGACGCGTGATGACGGGTGACTTGATCCAAGTTCGCGGGTGACACGGACCACCCTGTGCTTGCCGCAAAAAGATGCCGTAACTTCCTGGATCGCTATTGTGATACGCAGCCCACGCTCTGCTGTACTGCCCATTTCCCACCGCCTTCGGCAGGCCGCGTGTGATGTTTATCGAATGAACTACGAGTAGTTCATGCGCGCCATGCACCGATTAACGTTTTTGCGAGCCACTCTCTGCCGTAGACTGTGGTTCGTTCAGGCGGTTAAGACTTGTTCATGTGACGAGTCGTGCAAATCCGTCGATAGTAAATGCGGACATCTGATGCTAGGGTATGCTGATCGCGATCCTGGCGGTGTAATGACCGGCGCCGCCATTGCACTCGATCGCGGCGCCAGGGCTATTAGGCGGCCGACGCTCTGATGCCGGAACCCAGCTTCTAGAGGGCGAACGCTGCACCGGACCGGCGAGCGGAAGACCAAGTCCGAAGAACTTCGGGCACGCGCTAACATCGAAGCCCAGGCAGAGGGCAATGACGCGCAGATGTGGCTCATCCACGACATGAGCCTGTATCAAGTGGTCCTCGAGTTGCGGGTTATTTTCAGTGAGCACCGTGTCTGTGCGCGCGGCCGTGAGATCTGAGCGTTAACGCGACGGCCAAATCTACGAGGTCTCTCCCACGGACTAGGTTTGCATCGCGCTCCGGGAAGCTCATGAGCCGGCCAGACGCGGACGGTCTCATGTGATCCGCACCACAGCCCCGCAAACCGGAAAGCAGATCAACCAGCCTGTTCTCTTTTGAGAATATCAGACCAATTCAACGCGCGCACAGGTCTACTTTGAAGCACGTCCCATTAAATGGCGTTCTATCCGGTAGAGTTGAAAAAATTCTGCACTGTATCGGGTCAAACAGGTCGTATATATCCTTGGGAAGCCTTGCCGAAGCGTCGAAAGGCTGGACGGCCTTCTTCTGAGCAGCACCTTGAAATCGAGAAGAACTTTTCGAATGGAATTGGCGATTGCCCATGCGCCCTTTGCGTCCTCAACTCTATCTGATTTGGTAGTTGTCCGATCTAGCCGGTGATTTAGTTCAATCCCAAGAGTCCGCACGACCTGGTGTTGCACGTGTAGCAGCGGACGCTTGGCGCACAGAAGCGTCGCATCCTCCAGTTCAGGTGAAGAATTTCGTCCTTGCAAGCGCCACGTTGCGGAAATTCGGCCAAGGAATCCCGTTTACTTCAGTACAACCCTCGGGGCGGCCATAAAAAGTCTGGGACTGAGGAGTTCACGCGCTTCACCTTAATCTGGAGGTCGATGACATGAAAAGGCAAGCATTCAGTGGGAAGATCGAGGAGGTCATCTACGCGCGACTCGAGGCAGGTGAAGATCTTCTTCGAGCCCTTTGGGACATCTGCAAACAATTCGATGTCAAGACAGGAATCCTTCTGGACGCGACCGGCTCGATGCAGAAGGTTAGGGTGCAGCGGTTTCCCCACCAGCCACGACCGGGGAATACCGGGATTGACTACGTTGAGATCCCTGGGCATCTGGAAGTGAGCGCGCATGGCATCATCGGGATGGGCTGGGTTCCGGACAAGTCGATTACACCCGAGAGCGTTAACAAGGCCGATCCTGGGCTTCTACAGGAGATCGACACCGGCTTTGGAGTTGCAGGCTTCGAAGGGCACGAGACCCCCTATTTCCACGTTCATATTACGGTGTCGAGTGCCTCGGAGACGGTCTGTGGACACCTCATGGAGGGGTCACCAATATCCAAAAACACTTGGAATGGCGAAGCTAAGGTACCTTCACACTTCACCGTCGCTATCGCAAAGGTTTCGGGGGTCATCTTGAGGGCTACTTGGGACAAGGCGGGCTACTATCACGACCTCGTACCGGAATAGCCGAATCGCTGGACAACAACACGGCGTAGCCTCCGCGGTGAATCACGACCATACGAGGAGAAAAAACTTACGCCGTGACCAGCAGCACAGTCGCAGCGCCTTTGCGCTGATCTGGTCCCATTAACCGAGTACGTCATCGGCCTGCGCCAGGACACGCAGCCGGTGATATGGCTCTCGACATGAATTCCGGAGGTGGTTGCGCCGGTCTTATAGGCCATATGTTGTATTTTTCTATGCCGGTACCGAAGCGGTATTGGCGGCGGCACCGCAACACGGATCCGGACCAAGCTTGCGTACTCGCCGAGAGATGCTCGCCATCTGCGCCGAACGCGAAACACTACTTTCCGCCGCACATTTTCTCCATCCGTATGCCACCAGAGTTCACAAGCGCAACCGTGAGTTCTCTTTCTAGAGTCTGCTGGGATTCATCGGGAGTCTGTCACGACGGCGGCCAGATGATCATGGTGTGAAGCTTCGATCTGATTTGTCTGCGCGCATCGCGATGCGCTTAAATTCCTTGAGCTTGCAGATGAAGTTTTCGATCAGATGCACCATTTGTCCGTTTCCTGATCGATGGCGATCGGTGTGGCGCGGCGCGAATGCTGTGAGATGATGGCCTTGGCGCCGCGTATGTCGAGTTCGGGGATAATGGCGTTGCTGCCGAACGACTTTGTCGGCGTTCCACCGCTCATCGAAGAAGCGGCCTTCGATGAGCGGCGCAACGCCGACTGTGTCGAAGCGCTGCCCGGGCAGCAGCACGAAACGTGCCACATTGCCGAGCGCATCGGTGAGCGCCAGGATTTTGGTGATCATGCCGCCTTTCGAACTTTCGAAAGCCGATGGCTTGGCTCTGAGTCCCCGCTTTTGCGCCCTGTCCTTGGTGGTGAAGCTTGACAATGGTGGCGTCGACCATGTCGTATTCCAGGCTCGGCTCGTCCCAGATCGCGCCGAACAGACGCTTCCACACATCCGCCTTCACCCAGTCGCAAAAACGTGTGTACACGCTATTCCAGTGGCCAAAGCGGGTGGCAGATCGCGCCATCGATTGGCCGTGCGGGCGATCCATAACACCACCTCGACAATAACACCACCTCGACAAACAGCCGATTGTCCTTGCCGGGGCGCTCGGCGCGCCGTGGCGCGGGTCGCGACCTCATAAAAGCCGGATTGAACGAAGCCGCGGAGTTTTGGGCTCTATGGGGTAGTGCGGCGGGGGCAATTGCGGGGAAGGCGCGCCAGTGGTCGCCACGCGTCGGCGAGACAATGATCGGATGTGAGGGGCTCGATTGGTCGGGCCAAGGGCGCGATGCAGCGAGGGATTTGCTGCGCTGGGTGCGTGGCCGAACGATTGGCGGATTGTTCTGTGACGAACGCGGCCACGGCAACGGCAACATCGAATGTAGCCATCGAGAAGGGGATCACAGAAGGGGAGAATGGTGCAGGCTCTAATCATGACGTGTCACAACGAAACGGATGGTCGCGCGCGCCGGCTCGCAGGACGACATCGACGCGCCCCATGGTGCCGCCGCAATCGGGCTGACGGGGATCTCGCATTTGACGAGTAGGGCGCCGCCGGCTTCTTGATCAGCCGGAGCGTTGCGGACGCCAAGGAGTTGACGGCAAAGGACGATTGTATCGGTGCGCCCGCCATGGCGAGGAAGCCATAGTGGCGGATGCGGTGAAAGCCGTCCGGCAGGGTGTGCAGGAGAAAGCGACGAATGAATCACCGGCATCAAGCGTCATCACCTTGGCTTTGCGATACTGCCGATAATCGTTCCTGGAAAAAGCTCACCTTACCGTCGGCTAGTGAGATCAGCCGACTGTTGGCGATGGCGACGCGATGCGTATAGCGGCCGAGATAAGCCAGCACCTGTTCGGGTCCGCCGAATGGCGGATTGGCGTAGACGATCCGGTCGGTCCGTCGGAGTTGATCGAGCCGCTGAGTGAAGGCGGCGAGATGGGCGAGATCACCAACGGCGGAGAGGCGCAGCTGGGCCATCGGAAAACCTCCTGTCTGAGGAGTTGGGCTCTGACAACCCTCGATCCTCTCAGATAGGAGGCGGCCGTTACTACTCTCCTCAAATGCCGCGCCAGCGGCTTCGTTCAGTCCTGAATCCCAACAGACCCTAGGCAGGCCTGCCAATAAAAGGCCGATCAATTGCGGATCGAACGCGAATCTCAGGAGCGTTGCATCTTCAAAGGGCCACCCCAGCAAGCCATCCAACTGCGATGCCGCCGATTGAACAGTTCTTGTCGAGCTTGCGAATAGCATGGAAAGAAGGAGCGGGACGCCCGACCGACAGGCCAATTGCGAAGCTGAAGCGAGAGCGACGACGCCCCGATCCGCTGGTCAAAGCCACGCCACAGCTGCGCGAATGGTTCGAGGCCGAGCCATGGCGGACCAGCAGCGAACTCCTGTCCAAGCTTCAGGCAGAAAACCCCGGGGTCTACCCGCGCAAAGTACTCCGAACCCTTCAACGTCGTCTCAAATTGTGGCGCAGCGAGCAAGCAAGCGCACTGGTGTTTGGCTCCGGGGAAAACGCGGCACAAAGCGATGTGATTGTCACATCACCGGAAAGTCCCCCCGCTGCTCGACGGAGCGTCGGTAGTCTAAGGTAGACCGGTGATCGACCGTGCTCAAGGCTGGCGCGATGCGCCACCGCCTTCGGCGGCTGGCGGCCTTGACCACGCCCGATCACCGGTCTGTTGGCTTGGCAAGCGCTCGGTCGAGGACCGAGCGCGACATCGGCGCGCTCGTAATGACGACCAGTTGTGAGACTGGCTTCTTCGCTCCCCTCGCTAGGGAGCAAAATAGATGAGGCAACAAGAGGTCTCTCGGGAACATCGCTAGATGCGGCAATACGGCTCCCCACCCGGATTGTCGCGCATATTTGAGGATCGACGTCGCCGGGTCCTGCGCGCCTTCCCGTTGCTTTGACTGGTTGGCCACGGTGCGAAGCTGCGTCATTTCAAGCGCCTTGAGCTGGACCTCGATCGCGGCGACCTTCTTGCGGAAATCCTTCCCGTCGATCAGCCGCTTCCATCGAGATCCTTGATGCGGAGGATGCGCTCCTTAGAATGACCGATACAGGCGATAGTCACGCGCCCGCGTTGCCAAAGTCGAGCTTGGCACAATCCCAGCCGCAGTTCTCTTCCTACGCGGTTGTCGACTGAAACACGCATATCGTCGAAGAATACCTGGCACAGTTGGAGATAGCCGTCGAACAACTGAATTGCTTGGACGTGACGCCGGAAGACGTCAAGTCGATTAGGAGGAAAGACGAAACCGTGCTGCGCTTCGTCCAGCCCAAGGTCAGCGCTTGATGTCCTCAGTAGAGGTCGGCGGCCTGAAGCAATACCAAGTCGCGGGGAGGCTCCAGCGTATCCCGCCTTGTCAAAGGCGGCTTTGCCACGCGCAGAGAAGCGTCGCGCTCAGCGAAGATTGCGTGCGTAGAGCTCCGAAAGCTTGGCCCAACCGCGCTCAGCCGCCTCAGCGTCGTAGACGGGCATGTCTGGCTTCATCCAGCCGTGCGCCTTTCCCGCGTAAAGCTCGCTAGTGTAGTTGACGCCAGCAGCATCCATGGCCGCGTCGAAAAGCTTCGCCATTTCAGGAGGATAGCTGCCGTCGTTGTCGGCGACGGCGAGATAGACCTCGCCCTTAATCTTGGCCACCTGCAGGTGCGGGCTATCGGGCAAGTCCGTGGCCAAATTTCCACCGTGGAAACTGGCGGCTGCGGCGATCCGGTCCGGATAGAAGGCGGCAGCGGTCAGCGCCATGCCGCCGCCCATGCAGAAGCCAACCGTACCCACCTTGTCGCCGGCCACGTCTTGGCGGCTCTCGAGATAGGCGAGGAAGGCGACGGTGTCCTCGCCGGCCTTGTGGTTGTCGGTGCCGCCCATCAGCGGGCCAACGATGGCGCCGAAGTCGCCCTGAAGCACTTCCTTCGGATCCAGGGGACCATAGGCGCCATGGCGATAGTAGAGGTCGGGCAGGAGCACCACGTACCCCAGGTCCGCCAGGTGCTGCGCCATCTGCTTCATGCCGGGCCGGATGCCAAACGCGTCCATGTAGAAGATAACGCTTGGCCAGGGCCCCAGACCCCCGGGCTTGAAGACCCATGCCTGGCAAAGGCCATTCTTCGCTTTGATGCCGACCTGTTCCTGGCTCATGAATGCACTCCCATGCTCGCCCCGTTCGTCGGTCCTGCCTCAGCAGCAGCGTTGGACTAAAAAAAGCATAAGTAAGCAGGCCGGCGAGCACAACGGACTCCAGGAGAAATGGACCCGGCGCGAAAACCTCATAGAGGCTCACCGCGAACGGCGCGAAAAGCACATTCACGCCGTTGACCGCCCCGATAGCTCCGGCCACGCCGGCCTGCTCCTTCATCGGAACGGGAAGGGACGCGCCGACGATGAAGCCCGGTCGGGCCAAAGAGAAGCCGAGGCTAGCCAGGCCATACCCCACGATAGCGGTGGCATAATCTGGCGAGAGCGCGACCAAGACGGTGCCGAGTGACGCCAGTCCGGCACCCCATCGCAGGAGCGCCTTCGGGGTCATGCGGAAAACTGGGATGAGGCCCCAGAGCGCAAGCAAACTCGCGACGGCCCCGACCACCATCGCAATCTCGATATGACCTTGGGCGATGCGCAGCAAGGCCGGGGATGGGAGCTCAGGTAGCGCTTTGCTCGTTTGATTGATGATCAGGAAACCCAACGTCTGTGCCAGCGCATTCTGGCAGACTAAGAGCAGAAAGCCGTAAGCGATGAAGGGGGCAAAGTTGGAGTGGAGCCACAGCGGTTTATGCGTCGCCTTATCACTCCGGAGCGGCGGCTTCGTCACCAAGGTCGGCGCCTCATCTAGATAACACGCGACGATGATCAGCATTGTCGTGGCGATCAAGGCAAACGCGTACAGCGGTCCTGCGAATCCAAAGACGCCAACGATGAAGAGAGGCGCCGCCACTGGGCCAACCACGGTGCCAAGGCTGGATGCCCCAGCGATGCTCAACATCCACCGCGTGCGCTCGGCGGGGCAGGTGCGCTCCGCGATATAGGTTTGACTCGCCGGGCTGGTGGCAGAGCCGAAGAGCCCATAGATCGCGCGACAGACCAGGAAAAATCCGAAAACCATCGTCGGAGTTGCCAAGTGGGTCAAGCCGGCGCTCACCACTAGGCCACAAAGCATCATGGACGCCGCAAATCCAGCAAGGCCGACGATCATGAGCGGCTTACGACCTCGAGGATCCGATTGATGAGCCCAAAACTGTGAGGAGGCAGCCCATAACAGGGAGGAGAGCGAGAAAATGGCCGCCACCATCGAGTCTGCAATGCCAATCGAGCGGCCAATCAACGGAAGCACCGACAGCAACCCCGTGTTACCCATCGCTGTCGCAATAGAAACGGAGAAGATGATGGCGAAGGCGCGGCGCGAAAGCCTGGGCACATCGGACATGTGACGTTCTTGCTAACGGAACCAGCGGCTGGAACCTAGCCGTAGTCCGCCTTCCTTCAAAAGTGATGCATCTGGCCCTGCAATCCGTACCGGTCCCTGACCGGCAGCCTTCGAGATGCAAAGTCTATCCGAGCTTGCGGCAGAATTTTCGTAATAATCGGCCTGTCCCTGCAGGAGTTCGGCGTTTTCACCGCGAACTCCGACGGAAATTATGCGATGAGCGATCATCGCGGGCCTCCGCATGTAAGAGCCGCGAAGGAGGAAGCGAGCTGATTGAGCGCTAGTGTCTCGCAACGCGAGCATCTGGAAGGCAAGCCGCATCTCCTAGCCTAGCCCCTCCGCGTCCAGGACCTCTACCGCCATGTTGTCGGCGGCTACAGCGGCCAGCGACTTGTCATGAACCCACTCGGCGCACGTGTAACCGAGACCGGACTGTATCCCATAAGCTGTCACGGTGCCCATTTTGCAGTGAATCACAGCATCTGGCCGGTTATACCAGGAGATTGTCACCCGCGCCGACGCTTGCGACCTTCTCGCAGGCGGCGTTCAGATCGTTGACTGCGATCGCGTAGTCCAGTCTTGAGTTTGACCCGGTTCAGGAGATTCGCGATATCAGAATTGAGTTGGGAAGGGCGCGCGGTTGAAGCTGCGGCGAAAAAGATTTCACCGGGCAATATCCTCGTTAGAGAACATGCATGAGCAGCTAATGCTCGCAAGACGACAGCGAGACGTGCAGACTGTGCCGGCAATCAACGAAGAATTTTATTTCATAATCTATTAATCATCAGACTTGCCTGATGGTTTGTAGACCTGATCGAAAATCTGTGGGTTCAGATAGACCCGCTTCTCACGTTGCACGATTTCAATGAATCCGCAACGGCGAAGGATCGATCCTCGTCGATCGATATTGGCGAGCCTGGCGGCAAGAGATGTGCAGACGCACGTGATCGCTCTGGATTTGGCTGCCGTGAAGCACGAGCATTCGTGTGCCATATCCTACGCGGGCTTGAGCGAGGCGCAAGTGGCTTAGATGCTCGGTGCATCGCAATAGCCAACGCAGGAGAACGGGGCTCTTTTGGTCTGCGCGGCCGAAGGATATTCTATAGGACAGAGTCACGAAGCAGCCCTGCCAGCTATGAAGCCAGTGGGCACTTCTCTGTTGCGCGGCACAGGGAGGCGAACTGGGGCATCATGGCAGCACAACGATCAGGTCGAGGCCATGTTCGTCCCCTTTAGGGAAGAAGACGCGGAGTTGAACGTCTTGAAGCCGCATCTGCAAAGCCCTGAATTTACGTTGCTTGAGCGCCAGACAAGCCAACCACCCGCCCGAAGCTGCGCCGCGAGTAGCACAGGGTCATCACGAGTAGGCGCGGGCGGCGGTAAGCTCCCCTACCTCCGCGACCGCCGGCTATCCGAGTGAAGGTGCCCGCCAATACGTTTGATTTCGCCCGCTCAGCCTGTGAACCGCATCGGGCATGGATCGAACAGCAGGTCCGCCTGAAGCGCAATGCGCAGGCGATCTATCAAGATCCGGTTGATCAGTTCGAGGCTCTCGAGCGCGTCGATCAAGCACCCAACTCACGCTGCTTCTGACGCAGGATCATCCAATGATCCGTCCCGCGGATGAATACGGCGAGCTCTTTCGCCTCGGCGCCTAGAACCGTGCCAGCAACGAGAGCCGGCCCATCAAAATGGCGATGGTCAGCCCGCACCAAACCGCGCTCGCGTCGTCTCCGCAACCCCATCCAGATTCGACGACGCGAGGGCTCCCCCCGAGATCTTGATTGCCGATCAACTCTGCGTTTCAACCACCACAGGAATGACCATGACTTGCCAGAAATCGATCGCTGCCGCGACAGTTGCGGATATCTGGCATACCCGACACGCTCGAGACCCGTGTCCTGCAGGCCCAGGGCGCCAGCCAACCGTTCCTCGATACCTTCTGCCCGCTCCTGCCGGACGAACTCGATTGTCGTCAGTCCCGTCTGATCGATCGCCGCTACCAGCAATCTAGGCTTGAAGAGAAGTTCACGCTCGCGGAGTTCGACTTGTCCCCCTTCGAACCCAAACTGCCGTGTCAGGCCTGCTTCTAGCTGCATGCGCTGATGTTTATCGCCGTCGGCGAAAACGCTTGTTCATTGGCAAACCCGGCACTGGAGAATCGCACGTGGTCAACCCTGACGAAGCTGGCGCTTTGATGCAGAATCTAATCAACGCTACAAATTGCACCGAAGCGTCATCGTCATGTCTAATCGCGTCGTGCAGGATTGGGACGCTTATATCCGCGACAACACCATGAGCACGACGATCCTTGACCGCTCATGCACCATTGCCATCTCCTCGAGTTCGACGGACGCAGCTACCGCCTGAAGGAAGCCGCCGAAGCCCTTGCACGCAAACCCAGTCAACTTCCCCATTTTAGTCCGGCGAAGTACTCCTCAGATACACCTGCGCTGGAGACATGCCGACGAGTTCCTTGTAGCGGCGAGCATCGGTCGCGCTCTCGGTATTGATCAGGAAGACTCGAGCATCTCGTCCAAGACCCACCTTGTCCCGCAAGGGCTGGTCGGAAGCTACCTTCAGTAAGTCCGCTTGTATGACGGGGTGCACGTGAGGCCCGCAAGTCCGTGCTTAGCTGTGCATATGCCGTGGAGCCTGGGAAGCCGCGCCCACCCAGCACCGAAGAGAGGTTGAGGATAGACCCCCGCCATTCGAAATGATTTCAGGGATCTGATACTTGAGGCGGTAGAAAAGTGACGGCAAATTGATGTTATTATCGTAAGGCCGTCAAGATCATGCTCCGCAAAGTATTCTCCGGTACTGCTGATGCCGGCGCTGTTCGCAGCCAAATGCAGGCCGCCGAACCGAGCGACCGTGGCTTCCATCTCTTTTGGTAAGTCAACATCAATGACTATCGACGAGGCCCGCAATCTCGCATCAACGAGCGCTGTCGCCCCAGCCGAGGCGCCTTTTTCGTCTCGGTGAGATCCAGATTCTCGCCCCTGCTGCGATCGGGATCATTGCCGCTCCAGCAGATCCTACACGCGATACGACGCGCTCATATCAACGCCGGCATCCGCGATCACTCGAAAAGCCTTGCCGGAAAGAATCTCTAAGCCTCCGCTCGCTGACGTCGCCAAAGCTGTTTATTGCCCGGGTCCGGCATCACCATCGCCGGCACAAAGCCGGCCCGAAGCTCATCATCGCAACTCGCCCGTGGCCCAAACGATCGCTGCCAAGTCAGCAGCAGCGAGCGTGAGATGCCGTATCGTCGCGCCGTTGACGAGACGGCGCGCGGGGCCGGCAAACTCTCCAGAACGATCTTGAGCTTCTCATCATCGGTCGACTGGCGGTGCCGGCCCGTCTCAACAACCTCGATCAATCTGAGCATTGCACTTATTGCTGTCCATAAGCGCTGTTACACAGCACTCGCCCTTACCCGACAAGGCGGCCATCACCGGAGGGAGGCCCTCAACTCTATCTGATTTGGTAGCTGTCCTAGCGATATAGCCGGTGGTTTAGTTCAATTCCAGCAGTCCACACGGCCCGGTGCTTTGCTCGTGTGATCCCAGAAGCGACGCTTGATCGCAAGGAGCGTTGAATTCACCTTCAGGCGAAGACTTTTGTCCTTGCGAAGCGCCACATTGCGGAATTCCTTAAGCGATCCCGTAGTGTTTCCGCTGAACCCTCGGCGGCTATCCAGAGTCCGGTGTTACCTTCATCATTTGGAGATCTACCACATGAGGAAAACGCTCAGTGGTAAAATCGAGGAGGTCATCTATGCTCAGCCAGGCGAAGACCACCTTCGAGCCCTTTGGGACATCTGCAAAACACACGATGTAAAGACCGGGCTCCTTCTGGACGCGACCGGCACGATGGACACGGTTAGGGTACAGCGGTTTCCCCACGAACCACGATCAGGAAGTGCTGGGATTGACATGGTTCAGATCCCTGGGCAGCTAGAGGTGAGCGCGCATGGCATCATCGGGATGGGCTGGATGCCGGACAAGTCGGCGACAATTCCGGGAAGGATTTGACAGTGAAATCGACACAGGCTTCGGTGCGGCAGGCTTCGTGGGACATGAGACCCCCTATTTCCACGTGCATATTACGGTGACGAGCGCCTCGCAGACTATCTGTGGGCACCTCATGGAAGGTTCACCGATCTGCCGCAATAGTTGGACCGGGGAAGTTAAAGTACCCACGCACTTCACGGTCGCTATCGCAAAAGTTTCCGGGGTCATCTTAAGAGCGAGCTTGGACAAGAGCGGCTACTATCATGACCTTGTACCGGCATAGGCGCGTCTTGACAATGCTGCAAAACACGCTGCGAAGACTGACGCCACAGCTCCGCAAGGGACCAAAAAATGCGCGCGCATTTATTCATTGTCCGCCCTTTTCTTGAGCCCATGCTACCGTCTGGTGACGTCACCTAATCAAATGTTTCTTTTCAATACTGAAGTGATTCATGCGCGTCCCAACCCGATACGAAAAGACCGCCCGGATTACTTCTCCGTCGTCGCTATCGCCGCGACTTTCATTTGGCAAGGGTAGGTGTGTCCACACGAGCTAGCGTCCCACACCACCTAGAGTAGGTAGTGCCTCGATCCTTGTTAATGATCTACGATCGACCCTTAACGTGTGGGGACACAGTTATAACGATAGGACAAAATGCAGCCATGGCAAGCCTAGACAATCGGTTCGCGACGTCCCCTACAAAACTGACACAGAGCCAGCTGCAAGAGCGCGTCGCAGAAGCGTTGCGCAAAATCGAGGAGCAAGAATCCAGTTATGAGACTGTCACGATCGGACAATTGATCTCAATGCGGGCGAGAACGCATCACTCAACGACCGCAGTCGACGTCTTCGAGCGCGGTGAGCGCGCGACCTACTCCGAGATGGACCTGGCGTCCAACAGATATGCACATGCGCTTCGTTCATTGGGCGTACGCAAGTGCGATCGCATCGGGGTGATGCTCTCCAACCGCATCGAATTCCCGATCCTATGGTTCGCGATTGCCAAGCTGGGTGCGGTGATGGTTCCGATCGACATCCGCTATACGCCGAGGGAGATCGAACACGTTCTCAGCGATACACAGGCCAAATTCGCGGTCGTCGAGGAGTCCGCATGGACTGTGTTCTCGGCTATTGAGCCTTGGCCGCAGCGCCTGGGCAAGGAGCGAGTACTCCTCGTAGGGCAGCTTTCCGACCGGACAGCCATTACCCTCGACGAATTGGTCAAGGGCGTCGAGGACTCTCCGGTTGAGGAGGATATCCGGGCCGACGATCTGTTGGACATTCAATTTACATCGGGGACAACGGGCTTTCCAAAGGGCTGCATGTTGACGCACGACTACTGGGGAGTGAGCTCGTACCAAGCGGCGTGCATGGACGGGCAACCGTACCGGCGATATCTGACTCCAAATGCGTTCTCCTATGGCGATGCGAAACAGGCTCTGCTGAAGTCGTACCGACAGGGCGGCACGCTCTACCTAGCTGCGTCCTTGAGCCCGACACGCTTCATCAGTTCGTTGAAGCAACACCGCATCGAGTGGTGCCATTTTCGAGAGCCGGTAGCGCGCCACGCCGAGTCGGTCGGCGAAGACGGAGGCACAAGCCTAAAGCAGGCCCTGACGTGGGGCTTCAGTCCTGATACGGTACGGAAATTCCGGAGGCGCTTTCGGGTGCGAACGCAGGATGCGTTTGGAATGACGGAAATCGGTTTTGGCACACAAATGCCGAACGATCTTGATGAGATGGCCGACTCCGGTTCGGTAGGGATTCGCGCCCAGTTTCGGAACCTGCGACTGATGAATGACAATGGCACACCCACCCCAGTCGGCGAAGTCGGCGAGCTGTGGGTGAGTGGTCGGGCAATCTTCAAGGGCTATTGGAATAGACCGGAGGCGAATGCTAGCTCCTTCGAAGGTGAGTGGTTCAAGACGGGCGACCTGCTGCGGCGCGATGAGTTTGGCTTTCATTGGCTGGTAGGGCGCAAGAAAGACGTTATCCGACGTTCGGGCGACAACATCGCTGCGCGGGAGGTGGAGGCTGTCGTCCGCGAGATTCCCGACATTGCAGATGTGGCCGCCGTGCCCGTTCGCGATGCCGAGCGTGGCGAGGAGGTCAAGATCTACGTGGAGCTGAGAGAAGGTGTCATACCAGACGATATGCTCGTGCAGCGCATTGTCGAACATGCCCGCTCCAATCTTGCTGTGTACAAGATGCCGCGTTACATCACGTTTACTCCGGTGCTTCCTAGGACCAGCGCCAGCAATAAAGTACTCAAACGTAAGCTAATAGCCGTGAGCGATCCGCTTGCCGGCACCTACGACAATGAGGAGAAGCGCTGGCGCTGAAAGCCAATCTTTCATTTTCGTTTCCCGTACGCCGCAGCCGCTAGTCCGGTATCTCTGGCGATCCATAGGACCACAAGAATGGCCGTGCCGGGATCGGCTCGACATTAGTGCCCAGGAAGTAGTCGACTGTGAAGAGTCCTGTTTTCACGTGGGATTGAGCCGCGGCCTGGGGAAGAGAGCGGCGAGGATTTGGTGCAACAAAGGCCTGAACCAGCGGAGGAGACGGCGGAAAAATGGGGCGTGGCCGGTAAGGGAATAAGCCCAATCATGAACAATGGAGCGCCCCATGGTAAAAGCAGATGATCTGAGCAGGTCGCAGACTCTGCTGGAGCAGAATAGCACGCTGATCGCTGTCATCGAGATGAGCCCCTCGAGCTGGCTCGTCGCTGGAATCGTACCCCGGCTGGCCTCGTCATCCATTGAAGAAAGTTGGCGCCGACGCAGACACGCTGCTCCTGTTGCTACACCGCTGGCGTGAAGAGGCGGCAAGTGTGCGCACGCGATTGCGCGCATAGCGTTGCCTTTGAGGCTGGCCGCGACGGTTTTTGGCTGGCGCGTTGGCTGTGGGCCCGTGGCGTCGAGCCCTTCATCATCCACTCTACGAGCGCCGCGGTGTCACGCGAGCACCGACGGGCCAAAACCGACCGGCTCGACACCGAGCCTTTGAAGCGCGCTTCCTTGGGGTGGCTGCGCGGCGAACCGAAACATGGCCAAATGGCAGCAATCTCTCGAGGAAGAGATGCCCGGCGTCCCGCGAACGAGAGAACGTGGTCAGCCAACAAGCCGGCATTGTCAATCGAACGAAGGCATGTCTCATTTGCGTGGGTATTCGCAATTTCAAGCCGACGCTGCGTCATGCGACAGAGCGGCTCGAGACGCTGCGAACGCCGGAAGGGGGGCCTCTGCCGCCCAACACTGTCGCCCAGATGCGCCGGGACATTTGGAGCAGATCAGGGACATCGAGGTGGCTCGATTACAGCGTTTGCAGGTTCCCGATAGCGGAGAGCACGCGATGGTCAAATTGCTAGCGCGGATCATCGGCGTTGGAATCGAAACAGAGTATATGCTCGTGAGACCCTTTCCAGGCAATTGCGAGATCGTAGACGGTCGCGCGTTACGCGGGCTACTGGCGCGCCCGACGAGAGCGGCAAGCGAAGACGAGAGAGGGGCCTTGTGCGCCCCGCATTCGCCAAGTCCGGCGTGGGATGATCCAGCTGGCCTGGCGCTTCTCTTTTCAGAAGGACAGCGCATTGGCCCAATGGTTCCGCGCGCGAACCTTCAGCGAAGCCTTCAACGGTCGCTTCCGGGCCGAATGCCTCAGCGCCCACTGGTTCCTCAGCCTTGCGGACGCCCAGGAAAAGGTGGAGACTTGGCGCAGATACCACAATGAAGAACGTCCCCATGGGGCAATCGGCAACAGACCGCCGATTTTTCTGCATAACCGCGATGGCGCCACCAGCCCGCCACCGTGAACGCAAGGCAAAACTCTAGTGCTGGGTGGTCCAAACTTCGGTCTCGCTGCAGTGGAGAGCAGAACCCTAACTCAAAACCGGGGGCGTTTCAGGGGAGCAGGTCAAAAGAGATAGCCTGGCGCCACAGGGCTGGGTCAAATGATGCTCGAGGCAATTTCATGATTTCTGAGCGCGTGCCGCATCGGGCCATCCATTAGCTCGATCGTCGGAGCTACTAAATCTTGATTATAGCGAGCAGCACCCTGATTTTCCCCGTACATAGATCGAAAATCTAGACCGTAGACTGGCTTTATCGATTCTATAAAACACTGTCCTGCCCCAATCTTGAATGTCACTTCGCCGGCAATTCTTCGATTTGCTACATTAGCAAACTCGTCGATGCAATATACAACAGGATCTGCTCTACCGGACACTATACACTGAACCCAGCGCGTCTCAAGGTATCGCTTTGTTGATAGCTCAATCGGGGTCAACGAAGCATGTTCGAGAATTTTATGTGCCCTGATTATCAATGTCGCAGCAGGCGATTCATGGATTTCGCGAACCTTCACACCTGACGCTCGCTCTTCCAAGTGATCGTGCAGACCGATGCCATGGCCTCCGACGAACGTGTTCAGCTTTATGATGGCCTGCACAATGTCCGTGACTTCAGCTATTCCATTTTCGTCGCCAAGCTCGACACGCGCCGGAAGACCTGCGTCGAATTCAATCGACACGCGCCCATAGCCGTTTGAAGGTGGGAGCTTCACCCATGCAAGAGCCTCGGAAGGGAGCGAAAAGGTCAAGTCGTCGAGCGAACCCGCCTCAATCTCCCTCCCCCACATATTCTCATCTACACTGTAAGGACTCTTTCGAGTGGCAGATACCGGGATGTTATGTTTCTGCGCGAACTCGATCTCCCGATCTCGATCGAGCTGGTTATTGCGGATAGGGGCGAGGATCTTCACGCCTTCCAGGCGCGACAATAGCGCATTATCGAACCGAAATGAATCGTTCCCTCGGCCCGTCGCTCCGTGGGCGACAATCCTCAACTTTCTCTGCTTTGCGATCTCTACCGCGCAATCGCTTACGATCTGTCGGCTCAACGAAGATGCCAGAGGATGCTCATCAAAATAGCAGGCATTAAGCCGAATAGCTTTTGTAATATACTTGGTGTAAAATTCCGATTTTACATCTTTAAAAATATACTCTGCACCAAGATTGACAGCCTTTCTACCAATTTCTTTAAAATCTTCACTTTGGCCGACGTCGCAAGTTAATGCAATTACCGATACTTTGAATTCCTCCTGAATATATTTGATGCAACATGACGTATCCAGCCCGCCAGAATACAGCAGAAGGCATGTCGCACCGTCGGACACATCTGCTGGTTTTAGGATATAGTCTGCTAAGTATGCTTGCGAACCCATCCCGAAGAAATCGCTACTACTGGCAGATATGTTCATTGCTGCTCCTTTGAGATCGCGTCAGAGGGTTAGCGCACAAACTATACGGGAGCGGAATTCTCGAAAACTACCAGGATGGGTGGCTGGGCGCTCGCTGTGCCTGAGCCTGAAAAACATTCAGCGTACCGCGCGAAGCTATTGCTGGAAGTTGGTGACGGCGCTGAATCGCGAAGACGGCATATCGTGGGGGTGCTGGACGCCTCCACTTCTCCACCGAGGTCCAAAGATAACATTATCAAGCTGCTTCAACCAGGAACCGTCGAGATCAACTCACCGAAATCTTGCGCAATGGAGCGTGTACTTTGCTGACCCAGGCGGTCGAGGCCGAGGTCGCGGACTTTCTCGCCAATTTAAAGGCTGCGGACGGCCACCAGCGCGTCGTCCGCCAGGGTCACCTGCCGGAACGGGAGGTGATGACCGGTATCGGTCCGGTCACCCTGCGCCAGCCGCGTGTACGCGATCGCTAGGCAGACGCGACCGACCCCGACCGCATCCGGTTCTCTCCGTCGATCCTGCCGCCCTACATGCACCTCTCAAAATCGATTGAGATGCTGCTGCCGATCCTTTACCTGAAAGGCATCTCCACCGAGGACTTCTCCAGGCGCTGGCCGCGCTGCTCGGCAAGGATGCTGCCGGCTGCGGGCATCCTCCGTCGCCCGCCTGAAGGACGGTTGGCTCGACGAACACACTGCGTGGCAGAGGCGCGATCTGTCAGTAAAGCCCTACGTCTACGTCTGGGCCGATGGCATCCATCAAGGACGCCTCGAAGACGAAAGGCAATCCATCCTGGTGCTGATCGGCGCGACGGCGGAAGAAGGAAATGGTTGGCTTCACCGATGGCGCCTGCGAGAGCGCGCAGGACTGACGCGATTTGCTGCTCGATCTCAAGCGGCGGGGCTTGACATGCCGCCGCGGCTCGCCATCGCCGATGGCGCACTCGGGTTCTGGAAAGCCGTCGGCGAGGTTTGGCCGAAAATGCCCGAGCAGCGCTGTTGGGTGCACAAGACCCTCAACGTCCTGGACAAGTCCCGCTCTCGGTGCAGGCCAACATTAAAAAGGACCTGCGCTAGGTCTATTGGTCGCCGAACCGCGCGGCCGCCGAAGCAGCGATCGACGTCTTCGCACAGAAATACCGCGCCAAGTACGGCCGGGCGCTCGAATGCCTCGAACGATCGCGATGCTCTGCTGGCCTTCTGCGACTTTCGCGCAGAGCATTGGGATCACCTGCGCACGACGGATGAGATGGACAAGCGATTTCTTTGTGGCCGAGGCGACGGTTGCGAAGATCGCCGCCAGTTCTTTCTTTTGTTCGGTCGCGCTGCGGACCATTCTTCCGTCCCGGCCACCATTCCGGCACCTGTTGAGCAGCCAACCACGCCCGACCGCAAGCGTTGAACATATCGGCGTGCGGGCACTCTGGATCAGGTGCGCATGCAGGATCGAAGGCACCTCGTTCTTGAGACGCGTACGATGCCGCACGACTTGGTAGCGCCGCGCCACCAGCTCGCGCGTTGACGCCGGCACACTCGCCAATCTGCGGCGGGCGGCATACCTGCCGCAGATCTGGACGCCTGACACGGAGACCGAACGCAAGCGCGATCTCGCAGCCGCCCGATGCAGGGACGGTCGAAGCTGGCCCCATTGCGGCCACCGCATGGCTTCGCCTTGACCTGCCCGAGCACGACGGCACGCTGGCGTGAAACGGGACTGGGTTCCTGGACTGGCTAGACCTAGCCGTCAGCCGCCACTGGTTGTTGGGGCGCCTCGTGGCGACGCGTCAAGCGTCGGCTGCAAGCCGTTACCGGAGTGCCCATTTTGTCCTGCCGGACTGAGGCGCCGGCGCGCCGGGTTCTCGTCGCCGCGCTTTCATTGCCACACGAACCGTTCATAGCTTTGCTCCGCTTGGGCGGCAATCAAGATCTCGCGATCGCGCAGTACCGTGATGTTGTAGGCATAGGCTGGTCCGCGGCTGCTACCTTTCTGTTGTGGATGTCCGGCTTGAAGTTGCATCGCGCGGCTCTTGTTGGCAACCAGCGCTAGGCGCGCCCACAGGTAATCCTCGCGCTTCGTCAGCAAATGCCTGCAGAGCTCAGTGAGCTTGCGAAGCCACGGCCACCGCTGTGATCTGATGGTCGCGCCGCCTCGGATGCTGTGACCCGCATGTGGGAGCCTGCACTCCTCCCAAAACACCGCCACCCCAATAATTCGGGGGACTTCGATGCCAGTCACTAGTCGCATTCGCACCTCCTGCTTGAACTACGGGAGTAGCGGGCGACACGACAACTACGGATTCGCGCTCCCAGGGCAACCGGGCGAGCCGCAGAGGCGGCCAGCTACTAACGCGAGCTCTATGCATCGGCCTGCCCGAATATCGTGCTCCCGGTTTCTCTGTCCCGATGGTCGCACCATACGCTACGATAAAAAAGCAGCAGCGGAAGGTCGGCACCGAGAAATCTCATACGGCTTACCAATCCGATTGAAAGCACCTTCGCTACCGTGCGCCGCCCCACGATCCGATCGAAGCATTGTCTTTCCGACAGGACAGCGCTAGCCTTGGTCTTCAAACTGCTCAAGGCCGCGCAGAAAAGCTGGCCTCGTCTCGATGCCAGAACCAGCTGCCACAACTCATTCTTGGTGTGACATTCAGCGATGGGGTCGAGATCATCGCCAAACCGAAAGACCGTCAGCCCACAAGCGCCGCCGCCCGACCAGCCGGGCCGTGACCAAAAAATTTGCGATGCCTCCCGATTCGATGTCGTGATCTCATTGCTCATGCAAAATAGAGAACCAGCTTCGGGTTTCCCTTTACCTCGACGTTTGAGTGAGACGCTGGATGGTGAAATTCGTCGAAAACGACCCGCTCGACGCGTAATTTAAGCGTCACCGTCGAACCTAATGCAACAACCAGCATCGATATCTTGATACAATTAGACGACTCTGCGCGCGGTTTTCTGATTGCAGCCAGACAGCGTGTACTCAGGCCACGTTGAAATGAATTGCCAGCCTCAGACGGGGAGGCGAAGGGCGGAAGGTATGGAGCGATGCAGAGGTCGCCGAAATGACCGGGCTGAGCACTAAGACGCGAGATTGCTTCAACAAGAGGCACATATGACGGACATCAAGAGTCAGCTCCTTCTTCGCTTGTCCGAACGTGAAAGCGAAATGGTGGATTTTCTACGTCGGTTGATCCGCATACCGACTCCAAATCCTCCAGGCGATACAAAAGCTGCTATGGCTTTGATCGTGCAGTTCCTCTCAGACCGCGGCATAGCTCACGAAATTATCGCGCCGATTTCGAAGATGCCCAACCTAGTTGCACAGTTCGCAGGGGATCGAGATGGCGCGAGGCTCGTCATGAATGGCCATGTCGATGTCTTTCCCGCCGGCGATCCTGCTAAATGGACTCGCGATCCCTGGCGGGCGACCGAAGAGAATGGCTGCATTCACGGCCGGGGAGCGTGCGACATGAAGTCAGGCACAACAGCGCTGTTATTTGCTTTTGTAGAGCTGTTCGCGTTGCGCCATCATCTAAGAGGCTCTCTTGTTCTCACAATCGTATCTGATGAGGAGACCTTTGGTCCGTGGGGCGCTCGATACCTCGTTAAACATAGGAAAGATATTCTTGGGGATTGTCTACTTAACGCTGAACCAACTAGCCCATACGCGTTGCGTTTTGGCGAGAAGGGCCGACTGTGGCTTCAGTTCCGTGTTCGCACTCCGGGAGCTCATGGTGCGTACGTTCATCTGAGTCGGAATGCCGTGGCTGTCGCTGCGGAAGTGATCGCAAGTCTTCGTTCGCTACAAGAGATCAGAAGTCCGGTGAACAGCCCACTTACGGTCACACTGCAAAAGCACGCCGCTGCTATCGACAAGGCTTATGGGGTCGGGGCATCGAAGATCATTTCCTCCACTACTGTAAATGTCGGGCCGATCAGAGGCGGGGTGAAGATCAATATGATACCCTCCGAATGCGATTTTGAAGTCGACATACGCGTGCCGCCTGGTGTTCCACATGTGGCGATCATGGACCGCCTGACGTCCATTATGGCAACGTTCCGTGAGGCCGAATTCAGTGTCCTTGACCAAGATGAAGCGAGCACCTCTCCACCGGACCATCCGATGATTGATGCTTTGATCAAGAACTCGAAGCAGGTATCCAACATCGAGCCTAAACCGATTATCGCATTGGGCGGATGTGACGCTCGCCTCTGGCGATATGCGGGCATTCCAGCATTTGTATATGGACCATCACCCACCGGGATGGGCACTGTAGATGAAGTTGTGCGGATTGATGAGTTTATGCACATAGCGAAAACGCATGCCTTGGCAGCGTTTGACTATCTTTCGAGCTGATGGACAATGCCAAACTGAGACGGCAATCGTCGTCTCGTCAGCATGCGGGCACTTCTGATTGTATCAGGCCGGCCGTCGCGGCGTATGGGGGCAACTGTGGTATTCGATACGATTGCGAGCAGTTTCGCTCACGCCGAATAACGCGGCCGGCAATCAGGATGGACGCCAGCGCGCGCTTCGGGTTTTGCGGCCGCGATGATCCCGATCCGGAGCGTGGAATGCGGATCGCCACAGGCCGTACGCACATGAACTGCGATCACAATGTCTTTTGTCTATCCGTCGTCGGTCCCGTCGTGGGATTGGTAGGAATCGAAGACGGCGCGGTCTCCAAATCGATCGATGTCGAATCATCCGACGTTGGAGCGCCGGACCGGAGAACACACCTTGAGCAGCAATATCATGAAGTCGAACTCCCCGCAGTGTGAAGGAGTCCCCAGCTTTTCGACGATTGGTTCAATCCGATTGGAACCGCTGTGCAGGAACGAGCGCGGGAATCTATTTAAGAATTGATCCGGGGGAGCTTGAGGCGGGCCTGGCCCTCCGCGCTACGAACGCAGCAAGAAGGTCGGCCATGAGAGAAAGCCCGGCATGACTGGTCATCCGCACGGCAGCCGGCCGCGGTCGCTGATCGGCAGCGTCGGGCCGATTGAGATCGCGATCCCGCGCGCGGTGCTCAACACGGCCGATGGCCAGACCACCCAGGAGCCAGTCGCTGTGAGCCTAGCAGCGTCGCACGCTGACCGCCGACGCGCTGATCGCCAGCTGTTACCTGGCCGGCGACCAACGCGCGCCATCTGCGCCGGGTGCTCAGCGCTCTGTTCGGTATCCGTCCGGTGAACTTTCAATTATCCACAAATTCTCCTCCGACCATAGCGCCCAGCGCGATGTCGGTGAGGCGTGACAGCCGGCGCCACATGACGGTATTGCCGGGCGGCGGATCGCTGGCGACGGCGAGATAGCGGCCGAGCCGGGCGATCTTGATCAGATAGTGCGAGAGCGTTTTCTGGCTTGCTTTTGGTTTGTCGTTGACGAGGCGCTCGAGCACGCCGATTTCAGTCGCAGTCAATGCGAGGGTTGGCGGTGCGTCTGGGGCGAAACGGTTGAGCATCGTCATCCAGAAGACCCGCCAACTCAGGATGCAAAAGAGCGAGATCAGATTGGTCAGACGCTGGGCGGGTCCTGAGCTTCGACTCCTCAGCTTTGCAGCCCGACTTGAGGATCTTATGGAAGCACCTCGATCTTCCATCTCAAAAGCATAGCATTCGAGCTTCTCAATCGCCTCGGTGCGGGAACCAACAGTCAGGTCGTTGAGCGGCTTCCAATCGATCTTCCTTCTGTTTTTTCGGCGTCCCACCCTCTCTGGGATGGATCACTGTCAGGGTCGGAGCGGGATAGCGATTCTGCTTTCCGATCGGCGGCAGGACGCGTATCTTGCGATACCTGATCTCAAGAACGGCCTGGTCGGGATCGCCGTTGCTGTCTCTGACTTCGATGCAATGGAACCCTTTGGCGGCGACCTCGTCCATTTCGTCGACGATCGTGTGATTCCCGTCTTCAGCCAAGCGGTCGACGCAGGTCCTGATCAGGAAATGAGTTCTGCAGAAAAGCTCGTAGATATCACTTCGCGATCACCGATATGGATGCATCGTCCGGAATGATCTAAGAGTTGCATAGACTGCTTGAGATTTTCTAACCATCGGACGCTTTCCTTTTTCTCGATGGGAATCCGGGTCGGATTGATGTCACGGCGGTGGAAATTGGTAGAAAGGCCCATTGTACCTGCCTCCAGTTCTCTTTAAATGGGTACGACATGGAGAGCATCGCAGCGACAGGGATGATCTCAACATGATAAGGCTGTAGGTGTAAACGGTCGGCGACGGCCTTGCCTTCTTCGGAGAACTGTTTGCCGTTCAGCAGATCGAGATCGCTCAAGGTAACCTTGCCTTTGAACCGCGCTGAGACCAGTTCGATCAAGAAAACAGTGATCTTTGCTCTGCTCCCTCGCATCCCGGCAGCAGGGATTTCAGCAGGGTGGGCGTACAGTATCGTCCTGAGCCGTCTCGGGGGAGCAGCAAGCTGAATTTCCCCCGTCGTCGCAAGCAAAGTCTCCGAATGCGTGAAGGAAGCATTGAGCAATGACGTTGAGGAAGGCTTGGCATCGGACCCTTTGGCCTCTACTCCAGAGAGTCCGGACAGGACTTCTTCGATTCAAGCCGGATCATTCCGGGACTGGCGCGAACACTCTGGCGATCTAGATTGAAAGATCGCCGACGATCTCGGCGCGCGAAGCGGCCCTCACCCCGGCCAGCGGCTTCGCCAGCTCCTTGTTGAATTCGAGCTGCATTGATCGCGCGATCTGGATCCGCTGCGCTTGCGGCGATCCGGCGCCATGCATGGACTCCGTTAAATAGCCGACGGCGTTCCTGCCTAACGTCATGTTCTCCACCAGACGAAGATGCGGATCCTGTCCTCCGTCGCCACCTCGGGTCGTCCTTTCAGATACTTCTCCAAGATCGGACCGATGGTTTCGTGCCGCAGCTCCCGCTCCGAAGGCAGCGTCACCATCAGTCCTCCGGCAAGACCCTGCGCCAGCCGCCCGATCTCGTATGGCAGCTTGGTCACATGATGCTTGCAGACGTTCGCGAGCATTTCGTCCGGCAGGTACGCTCCTGAATTTATCGCAATTCCCTGATGGCTCGCCGCAATGCCGGCGCCGTAGATCGTCTCATTGAGTTGTGTCATCTCAACCAACTTGTCGCGGACATGGGAGGCGCGCTCGACGCCGTTGTAGTCTGCAATCGTCGCCGCCGCACCGATCAGCACGTCACCCACGCCTGTCTTGCAGACGTAACTGCGGCGATGGTAGCAGGTGAAACGTTCGACCAGCGTGGAGGCAAATTCGAACTCTCCGTCGAGAAAGACGAATTATCGCGGTATGAACACGTCCTCGAAAACGATCATCGCCTCCTGACCGGAAAAACGTGCATTGCCGCGTCAATATCGCCGCGTTCGGCGCTGCGGGTGTCGCAGGATTGCCGGCCGTAGATGTAGGTGATTCCCTTGGCGTCGACCGGTATCGCGCCAACGACGGCATAATCCTTGTCCGCAGCGTCCAGCCGCATTGTCGGCATCACGATCAGCCAATGCGAGTTGAGACAGCCGGTCTGGTGAGCCTTCGCTCCGCTGACATAAACTCCTTCCGCCGTCCGGCGGGTGGCGTGGACGAGCAGGTCTGGATCCGCCTGCTACGAGGCTTTCTGTTCGGAGTGGGCTCAAAATCGGCATGGCCACAATCAGTGGTCGCGGTTTCTTTGGTCCTCTCAGCACGCATGCTCAGCTGGGTGGTCCTAGTCATCTGGAACGCAAGTTCGTCACATTAGTTGATAGCTCGAATCTCTACAGAGGAGAGTGCTCGTGGCGAATGCAGGTGAGCGAGGCCGGCCGATCGCGCCGTTGGCGCTGAGTCAGCAAGGGCGGGCGTACTTGGAGAGGCAGGTTCGTCGTCATCGTGTTGCCCGGTCGCTATCTGAGCGATGCCGCGCGATCCTGCGATGCGCGGATGGCTTGCCAAGCAAGTCTGTGGCTCCAGAACTCGGCCTCCACGAACATACCGTTGGCAAGTGGCGTCGCCGGTTTTGAAGGATCGCTGTGATGGCCTGCTTGACGAGGCCCGCCCTGGCCGTCCTCGAACCATCAACGACGATCAGGTTGCTGAGGTAATCGAGCGGACATTGCGTACGACGCCCACCGACGCGACGCACTGGTCGATCCGTTCGATGGCTGCGGAAACTGGCTTTTCCCACACCACGATCCGCCGAATGTGGGCGGCATTCGGCCTGCAGCCGCACCGTAGCCAGACATTCAAGCTGTCGAGCGATCGGCTGTTCGTCGACAAGGTCCGCGATATCGTCGGCCTTTACATGTCCCCGCCGAACCGAGCCCTTGTCCTCAGCATCGATGAGAAAAGTCAGAGTCAGGCACTCGATCGCGAGCAGCCAGTCTTGCCAATGATGCCTGGGGTGCCGGAACGTCGCACGCACAGCTATGTGCGGCATGGTACGACCACGCTGTTTGCAGCACTTGATGTTGCGTCCGGGTTCATCATCGGCAAATGCTACAAGCGCCATCGGGCAGTCGAGTTCTTGAAATTTCTCAAAGAGATCGATGGTCAAGTCCCTGAAGGGCTCGATGTTCATATCGTCATGGACAACTACGCCACCCACAAGACACCCAAGATCAAAGCGTGGCTCGCTCGCCGGCCCCATTATCACGTCCACTTCACGCCGACTTCCGCGTCATGGATCAATCAGGTCGAGCGCTGGTTCGCTGAACTCACCAGAAAGCAGATCCAGCGAGGTGTCCACACTTCCGTCAGGCAGCTCGAAGCCGACATCCGTGCCTTCATCGACCTGCACAATAAAAATCCAAAGCCCTTCAAATGGACCAAGTCCGCAGACCAGATTTTGGCTTCCGTCAAACGCTTCTGCCACAAAGCCCAGCAAACTTTATGTGGCGAACTTTAGATTCACGTGACTAGCTGTCAGCCGCAGAATGGTAGGCGATGCAGGACACATAGTGCATCTTGGCTGGTGCTATGACCGCGGCGAGCTTGATGTCGGAAAGGGCGAGGGTAAGTGCGTCGCCGAATATGAGTAAAGATCGCGCCGCGCGAGCCCACGGTCACTTACACAGTCGAGCTGCGTTTCCTCAAAAGAGGCGCCGCGCTTGCAACATCGGGAAAAAAGTTACCAGCTGCCGCGCTGCACGTGAAGAGCATTCAAGACAAGTTGCAGGCTACGTTTACGCGCATCACCCTTGAACTGCTCCGGCGAGGACATCCTTTAAAGTAAAGTATGTCGCAAACCATGAAGCTGCCGGCCAGGGGGCGAGCAGTGACGGCTGCGGCGACATCACAGGTCTGACTGACCGCAGAGAAGCTGCGAACTTCTCGAAGTTGCGCTGCCACGCTCTTCCTATTTTGGGGAAATTAGATAGAAGCTGCGATATTTCATTCATGAGATCCTGCACCTCTCATTCGTTAGTAACTCCTGATCACCGACATGCTCCGCCGGCTGGCAGCGCTTCCGCGCAAGTGCGAGACTCTTTGAACAACGGGCACGAACAGCAATGTCGCGCGCGTGGATGGTCGCTTGACGGGCGAGTCGCGATCGTGACTGGAGCGGCGGGAGGGCTTGGCAAGGCCATCGTTATCGAACTATCTGAACGCGGGGCGGACGTGGACGGTGTGGACATCTTTGGCGAGGGTATGCGTCGGCATCAAGGATCTACTGACCGACGCCGACGGCCTGTTCTGCATGCGGATCTGTCCAGTCCGAGCGGGAATCGGGACATGGTTGCCCATGTACTTGCGACTGCTGGACGTCTCGACATCCTCGCATTGAACGCTGGATGTCAGTTCGGCGCACCGCTCGATCATTTTCTGGACCCCGAATGGGAACGCCTTCGAGCTGTGATGCTGAACGGACCGTTTTTCGCGCTAAAGGCGGCGTGGCCGGCTTTGGCGAGATCCCCCGGTGGTCGCGTTGTGGTCACGGCATCAACGGCAAGCTTCCGAGGGGCTGCCCGGAAGGCCGCGTATGTTGCCGCAAAGCACGGAGCTCTCGGTCTGGTCCGCGTTGCCGCGCCTGAAGGATCTGCGCTGCCTGACTGTCAATGCCGTTGCACCGGGATGGATGTGGCACGATGCGTGGTCAGGTAGAGGTTCAGGCGGTCGCGCGTCGCAACCAAGCAATCGCTTCGTAGACGTTCACGAGTTGGCCGCAGCCGTAGGCTTTCTAGCGAGCCCTTGTGCTTCCGGAGTCAATGGCGTTTGCGTACCCATTGATCTGGGTGCGAGTGCCTAGGGGCCGTCACTGCTGATATCTGCGATCACTGATGAGGAGCGCGCTAGCTGTAATTGCGCCGAGCCACAGGCCGAAACTTATTTCTTACGCCGACCTTGACCCCAGCCTCCGATGTACGCAAGCCGCGTTGAAGAACTCGAAAGGTCATCGTCGCCGTCAAAATGGACGAGGAAGCCCGAGTGGCCAGCCAATCGCTTTTCTGATGACCGCCGGGAATCAGGCGCAGAGCGGTCATTTCCGAAATGGCGCTCGGCCTGATCGAGGACAATCGCGCAACTGCGCTTGGCGGCCTGCACGTCGTGAGCTTCGATACCGTCGCCGGTTTCGAAACGCTGGCAGCGTGGGCGCGGGAACCGAGGAAGCCGATCTTCGCGATGAAAGCTGGTCGTTCTGAGCAGGCGCGTCAGGCGACAGTTCGCATTCCGCCTCGCTTGCCGGCTCTTACGCCGCACCTGGCGCCTTCCTGAGGTGCCTCGGAATCCCCCGCGTCGATTCCATTTCCACCTTCATCGAGACGCTAAAGCTTTTGCACGTCATCGGACCGCTGGCTAGCTACCGTCTGTCGTCGCTGAGCTACGGCGGGCTAGTATTTTGGGGTCGGATCCATTCGAACAGGCCCTGCCGAACTATCACAAAGGGATTGTCATTGCGAAGCGGGCACTCGGCTTTGTTCAGCAAAGATCTTCCCTGCCGCGTCCAGCCAGTTGGCTTTCGGAGAGAGCCCAAAGACTGTGAAAATTCTAAAGACCGTGAAAATTCTGATGTCATCAAGTACCTTTCGGGCTTCGAATTCGAAGGGATTTCTGATGTTCAAACGACGCGGTATCTGTGATCAGACATACGTCTAGCCATCTCAAACAACATTTATGGGGGATACGCGCCGGGCTCAGCGTCGATTAGACGGGCGGACATCGAAGCGATGGTCGGCGACTCGTTTCTCGGGCTCTGACGGTCGTGGGATTTCCAACGACGGCGTCGACCGGAATTCTTGACGACTTGAACCGTATGGCGTTCCCGTGTCGCTGGTGACCGAGCAATCATGCTCGACTGCCATAAGGCACTCCCCGAACGTCCGGCCTCAGCGGTTCGTCAAGCTGAACTCGATCAATGGCGTCCCAACACACCAGGTCCTTTTCGGCCAAGCGTCGAGCGCCGCCTTCGTGGACTTCAATGATATAGCCCATCGATTGCTGCAAAGCTTCCAAACCGATTGTCGGACATGCGATACACGTCGCAAAACCAACAGCCGTGATTTGAAAACTGCAGCATTGTCAGTGAGGGACTTGGCTGGCATGCGAGTTGCTAAATCATGTTCGAGGGGGCAGGCATCAGGCATAGTGAGATCAAAATATGTCCAATCTTACGGAGAGCGCAAGTCTAGTCGGTGAAGAACGCGCTGCACGTCAATTCACCCGCTCCCCCGATCAAGGTGGAGAACTGGCTGCGTGGCCAGCGCCTCATCAACTTCCAGCCCGGGAAGTGTACATCTTCAAATATTGGGCAACTGATGCCGGCCATTTATTGAGGTGATGCCCCATCTGGTGCCCCTGCAAGAGAAATAAGAAGGCAGCGGACTTGAGGTCGTCTGAATCTAGTACAAACTACTCCGCGCCTGAAATGAGCAAAGGTCTGATTTCGACGCTGTTTTTGTGCGCACCACCCCTCAGTCTTCGAGCGAAAAGGTGCGCTAATTCACTCTATCGTAGTGGCGGCCGAGTCACTGGCCGTAGTCGTCAATGGAAGCCTGCGTGGGCGGCTGTTGAGAGCAAGGGGGAACCCAACTTGGTAATTCAATCGCGAGCGCGCTGCGAGACCGCCAGCTTCGATTTCCTCGGCTCTACCGAAACAAATGTAGTCGACGGCTTCACACTGGCTGCGGTCGGTGATGTCATGATGAGGCGGCCTCATACCATTGTTCAGGCGGCCACCTTGAGTCCAGTCGCCAAGATCCTGCAGGACGCCGATGTCAGTTTTGGGAACCTTGAAACAAATTTAACTGATCTCAGGACCTCGAAGGGAGGACCGACCGTCAACGGGGATGCCTATCACGTCGCGACGCCTGCCGTGGCCCCTGACCTAAAAGCCGTTGGTTTCAACATGATGGCACGTGCGAACAACCATGCCTACGACTGGGGTATCGAAGGTATGCGGGAAACAACCGAAGTGCTCGACCAGATAGGTATCGTTCATGCGGGCTCAGGTGAAAATTTGGCTCAAGCCGCGGCCCCTCATTTTTTGGAGACCCGCCGCGGCCGCATCGGACTCATCTCGTTAACCATGACTTTCCCTTCGGCCTCCCGGGCTGCCGATGCAGCGGGTCAGGCGCCAGGCAGACCCGGACTAAGCGCGCTTCGCCTGACGCGAATTGTTGTAGTGGCGCCAGACATGCTGGAGAGCCTGCGTCGGATCCGCAACGGGCTACCCGGACCGATTGAAGAAGGTGGGAACCCAAATCAGGTCGTTGTGGCTGACACCGTCTACCGCGCGGGGAACAAAATAGGATACAGTTTCGAGCCCAACGCACACGATGAGACGACGATCTTGCGCAACATCCGTGAGGGGAAGCAACTTTCGGACTTTTTGATCGTTAGCAACCACGATCACAATCCTGGCAACTGGAGTGAAGTGCCCTCGGACTACGCACAGGTCTTTGCGCGCAAGACGATCGATGTCGGAGCCGATGCGCATATCGCCCACGGACCACACATCTTGCGCGGAATCGAAATCTACAAGGGCCGCCCGATCTTTTATAGTCTGGGGAACTTCCTCTTCGACAATCTAAATCCCGTCGAGGGTGCAGATTATTTTGAATATTATGGCCTGGATCCAAGAAAAGACACGGTACCCGATGTGATTGCGGCTGCTATGAAGGGCGATTTCGCCAATCCCGTTTATTACGAAAGTGTTGTAGCCGTAAGTCGATTCGAACAGAATCAGCTTGTCGAACTTCGTCTCTTTCCGATCGAGTTGAACTTCACGAAGAGGCTGGCCGATCGAGGAGTGCCGCGCCTTGCCCCGCCTGCGCACGGACAAGCCATTCTTGAGCGTCTCCAAAGGCTGTCAGAACCATACGGAACGCATATTGCCATAGAAAGCGGTGTCGGCGTGATAAGGCTCCGTTCAGCGGCTACCTCCGTCGAGACAAGCGTCAAGCCCACTGTCGGAACGCGTTAATGCGCGGGTTTGCGGACTTCGGATGCTTGCGAGCACTATATCGGGAGGGGTAGTCATGTCGGCACGCGCCATTGCGAGTGATATCATCTCGCTTCCAATCGCGAGGACTATGTGAAGCGCGCCACCGCTCGGGAATGGGTGAGGTGTGCGCTTCGTCTTCGTAAACTAACCCTATCGCCCGTCTGTACTCGCGCCTGAACGCCTCGTCAGCAAGCCTGATGCCGCGACGCCGGGCGTGGCAGCAGCGCCGAGAAACTCGAAGATGTCCTAGTCATCTGGAACGCAAGTTGGTCACATTATATGATAGCTCGAATCTCTCGATAGAGGAGAGCGCTTGTGACGAATGCGGGTGTGAGAGGCCGGCCAATCGAGCCGTTGGTGCTGAGTGCGCAGGAGCGAGCGTACTTAGAGAGGCAAGTTCGGCCCGGTCGCTATCTGAGCGGTGCCGCGCGATCCTGCGGTGTGGATGGCTTGCCAAGCAAGTCCGTGGCTGCCGAACTCGGCATCCATGAACACACCGTTGGCAAGTGGCGCCGCCGATTTCTGAAGGATCGCTGTGACGGCCTCCTTGACGAAGCCCGCCCTGGCCGCCCTCGCACCATCAACGACGATCAGGTTGCGGCTGTGATCGAGCGGACGCGCACGACGCCGGCCGATGCGACGCACTGGTCGATCCGATCGATGGCTGCGGAAACTGGCTTTTCCCACACCACGATCCGTCGAACGTGGGCGGCGTTCGGCTTGCAGCCGCACCGCAGCCAGACATTCAAGCTGTCGAGCGATCCGCTGTTCGTCGACAAGGTGCGCGATATCGTCGGCCTTTACCTATCCCCACCCGTTCTCAGCATCGATGAGAAGAGCCAGATTCAGGCGCTCGATCGCGAGCAACCGATGATGCCGGGCGTGCCGGAACGTCGTACGCACGGCTATCTGCGGCATGGTACGACCACGCTGTTTGCAGCACTCGATATCGCCTCGGGGTTCGTCATCGGCAAATGCTACAAGCGCCACCGGGCAGTTGAGTTCTTGAAGTTTTTAAAGGAGATCGATGCTCAAGTTCCTGAAGGGCTCGATGTCCATATCGTCATGGACAACTACGCCACCCACAAGACACCCAAGGTCAAAGCGTGGCTCGCCCGCCGCCCGCATTATCATGTCCACTTCACGCCGACTTCCGCGTCATGGATCAATCAGGTCGAGCGCTGGTTCGCTGAACTCACCAGAAAGCAGATCCAGCGAGGTGTTCACACCTCGTCAGGCAGCTTGAGGCCGACATCCGCTCCTTCATCGACCTGCACAACAAAAACCCGAAGCCCTTCAAATGGACCAAGTCCGCAGACCAGATTTTGGCTTCGGTCAAACGCTTCTGCCACAAAGCCCAGCAGACTTTATGTGGTGAACTTTAGATTCACGTGACTAGAGCGAAAATTCCTTATTGATCTCCTCGGTCCTGACGCGGTTGCCAACATTGCGCAGCGTTGGACTGAAATGGGCAGATGCGAGCAGACCCGCGACCACAGCGGACTGTAGGAGAAATGGACCCGGTGCGAAAACCTCGTAGAGGCTCACCGCGAACGGCGCGAACAGCACGTTCACGCCGTTGAGGGCACCGATAGCTCCGGCTACGCGGGCCTGCTCCTTTATCGGAAGGAAAGGGACGCACCGACGATGAATCGTGGTCGGGCCAAGGAGAAGCCGAGGCGAGCCAAGGCATACCCCACGATGACCGTGGCACATTCAGCTACTCGCAGCAGGCCGCGGATGGGAGGTCAGGTTGCTCGTTTTGTCGATGATCAGAAAACCCAACGTCTGTGCCAGCGCATTCTGACAGACCAAGAGCAGGAAGCTGTAAGCGATGAAGGGGCAAAGTTGCAGCGAAGCCACAGCTGTTCACGCGACGTCTTATCACTCCGAAACGGCGGCTTCGTTACGAAGATCGGCGCCTCATCTAGATAGAGCGCGACGACGACGATCATTATCACGGCGATCAGGGCAAACGCATACAAGGGGCCTGCGAATCCAAAGACGCCAATGATGAAGAGCGGCGCCAGCACTGGGCCAACCAGGGTGCCAAGGCTGCACGCCCCAGGGATGCTCGACATCCACCTCGTGCGCTCGGCGGGGCACGTCCGCTCCGCGATATAGGTCTGACTCGCCGGGCTGCTGCCGAGCCAAAGAGCCCGTAGATCGCGCGACAGACCAGGAAAATCCGAAGACGATCGTGGGAGTTGCCAATTCGGCCAGGCCAGCGCTTACCATCAGACCACAGAGCGGAAACCGCCGGCAAGATCGACGATCATGAGTGGCTTACGAGCACGCCGATCCGATTCACGAGCCCAGAACGGTGAGGCGAGGGTTCATAACAGGGAGGAGAGCGAGAAAGTGGCCGCTACCAGCGAATCTGCGATGCCAATCGAACGCCCGATCGACGGAAGCACTGACTGCAATCCAGTGCTACACATTGCGGTAGTCATGGAAAGAAAGAAGATGATGGAGCGCGGCTAAACGTAGTCCTCGTCCGCTTACTTGCGAAAGTGTATTCCTGCGGCCGTGCGTCCCCAAGTCCGTCAAAAGGAAAGGCAAGCCATCGGAAGTGCAGTTTATGCGAGGTCCGCGGCCGAATTCGTGATGATCGCCCTTCGGCATCTTGATCGGAAATCAGACGAAACTCTGCTAAATCTGATCCGACTTCACCGCAGATTGGGCGATGTTTGATTCGAGCGGCATCCTGGCGATTTCGGAAACCTAGACATCTCTTCCGTGGCCGCTGACATTCAGCCTGAGCTCGGTATCAATAATAGAGATCTTTCCGTTAACCGAGCGCAATTGGTCAGTCTTTGAGGGCCTATTCCCGTTTGCGGATGTCCATTCAGACGGATTTTATCCACGGCTCGGTGTGGGCGAAGTTTCGCTGCTAATCTCGTCAAGAGCTCCGGTTGGCATTGCATATCTAGGCCTCGCATGAGCTGCAAGAGGGCTCGTGCCAGACCCCGAACTATCAGACATCCCCAAAGGAGACACGACTAGTTGCGGGTCGAAAACGAATTTTGTGAGCGTTCATCCACCAACCCGTCGCTCTTAAGCGTAGCCTATTTCAGCGCGTGCGGGTTGACGGGCGAGCCAAAGCCGCCAGTAACTTCCAGAGGCGGGGCAGCAAGCAGGAAGCTGTAGCGACCGTCGGCGGCGCAGTCGGCGGCCAATGCCTCTAGATCGAACATCTCGCCTAGCGGCATGCCCATGTCGCGCAGCGCCAGCATGTGGAAGGCGAGCGGCATTTCCGAACCCATCGCCTCGGCGTCCAATATCTCCACAGCCATATTGTCTGCAGCTACGGCAGCCAGCGACTTGTCATGAGCCCACTCAGCGCAAGTATAGCTGAGGCCCGGTTGCACCCCCATAAAGCGGTCGCGGTCCTCGTCCGCCGTGAACCACAGCATGTGGCCGCTGTGCACCAGAAGGATGTCGCCGGCGCCGACGCTTACGCCTTGCTCCTCGCATGCGGCGTTCAGATCATCCACCGTGATCGCGTAGTTGAGCGGCAGCCGTTCGACTCCCTTTAGCCGTGCAATATCGACGAGCACGCCGCGCGAAACGATGCCGGGGGTTGCCAGATGGTTGATGCCCATCTTGAGCGCGCCGTTCTCCGTGAGGCATTCGCGCGCGTTGCAGCCATTGTAAAGGTGACCGTCGTAGTGAACGTGGCCCAGCGCGTCCCATTGCGTTGAACACTGCAGGGGCATGTGGATGACGTCATCGGAGTAGCAGACTCCTTGCGCGCCAGGGCCCATCGGAGTGAAAAGGTCTGTCGCGTAGACCATCGGATTGAACCGCTTATGTCCTAGCTGCGGCCCATTCCGATCAAACCGCAGGCCGAGGTTGAAGAGCTTGCCGTCGCGCACTTCGCCCGCCGCATTCTTCAGCGTTTCTGGCCCAATGTGGTTAAGTGTGCCCCGCTGGTCCGCTTCCCCCCACCGCCCCCAGTTGCGCAGCTGGTCGGCAAGGTAGTCAAAATTGGCAGGCCGCATGGCCGGTTCCTTTTTCGCTGCAGAATATTGGGCAGCTTGGAGCTATTAGATGAAATGCCCGTCGCTTGCTCGGCATTCTTCATTGAGATGTCGGCGCACCGGAGTCGCTGTGCCAGCATGAAGTGCCGCTGCTGCCTGAGAATTTTACTGCTTCACAGCGGTTCTGCCCGCCCTAAATCAGATGGCGTCGTACCGAAATTATGCGTGCGAGCGCAACCATACGCAGCTTTTCGCACAAGCAACGCCAGCATTGTGAGGCGCTCAGAATACGATTGATCGGCGACGCTACAGCGTGACTAAATCCATGGTAGCAAGCTCTCGGAGGTTCAAGTAGCGGTCGCGCTAAAGACGCGGCAGCCGGGCATCTCGCGCAGAGTTCCGTCGATTGGCTGCAAAACTAAGCTCGGAACGCGTGCATCGAATTGGTAAGTTTGGGCCAAGTAAAATGCCATGGAGGAAATAAGCAATGGTGGCCCAACAGCCTGAAGTAGCTCCTGTATCAAAAGTCAGTCTCTCGGCAGCGCTCGGGATGGCTACTGCATCATTCCGGACGTCTTGTCGCCTAGTGAAGTTGCCCAAGTCCGCCAGCGCATGTCGAGCGGGCCGCAGCCGAAAAGCCCTCGGCTGGGCGCGCGAAGATGCCGGCCCGACCCAACTCAAAGGATATTGGAAGATCCGAGGGGCGCGCTGACTGAGAACGTTTCCGAGATCAAAGGAGGCGTGAACCAGCGAATGAATCTGCTGCTCAATAAGGGAAAGATCCTGCGCGACCTGGTGACCCACCCCGTCGCCCTCGAGCTTGCCGAACATGTTCTGGGTGCCAATTTCCTCCTAAGCTCCTTCACGGCGAACATTGCCAAAAAAGGCGGAATGCTCGAGCCGCTCCATCGTGACAATTGGTGGCATCCGGTGCCCGCCTGTCAAGGGGAGGCTTATGTCAGAGTCGGTGATCGGGAGCGCTACACGCAGGACAGTGCGCCAAAGGGCACAACCATGCCGCCCTGCGGGTGCAACGTGATCTGGTTGCTGACGGACTTCACGGAGGAGAATGGAGGCACACGCCTCGTACCCGGCTCCCATCTGCTGCCGGTTGGTCCAGAGAGTTCCGTGCCTTACAAGGTGCCGACCATTGCGGCGACCGGCAAGGCCGGCAGTATCGTCTTCTTTGATGGAAGGTTATGGCACGGCACGGGTCAGAACCTCACGGATGAACCGGGGATTGGATTATTGACCTTCTACGTCGGTCCGCAATTCAGGCAGAATGAGAACTTCTTTCTCGGCCTAGATCCTGCCGTCCTCGAACAGAGTCCGGAAAGGGTGCTCGATCTGCTCGGCTATACAACTTGGTTTTACTTCGGGCAGACCGATGCGCTGTCCTCCCGGAAGCGCTTGCGTGCGCGGGAGCTCTGGATCCCCGAGCTGCGCCTCAAGACACGGTAATAGGACAGCACACTAGTTTGCCAGCGTTTCGCGACGTGTACCTTATACCCGCCGGCGCCGATCAAATCGCGGCGCGATCGAGTTCGCGATCGCGCCGCTATCAGTGGTGGGTCGCCAGAATGACAAAGGTGCGTAGCCGTTCAATTCCTGTCTCACAGATCAAGGCGTCGCTTAACCGCATCAAGTTGCGTAACCGGGACTTAGGCGATCGAGGCGGCGCTTGAGAGCCGCCCAAGGATGTGGATTCCTATTGTAGCCTTCGCGTTGAAACTGCTCCGCGGTGTGGGAAGCGATCTTATCAGAGGGTAAAGCGATCCTTTGTCCACCCTGCGCAGCCGCGATCTGGATCCGGCAGGATTGCTCTAAGAGGTACATGTTAAGGAACGCTTCGGAGATGGTACGGCCAACTGTGAGCAAGCCGTGATGCTTGGGGATCATCACGTCCTTAGTCCCGAGATCGCGCACGAGACGCTCGCGCTCGCCAAGATCGAGCGCGACGCCTTCATAATTGTGATACGCGATATCGCCATAGAAGCACATCGATTTTTGGTTCAATGGAAGCAGTCCCTGTTCTTGAGCAGCAACTGCCATTCCTGCCAAGGTGTGCGTGTGAATTACGCATTGGGCATCATCACGCGCCATTGCACGGCCGAGTGAATCGTGAAGCCCGCGTTGCTTATCTTGGCCTCGTCCTCTTTCTGAATGGCATGCCCATCCGGATCGACGACGACAAGACTAGAGGCCGTGATTTCGTCGAACATCATTCCGTAGGGGTTGAGCAAAAAACGATGCGTCTTACCAGGCAAGCGCGCTGACAGGTGCGTGGAGATCAAGTCGTCCATGCCGAAATGGGCGATCAGGCGATAGGCTGCAGCCAAATCGCAGCGGATCTCCCACTCCTGTGAGGCGTCGTTAAGCATGGTCGCTACTCCTCAAGCGCGGTTAGGAATGCGAAGGATCATAGCGGCGGGTAAAGCCAAACTTTCATTGATGAATGCCGTTCGGTCGTGGATATTCCGCTTGTGGCAGAAGAATTAGCAGGTTTCATGCGTTTTGACATTCCCCGAAACTTCTGAAGCTGTTGGAGTTTGCGTCGCAATACTCCTCCCGAAACAGCATCAGCGTCACGTTCGAGTGCAGCTCGCGATGCACGGGCGCCCAGTCCGGATGTGGACTCTCGTCGCTGGGCCGATCGGAAGGCGGCGGAAACAGGCTGTCCTCGAGGTGGACGTCGTCATCCAGCTCCGGCGGCAACGGCCAGGTCAGACCGGCGCGCCGGGCTCGGTTGAGGTATTTGCTGACCGTGCCCTGGGCCAGACCGAGGCTGCGGGCAACGAAGAGGTGCATCGGTTGCTACAATCGCGATGATGGAACCGTACTCACCGCCCCAGAGGCGATCGATGTTAGATGCCGTCCTACTGGTACTCCAAGAATATTGAGGAGCGGTCGAATGCTAAAGTTCGCTTGTACCGGGCATCCGACTGTATAGCTGTCACCGAATAGCCCACGAGGCGGGACGACGTTCCCGTGCCTCCCTTAAACTCGAAGCAGATCATTCCAGTTCCGCCACCAATGCTCAGCTTGAATCGAAGTTAGGATCATTCATGTCGGCATCTTAGGTGTCGCGCGGATGCCATCCGCGAAGGTTCTCCCGTAGCACCTTTGTCCACAAATCTAATCCAGCTTCCGGGCTCGAGCCGGTGATGATCCCAATTCTGGGTCTTGCGACATACCTCCCGAGAGCGGACATTCGACCGTTCGCGACGAGCGTTCGGATCGTGCGAGACGAATGAGTTCATCACACTCGATGACGCAGCCGGTCTTGACGCACGGCCAGACACGGTGCAATTGCGGAACTCATTCCGCAGTGGCGCGAGTTTTCAGGCGCACTTGGCGCAATCTGTCGCTCGCCCTCAGGGTACGATGCCCTCATCGAGGCGGGTTTGCTGCAGACGCCGCCCGACATCCACATCGATTTGATCGTCATCAAGCGCAAACTAGGTCTACCTGTCGGGTCCAAATACTCCCGAGCAACCCGCGTACAACAGGGCGCGCGCTCGTCGGCCGCACCGACGCCGAACGCACTTCTGGATTTCGAGGACTCGGTTCGGATGGCGTTCTAGCCGGTAGCCCGGGCCGCCGCGCCACACCCATCGGCGTCGTGTCCCCGACGATCCGAGGCGTTTGCTCCAGGTCTCATCGCTTTGCAGAGTTGCGCCTTCGTTCGGAAGTGTGATGCAGGATTCCGCCGTGCGTTGCGAGCAATTGCGTGAAAAGTGGCTTTGTCGACATGCTACCGTCGTCCGACGTTCAACGTGGATATGCGCCTCTTGAACCTTCCACAAGGGCGTGGATGTGCCGGGCGCCTAATCCTTCGCGAGGGGGCGAAACATGACGATTTCTCGGCGCAGTCTTTTTAAAGCGGGCATGCTCACGGGAGCAGCCCTCTCAGTTCCGTCCATCCTGCGGGCGCAAACAGTGCCGTCTGCTGCGCGGACAGTAAAAATGCAGAATGGCCAGATTACCAACTTCGACCCATATTCCAACTCCACTTATAAAACTGTCGACCATGGCTTGGCAATTTACGACATGTTGTTTGCTCTCGACTCTAAATTCTCGCCTCAGCCGCAAATGGTCGGAAAGTGGGGCGTTTCCGACGACAAGAAGACCTATACGTTCGAGCTCCGGGATGGCTTGGGATTCCACGATGGAACTCCTGTCACTGCTGCGGATTGCGTGGCCTCGATTCGCCGCTGGGGTCAGACTGCCGGCGGAAGGTTGGTGATGGATCGCACGAAGGATGTCTCCAAAAAAGATGAGAAGACATTGGCGATAACCCTCAGAGAACCGCTGGAGCTATTGCTCGATCAAATGGCGCGTTCGACAGCTGCTGCGCTGTTCGTCATGCGCGAGAAGGATGCGGACAACCCCGCGACGCGGCCGGTGACTACCCATATCGGATCGGGGCCGTTCAAGTTCAACGAGGCGCTTTTCCGGCCGGGCGTGAGGTACGTCTACGATCGGAATGAAAAGTACGTCCCGCGTCAGGAGCCGCCCAGCGGATTGGCCGGCGGTAAGATCGTCAAGGTAGATCGCGCCAGCTGGGAATCTGTCGATGTCCAGACGGCCTTGGCCGCCTTGCAGGCGGGCGAGCTCGATTATGTGAGCGACCCGCTGGCCGATTTTTATCCCATGATCGAAAACGATCCCAATCTCGTGCTTGAAGATCTACACCGTTCAGGCGATAACTATTATCTCTACATAAACTTTTTGCAGAGGCCCTTCGACAACGTGAAGGCGCGCCAAGCGTTGCTTCATCTTGTCGATCAGGACGCGTACATGCGCGTTCTTAATCGAAATCCAAAGTACAATCGTCCCATAACATCGTTGTTTGGAACCGACACGCCGTATGTCAATGATGACAACACCGGATGGTACAAAAAAGGCGGTGATCCTGAAAAGGCCAAGCAGCTCCTCAAAGAGGCCGGATATGCTGGCGAGAAGGTGATAATTCTCCAACCGACAAACTGGGCTGCGGGTAGTAATACTGCGCAGCTTCTAGCGCTCACGCTGCGCAAAATTGGGGTTAATGCCGAGCTTGCGCCGAGTGACTGGGCTGCGCTTATACAGCGCGCGACGAACCAGGGGCCCGTCGAGAATGGCGGCTGGAACATCTACCCGACGAGCAGTATCGATTTCAGTTTCGGTGCTCCGCTCTCCTCGGCGCACATGCTTCTGGATGGCAAAGGCAATGGCTGGCGGAAGAATGACCAATACGAGGCTCTTCGGGTCCAGTGGGCTGATAGCACGCTCGAAGAGCGGAAGCTGCTGGCTCGCAAGATGCAGCAAATCTGGTGGGACGACGTCGGCTTCGTTTTCTTGGGGCAAACTATTACGCCCATTGCGCGCCGGAAGACGCTCACGGGCCTTATAAGCTATCCGGCACTTCTCCCGATGTGGAATATGCAGACAGGGTCTAAGGCGTGATGGGCGCTTATGTCCTGCGCAGATTGATCGCGGCCATCGCTGTCATGGCGATCGTCGGGATTTTCATCTTCTTGCTTCTGAGGTTGGTGCCCGGTGATGCCGCAGCCATGCTCGCTGGCGATCGTGCGACGCCAGACATGGTTGCCGGTATCCGCGAACAATTGGGACTGAACGCACCACTGTCGGTTCAGTTCATCTATTGGGCGCTGGGTATCCTTCGCGGCAATTTCGGCAATTCGACTTTTGCCGGGCTGCCAGTTCTCACCTTGATCTCGCAGCGCCTCGAACCAACTTTATCGCTCGCAATCCTGACGATGATCCTTTCAGCCACGGCGGGGGTGTCCTTCGGCATTTTCGCCGCGTGGCGCGCCGGCGGCTTTGTCGATCGGACGCTAACCGCGTTCTCCGCCTTTGGTTATTCTGTTCCGGTATTTGTCATTGGCTATTTCCTCTCATATGTTTTCGCCCTCAAAGCAAGCTGGCTGCCGGTCCAGGGATATGTGTCTATAGACCATGGGCTCGCGCCGTGGTTCATGCATTTGATTCTGCCGACTGCGGCCTTGAGTTTGTCCTACATTGCCTTTATCGCGCGGATTACTAGGACAAGCATGCTGGAAGTCCTGTCGGAAGACTACATGCGGACAGCGGCGGCCAAGGGCGCCTCAACTTATGCCATGCTTTTCCACCATGCTCTGAAGAATGCGGGCGCCCCGATCCTCACGGTTATCGGCCTAAGCTTCGCCTACCTGATCGGTGGCGTGGTGATTACAGAAACGGTGTTCAATTTGCCTGGTATTGGGCGTTTGGTCGTCGATGCAATCAATAACCGTGACTATCCAGTTATTCAGGGCGTGCTGATCCTTGCTTCTGGACTTTACGTCCTCATTAATCTCGCAGTCGATCTTGCTTACACACTGGTCGATCCTCGTATCCGGTATTGATATGACCTTGCTTTCTGTATCGATTGACGCTCCGCCGCAGGCTTGGCCGCGAGTATCCGATCTTCCCCGTTTCGCAAAGCGACACCCTTCTGTGCTTGCCGGCGGCGGCGTGTTGACATTGGTAATCATCATGGCGCTTTTTGCTCCGGTTTACGCCGGAAGCCCAATGAACATGGACCCGTTTGAAACGCTCAAACCTCCTTCGTCGGCAATGTGGTTCGGGACTGATGGTTTGGGCCGCGATGTCTTTGCCCGAACGGTGTTTGGCGCCAGAGTATCGCTCATGGTGGGATCGATGGTGGTGGCGTGCGCGGCTCTGAGCGGACTTTTGATCGGTGTGATCGCCGGCTACAGCCGCCGCTTCGATAGTATTATTATGCGGGTCATGGATGGCTTGATGTCGATCCCGACCATTCTCTTGGCCATGGCGCTCGTTTCTCTCGCAGGCTCCGGGCTTGGTATCCTCATCGTCGCTATCACGATTCCCCAGATCCCAAGCACTGCGCGGTTGGTTCGTTCCGTAGTCCTGAGTGTTCGGGAGCGTCCCTACGTGGAGGCAGCGCTCTGCGGCGGTGCGCGCGTACCGAAGGTGCTGTGGCGGCATGTGCTCCCGAGCACTATTCCGGCGCTCATGGTCCAAAGCGCCAATATCTGCGCGGCCGCGATCTTGACAGAGGCTGGGCTGAGCTTCCTCGGCGCAGGCGTGTCGCCGGAGATCCCTAGTTTGGGCAATATGATCTCAAGTTCCCGCTTGTATCTCGGCATTGCCCCATTGACGGTCTTCGCCCCTGGCATCTGGCTTGCAATCATGGTCCTTGCCGTCAATCTGCTCGGCGATGGCCTGCGCGACTTGTTCGACCCACGTTTGAAGCGCAGACGCTGACATGCAAATGCAAAACACCAGTGGCGATAACTTGCTTCTCGATGTTCGGGACCTCGAGACACATTTTTACGGCGAAGAAAGTGTTACTCGCGCCTTGGGTGGTATCAGCTTCCAAGTGAAGAGGGGCGAAACGTTGGGCGTTGTTGGCGAATCCGGATGCGGAAAGAGCGTCACTGCGCTCTCAATTCTTCGCCTCTTGCCGAAGCTGACAGCGAAGACCGTTGGCGGCGAGATACGCTTTCACGGACGTGACCTCCTAAAACTCTCCGAACGCGAGATACGAAAAATCCGCGGTGACCGAATCGCCATGATCTTCCAGGAACCTATGACGAGCCTGAGCCCGGTTCACACCGTCGGCCACCAAATCGCCGAGGCCGTGCAGATCCACACGAAGGCCTCCCGCTCCGATGCGATGGCAAAGTCGCTGAAGATGCTCCATCTCGTCCGCATCGCAGACCCCGAGCGGCGCCTTGATAGCTATCCCCATGAAATGTCAGGTGGCATGCGCCAGCGTGTCATGATCGCTATGGCTCTTGCCTGCTCACCCGAGCTGCTGATTGCAGACGAGCCAACGACAGCGCTTGACGTTACCATGCAAGCGCAGATCCTGCGGCTGATCATCGATCTGAAAAAGCGTATGGGAACGGCCGTGATGTTCATCACGCATGATTTGGGCGTTGTGGCGGAGACGTGCCAACGCGTGATTGTCATGTATGCTGGCCGGATTGTGGAGCAAGCGAGCGTATTGGACTTGTTCGCGCGCCCTGCGCATCCCTACACCCAGGGCCTGATGCGCTCGGTCCCTGACCCACGGCATGGCCGGCGGCAACGCCTTCCCGAGATTCCCGGAATTGTGCCAAGCCTGCGTGAGCCGATCATTGGCTGCAGCTTCGCTCCCCGCTGCCCCTTCGCCATGGACATTTGCCGCGAAAAGACGCCCACCATGCGTGACGTCAGACCGAGCCATGCCGCGGCCTGCTGGCGTTCCGAAGAGGTCCTGGGAGCATGAGCGGTCCGCTGTTGAAAGTCGAGAACCTGACCAAGCATTACGGGCGCGCTACAGGGATCCTAAAGAAGCGCGAGCCGGCAGTGCGGGCTGTGGAGGATGTCTCCTTTGCGGTGGACCAAGGAGAGACGCTCTGCGTCGTCGGTGAGTCCGGCTGCGGCAAGTCCACGGTCGCGCGCCTCTTGATGCGGATCGTCGAGCCGACAGCCGGGCGCGTGATCATCGACGGGGTTGACATTGCCGGCCTCAAGACGCACGCGCTTCGGTCATGGCGCCGCCGAATGCAAATGGTCTTTCAGGATCCTTACTCGTCACTAAACCCGCGCCTCACGGCCGGGCAGATCATCACCGAACCCGTAGAGAATTTCGAGCGACTCAGCCGGAGGCAACGGCAAGCACTTGCGGCGGAGCTTCTGCTAAAGGTGGGAATGGCGGCCGATATGATGCACAGGCTGCCATCCGAGTTCTCGGGCGGGCAGCGGCAGCGGCTCGGCATCGCGCGGGCGCTGGCCCTCCAGCCCTCACTCATCATCGCAGATGAGGCAGTGTCGGCGCTTGACGTTTCCGTGCAGGCACAGGTCTTGAACCTGCTCATGGACCTCCAGCGGCAGCTGGGTATCGCTTTCGTCTTCATCTCGCATGATCTGAGCGTCGTGCAGCATATCGGTCATCGCGTCGCCGTCATGTATCTCGGCCGGATCGTCGAACTCGCCTCGAGCGAGGCCCTCTTTGGCATGCCTATCCATCCCTACACCGAGTCACTAATCGCGGCAGCTCCAGTGCCGGATCCCACGCGGGTTCGACACGAGGTGCGGGTGGAGGGCGAGGTGCCAAGTGCTATCAATCCGCCAAGTGGGTGCGCGTTCCACCCGCGCTGCCCGCTCGCGATCGAGCGCTGCCGCATTGAGAGACCCCCTTTGGTGCCGATGGCAGACGGCCGCGAAGTGGCCTGTCATGTGCGCGCTCCGCGCTAGAAAAAAAGACCGATCGACCTGAGGCGGTAAATCCTGAATTGCCGCTTTCGGCCGGGCGGAGCGATTCACGGTTCGGCCATCCCCTGGCGAACTCGATCATTCCTTCGGTCGCCGATCTAATCAAGGCGAACAAGAGCTGTTTCGGCAAGAAAGCGGAAGCGTTAGAAAGGGGTTCTAATGAAATTAAGCGAATATATTGATTATGATGCGAGGGAGTTAGCCTCGCTTGTGCGGGTAGGAGACGTTACGCCCTTGGAATTGACGCAGCTAGCCCGCAGTGCGCATGATCAGGTCAGTTCTCGCATCAATGCCATCATCGAGTTCTACGAAGACGCCGAAACTTTGGTGGCCGTGAATGGCGGGGCCTTCCATGGCGTGCCTTTTCTTCGCAAGGATCTTGGCGCACCCGAAGCGGGTCGTCTCCAGGAATGCGGGAGCCGACTGTTCAAAGGCCATCGTCCTCAAACGGATAGCTACTTCATACGCCGGGCGCGTGAATCGGGACTTCGTATTGTTGGGAGAACAACCGTGCCGGAATTCGGCATGTCTGGGATGAGCGAGTCCATCATCCATGGAATTACCGGCAATCCATGGAATTTGGAGCGCTCCGCGCGCGGTTCATCTTCTGGAGCGGCGGCGGCCGCGGCTTCGGGCATTACTCCTATGGCGCATGGGATGATGGTGGCGGATCGATTCGCATTCCCGCCGCTTGGTGTGGTCTTGTCGGATTAAACCCATCGCGCGGGCGCGTCTCCGGTGGCCCAAACAAACAGGACAGATCGTTCGGCCTTTCGCGCGACTTTGTTCTATGTCGGATAGTGCGCGACATGGCCGCCGCGCTCGACACCTTTTCGGGCCCTCATCCGGGCGATCCTTTCATCATCATCCAGCCACATCGAACATACATGGAGGAACTTTCGCAGCCGACCGGAACTCTCAAGGTGGGAGTCGCCACGACTGGATGGGCGCGGCCAACTTAGAGCCTGAGGTGCAACAAGCGGTCGAGGCGACCGCTGCATTGCTTGAGGAAATGGGGCACACTCTGATCGAGATTCCAACCCCATACGATCTCAATGAATACTATAAAGGGTTTGCTGGCCGATCAAAATTCAGCGCCGACTCGCTTGAACACGAGGTTCGAGCACTGGGACGACCTATCGATTCGAGCACCTTAGAGCCGCTTAGCCTTAAGCTCTATGAATTTGGCAGGACCGCTCAATCGGCTTCCCTGGGAGACAAGTTTGAAGCTTGGCGGATTACGCGATTCCGCGTGGGTGAGGCGATCGATCCCTTCGATATTCTGCTGACTCCGACTATGCGCGTTGTGGCGCCGCCAAACGATTCTATATATTGCGCGCCACAAGCGAGACCCTCTCCATAGATGAATACATGGAAGGGGCGCGTGCCCTCTTTCCGTATATGGGTGTCTTCAATGTAACTGGTCATCCATCGGTTTCGCTGCCTTTAGCGCAGAGCGCTGGTGGGCTCCCGATAGGTATTCAGATCGTTGGTCGCTTTGGCGACGAGGCCACGTTGGTCCATGTCGCACGCGATTTGGAGCAAGCCAGGCCGTGGCGTCACCGGCGGCCACCGGTTAGAGCAGGAGCGATCTGAAATTGTTGGTGGCGCAGCCCCGGGGGCGGGAAGCAATGGAGAAGTCGCGAGGAAGCAAGGCAATGGAGAGATGACCCGGTTCGATACGGCCGACGATGGATTCACCGATCGCAGCGGTATCGCCTTTTCGTGACCATGCATCAGCGTTCGCAGCCAAACGGAAAAGGCGGTCAAATCTTACGGCGGATGCAACAGTCCTCAGTACGCATCCGGTGACGGCCCCTGGTCAGGTCATCTTGAGTGGATGGCTGACCGCGCTTATGCGGCGTGAGCAACGTTCTGAGGTCGCCAATTCCAGGGCAGGAGTTCGTGGATGCGCTTGGCGGGATGATCCGGCAGGCGGGCCAGCACGTCGGCGAGCCAAGGCTGTGGATCGATGTCGTTGAGCTTGGCGGTGGCGATGAGGGTGTAGATCGCAGCCGCACGCCGGCCGCCTTCATCGGAGCCGGCGAAGGTCCAGTTTCTTCTGCCCACGGCGACAGCCCGTAGCTCGCGCTCGGCTGCATTGTTCGACATGCACAGCCGCCCGTCATCAAGGAAGCGGGTAAATGCGTCCCAGCGGCTGAGGCAGTAGTTGATTGCCTTGGTTGTATCGTTGTTCCTGGAGAGCTTGGCGCGCTGTTCGCGCAACCACGCCTGCAGCTCGACGATCAGAGGATAGCTACGCTCCTGGCGCACGCGCCGGCGCTCCTGTGGAGCAAGACCGTTGATCTCACGTTCGATGGCGAACAGGACATCGATGCGCTTGACGCCCTCGGCCGCGATCGGCGCCTTGCTGAGCCGTGCCAGATCAAAGAACTTGCTCCTGCCGTGCGCCCAGCATGCGGCCTCGATGATTGGACCTCCTTTGCGGTTGGCCTCGTAGAGCTTGCCGAACCCGGCGTAGGCGTCGGCCTGCATCAGTCCGGCATAGCCTGCCAGATGCTGCTCCGGATGCTCACCACCACGATCCGGCGAATAGTAGAACACGGCCGCTGGCGGATCTGGCCCGGCAAACGGGCGGTCGTCGCGCACATAGGTCCAGAGCCGGCCGGTCCGGGTCTTGCCCTTGGCCAGGACCGGTACCGTGGTGTCGTCCGCGTGGATGCGTTCGGCCGCAAAGACATGGCTTCGGATCGCCTCGACCAGCGGCATCAGGGTTGCAGCGGAGGCTCCCACCCAGTCTGCCAGGGTCGAGACATCGAGGTCGATGCCCTCGCGCCGGTAGACGTCGCTCTGACGATGGAGCGGCAGGTGCAGGCCGTATTTGGCGAACAGGACATGGGCCAGCAGCCTGGGCCCTAAACGCCCACGCGCGATCGGGTGCGAGGGGGCCGGCGGCTGGGTGATCGCCTCGCAGGCCCGACAGACGAACTTCTCGCGCACGTGCTGGATCACCTTCCACTGGCGCGGAACGAGCTCCAGCGTCTCGGTCACGTCCTCGCCGAGCTTGCGCAACCGGCTATCGCCGCAGCATGGGCAAGTCGCGGGCACCGGATAGACAAGGCGCTCCCGCGGCAAATGCTCCGGCAGCGGCCGGCGGGCTGGCTTGCGGCGCTCGAACGATGGCACCGCAATCTTCTCGGCTGCCATCTGCGCCGCGGTCTCGGCTTGCGCCGCGTTCTCCTCCAGGTCGGCGAGCTGTAGCTCGAGCTGGTCCAGCAATGCGCCTCGCTCGGAGGACTGTCCGAACTGCTCGTGCCGCAGCTTCTTGATCGTGAGCTTGAGCTTCTCGATCAGCAGTGTCCGTGCCTGAGCTTCCGCCTCCGCGGCCAAGCGGGCCGCTCGCTCGGCGTGCAGCATCGCCTTCAGCGTGGTCACATCGTCGGGGAGAGAATCATCGGCGCCCATCGCCGACCAGAGAATCACAAGACGCGGTCTCTGTCCGGACTGCCGATCGTGCCATCGACTCAAATCACAGCGATCAGCCGGCCGCCTGCGGCCGCCACGTGTGTTGCGGCATCCGCCAGTCAATGCCCTCCAGCAAGTAGCCGAGCTGGGCTGGGGTGATTGTCACCACGCCATCAGCCGACGATGGCCAGAGAAAGCGGCCGCGCTCCAATCCACACCCGTACGGCGGGCGGAATGGGGATCACCGCAGCCGTCCATCTGCCAGTGCCGCGACCGCGGCCTTCAGCGTCGCCGCGTCGACCGTGCCGTAAGCCTCCGAGGAGAGACGCCTTGCGCTGGGCTGGCCTGATAGTTGAGAACTGTACGTATGGACAGCCATACGATCAGTGCGCTGAATCGACTTGAGGTGGTGGATACGGGCCGGCGGCGGCGTTGGTCTGAGGAGGAGAAGGCGCGGATTGTTTTGGAAAGCATGTCCGAGCCGCGTCTGGTTGCGGCGACGGCGCGTCGATATGGCCTGTCGCGTTCTCTGCTGGTGACCTGGCGAAGGGCGTTCGCAGCGAACCGGGCCCAATCCGGGGCTGGCTTTGTCAGAGCGGTTGTGGCGGAGGATGGGCCGGTTAGGTCGGCGGCACTTTCGTCGCAGGGCGCTACATCGCATGCGACGGAGCGGCGAATTGAGATCGAGCTGACGGGTGGACGGCGCATCATTGTCGACGCGAGCGTCGACGTTGAGGCGCTTGGCAGGATCGTCGAGGTTCTGGATCGGCGATGATTCCAATCCCTACAGGAGTTCGGGTGTGGTTGGCGACGGGCCACACCGACATGCGCAAAGGCTTCGCCTCATTGTCGTTGCAGGTGCAAGAGGTGCTGCGCCGCGATCCGCTGAGTGGTCATCTGTTCTGCTTCCGCGGGCGCCGAGGCGATCTCTTGAAGGTGATCTGGCATGATGGCCAGGGGGCGTGCCTGTTTACGAAGAAACTGGAGAGAGGTCGTTTTATCTGGCCGTCGCTGGCGGACGGCGTGGTGTCGATCTCGCAGGCACAGATGAGCTATCTGTTGTCCGGCATCGATTGGCGCAACCCCCAGGATACCTGGCGTCCCACGAGCGTGGGCTGAGAGTTTGTCGTTTGAGTTTGGCGGCGAATATGATTCCATCTGGTTATGGACTCCACCGCCGACCAACTGCCGCCTGATCTTGCCGCCGCGCATGCGATGATCCTGGCGGAGCGCGCGGCCAGGCTAGCGGCGGAAGCCAAGCTCGCTGAAGCAGCCAATGCCCAGGCGAAGCAATCGAGCACCGAAGCGCTGATTGCCCACCTCAAGCTCGAGATCGAGAAGCTGCGGCGGACACTTTATGGAACGCGCTCGGAGCGATCGGCGCGACTGCTCGATCAGCTAGAGCTGGAACTTGAGGAACTCGAGGCGACCGCGACTGAAGATGAACTTGCGGCCGAGAGGGCGGCGGAAAAGACGCAGAGGGTGCGTTCGTTTGAGCGCAAGCGGCCGGTTCGCCAACCCTTCCCCGATGACATTGAGCGAGAGCGCGTGGTCCTTCCGGCTCCGACGCAATGTCCCTGCTGCGGGTCAGCGCGACTATCGAAGCTCGGCGAAAGCGTGACCTCGACACTGGAGGAGATCCCGCGCCGATTCAAGGTGATCGACACGGTGCGGGAGAAGTTCAGTTGCCGAGACTGCGAGGCGATCACGCAACCGCCGGCACCCTTCCATGCGACGCCACGGGGTTACATTGGACCCCAGCTTCTGGCGACGATCCTGTTCGACAAGTTCGGCCAACATCAGCCGTTAAACCGACAGAGCCAGCGCTTCAAATGCGAAGGGATCGACCTGTCGGTCTCGACGCTGGCGGACCAGGTGGGCGCCGGAGCCTTTGCGGTCAGGCCGATCTTTGAACTAATCGAAGCCTATGTACTCTCCGCTGACAGGCTTCACGGCGACGACACCAAGATCCCGATCCTAGCGAAGGGGAAGGCGGACACTGGCCGGATTTGGACCTATGTCCGCGACGATCGGCCATTTGGCGGGCAAGGTCCACCAGCGGCGCTGTTTTACGCCTCACGCGATCGGCGTGGTGAGCACCCGGCAAGGCATCTTCAGAGCTTCGCCGGAATCCTTCAGGCCGACGCCATAGCGGGTTCAATGCTCTCTTCGATCCCGGACGCAAGGCGTCGCCGGCCACGGCCGCCTTCTGTTGGGCACACGGCCGGAGGGCGTTCTTCGAACTGGCCGATATCGCCCAGAACGCGCGGCGCGGACGTTCCGCGACGGCGATCTCGCCCATTGCGCTGGAAGCGGTTCGTCGGATTGACCAGCTGTTCGAGATCGAGCGCGAGATCTATGGGCGTAGCGCTGAGGAGCGGCTGCGGCTTCGGCGGGAGAGAAGCGCGCCGCTGTTGACCGATCTTGAGGCTTGGCTGCGGGCAGAATCTGCCCGGCTCTCGCGTTCGTCCAATGTGATCAAGCCGATCAACTATCTGCTCAACCGATGGGATGGCTTTGCCCGCTTTGTCCATGACGGAAGGATCTGCCTGACCAACAATGCGGCCGAGCGAGCGCTGCGCGGTTTTGCGCTGGGAAGGAAAGCATGGTTGTTCGCGGGCTCCGATCGCGGCGCCGACCGGGCTGCCGTGATGGCGACGCTCATCATGACGGCGCGGCTCAACAACATCGACCCGAAAGCCTGGCTGGCCGACTTCCTCGCTCGCATTGCCGACGTGCCACAAAGCCGGCTACACGATTTATTGCCGTGGAACTGGACGCCTACCACATCGACGTCCTCCGCTCAGGCGGCATAGCCATGCACGTCAACAAAGTTCATGCCGTCTTCACAATCGGTCGCGTCGCAAACGACCTCGGCGAAGACGAGGACTGGCTCTGGGACGTGGCCAACGGAATGGACACAGAGGACGGCGTCATCTGGGTTTATGGCATGGGTGACGACGGCGTCATGGCGTTCACCGACTTCGGCATCGAAAACCTGATCGAGCTCATCAGAATACATAAGGAAAACCCCGAACCCCTCAAGCGGTGAAATCGGTGGTCCACTGTCCGCGGCTTAGCTCGGATGGATACACCGTGCCCGTGATCCGCATCCGAGCCCCGGCCGCAAACTCGATCTCGATCGCGCCGCCGCCGGCCGGCCCGACCGGACCAAGCGTCGGCGCCGATTCCGCGACCACCATCGCCGGTACGAAGCCTGTTTGATGGGCGGCATCCTTCGGCTCGGGGCGAAACGACCGTCGCCATCGGAGCAGCAATGAGCGCGAAACGCCATATCGCCGCGCCGTCGCCGCGACCTGACGCGGCGCCTGTAAGCTCTCCAGGACAATCTTGAGCTTCTCATCCTCGGACCAGCGCCGCCGCCGGCCTGTATCCACTACTTCGAGCCGTTCAACCTGGGCACTGCGCCTATCACTGTCCATAAGGACAGTTCTCAAAAACACGCATCACTCGGCAAGGCGGCCTTCACCGGACGGATACAGTCCTCAGATCGCAATCCGTAATTATCCGGTGGTACCGCCGCTGCGGCCCGGTAAGACTACGTCGATGTTTCCAGGCCGCGCGAACTTGGAAGGTCGCTATAAAATTGCAGATCTTTTTGGCAGGAGGCGGTTATGCCGAAGCCGCCGCCACTCCCGGCATCCAGTGCCTGCTCTTCTTGGAGCGAACGCGGCCGAAGGCGTGCCAGACGCGCAATCTCGGCATCGGCCCTTCTTCACGGCTGAGGCTCGGCGCGAAGCGTACATCATCCCTGCAGGCGAGAAAGATATCAGCTCGTCGATGCCATTGCCAGCCGGCAGAGGTCCGAGATGCAATAGACTGGGAGCTTCGCAATGCGGCGGATCGCCGGAGCGACAATCGGAAAGGCCGCGCATTCAAACAGGATGGTTGCGATCTCCGGATGCTTTGCGCGGAGACGCTCGATGCAGTTGGCGACATCTGCTTCAATTGCGGCAACATCCAAGGGCGGCGCCGGACGTTTCAGTTCGTCATGCCAGAACTTGCCCCCTTCGATGCCGCCGACTACGACCCTCACTCGTTCAGACCGATCATCGATTCCAAGCAGATCTTCGCTGCAATAGGTAGAGTCATATGTCAGGACAGCGATCTTTGCGCGCGTCGGCAATTGACGGAGCAATGTAGGTAAGAGCAGCAGGCTTGACATGACAACCGGCACGTCGACCGAAGCAGCCACTGCTGATTGATGCCGGACAGAGAAACCGCAGGTCGAACTTATCGCGACCGCGCCCCGATCGACTAGTCGTCGAGCCGCGGCGATGAAGGCTGGCTCGAGTGCCGGATCGCCACTAACGACGTTCTCGACCCAAGCTCCCGTGACGGTTTCCGAAATAGTCGGAAAATCGAATGTCGCCGGATTCAACATTGAGCCGGGCGCCGGAACAGGCGGAGTGGCGCCGGGTGCCAGCCCGCGTTCGAGGTGCAATATGCCGAGAGAGCGTGGTGCCAAGTGCGAGTTCATACCTTAAGCCTAACAGCAATCTAGAGCAGAATTCTGCAAAGAGAGCCTCTCATATAGCCGAATTTCTGCGTTTGTCCGACGAGCCGGTGCGCGAGCTCGAAAGATTACAGGCGCCAAAAGTCCAGATATCGTGCGGTAGTTGATTCGATTGGTCTTAGCGATGTCTTTCAAAGCGGCCCGCAATCGCCTATCCAGCCGAAGTGTGCGCCAGCTTCTGCTCTAGCCAGGAAAAAATGTCGTTGTCGCAGGCTGCAAAGTTCTCGAACTCTCCGGCTGGAGTCGGTGCCAGCGGCGGCATCAATAGCTTGAGATCGATCCGCGCCGCTGTGCAGTCAGATTCTAATTTGATGCCTTCCGGAACGCTGACGATGCTGCGTCCACCTGCAACGACCAGAATCGGGCATTTCAAGCGTCGCGCCAATCGCGAGCGATGTGCTGAAGCTAAGTGATCATCCAGCAGGTGAGAGGTTTCCGTCATCCACGAGACGGATGCCAGGGTACGAGTCCAATTCCACAAGCCGCCATCGCAAACCGCCGCAGCAATGCGGCGATCCGCCAGCGCCGATTCGGTTGCTAATGCGGCCGACAGGCCTTCACCGTAGACCCCGATTCGAGACGCATCGACTTCGTGGCGAGCAGTTAAATAATCCAAGCAAGAAGAAAGAATTTCTGATCGGCCATGCCGACTCGTCGAAACGTCATCGTAAGCGACAACAAGAGCAGCCATGCCTCGGCTTGCGATCACCGGCAGGAGTCGTCCAAGCAGCATCGCTCCCGTTTCGTCTTCCCTGCTTATGCAAATCACTGCTGGAGCACATTCGCCGGGCCGGCCGGCCGACACGTAGTAGGAAGGCAGCTTGCATTCATCCCAAGAGGCGATTTCGACGCGGCGCACCCTCTGCTCGAGAGATCCAAATTGGCTGATGCCAGCTTCCAGTTTGGCCAAAACGTCCCCCGTTTGTGGATCGTCTTTGTCGACCAGTCGCCTGGCGACTTCAAATGCGGTTAGTGCGCAAAGCCAGGATTCGGCCGCCGCATCGAAGGCGCCCCGTTCGACATTCAGGTCTCCGACAGTGAGCGTCTCCGATGTTCGTCCATCTTGCGACAAAGTGCCGCCGACTGGTCGCCTCGGCCAGTCACCGTTGATTGGCAGCCTTCAGCTTCTGCTGATGTTGACTCTAGATTCTAACGCTCATCAAAGCTGAGGCTCTTCGATCTATGGGCCCGCGCCGCCGAATTTCTGCTTTGTTTTATAAAATGCGCAGTATTTCTAATTGCGCGAGGGGCGTTGACCTCAGAAAGTCGGCCTAGTTTGCGCATGGAGCGATCTGAAGCAGAGCATTCCTGCTGCTAGTACTAAGCGGTGGTGCCTGTTTCAGGGCTAGCCATCAATTGAGTCAATCTTCCACTTTTCAAGACGCGGCTGCGCAAGCGTCGCGACGCATCTTCACTGCCGAGAAGTACGTCTCCAACATATCCCCGTCCGAATGTGATCGGTCATCAGTGCCCGGCCCAACGGGGCCGCACGGGCGAGTGGTAAAATGGAGAGCTCGAGAGCGGCAAGGCATGCTCGACGATCCCAATCCGACGACGCGCGATGGCATCCGCGATCGCGCAATGCTGCACGTGGCCATCTGCGCAGGGCTGCGTGTCTCCAAGCTGACGGGCCTCAAGGTCGATGACTATATCTGCCTTTGATGAGCAGCCGCGTACTCGGCAAGGGACGCCGGGAGCGGACGCTGCCGTTGTGGAAGCTGGCCGCCGCTGCACTGCGTTCCCGGTTGGCCATCCGCGGGCAGGTCGCGATACCCGCGGTGTTGGTCGGAGCCGCAATGCGTAGACGATCTGGTTCAGCACCTCGAGTTGGTGGTTGCTAGGGGATGTGCTGGCCGGCGGCCGGGAGAACGACCGAAATACCGGATCACGCTACGGCTGTTGCGCAACTGCCTCCGCACGCAATGCTTCGACGAATGCACCTCGCTTCTTTCGGTTATCCTCAATTTGCGCCTCCGGCCAGACCGAATTGATCGCGACAACCACTCTGTCCTGGGGGTACACGAAAATCGCCTGACCGGCATGGCCCAGCGCCGCATAGCCGTTCTTGAGAACCCACCAAGAGTAACCATAACCCGCGAGTCCGCTCTCAGCCTCCTCAGATTCCGGCTCAAAGGTCACGCGGACGTTCGTCGCATCTGCCACCCAGCCAGGCGGCAGGACCTGACGATCGCCTGCCATGCCGCCCTCCAACATGAATTGGCCAATGCGTGCATAGTCGCGAAGTGACATGCAGATCCCGAGACCGCCAAATTCGTGGCCGGCCGAATTGACCCTCCAGAACGCGTCGTTCTCCATTCCGTATGGTTGCCAGAGCTTCTCTGACAAATACTCTGACAGGGACCTGTCGATCGCGTTGGAAAGCAGGACCCCGGCCAGATTGGTTTCCGCGGTCTTGTAGACGAATTTGGCGCCTGCCTGATCAGCCCTAGACACGCCGCGCATGTAGGCGACGGTCGGATCGACCCCATCCACAAAGCCTCCGGAGAATAATTCGACACAGGCGTCCGAATTTGGATCGTTCCAATCCTCATTCCACTTCACGCCGGATGTCATCGTCAGAAGATGGCGGATCGTCACGCCATCGTAGGCGCTGCCTTTCAGCTCATGAACGTAGTCGGTCACCAGCGAATCCAGGCTCTTGATGTACCCATCCTGGATCGCTGCACCGACCAGAATCGAGGTGACGGACTTCGTAACCGACTGTGAATCCCACTTATCGTTTACGGTGCGGCAGAGCCCATAACGCTCGAGAACCACAAAGCCATCTTTCAGCACAAGAAAGCCGGAGACGCGCTGCGCTTCCATATAGCGATCCACATCCATGGCCTCTCCCATGCAGGTCCAATGGGGTGAGATCTGACGGATGGAGAAGGGAAGTTGCCGGACAATCTCCCCACGGCTAACTATACGTCCCGGAAACAACCTGGGAATCTCCCGATACCCAACGATCTGTTCGTTCGAAGTCCACTTGCTTTTCCTACGACTACTCGGGAGCGATGCGATCTGACGACATGTCTTGGCGGTAGGCGACTGTGCTTCCGCCGCGCTTGTTCGTAAAATCAGCGCAGGCTTCTGGTCGCTGCCAGCAGCAGAGCACATTGATGGTTTCGGGTCCGACATTCGCTGCTCCATTATTTCTTCGGCTCATAATTGCCGAGCAAGGGCAATGACTATTCGTACGCTTCAGGGGCCGAAGTTTTTCTTTGTTTTCCAGGTGAGGCGACGCAGAATTTATGCGCGAAAAGTGCCAAGTATGACTGTAAACCCAAGCCCGCGTGTGGTGGATGGCGAGAGATGCTACAAGGCTCTGTTGCAGACCGGCGGCAAAGGCCAGACGATCGCTTTTTCGTCAAGTCCCTGTGCAGCCACAACGGAAAAGAAATTCGCCGAACAGTTCGTGCCAATACGAGGGCTGTTTCGCATCTTGTGACAGTGACAGCTCTCTTGGCGAACGCGCGCGGCCGGACGCGCGGCTGGCTAAAGTGGATCCGGCAAGTCAACGACGGGGCGCGTTATCCTGCGTCTTTACGACCCCAGCAGCCGCCGCATCGTGTTTGATATGCTGGACATCACCCATTGGCAGGGCAACAGGCTGCGCCGGATTCGCCCGCGCATGCAGATGATCGTGCAGGGCCCACAGGCGTGTCTCAATCCTCATCAAGAATGCGTCCCTGGCATCGATCGAAAGCACCGCTATAATAGCCCCAGATTCAGTTTTTGGTGTGCAAGCCGGCTATTCTTGGCAATCGAGGTTAGACGTTTGTTGAGGTAGTCCAAAGACTCTACGTCCAGACCAGCAAGCATCGTTGAATTTAGCGCTTGTCTCTTTTCTGACAGCTTCGCCATTTCCGTTCGAGCCTTTTGAGTCAGCGAGATCTGCAGGAACCTCGCATCATCGGGCGATATCACGCGGGCGAGGAGCTCCATCTGTTCGAGTTTCTTTGTTTGGTTTGTTACGAAGGCGGCATGGATCCGCAATTTGCTTGCAACTGCAATCCCGGAGACGCCACGACCATCGTCGAGTTCGTCAATGGCCATAAGGATTAGCCATTGCGGTTCGGTTATTCCTAACAGCTCCGCCCAGCTCTTGTGTATTTCCTCGAGTTGAGAGTGGATCTCGACGATGTTCCAGATCAGGTCTCTAACGGCTCGATCGAATTGTTCTTTTTCGGCCATGTTTGCTTTCGCGCTTGCTCATTGTCGCGAGGGAAGAGCCGTCGTGAACGACTCAGGGGGAGGCGGTAGCAGATCCTATCCATCGCAAGTTGCCCGAAACAGGTGCATACAACATAGGCACCATGTAAGATAGCAATTGACCTATACAATTAACTATGTATATTGTTTCTCGATCGTTTAGGGCCAAACCCGGCGGTCGCTGCTCTAATTCCTCCAGTCAAACCCCCGAGATGCCCCTCGGGGGTTTCGTTTTTTGGGCCTGTGGCTGCTGTTTCGATGCACTTTTACGCGCAATTAGCGGTATGTTGCTCAAATGCAACATGAGTCATCAATTCAGTAGCAACACAAATTAATTAATTGCACCAATTGATGATAGAAACTAAACGTGGTTGCGACAGCGAGGGGTCCTCGAAGTCGTTCCGTCGAGCACCCGCCTTGGGGCGAGGGTGACAGAGCGGATCTTTGAAGGACGGAAACGCGGTTTTCCAACTTGGAGGGTCATCGATGAAAGTGGTGAAGGGTATTATCCTTGGGTCTGCGGCAATGTTCGCAGGGGCTGGAGCGCAGGCTGCCGATCTCCCCGTCAAGGCCAAGGCGATCGAATACGTAAAGATCTGCTCGCTGTATGGCGCCGGCTTCTACTACGTCCCGGGTACTGACACGTGCATCAAGCTGGGTGGTTATCTGCGTGCCGATACCGTATTCGCCACCAGCATTGATTTTGACGCTGCCGGCAATGGTGTGGCTGGTGCGCGGAACCGCCTCAGCAACTACTACACGACCAGGGCCCGTCAAGCTCTGCGAATCGATACGCGCACTGCGACCGAGTACGGTGTCGTCCGGACCTTCTTCGAGGGGGTGTTCACCTGGACCAGCGGTACCTATACAGGCGCTGGCACAACTGGTGTGAATGGCTCGACATCCTATACTTCTTCGCCCGGTTCTCAGATCGCTGGTGGTTCGCTCGGTGTTTACTACGCCTTCATCCAGTTCGCGGGATTCACCTTCGGTAAGGCAGAGTCGCAGTTTAGAACACCCTGGGCCCAGTATCCGGCGAACAACTTCGAGCTGCCGGGCAGCGGTGGCTGGGACCCCGTGAACCAGATCACGTATACAGCCGATTTCGGTCAGGGCATTACGGCTTCGTTCTCAGCCCAAGATCAAGCCGCCAATTATACGACCAATATCTGGAACGTAAGCGGCGCGACGGCTGCAGGTCTTGCCGCCGGTGCGTACGGCGCCAATGACATCGGCGGTTCACGAGCACCCGATCTCGTCGCGATGGTTCGTGTTGACCAGGCTTGGGGCCTGTTCCAGGCGTCGGTCGCGGCCCATAACAGTCATGCTGGCTACTATGGCGCGTCCGAAGTCACTGGCCATCCGAGCGACAAGTGGGGCTGGGCTGGACAGTTAGCATTGTCGATCAAGAATATTCCGACTGGCCCGGGTGACACAATCAACTTGACAGGCGTGTACACCAACGGTGCGAGCCGGTACAACTTCCAGGACTATATGTCGACCACTTACGCTATGTATGGTAGTACGAGCGTTGCTGGTGCGTACCAGAGCTTGGGCATTGCTGGTGTATCTGACTCCGTCTTCGTCACCGGTGCCGGCCAGGAGTTGACCACGACGTATGGCTTCAACGGCGGCTATACCCACAACTGGGATCCGTATTGGAATACGTCCGTCTTCGGTGCGTGGGCTGCTGTGCGGTATAACAACACGGCCAAGGGCTATATCTGCGGGGCCTTCGTCGCAAATCTAGCGCTCTCGAGCGGCGTTGGCGGGTGTAACCCCGACTTCAACTACGCGGTGGTTGGCACGAAAACGTCCTGGACTCCGGTCAGGGGCCTGACTTTTACGGGTGAGCTTGCGTATATGATGCTCGACCAAAAGTATGCGAGCGGAAGCACCGTGACCCTTCCGCTTCAGTCGGGTGTCGCAAAGCCTGGTGCGGTGTATGAGCTGAAGGACCAGAACAGCTTGGTGCTGCTGCTCCGCGCTCAGCGCAATTTCTAAGTCGTTACTTTAGCGAAAGGAGCAAGGAACAGGCTCTCAACTGACCTCCAAGAAGGCCTCCGGCATGCCCGCTGGGGGCCTTTCTCGTTAAATTTTGACTTCCCCCTATGCGACTCGATTGGTCAGCTTCGAAAAGTCGTTCACGTCTTCGCGTGGGTCGGGCTGGTTCCGAAGCAGAAGTCCAGTGTGGTGGCAGGGACAGGCTTGGCGGCATCAGCAAGCAAGCCGCCGCTTATTTGCGTATCCTGTTTACCGTTGGCGTACTCGCCGTAGTCCGCTACGCAAAATCGATCGCGCCAGGCATCGGCCTTGGCTTAGGGACTGCTGGGGCGGCGACCGACCACGGTCGTCGCGTCCCGCTCGCCAACAGGCTCGCCAGGATGGCTTGGGCGATGGCGGCCAGGAAACAGCGCTACCGGGAACCGGCCACTCTGGCGGCCTAAACGAGATCGCGCCGCTGATTCCGGCGTCACGTAACCGTTGGAAGGACGAATAGTACTTGATGCAGTGCCGTCGATCCGGCGAAGCTTCTTTGTCAACCCGGAGCCGTCCACACATGGCGCCATGACCACCTCAAATGTGAGGCTCAGGTGCAAGTCGAAGGGCTTATGCGAACGGAGGAAAATCGGAAGAGGTTGGGTACCTGCTTCGATGCGCGAGCACGCATAGATCAGGGAGGCAAGCTAATATGTAGTTCGCTTCGCCCCGCGGGGCTTCGAGTGTGGCAGCCGGCGCTTACCCAATGACAAACGCAGGATTTCGACGGATATATCTCTTATTTAGAGGAATTCACCTTTCTCAGGTTCTCTATAGTCCTGCTCTTAAGACATTTAAGGTCTTCGAGGACATGTGCGGCAAGCGTCCCCTAAAGTTCGAGCGGAATGGAGATCTGCTTTGCAGATGAAGTGACGCGATGGTCGGTTAAGACCCAAGGAGCTAAGATAATGTCCATCAACAAAGGACCTCAGGTGTTTCCGCGCGCGGAGTACTTGCGAAGGCTTGCCGCAGTAAAAGCAGAAATGGTCAAGCGGGAGGTGGAAGCCCTCGTCGTCACCTTCGATCGAAGCATCAATTACCTGACCGGCTACACCGCGCGATCTGCCTATGTCCCGCAAGCCCTTGTGATCTCGCTTCACGAAGAGGAGCCGACGCTCATCCTGCGTCTTATGGATGTGCCAGCGGGCATACATCTGACATTTCTGGAGCGAAACAAGATCATTGGATATCCCGAATCGCTCGTTGGCAATCCCGAGAAGGATGGTTACGACGCCGTCATCGATTTTCTTCAGGAAGCCAACCTTGTGAACCGCGGGGTCGGACTCGAAATGGGGCAGCTTCCAGCGCGAGCGGCAGAAAATTTCAAGAAGCGACTGCCGGCTGCCAGATTCGTGGATTGTACGCACGTCGTCACATGGATTCGCGTCATCAAGTCTGATCTTGAAATAGCTCTCATGAAAGAGGCCGCCGCGATTGCCGATGCGGGTATGATGCGGGCTGCCGATGTCATACGTCCAGGAGTGCATGAGGCTGACGCCGTCGCCGAGATCCTTTCAACGTTAGCGCGCGGTGCAAATCGCAAGCACGGAACGGGGATTGCGAATATCTTCATGTGCTCCTCGCCGCGTACGGGTACTTGCCATATCACCTGGAGCGACGACATCTTTCGCCAAGGCTCGCAGGTCAACCTGGAACTGGGAGGCGTGCGGCACACCTATACTGCGGCAGTCATGCGAACGTTTTCGATTGGCAAGCCCTCCGACCGCTTGTGCCGACTCCATGACGCGGAAGTGGCTGGTTTGGAAGCCGCGTTGGACAAGGTCCGCCCGGGAGCAACATGCCACGATGTTGCTCAGGCATTCAATCGTACGATCGGTAAGCAGGGTTTTCAGAAGGAATCCCGCTGTGGTTATGGCATCGGCATCGATTGGAACGAGGCCGTTACGAGCCTCAAGGAAGGCGACATGACCGTGCTAAAGCCAAACATGACGTTCCATCTCATGCTGGGCAACTGGATCGACGAAGATTTTGGCTATGTCATCAGCGAAACCTTCCGGGTCACAGAATCCGGCGCCGACGTATTGACCCGTGTGCCACGCAAAATTTTCCAGATCTAACCCGACTGCGGGGACTTCCGATCACGAGCCCGCCGCTGGCAGGCCCTTTACCTTGACTCCTTCTGGACGTTGCTGCTTGCTGATGCGTGGGCCTCATAGTTTCAGTTTGTGGTTGCCGCTCTGATCCGGCTCAAGGCACTCACTTTTGCGATCCCTTGTCCCATCGGGATGGTCGCGGACTCTTGCGATGTGGTTTTCGCGCGCAAGCTGGTCTTCTCGATTTTGGACCCGCCCCCGATCTTGAACATCCGTAAGACCAACCGGGGCGGCTTCGAGCCGGGGAAGACAATAGCCGCGCGCTCACCGGCATCCTGCAGAATTTCCACAACGTCGGCTCAATTTTCGCAGCTATCCGGCCCAAACCCGCGTTAAGATTTGTGCCTCTGGAGCGGAGAAAAACAGACATGGGCGAGGAGATGCAAGGTTCTTCGAGGGTGCACATCAACCGTGATCAGTTGAAATCGGTGCAAGGTCAAATCGCCTTTGCTCGACGTTCGCCGAGCGAGAAGGCTCCAGCAATTGTCGTGCGGGGATCCGATGGGCCCTTGGTGAGCTATGACGTCACCATACGGGACGCGCGTCCGATCGTGGACGAACTCTCCCTCGACAGGGAAGGGTTTACTCTCGTTCAGCACAAGATTTCCTGTGCAAGCGAACGTGATCCGGAAGTCATGCGCGACAGGTATCTCGAAGAAATGGTCCCGTTCATCAAGGACTATTTCAAAGCGTCCTGGGTTGTACCCAAGCGAGACGCCGCTATCATTCGCTCTGCTGGCGGGAATTCTGTTCCGCCGGCAGAGAAGGGAACTGGTCTCGTCAGGCCGTATGTGGCCAGCTTTGCTCATATCGATTATGCGCCGATCGCCGGCCCGGTGATGGCCGCGCGGGAAGACCAACTCCAGGGCATTCCGATCCGGGCCTATTCTCGATTGATGATCATTCAAACCTGGCATGCTCTCTCGGAGCCTCCGCAGGATTTTCCCTTGGCGTTCTGCGATGGCAACTCGGTGGTGGATACCGACCTGGTCGATACCGTTTACGAGGACTATGACGTCAAGCATAAGACGTGGCTTGTTCACTACAGTCCAGTTCACCGCTGGTATTACTTCCCTGAGATGACCTCGGACGAGTTCGCTCTCTTCAAGGGATATGATTCCGAAGACGATCACAATCCGCGGTCCGCTCACGCGGCGTTCGACAATCGTCGCGCTTACCCAAATGCGAAACCCCGCAAGAGTGTCGAGGCTCGCTTCTTCGTATACTACGACTGAAGCAGTGAGGGCGGTTTCTCGGACTCGAAATCGATACGCAAGTTCATAGGAAACTTGCCGCAGTCCAGATGGAGGGGAGACGTTCCTTCGATGAGCACAGTTCTGATCACGGGCGCGAACCGAGGAATCGGCCTTGCACTTGCGCGGGAATACGCGACCGACAGTGCTGATGTTTTTGCCTGCTGCCGCGATCCAGCAAAGGCCAACGACCTCAAAGAACTCGCCGCCTCATCCAGTGGTCGCGTGCGGGTCATCCCACTCGATGTAGCTGAAGAGTCCTCGATCGCCTCCCTTAAGCGCACCGTCGGCGAACAGCCAGTCGACATTCTCATCAACAATGCCGGAATCAGCGGTCTATCCGCCGACCGAATCGAGGCCGATGGCTATATGACCACGATGCGCGTCAACGCCCTGGCGCCAATGCTGATCGCGCAGATCCTGCACGACAACTTGAGAAGCAGCACCCAGAAGAAGCTGGTGGCAATCACCAGCATTATGGGCTCGACCAGCAGCGCCAGCGGCGGCAAGTACGCCTATCGGGCTTCGAAGGCGGCACTCAACAATGGCATGCGTGGTTTGTCGCGCGGCTGGGCTCGCGATGGGATCCTGGTGGCGTTACTGAATCCCGGTTATGTGCAAACAGAAATGGTGAAGGGTCAGGTTGCTTTCATATCGGCTGAGGAGTGTGCGCGCGGCCTCATCGCTCGGATCGCGGAGCTCACGCCAGCGACTAGTGGTGTTTTTCAGGATTACCGCGGCGTGAAGATTCGCTGGTGAACGTTTCACTTCAGGCCAATCCATCGATACCCAACCCAACTAGCATGGCCGCCTAACTATGGGAGGTCGGGATTGCCAGCCGCGGACGCCCTCGGAAACAAGATCGTGTGGACGCATTCTCTCCTGCACCACAGGACGTCGTCGATAACAGTCCTCTATTCGGACTAAGGGGCGGGCGTCCGCCGAGCGGTCCGGGATTCTTTCTTTTGGAGCTTGATGAGCTCGAGCTTGAGCCGCCGATATCTGCCCCTGCCAGCGGCGCTGCGCCGTGATCTGGCAACCTCGGCACGGTCGCGGATCGCAGGTGCGGTCAACCAGCGGAGGATGACGGCATTGGTTGCGGCCTTGTCCGAGGGACGACGGCTGCGGCGACCTCGCTTTCCGGTGGAGGCGCGTATCCCCGCCAACAGGCTAGACCGAGATGCGTAAAAGGCTTTCCCTGAGCTCGCGCTTCAGGTCCAGGAGATAATGCTGCCATTCCTCAAGTGATCATGTTTGGCGGGACGCGACGATACTTGCTGAAGATGATTTGGCCCCGCACCATGCCGCCGAAACGTGCCTAGAGCGCGCCCTTATTGGCGCGCGGATCTGGTTGAGAAGGTCTTCGCCGCTTCATCAGCCGAACATGCTAGCTATTCGTGGGCAAGCATTGGATGAGATCTCCTTCAGAACAAAGCTCGAATTTGGGACGACAAAGTCGCGCTTGGCGCGGCTTTGTCACCATGTCCTGCGGCTTGTCCGAGGGCTCTGTACGCGAGTGCACGATCCAGCTTTTCGCTCTTGCAGCCGGGGAATTCGAACGCGATCCAGATGAGTCTAGGCGTTTGAAACCCCTTAGGGTCGAATTGAGCCGTGGCTAAAGCGTCAGACCACCATCTATGACGATCGTCTGTCCTGTGATCATGGGCGCTGCGAAGCCCAGATAGACGATCGTTTCGGCAATATCCTCGGGAACGCATCTGCGCCGCAGGGGGGTACGCTCAATAGAGCTTTGCCTTTGCGCTTCCGTCCACTCGATCTGCCAGGTGCTATCAACCGCGCCCGGCGCCACCGCGTTAATCCGGATCTCTGGTGCGAGACCTTGAGCAAGATGGCGCGTGATCGCAATGATGCCGGCCTTGCTTGCCGCATAAGCCAAACTGGATCCTCTCGAGGTCAATGCTGACACTGAGGCCAAGCTTACGACCGCGCCTTTGGATTGTCTCAACGACGGTGCAGCGGCGCGCGTGCATCGGAAAAGCCCGATGAGGTTCGTGTCCAACACAGCCGACCACAGCTCGTCAGTAATGAGGTCGAGCTCGGAAGACGAAATGGATTTGCGTGCTCCCGGCGTGCCGGCATTGTTAACGAGAAGGTCGAGCCCACCCATCTTGTCGACGGCAGAATTTACGATTTCTGCCTCTTTCCCACTACCTATGGCGCCTGCGACGCCGAATACGTCGTAACCGTCCGCGCGGAGCTTGCTCACCTCCTCAGGCCCCCTTGGATCGTCGGGAAGGTGATTCAGCGAAACGGTGCACCCTGCCTGTGCCAGCCGCTTCAAAGTCGCCAAGCCGATGCCTGACGCTGCACCGCTGACGAGCGCTCTTTTTCCCGACAGTTCGTAGCGGATCATGGTCTCTCCTTTTTTGCGTTCTCTCACAAGTGAACTCGTCAGGCGCGCCGCGACGGCGGCCGAGGGTTGACGCGACTTTTTATATCATATAAAAAGCTCGTGCAACGCGAGATACCCGTCGCGACAGCTATCGTGGACAGATGGGTGCCGCTCGCTGTTTTCCAGGCGTAATCGACCAAACCGACAGGGTAGAAATGGACGATTTGAAGTTGCCTTCTAATCCCGCGCTCGCCCCAGCCCGCCGCATGACCGGCGGGCGCTTCATTGCCGAAACCATCAAGGCCAAGGGTATCTCTCACGTCTTCTTCATGGATGCCGTTCTGCGGCGGGCGCTAACCGAGATGGAAGATCTCGGTATCAAGCGGATTCTCGGGCACTCCGAAAAGGGAATCGCATACATGGCTGACGGCTATGCACGCGCATTGCGTCGCCCGGCCGTCTGCATGGCACAGTCCGTCGGCGCCGCCAATCTTGCCGCGGCTCTCCAGGAGTCCTGGTTTGCCTACTCGCCCGTTGTCGCGTTGACGGGTCGCCACGCAGCCAACTACCAGTACCGAAACGCCTATCAAGAACTTCCACACGAGTCGCTTTACGCCTCCGTCACGAAGTTCAGAGGTCGAGTGGATGAGGTGGCGCAATTGCCCCATCTCCTTCGTCAAGCATTCAGAGAGGCGACCACCGGTGCCTCCCGCCCTGTCCATCTCGACATCGCCGGCTATACGGGCGACATCGTTGGCGCCGCCGAATTCACGGCCGCCATCTTCCCCGAAGAAACCTTCGCAAAGGTGCCGGCTTTCCGTCTCTCTCCGGATCCCGAATCGCTCAGTCGTGCTGCGGCCGCGATCGCGGCTTCGGAGCGCCCTGTGATTCTTGCAGGCGCGGGCTTAATGATGTCGGGAGCCGAAGGGGCGCTGAAGGCGTTCGTCGAACACCACGGAATTCCCGTCGTGATGTCCCTTGACGCGAAGTACGCCCTTCCGGAGTTTCATCCGCAAAATGGAGGAGTAGCCGGGACCTACTCGCGGAGCTGTGCAAACAAGATCCTGCATGATGCGGACCTTGTCATGTTCGTCGGCAGCGATACGGGTGACATGATCACGAACCACTGGAAGCTGCCGAGGCCAGAGACGCAGATCGTACAGATCGACATCGATCCAGCGGAGCTTGGTCGCAACTTTCCCGAAGCGATTGGTGTAAACGGTGACCCGAAAGCGGTTCTCGAGCGCCTTGACTCGGAACTGCCATTCCGTGCGCCAGCAAGTTGGCAGCGAAAGGTTGCTGATTTCGTCGCCGAATGGCGGGCCGAAGCGGATATCGCGCGATCGTCTGACGCGACGCCGATCAGGCCGGAGCGTCTGTGCCGGGAGATCTCGGACTGGCTTCCGAAAAACGCAATGCTGGTGGCCGATACCGGGTACGCATCGCACTGGAGCGGAACGCTCGTCTATCTCACCGACCCCGCTCAGGGGTATCTGCGAGCCGCCGGCTCGTTGGGATGGGCCTTTCCCGCTTCGCTCGGCGTCCAGTGCGCTATGCCAGACCGCCCCGTCGTCTGCTTAACCGGTGATGGCGGCTTTATGTATCATCTTCCCGAGCTGGAAACGGCTAGGCGATATGGCCTTAACGTGATCACGATCGTGAACAACAATCATTGCCTTGGACAGGGCAGAAGAAACATCGACATCGCCTACGAAGGAAGGAAAGGCAATAAAGAGGAGATCTTTGCCTACCGAGACACGGATTTCGCGCAAATCGCGCGCGATTTCGACTGCTTCGGTGTGCGCGTGGAGAAGCCCGGTGACTTGGCCAAGGCTTTCGACGATGCGCGCCGGTCCGGTAAGCCCGCAGTTATTGACGTGGTGACGGACTTTGAGGCGCTCGCTCCCTTGCCCTGGACCCCGCCCTCCGGAAGCTAGGCCGGCGTGGACCGTTCAGACATAGAGGGGGCCGTGCGGTCCCTTCATGCTTTTGTAGCGCATTGCACCCGTGGTACACGGTCGTGCCTACAGGGGCAGGCCCATCACGAGTCGCGCGGCGCCGAGACAGGAACGGGTGGAAAATGAGAAAGGAAGGATCTTTAGACGCAAATACCTCTGCTTCCTCATCCACCTTCCTCATGCCGACCGAGGCCGATCGGCTGCACGTGGGGCGTGACAACTTACACGCGCGAGCATATTTGATGCTTCGGAAAGCTCTGATGGCGGGCCGATTCCGGCCGGGTCAGCGGCTTCTCCTGAAGCCATTGGCCGAGGAACTTGGAGTCAGTGTTACACCTGTCAGGGAGGCGCTTCTCCGGTTGGCTTCTGAGCACGGGCTTGTTTCACATCAGTCACGGACGATGATGGTTCCGGTCTTGAGTGTGGCGCGGTTCAGGGAAATTCGCGACATTCGAATCGAGCTTGAAGGACGCGCGGCACAAGCTGCGGCGAACATTATCTCATCGCAGGATGTCTCCGCGTTGGAGAAGATGCATGAGCAGTTGATGCTCGCAAGACGGCAGCGCGATGTGCAGACCGTGCTCTCGATCAACGAGGAATTTCATTTCAGGATCTACAGATCATCAGATTTGCCTGTGGTTTGCGGACTGATCGAAAGCCTATGGGTTCAGATCGGCCCGCTTCTTACGCTCAACGACTTCAGTGAATCCGCAACCGCGAAAGATCATCCTCACCGGTCGATATTGGCGAGCTTGGCGGCAAGAGATGGTGCAGGCGCACGCCTTGCTCTCGCAAACGACATCCTCTGGGCCAGCAAGTACCTGGAGAAGGCCGTCGTCAGGCTGAATGAGCCCGCCGAAGATAAGAAGAAAAAGCGAAATTCGACGTCAACTGTCGGCGCAAACTGACGGTCAACTCCATCAACTGGACCGCTCTTCAAGGGCACTGTGGCCGGGACGTGAACAAACATGCGCGTGAAGAATGCTCAGCACGACCGATCTGGATCGGCCCGCGCGCGTGCACCGCATCGTTCTCATTTTCTGAAGCATGTTTCCGATAACTGAAGAGCTTCCGTGAGTTGGGCGTTTCGTCAGAGAGGCTCATGATGTGCAATGAAAATTGGCACGTGCAGTTCATGTCTATTCTTTGCGTCTCTTTTCCTCTCGCGCGCTGATCGAGACATCTCGCTGTAGCATTGCTCGCGGAGCGGCTGCTGATCGTTGAGGCACTCCCGTAATAGATGCGGGACTGGCCGGCCGTGCTCGTTAATCCTCAGAGATCCATCAATGCTTCCCAAGATCTCGCGGGCGCGCTCGATAAGCTCAAGGAAGCCGGCGAGTAACTCAGTAGCAAGCGAAGAGATTTTCGCCGGAAATCCGCACGCTGCCATCGAATATCGCCGAAATTAATGTCGAGCTCGCTATTATGAGGTCAGGTGTGCTGATTTTGGCAATTTCTCTGATTAGCGCCCAAGGCGTTGCTTTTGGTTCGAAGACCTGATCGCAAAACTGGAGGAGTTGAGTCGTGGCTGATCATAAAGCGACTGCTACCTGAGACAACGAGCCTTTGTGCTCGGCTGGCTGCATTCAACCGAGCTGGTTGAGGATTGACGCTCAACACACTAGGCGGTGCCGGGGAAGAGTGAGGAGTTATGAGAAATCGATACTGGACGTTGCCAGAACAGCCGGTGACTGGGTGGCCACAGGAGAACACGTTCGTGCTGAAGCAGGGCGCGATCCCGGTGCCCGCTTCGAGGCAGGCACTGACCCGGACCATCTATGTGTCTCTCGATCCTTATCAATTGTACTACCAGCGGGAGCGCACCGGTCCGGCCGGCGCGCCGTGCCACGCGCGCACCGTCTCTCAGGTTATCGAGAGCCGGATGAGCGAATTTGCTCCCGGCGATTTCGTCTTCAACACCAACGGCTGGGCCGAATATGCGCTGATTTGGGTGTCTGGCGGCCAAGCTACATGAACCCGCGCAAGCTCGATGCCTCGCTGGGACGCATCTCGCAGTCGGTTGGCGTGCTTGGCATACTGGGGCTGAGCGCCTATGCCGGCAAGGAGCTGATGGCCTCGCCTCGGCCAAGCGAGACCGTGGTGGTCTCGGCGGCTTCGGGCGGGGTCGGCCAGATTGCCGGCAGCTCGCCAAGCAGCGGGGCGCGCGGGTAATTGGGATCGCTGGCCGTGATGCCAAATGCAAGTTCGTGACCGAGGAATTGGGCTTCGACGCCTGCGTCTCCCACCTTTCGCCCACTCTGTCAGCGGATCTCGCCGCCGTTTGCCAAGCCGGCGTTGACGTCTACTTCGAAAATGTCGGGGCCAAGGTGTTCGAGGCGGTGCTCCCGCTGTTCAATCAGGCCGCGCGGATGATCATCTGCGGTCTCATCGCGCACTATGGCGATGCGGACGGAGGTATCGACAGGCGCGCAGCACTGATGAAATTGGGCGAACCGATCTTCAAGGCGAGGCACGTGAGGGTGGGGAACCTCTCGGTGAGCGAGTTCGCGGCACAGCACGACGAGATGTTGGCCTATGTCGCACCCCTGGTGAATGCTGGCAAGATCAAGTACCGCGAGGATATCCGCCAGGGATTGGAGAACATCCCGACCGCTTTCGCCGAACGACCCGACTCGGCATAGTTCGGCGGGCGGCATAAACGGCGAAAATGAACGCCATCGACCCGCAGGCGTGGCTTACGGATATCCTCGCCCGGATCGCCGCCCATCCGGCTCATCGGCTGGACGAACTTCTGCCCTGGAATTGGACGCCAGCATCAGCGCTCTCCGCTCGAGCGGCATGACCACCCACGTCAACAAGGTCCATCACGTCACCACCATCACGCAGGTCGCGAGGGACCTCGGCGAAGACGAAGACTGGCTGCGAGACCTCGCCAATAAAATGGAGATCGAGGACGGCGCCATATAGGTCTATGGCGTTGGCGAAGACGGTGTCCAGGCGTTCACCGACTTGGGCATCGAGCGCCTCATCGAGCTCATCCAAATTTATAAAGAAAATCCCTAGTTGCTTAAGCGCTGGCCGTCAAAATAATCCAACCGAGCTTGTGGTCTACGCCGGATGCGTACTCGCAATCGTCCGGAAACGCAATATCATCTGCAAGTGAGCCATTGCATGAGACACCATCGCCCGGAGGCGCACGGCAAGGAGCTGCGCGCGTTTTGCGCAGTTTCGTGACCGTAGCGGTGCGGTTGGGTTAAGTTTGCGAACTGATGACTCCCACGCAAGCAAGCGGTAGTATAGGTCGGACGTAAACGGCGCCGGGGGTTTAGTTCAGGAAGGCAAATCACCAATTGATGTTTGGCTTGTGACGTAGTTCACCCTCGCGTGTGTGAAGCCGAAGTAGCGAAGTCGCCCATCCCGAAGGTGAGCCGACTCGGCCAACGGCAGCCAAACGATCTACTTGATTGAGGATGCTTCCCGATGTTGCGATCGTAAACGCCAGTTCAACGCGGCCGGCCCTCATACGGCGTTCTTAAAGTGGCGGTAGCTCGATTTTTGGAACGTTGCCAACATCGATTCCGACCGCCTGAGCATTCTTAAGAACGTCCATGGCAGTCCGAACGATCGCATAGTCCAGCATCGTTGACTTGTACCGAACAGCGCCCTCGCCGCGGGCAGTTGCCTCCGCCAGGACGGAGATGATGTTACGCGCCTCATTGATCTCATCCTGCGATGGCGAATAGATCTCATTGATGATGGGGATATGGCTAGGGTGGATCGCCGACGCCCAAGACGCGCCCATGCGCTTCGATCTTTCGCCGATTCGCCTCACCAACTCGAGGTCGTCCAATATCGCGGTCATGGCGCCTTCAACGTGTATAATCCCGGCAGCACGAGCCTGTAGCGCGGAATGGGCTCCAAAGTGAATTCCGTCATCGATCGAGTCATTAAACTGCAGGCCCAGGGAGCGAGCCCCGTCTCCACCTGGGGTTGGGCCACCAGAATTGCCGGCCCGTTTGACTCTCTGGGATGCCATGCAGAGATGGTACATGTTGTACCTCCCCAATGCAGATTCCGCATGCGGACAAATCTCGATTCGGCCGATCGGCAGCCCCCGCGACCTCTCCAACTCCTCAAGCACGAGGTCCAATGCGGCAATTTCTTCCGGATCTTCAGTCTTAGCCAGCGCCACCCCGTCAAGGCCATCGATTGTAACCGCATTAAGGTCTTCTAGCACAAAGCCTGTTCGCCACCCATTGAGTCTAACGAAGCGCCCGAAGGGCCCGGTGCATAGCTCCTTGATAGCTGCCGCGACTGCCTTGCGAGCTTCAGCTTTCTGCGTAACCTCGACCGAGTCTTCGAGGTCGAACACTAGAGCATCCGCTCCATATTTGGGCGCCTTCAACATCCAGTCGAGTTTGTCTCCAGGAACGTAGAGCATCGAGCGATACCAGCGAGCTTCTCGAACAGTTTGGGGCATAGAGTCTTTCTCCTTTTGACTCACATGTCTAACGCCGCCTCACCGTGAGTGCCTTTTGATAGCTCAACCGACCGCGGCTTGGCTGTTGGTTACATATCTGAATTGCCCGTACACCTACCTTTCTTTGGGGCTTGATCCGAGGCCGGCAAGCTAGTCAATTTTTGACTAGAGTTTTCGCATAGAGCCCCGCGGCTGGGAGGAGTGAAAAAGATGAAAGCGTCGCAGTTTTCAGAGGCCCCGAAGGCGTTTATTCTCGAGCAGGGTGCCGATGGCATGCCGGTTGCGAAGTTCTGCCGCAAGGCCGGACTCAGTCAGGCGAGGTTTACAACTGGAAGAAGCTATGACGGGGCTGCTGCCGACCAGATGCCGGCAGCTGAAGCAGCTCAAGGAAGAGAACACCAAGCTGAAGAAATTGGTCGCGGAGCTGTCGCTCGACAAGGAGATGCTGCAGAACGTGATACGCCGACGGCGGGCTTGAATTGGTAAGCGATAGTTCGAGCGCATCGAGGTGACACGCTCGCGTCCAGCGATTACCGTTACCTGTCTTGAAGCTGTTGCGGTTGAGGAAGCCGGAAATCAGATTATCGCTAGCGATCAACACCAGTTGCGCACAGCTTCGATGATATCACCAGAGCTGCTGAGACGTTGCCCGCGCCGGCGCTTGGGCAGGCATATCTCGCGGGGAACGTCGCCGGCCACCAACTCGTGGATCAGCGTGCGTACAATGCGTTTCTTGGGCGTGCATCTGTCGCCGGCGCAACCCAGACCGCTTTGTGCTTCGAACCTAAAACGCCAAGGGCAACTCGATAGGCAAGGCGGGGCGGGTCGCTGCATATGCGTGGGCAGCCATGTACTTCGGAAGAAGGCGCGTAGGTCGACTGAAATTCGGCCTTGCAAACAGAAATGGGCTAAGGCTGACAAGCAGGGCTAAAGGAAACATTTTACATCTTTCAGAAGTACGACGCTCACATAGAAGGGGCAGGGACCAGGTGTCGCTCCAAACGGCCTAAGCTGTCGTGCGATCTGGGCATTTGGTGTTCTTTCTTGCGTTCGACGGATCCGAGTGATGGCGCGGAGAGTAGCCGGTCTACTTCTCTCTTTATCTAGTCTAGAGCAGGAGCTTCGATCTCGGATGCTGAATGAAGTACCCTTCGAAGAACTCAAAGGAAACGCATGACGGTACCTTGTGTAATCACGGTTGCGCCTACTGGATCGCTACCGACGAAGGCCGACAATCCTGCGGTGCCAATCACGATTGCGGAGCAGATCGAGTCGACCCAGGAGGCATTTGAAGCCGGCGCAACGGTTGCCCACTGTCATGTGCGAGACGATGCCGGGCGTCCGACATCGGACCCACAAAGGTTTGGTCGTCTGCTGGAAGGTCTAAGACGGCATTGTCCCGGCATGATCGTGCAAGTTTCGACTGGCGGTCGGTCAGGGACCGGTCGCGAGCGTGGTGGCATGTTATCACTCAGGCCCGATATGGCGTCGTTGTCAACAGGTTCATGCAATTTTCCGACGCGCGTGTACGAGAACGCTCCCGAGCTCGTCGAATGGCTGGCCTCTGAGATGCTGGCTTATGACGTAAAACCTGAGATCGAAGCATTCGACCTCTCGATGATTTTCCAGGCCGTCTCGATGCAGAAAGTAGGCAAAATTAAGGGACCGCTCCATGTACAATTTGTAATGGGCGTGAGGAACGCGATGCCTGTCGATCGAGAAGCCTTTGAGTTCTACATAAAAACTCTCGGTCGGCTAGCGCCTGACGCAACCTGGACTGGTGCCGGTATTGGGAAGGATCAGATCACGCTTAACGAGTGGTCGCTTGAGCTTGGCGGCCACTGCCGGACCGGACTCGAGGATAATATCCGACTGAATCGTATGACGCTTGCTCCGTCAAATGCGGCACTCGTCAAACGTCTAGTGAAAGCCTGCAGCCGGTACGGGCGGCGTCCGGCCACCGTGCAAGAGGCGCGTGCGTTGCTCAGGCTCGTTAGGTGAGCTGATTATGTGAAGCGCTGTCTTGATCCGACACCTCGAAACGGGCAGACATGATTAGGAACGAAAGGGCTTGGCAGCTGAGCAGGAATGACGCAATCGCGAGCGCGGCTTTCCCTTGAACGCTCAGGTGGTTTCCTTCTGCCGGTGTACAGTTCCGAGAATCTACTCGGGTTATCAAACCGTCTCCACATCAACAAGACCGAAGCTGATCAGCGGCTATCACAGCGATATCGCTCGAGAGCAGCCTGCAAGTGAAGCATCCGAAAAGACGTTTGGAATATGCTGCTCCGTTCACGACCCGGTGCATCCCCTGAACAGATCTGCGAGCGCAACAAGGTGAGGCCGGCGCAGATCGCATTCGCTAGCACGAGCCAGGCAAGCAACAAATCGTGGTGTTGGCGGCCTCCAGGCGCTACGCCCTACTATGAACCAGTTCGCTCATTTCTCTGTGCTCGTGTCGAGGCTGCGCTCCTTTCGTCATCTTCTTAGCCGTCACGTTGAAGGCTCTGGCAAAATCTCATCTGCAGTTGCCGATCCTGTTCAGCTTCAAGCGACGATAATCTCCTCTTCGAGGAAAGCACAGTCTATGTGGTTTTCGTCGGTTCGTGGTGGCTCCATGTAAAACTAGCCTCATAGCGCATCCTGCAGATCGTGAAGAATGCACCGCCAAGGCTCGAGGCCAAAACAAGTTAGACCTTGAAAGGCCTTACGAATAGATTTGCAAATGCTGGAATTCCGGCCAGAACAATGCAAACTCAACCCGGTCCAAAAAATGCCATGGCTAAGCACCTAGCGTCCTCTCGCTGCACAGATTGAGGAGTGGTCTTTGGCTGAGCTACAAGACATGGCCTCGGCGGGAGAATCGAAAGTTGTGGCCCAGAGATCAAGAGCATGCTCGGTGCTCCCCAACCCGAGAAATCGAATGCATCATTATCTAGTCAGCAATCTATCCGAATATGTAAGGATGTAGCCACCTCTCACAAGTTGGTCCGAGAATAAGCAGGGAACGGGGCTATGATTGCGTCGAACGGAACGGAGCGGCGCCACGTGCTCACCGGCACCAGTTCATTAAATAGTTTGAAGGCCAAGCAACCAAGATGAGAGGTGATCTCCTCGCTATGATTTGCTAAGCCACTAACGCCACGAGCATACGACTAGAACGGCCCATCCCTGCCAATCAAGGCTATAACCGGGCACGCCGCGGCCGCCGAGAATCCCTGTTTGCTCTTGCTCTAAGCAAGAGCCGGAGGCTCATGTCGAACACGCGCTTACCGTGCTTCCGAGAATACATTTAAAAACTTCGTTGAGGCGCGGATCAGGCTGTCCTTGTCCAAAAAAAACGCACTCGGTAGTAATCCCGAACTCTGGAACGCTCCAAAGAATGCCCCCGTCTTGAGTGAGATCTTGAAAAGTTTGTTAGTTGGAATTCGAACCGCTCCCAACCTTCCTTGTCACGCCGCCAACGTTTGCACTTGCTGGGCATGATGGGCAACGCGGGAGCCGCGCCAGCGGCGGGAGCATTGTCCATCATTTCCACAGCGTTGATCTCGGCCCTGCCTTCGCCAGAGCGAAATTTGGCGTTCGATGCGCTTGGTGAAGACGGTGAGAGTTAGAATTCAATCTGCGCGGCGATGCCATTGAAGATGAACGAGGTCACGGCCCTAGCTGGACCTCATCAACAGGTGAAACACGTAGCAAAGGCGCTCAGGGTCAAAGGCAATGTCTTGTGTTCGCGTCAACGGCCAACTTTAGCATGGAGACGAGGAACGCGTGGTAATCGTGGGTCGGCTAATCCGAGACAGATATCACAGGGAGGCGGGATGCAACATAATCTGGCTGCGCTAACAGACCCGATGGATATATCGCCTCATCTTCCAGAGTTACGACATCAACTCCGACTGCGATTTCTCACTCCCTTTTTGAATCCATGATAGACATTCTGACGCGACCGCCTAGCCCACTTGCTCCGTCCACAAAGACGTGCTTTCCATTAAGTGCGACAGATCGGCTATCGGTCGCTCTGTGCGATGTCAACGAATCCTGTGCCAGACCAGGATGGACCGCCCCATGGTGCCGTCCCGGTAGCTTTTGTAGGGCACCGTAGTGACCGTGAGGGTGTCGCCATGAAGCGCGTAGTAACGAGCCTGGTCGGTCCCCGTCCAGGCCTGGTTCCAGGACGTGTCGATGTGATGGACGACGACGTTATCGCCGATTGAGAACGTGCCGGCGTAGGCAACCATGGTGGCGAGAAGTTCGACGCTTTCCTCGTCAGTTGGCACCACGTCGCGCGGTTTTAGGCGGTCGCAACAGGTGAAGATCGCATACATACGACCGTCAGCGGCATAGCCAATATAGCCTTCCGGGGCGTCGCCAAACTGATTGTGCCGGTACCCGTCAGAGAGGCGCTCGCGCACATACGATTGCAGCTTCCAGGTTCCTATCACGGCGCAGTCCGCAGGGGGCTTGCCCGCTTTCACTTTTTTCAGAACGTTCTCGTCTTTCGCCACGAATTCAGTCGCCACTTGTCTCTCCTTTCTGTTGCTATCGCTAACTCCCCTTACGGCTTTCACGACCCCACGAATGTAGACATCGAAGAACCGTTTCTCATGATTTTCAGCGCAGAGCCTTCTTCTTTCGTGGGTCCGCGAACGAAGATGATCTTGTGGTCGAAAGCAGCCTTCGTATCGCAACGAGTACCTAGTCCGGCAAAGCACCCGCGGATTGTTGTTCCTGATTTCGGCGTCATGCGTGCTTGGCAGGTCGTATGGCGTCGTTGGCCAAAACCGTTTAACTTATCGCGGTATTATCCAGCTTCGACATAACTGGTAAACTCCAGGAAGCATGAAGGTGTTCATCAAGACCCGCGGCGATCGACAGCACCACACTTGACGCAATGTCGTCCCGGTAACGTGTGATATGAGCCATCTACATTAGGCTATGAGTGCCACGAGTCTGCCACCTCGATCAATTGCTAACACTGGTAGTTGGTCGGGCCGGTGTCTGCATCTTGGTACCATGGTCAAGTCCAAGCTGCAGGATGATCGCCGGCCGGCGACGCGATCGAATGAGACCTGGGGATAGATCTTGTTCACGATCCGTTGACGACGGTAGTAAACTGCGCGTGCTCACGATCGTCGATACCTTCGCCAGAGTCTCGCGTCGCTGCAGCCCCGATTCACCTTCCGCGACAGAGACGTCGTGGCGGTACCGGAAAGAGCCCGCAAGGAAGTGAGATTCCCGGCGACGATCCGGGTCGATCAGGGCAGCGAGATTGTGTCGCGCGATCTCGACAGGTCGACCTACCAGCGCCGCGTCCCGCTGGACTTCTCGCGGCCCGGCAAGTCGACCAACAATCGTTCCTCGAGGCCTTGTGCTTCCGGGCCGGATGCCTCAACGCACTGATTCCTCAGCCGTGCGGACCCGCGCGAAATTGGAGAATTGGCGCAGATACTAAATCTGCGTATCAGAACACCTATCTGTCTATGTTGTTAAGGAGAAGAGAATTTGCCTACTTGGGATGCGATGCTGGGCGGTATCTTGGGTTCTGTCGCGCTCGCTTCGGCGACAGTTGAGCAGTGGCTATCAGCTCGCTGCGGGCGAAGATGCACGGGCCGCCCAATAGCGGATGGATACCGCGATCTCGCCGGCTTCAGCGGCGAACCGGAGCGTTCTGGGCGCTGTCTTGAGGAGCTTCGCCGCGTTGCTCAGGTGCAGCCAGGGCTCGATCCCGTCCTCGGCAGCTGGGAAGCGATAGTTCGAGCTCATCGAGGTGACACGCTCGCGTTCAAGATTGCCGCTACCATGTCTTGAAGCCGTTACGGGTTGAGGCGGCCGGCGATGAGATCATCGCTGGCGATCAGCACCAGTCGGCGGACAGCTTTGATGATACTGTCAGAGGTGCTGTTACGCTGCCGCGTCGGCGCTTGGGCCGTATCTCGCAGGGAACGCCGCTGACCCAGTGGACGATCAGGACGACCTCGGAGACCGATCATGGATATCGGCCACGACCTCATGGATCAGGGTGCGCACAATGCGCTTCTTGAGCGCGCATCTGTGTCGGCGCATCCCCGCCATTCTGAGGTTCGAGCCCATAACGCTGAGCGAAGCTGATCGGCAAGGGGGCGCGGGCGTTCACATGCATCATGCATGGCGATCTCGCCCTCGACCCCGCTGCGTGGACGAGCGGCCTGTTCCAGCGCGCGTCAAGCTCGCCCGCCACCAGCCGGGCAGCGGCATCGTATTGCGGAAGGCCCGGTCGGCGGCATAGTGCGCCGGCTCGAGGTCACGACTGAGAACCCTCGCGTACCTAATCTCGCCGTTCCCTGGCTTGCTTGGCGGCAGCGGTTGCCGCGGCGATAGCGCCCGGACCGATGACTCCAAGCATTGCCTCCTCGATTGCATCATCGACGCGCAGTACGCTGAAGGCGGTGTGGTGGGGACCGCCAGAGTCCATCCATGCGCGGTTGCAGCTGCAGCGCGAGGGCGCGCGACCCGTGACATTCGAAAGGTCTCACTTTGGCTTGAACACGGGAGCCTGCAAAGCACGAAGGTCTATCTGCGAGCCGATCCGACAAAGAAACTGGAAGAGCTGGCCGCGTTGCCGCCGCGCATGCGGAAACCGGGCGGCTTCCGTGCCTCGGACAAACTCTTGGCGACCCACGCAGGGGACCAGCGTGTCCTCCACAATTCGGGCTTTGTCGTCCGTAGAACCAACGACGTCGCCGTCTCCGTGATCACTTCCAGCAGGCGCGTTGTCATGTCCGAATGAAGCGCGGAAACATACCGTTCACGATCTGCCGAAATGCTGAGCGGGCTCGACAATATTTACAGAAGCGAAAGCTCGTAGGCACCTCTGCTGCAGCTGAGTCCTCAAAGCTTACGAGCCTGCACAGCTGTCGCTACGCTGGAGCGCGGCTTCGAAATCAACCTCTTTGCGGTCCGTAACGTGGCTGCCGACATTGCGCAGGGTTAGACTGAGATAAGCATAGGCTAGCAAGCCAGCGAGCACGACGCACTCTAGAAAAAAAGGGCCGGAAGCGAAGATCCCGTAGAGGCTCACCGTGAACGGCGCAAGGAGCGTGTCCACGCCATTGACCGCCACCGATAGCACCGGCCGCGCGGGCCTGCTCGTTCATCGGTAGGGAAAACGATGCGCCGCGCCGACCGTGAACCCTGGGCGGGCGAAGGAGAAGCCGAGGCAAGAAAGTCATAGCCGACGATTGCGGCGACATTATTTGGCGAGAGAGCGGTCAAGATGTTGCCCAGTGCAGCCAGTCCCGCACCCCATTCGCAAGAGGGCCTTTGGCGTTATGCGAAACATGGGGATGAAGCCCCACAGCGCAAGTAAACTCGCGGCCGCCCCGCCGACCATCGCCACCTCGATATAGCCCTGGGCGAGGCGTGGCAGGGCCGGCGCAGACAGGGCTTTATGCGTCTCGTCGATGATCAGGAAGCCCAAGGTTTGTGCCTGCGCATTCTGACAGAACGAGATCAGGGAGCCGTACCGATTAAAGGAGTGAGGTTGGAGCTGCGCCACAGCGGCGTACGCGCCTTATGGGTCTGCGGCATTGGCTTCGGCGGTAAGATCGGCGGATCTAGATAGCGCGCGAGGACGATCAGCATTGCCGTCGCGATCAGGGCAAACGCATAGAGCGGTCCTGCGAATCCAAAGATGCCGACGATGGAGACCGGCGGCACCACGGACCGATCACAGTGCCAAGGCTGAAGAACGAAGGCGATGCCCGACATCCACAGCGTGTGCTCAGCTAGACAGGTGCGCTCGGCAACATAGGCCTGGGTGGCCGGGGTGGAGGCCCGAAAAGGCCGAAGACTGCACGACGATCAGGAATGCCGATAACTGCAGCCCGCCGCAGATACTCGCCAACCGGCGATTGGCTGATGCCACCGGTGACGGCGATCTGGCGCTCGCTCACGCCAACGGCGTGCCGCAGTCTCAAAACTTCTCAAACCTTCATCGGCGCTCTCTCGGAACCGTCAGACCTCCACTTGCTTGGCCGCAAAGGGGGACCCGGCCGCGGTTCGGTCGGCGTTCTCGAGAGCGTCAGGCCGATCTCAACAGGGTGGCCGACTTAACCTCCAGAGGCGGGGCTGCGAGCATGAAGCTGTAACGGCCGTCGGCGGCGCAGTCGTTGCCGAGCGCCTCCAAATTGAACATCTTGCCCAGCGGCATGCCCGTGTCTCGCAACGCAAGCATGTGGAAGGCGAGCGGCATCTCCGAGCCGAGCCCCTCTGCGTCCAGGATCCACAGCCATGTTATCGACGGCCACGGCGGCATCAATCTTGTCATGAGCCCACTCGGCACATGTGTAACTAAGACCGGGCTGCATCCCCATAAAGCCTCGCGGTCCCTGTCCGCGATGAACCACAGCATGTGGTCGGTGTGCACCAAGAGGACGTCGCCCGCGCCTAGCTCACGCCCTCCTTCTCGCATGCGGCGTTCAGACCATCTAGCGTGATCGCGTAGTCGAGCGGCAGCCGCTCGACTACCTTTACCGCGCAATGTTTAAGAGCACCCCGGCGAAACCATGCCGGGGATGCTAGATGGTTGATGCCCATCTTGTGCGCACCCTTTTCAGTGAGGCATTCGCGCGCCTTGAAGCCATTGTAGGGTGGATCGTCATAGTAGACGTGGCCGAGCGCGTCCCATTGCGTCGCGCACTGCAAGGGCATGTGGATGACGTCATCGGAGTAGCAGACACGCGGTGGGGTTCATCGGTGTGAAAAGCTCGGTTGCGACGCCGCGTTCTTCAGCGGCTCGGGCCCGATGTGGTTAAGCGCACCCCGGAGGTCCAGTTTCGAAGAATTGGCGAAGTGCTTATTTGCTGCGTCGATAAGCGCGCCGGTGATCACCGCAGCCTTGCGTTGAGACTGCCGGTGGCTTTTCCCGGTTGCACTAAGTCTTCTCGCTCGTGCTCTGATGCGCGGTCCGGCCGACCAGTCCAAACCCGAGCACCGGACATAGCTCGCAATGAAGTACGTGTCCGAGATGCCACCGCCCCGTTAGAAGCTCGGGGGGGGCCAATTCCTGATCGCTGAAACTGCAAGATCGGCCAAGACTCCGGGCTTGGTGACCAAGACGTTGGAGTCTCAGGCGATTGGGCGCGGATGCGGTTGCCGCAGACTTTGCTAGTGATCTTCGACCCTGACTAGCTTTGGATCACGATCCGTAAAACACCCTCTGCCAACTCGTTTGCGTGCCTGGCTTTTTGCTTGCTGAGGCGCGCTGAGCGCTACTGTTGTGAGTAGTCGAGCTCTCATACTTGCAAACCTTCGAGCATCTGTCGCTGAACCTGACGACTGCGATATAGTACCATTTCCTTCCAATCGGTGCTCTCCGGATAGAAGCGCTGCCGCACGCGTCGTCGAATTTCATACCCAACATCTGTTTCAATGTCGCCTTGACGATATGTGTAGAGCCAATGGTCAGCACGTAATGCAGATCTGACTGCCTCCGGAGGGTAGGTTCCGAACTCGAGACAAACGTAGACGTGCCGATCTCCGAGGAGGCGCTGCCAGTACTCATCCTGTGTGCCATTGAGCACAACAGCCGATGAGGTGCCAAGATCCGGCGATGTGACTGAAAGGCCGAAGATGTCACGTGCATGCTGATATCCTGATATACCTGATGCCTGCTCGCATTGCAGCTCACCATAACCGTAAGACCCGAGGCCCGTGTGATAGTCAATAATCAAGACACGCTGACGAGATTCCAAACGGTAATCCGAGACGATCCGTTCAAGCGTTTGCCGTGCGACGGTAGGGGCAAACCCGCCGAAAAAAATTCCGGTGGGATGTCGGTACTGCCCGCTAGTCCGAGCCTTTCGCAAAGCAATCTCGCCGTGTGTTCTGCGGAACTCCTCTATTGTTGCCTCGGCAGCAACAAAAAGTGGACCGTCGAGCTCACATGGCACAAGACAATCAGCAAGCAGGTCGTAAGCGGCATTATGAGGTAACGGAGCCGTGAAATCGACAAAATTTCGATTGAGGTCGCAGCCTTCTTGCGTGACGCGCCGATCCCAGGCAAACCCATAAGGATTGAGAGCATGGATCAGCAACATCGCTTCATCAGATTTGAGCCTCTCGTAACCACGTTCAGCCAACCAGTCGAGCTGTGCCGCGGACCCGCAATATCCTTCGACGCCATGTGTAGCCGATACCAAAATTCCTACCTTTGGGGCGCGTCGGTCGCCAAACCACGCAACATCCGTTGAGAGTTCTCTTCCACGAGGCCCACGAGCTGGCGACGGATAGATTGCGGCTTCACCGACTGCGGCCTTCCTAACGTAGTCACGGAATCTTTGACGTGCTTCGAAGTAATCCGATGCGAAGTGCTTATTCGCCGCGTCGACAATGGCATCGTTCATTCGGAGTCCAGTCAAGGCTGCACGAGTGAAGTAGTCCCTGGAGCATCTTCATCGGACGTCGCTGACGTCGACGGACTTGCACGACTGTTGTCTCAGCGGTTGACCAGCAGGTCGCGCGACATGCTGCTCAGCGATTTTCCGCCGTTGTGAGCCACGCGCACTGTCTCGCTGAAGACATAGCCGTCGTCCTTCTCCCAGATGCCAATGATCAAGTGGAAAGTCATGTTGGGTTGGAGTACAGTCTCATCGTCATCCTGTAGGCTCGCGCCACCGTCAGGCCAATCATTCCCGAGGGAGTAGCCGATTCGAGATTCTTTGCGTACGCCCCGAGAGCTAAAGGTGCGCCGGAACGCTCGGTCGACATCTCCGCATGTTACTCCAGGCCGCATCGTTTCGAAGGCAGCCAAAAAGCCGTCAAGCGCGGCCTGGTGCAGGTGCCGTGACCGAGCGGACGGCTCACCTAAGAACACGGTCCGGGACAATGCGCAGCAATAGCGGTGGCGAAAGGCTCCTAATTCAAAATTGGTCTGACAATTCATCGCATAGCTCGCGTCGGTCCACTTGAGATGCGGAGCAGTCGCCGGGCGTCCGGTCGGCATGGTCGGATAAATGCGAGAAGCATGGCCCGGGAATTCCGGTGTGCCCGTACACAACGCGTGCATAACGGATGCGGCTACGTCGCATTCTCGCGCGCCGGGAGCGACGCCTAATCGGGCGACCCTCATGGCCTTATCGACGATCTTTCCAGCCTGCTCCATGTAGGCGATCTCAGCAGGAGATTTCAGCAGCTTCAGCTTGGAAATGACGCCATCGGCATCGATGCTCTTTGAAAGGTCCAGGGTCTTGGCCAGGGTAGCTTGGGCCTTCACCCCGAAATTTTTTGCCGTCAGTTCGGCCCCGATGTTCCTTGATTTGGTGCGTTCGCGGATCATATCTCCAATCGGCTGCCATGGTGTCCGCTGGCTCGAACCGATGTATTTCTCGGAATAACTGAGTAGGCGCGACCGCGGCAGGTAGGATGTGACCGTTGCGCATGCAACGTCCATCTCGCGCAAGATCAGCCACGGATCCTCCTCGTCTTGACTCACTAGCGCGAGTTGCGGGACGTAATCTGAGTATCCATCGTAGCCAGTGAGATAATTCATGTTCGCCTCGTTGAAGACGAGCATTGCGTCCATGCCCCGCTCCGCCATTCGCTGGCGCAGCCGAGCCGTACGTTCGCGATATTCCTGTTGATCAAATGCGGGCATCACGGCTTCTCCTGATCTCATTGCACGGCGGCGATGCTCGGCATGGAAGCGACGCAGCCGCGAAAAGGTGCTTTTGGCGGACCTGTCGTTGCGAAGTATCCGTCTAATCTGCCGCCGTTACCATGCGATGGACGCCATCGTCAGTCTGCAAAGGTCTGTGATGTCGTAGACAGGCAACTTCGTGATACGACGGATCGCCGGCGACACGAGGGGGAACGCCGCACATTCGAACAGGATGATCGCGATATCTGGATGCGCGATGCAAAGTCGCTCGGTGCAGGCAGCGACATCCTTCTCGATCGCTGCAACGTCGATCGGTGGTGGCGGACGCTTCAGCTCGTCATGCCAGAACTTGCCGCCTTCGATCCCGCCGATCACGATTCTCGCCCGCTCTGCTGGGTCATCAACCCCGAGCAGGTCTTCGGCTACATGCGTCGAGTCGTAGGTCAAGACTGCGATCTTGGCTGATGCCGGCAGCTGCCGAAGCAACGCCGGCAGCAGGAGCAGACTTGACATCACCACGGGCACATTCGTCGACTTGGCCACCGCCGGCTGATGCCGGATGGAGAAGCCGCAGGTCGAGCTTATCGCGACGGCACCTCGCTCGACGAGCCGCCGGGCGGCAGCGATAAATGACGGCTCAAGAGCTGGATCGCCGCGCACGACATTCTCTACCCAAGCTCCCGCGACTGTTTCGAAGATGATCGGGAAATCGAAAGTGGCCGAATTTAGCATCGAGCCGGGCGCGGGCTTCGGTGGCGCGGCGCCGGACGGCACCCCACGTTCGAGGTGCAGGACTCCGAGAGAGCGTGATAGTTGCGGGGTCATTGACGAAGCATTCCGGACTAGAACCGAATTCCCTAGTTTGGGGTGGAGCGGTCTTAGACGCAGGTGTAGGTCGTGGGTTTGGCAAGCGGTCTCGAGCATGGTGGTAGCGGCAGGTGAGCCTCTTCTGCGGCGCATATGGCGGCGATTTGGTCAATTCCCATCGTGGCCGGCCCTGCTTCATTTCCTTCAGCTAGCGCACCGCGCAAAGGGCACATTTTCCGCTGTCGCAATTGCAAGCCAAGCGCCTGCTTGTCCACTACAGCGTCATTTGGTTCGACAGGATAGCTTAGCTCATATCGTATCGCACTCTGACGAGTTGGTATGGCGGAAATCATGGCTGGTCCCCCTCGTTGTCTTTCCAACCAGGCTTTTTGCAATCCGCATGCCACGCGAGAATCGCTGAAAGCAGGCGATCTTCAGTGAATACAATTTGTCGCAAGCGCGACAGCGTCGGAAAGCCAACGCGTCGGCCATGATGCACTTGGCGCTTCGGATCAGCTCGACTTGCCGCGCAAATGAATGGTCGGGACAGACAGACTGGGTGACCGGCATCATCTCCGGATTATCAAGGAGAGCACCTTGCGGTATTTGCGCTGGTGGGAGTTTGCGAAGGCGCAGCCCCGGCGAGCCTGGACCGGCGCAGCAGCCAGACCTGGTTAGACACTTCACACGCTACAGAGTGTGGCATCAGCACGGGAATTCCAGGTTACGGAAACCTCTGAACAGCATCTGCGGGGTGGAATGACGGCGTGGCAAACGGAGAGTCACAGGCCGCATGAATGAATTCGGCCAAGCTTCCGTCGGATTTGTTTGCCTTGGAAGCCTTGCAGCATTCCTCGCTTGTGTCCACTTCCTCGGGAGAAATCACAGTAGCATGGTCCGCCTGAGGTGAGGCGACTAGCCGCTGCAGAGCGCAAGCGATGCCAATGTCGCTCGGCATTCCAGGACTGAAGAGTGCCCTGTTCTCGCGCCCCTTCTCGACCAAAAGCTTGCATGAAGGGGCGAGAACGTAACGAGATACGCTAGCATGAAATCGAAGGAGATGAGATATGCGTACCGACACTTCCAAGGAATGGGAGATCCGCTGCGATCTGGCTGCTGCCTAAGTTGATGGCATTCTGCGGAGGCATTGTATTTCAACAACATGAATGTGCCGCGGTCAATCTCGAGGACGCGAGCGGCTGGTATGGTCGGGGTCGGGGGTACCGTCGCCGAGGCGTACGATTCAGATATAATGGCTACAATAAGAGGCCGCGTCCTAGGCGAGCTCGATCGCCTCGATCGCATCAGCCCGGCCTGCACGACCTAAGTCAGGCGGTGGGAACGTGAGAGTACCCCGGCCGAGATACACGGGACGGCCGCTGAGGCGCGATGCTTAATATCACGAGGGCCTGTTGTAGCTTGGTAGCCATTCTACCCCAGCCGTAACATCGAAGCAGACTACTGCCCTGATTTCCCTGCGCTAGGCCTGGAACTTCTCCAGAGCTGGCCGGGGAGCATGCCGCTGGGGAGTGGAAGATAATCATCATGACTTCGGAAGCTCAGATCATCGCCTTCTTCCTCGTCCAGATCATGGCGCCAGCGCTCGTTCTGGCGGTTTTGGACATGCAACTGACCTGAGTGCCGAAGTAGATAACAGAGTTGCGCTTCAGCATTGCAGCAGCAACGATATACCAATCATTATCAATTGACCCTTTCTGCCGCTAAACGGGCGGGCGCAGCGGAATGTGGCCGCATGCGTGATGATCGTGTCCCGAGCGGCCCGGCGCGCAATGCTAAGCTGACGCGCGCTCGTAGAACAACATCGGTGCGCTTTGTGGTACCGACTATCCAATTTGGTAGCTGCCAAAGCGAAGCAGCTAGTGGTTTATTCCGCTTCAATGACGGCCGCAGCAGGACCGACACCAGCTAAGCCGCGCTGTCGTACCGACTCATCCTAGTGGTGGGAGCGTATGACTGTTTGGCAGATGAGAGATTGGAATGCGACAGTGGATCGCCCTCCCGCACCGTGCGTACCCGACCGAACACATTGGATTGCTGAACTCGATCTCGATTACACTCGTCCGGATCTGGCGGAGATCATCACGCCGCAGGGCGATATGCTTGACAAAACCTGGGCAAGCCCAACCAGTGTACGGATCGCGAAGTTTCGCGCAGCCTGTCAAGCAAGGGCTGTTCATCGAATACAGCAGACTTGCTGTCGCTTAACGTTGCGGCAAGCACGCCAGTTCTGTCACTGTTCGGCGTCGTGCCTATAGCCCGGACATACAGTCGAAATGATCGCGTTTCCTCTACGTCTCCTTGTTGACGGCTGCGTGGCCGACCGCCGAATTTCGTCGGCATAGGGCGGCGCATGCGACTTTGCTTCCATCGGGACAAAGAGCCACTCGCCGATCGCTTAAGCTAGAAGAGAAAAGCAAAGTTGCGGAGCTCCATCAGAACGACACGGCCATATTTGGTTTGTTGTTTCCAATGCAATGTCAGGGTTGCCTCGGGGAGGACTTGGATCAAAGCTATGCGCTCTATCCCGCTGTCGCCGCCTCGCATCGCCACACAAACTTCTGTGTATCGGTACTGCAGCAGAGCCGCGCTTAGGGTGCGACAAGCTTGCGTCGGCTGATGGGTGACTTCCTGAGCATCGGTGTGGAAAAGGAGCTGTCGATGGGAGTGTTATCGCATCTACGCGTCATCGAGATCGGTAGCTCGGCCGCGACCAGCTATTGCGCGCGCATGTTTGCGGATTTCGGTGCCGATGTTCAAAAGGTCGAGCCGAGAGCCGGCGATCCACTTCGCCGCAGCGCGCCGCTCACGCCCGGCGACAACAGCGCGTGGTTTGCATTCCTGAACTTAAACAAGTCAAGCATCATCATCGATGCCACCGCCCCGAACGCGACCACGCGGCTGACGGAACTGATCGAGAATTGCGACATTCTGGTCGATGGGCGCGATGTTGATCCGGCGGATTGCCCGCCCATCGATATCGCCTCGATCCGGCAGCGACACCCTGGGTTGATCTATCTCGAAGCGAGCTGGTTCGGCCGCGAGGGCCCCTATGCAGGATTCGCTGCCACCGACTCGACAGTGCGCTCTCTCGCCGGTCTCATCAAGCTGGTTGGACCGGCCGAAGGCCCGCCCTTGCACGCACCGGATTTCCAGACGGGTATCCTCGCTGGCTTATGGGGCTTCATCGCCACGGCATCGTCGGTTGTTGGGCGACTGCAGGGTGGGGCAGGGCGCTCGTGGTCGCTCAGCATTTTCGAATCGAGTCTCGCTCTGTCTGAGTATCTCATGTTCGAGGCATTTGCGTGCGGCGACGTGATGCGCCGGATCGGTATTAACCGCTTCTGGCCGAACTTTCCCGTCGGCATTTACCCAACCAAAAAAGGTTGGCTCGGCCTTTCGACCGTCACGCCGGGACAATGGCGCGCATTCTGCGACATGCTCGATTTATCCGAATTGCGTGATGATCCGGCTCTGGCCTTCAACGAAGGTCGCTTGAAACACATGGACCAGATCGAACGACAGTTTGTGCCGAGGCTGAAGGCGCGGACAGCGCAACAGTGGTTTGCGGAGGGACTGAAGCGCAAAATCCCGATCGTGCCGGTGCCCGAAATATCCGATCTGCTCCAAGACGCGGAGAAGAAGGCGCGCGGCGCAATCGTGCCGGTTGTGATTGGTAAAGAGGAGGGCCTGACGGTTGGTTCGATGCAGCGGCTGACGTTGACGCCACCACGCCGGGGTGGCAGAGTTCCGGCTCCCGGCGAGCAGCAACATTCCGCCCACATCCGTACTCACGGGTCGCTGACTGGGCCTGGATCGTCCGGCTGCATCGATGCGGACCGGCAGCCGTTGCATGGGACTCGCGTGATCGACTTCACGATGGGCTGGGCAGGCCCATTGTGTACCCGGACACTGGCCGATCTCGGTGCGGACGTCATCAAGATCGAAGCCATCCAGTATCCGGACTGGTGGCGCGGCGTTGACCGGCGCAGCGGCTACGTGGACCGGCAGATCTATGAGTTGGCGCAATGCTTCTGCATCATGAACCGCAACAAGCGCGGCATCACACTTGACCTGAAGCGGCCGCAGGGCCTCGCTCTTGCCAAGCGGCTGTTGGCGGAAGCCGATATTGTGGTCGGCAATTACTCGGCCGATGTGCTGCCAAGGCTCGGGCTTGGTTACGACGTACTCAAACTACTCAATCCACGCCTCGTCATGATGTCGATGTCAGCTTTTGGCGCGAGCAGTGTCCATCGCGATTGCCGGGCTTATGGCTCGACTCTCGAGCAGGGCTCAGGTCTGCCGAGCGTGGTCGGAAGCGCCGATAAGCCGCCCGTGATGAGCCACATCGCGTTCGGGGATCCCGTCGGCGGATTGAACGGCTGCGCTGCGGTTCTTCTCGCCCTGATTCACGCTCGCAACACCGGGCAGGGACAATTCATTGATCTCGCGCAAATCGAGTGCATGATCCCCTTCGCGGCGCCATGGATCACCGTTCACTCGATTGATGGGGCGCCACTCACAAAGTATGGTGCTCGACATCCGCAGTTGGTGCCGCATGGCTGCTTCCGGTGCGCGGGTGAGGACAACTGGATCGTGATAGCGGCAACCGATGCGGAGATGTGGCAGAGGCTTGCCATCCTTATTGGTAGGCCAGACTGGGCCTCGAACGCATCGCTTGAATCTGCGGAAGCTCGCCGCGGCATTGAGGATCTCATAGAGGCAGGCATCGAAGCTTGGACGCACACTCGTGATGCGGATCAGGCCATGTCCGAGCTGCAGGGCGCAAGGGTCGCGGCAGGGGTGGCCCGCCTGCCGATTGACCTGCTCAAGGATCGGCATCTCGGCTCGCGCGCATTTCTGCAGGAGGTCGAACGCGCTTTCATTGGCTCGCACCCGCAGCCCTCGATGCCGATTCGCGAAGGCGCAGCGCCGTATGCGATCCGCTCAGCGGCCCCGACACTGGGACAACATAACAGAGAGGTCCTAACAGAACTTCTCGGGCTCTCCGACGCCGAGATCGCGCAACTGGCAAGCGAGAACATCATCGGTACCGCGATGGTCTCCTGAGGGTAGCTCGCGAAGACCTAGAAGGTGGCGTCAGACTGCTGGATCTACGGCTCGATTGCACTCAGACTTGGCAGATCAGCCGCTCAGGAGCGCGTCCTTGGCCTCGGCCATCCATGCCTCACGGCAAAGCAGGGCGCGGCGTTTCTAAGTATCTCAGCAAACTGTGGAACTACATGGCATTGCGATCGCCTTCCGGTGACGACTGCCGTGATAGCTTAACCAGCTTCGCATCCCATTGCTAACCCAGAACGGAAGCCGCATTGCGAGACATTGAATGAGTACCGACCTTGAGGACATCATTGGCCCTCCGCCTGAATGGCAGGGATATGCGTGGCTCTCTGAGTCACAACCCACAAATCTTAGTAGGTCCGTCGTTCCCGGTTATCCGGTAAGTGAGTGAGCCTTCTGGAGAGCACGCGGGGAAGGCCGCGCCGAGACGCGCGGCACGTCCCGCTCGCTAAGCCACAGCTCGCACAATCTAATACGTCTGCGTTTGGTGGAGGAGACGATCGTGGATGAAGTCATTGGCGAGCCCCGTAAGATGCAAACCTTCGAAGTCCTCGAATCAAACGTCCGATCGTACTCACGTTCGTTTCCGGCTATTTTCAGTCGAGCGCGCGGCTCCGTTATGCTAACGGAGGAAGGTCGAAAGGTAATTGATTTCCTGTCCGGTGCTGGAGCATTGAACTACGGCCATAACAATCATCAAATCAAAGCTGACATTACTGAGTATTTAGCATCGGATGCCGTGGTCCACGGGCTTGACATGGCCACTCCGGCAAAGCTCGGCTTCATGGAGACGTTCAGCTCTGTCATACTTCGAGAGCGGAATCTGCGCTACCGATTCCAATTCACAGGGCCGACAGGTGCTAATGCTATTGAGGCAGCTCTGAAGCTTTCACGCAAAGTCACCGGGCGTCAGAACATAATTTCATTCACGCATGGATATCATGGCATGAGCTTAGGAGCGGTTGCCGCGAGCGGCAATCGGTTCTTTCGCACGGCCAGCGGCGTTTCTTTGTCGGGCGCTACGTTCATGCCCTATGATGGCTATCTTGGGCCAGCTGTTGATACGGCTGACTACTTGCAACAGGTGTTGATGGATGAGAGCAGTGGCATCGATCGTCCAGCTGCCATTCTCGTCGAAACTGTGCAGGGAGAGGGTGGTATAAATGTAGCCCGGAAGGAATGGTTACAATCAATTCAGGCCATAGCAAAGGACGCGGGCGCTCTTTTCATCGTTGACGACATCCAGATGGGCTGTGGTCGTACGGGCGAATTCTTTAGCTTTGAGTTCGCGGCGTTATCGCCAGATATTGTCGTACTTTCAAAATCACTAAGTGGGTACGGTCTGCCGCTATCAATGTTATTGATTAAAGAGGAGTGCGACGTATGGCAGCCAGGAGAGCACACTGGCACGTTCCGCGGTAACAACCTCGCACTGGTGTCTGCAACCGCGGCCATAAATCTCTATTGGCGGAGCGAGACTTTTGCGCAGGAAGTTCAGCGGATGGGAGAGCTTGTGAGGCGCCGACTTGAAGCCATTGCATCAGAGTATGGAAACAGTTTTGCCGTTCGAGGGCGAGGCATGGCGGTGGGCTTTGATTGCCGAAGGACTGAGGTTGCAGCAGCTACGGCACGCAAGGCCTTTGAGAAAGGACTGATCATCGAACGATGCGGGCCCATCGATCAGGTCATAAAGTTCTTGCCAGCACTCACGATTGATCATGACACCCTAAATCAGGGCCTTGAAATATTTGAGGAAGCCTTGGCCGGAACGCTGAAGCAGACTGGGATAGAGTGACCGCCAAATTCATTCAAGTATCTGAAAGGAACACCATGGCGTACCAGACCATCAAATATGACATCGTGGAGCAAATCCTCACGATAACCCTAAATCGGCCGGAGAAGCTCAACGCTTGTACCGCAACCATGGAGCGCGAAATCGTCGACGCTTTTGATCGAGCAGATAAGAACAATGACGTCTGCGCCATTATCGTGACTGGCGAAGGACGAGCCTTCTGTGCCGGCGCCGATCTATCTTCGGGCGCCGACACATTTGACCGCGACACGCGGCGTGGACCGGTTAAACGACTGCCCAATGGCGCAGTGGACTACAGCGATCCGAAGGTCAGCGACGGCGGTGGAAAGATCGCGATGCGGATCTTCAAGTGTCTGAAGCCCGTCATCGCGGCAGTGAATGGGCCGGCGGTCGGCATGGGCGCGACCATGCAGCTCGCGATGGACATCCGCATCGCTTCTGAAGCCGCGTGCTTTGGCTTCGTGTTCTCCCAGCGTGGCCTCGTTCCGGAGGGAGCTTCGAGCTGGTTCCTGCCGCGCGTCGTCGGCATCGCACAGGCGCTGGAGTGGTCTCTCAGCGGGCGGGTATTTCCGGCGCAGGAGGCGCTTGCCGGTCGGCTGATTAGCAAAGTTGTGCCGCCAGATCAACTGCTTCCCACCGCGCGTGAGCTCGCTCGCGAAATCGTCGACAAGACCTCACCCGTATCTGTTGCGCTAATCCGGCAGTTGATGTGGCGTATGCTGGGTGCAGATGACCCGATGGACGCCCACAAGATCGAAAGCCGCGGCATGTATACGCGCGGGCGTTCCGCCGACGCCAAAGAAGGCGTGATGGCATTCTTGGAGAAGCGGCCCGCAGTTTTCAGAGACAAGGTGCCGGTCGACATGCCGGATTTTTTTCCATGGTGGACGGAACGAGAATACAACTGATAGTTCCTTGCCCTACCTGCCGAGCCGATCCGCGCAGCTCAATGGCATTTCCGGGCCGTGCCGACCCGCTGATATCAGCTCGTCGACGAGTCGGTGAGTTTAGCGAGCGGCCGGGATTATCATTGTCGGCAGCGATGGCATTCTTAGTAACTCAACTCGACTAGTCTCGCCGGGCCCCCCTGCAAGAATGCAGATTGAAAGATAAGCAGAATTTGTCTGGATAAAGTATTCGACCGTGCGGGAAAGGCAGGTGTTGAGCCGAGCTTTTCTTCTTTTTTGGGAGTTGCTCTCGAGCAATTCGTGAGACTTGACTATGTGGGTCCCTCGGCATCGGGGAGTTGATGAGCAATCAAAGGGATGATCGCCATAAAGAGCTGTTGCTTTGGCACTCAATGAAATCATCGACATGGGCCACCCGCGGGGGAAGTCGGTGCCGCTGATCGGCGTTTCTGCACGAGACCACACGTCGGTGCTTGATCCCAACCGTGGGCAGCGGAGATAGCTCGGGCATAGCGGCACGCTGCTGCGCTTGGCGAGCCTGACAAATTTGACGACCGAGCGCTATATCCGCGCGTCTCTCGTATGCGCAACGACCTTGGGCTGGAGCGTGGTAGCGCCCACCATACACCTCCAGGACCCTGGTGCAGATGGCTACAGTCCTGTGCGCTACCGAGGGACCTTTTGCGCCGGCAAAGACTTTCTTACTTTCTCAATCAGCGCATGAGCTGCTCATCGCCAAATCCGCTCGCCTTAGCGCGCCATCGACGACTGCTAGCTCCTCGCATGGGCTTGGCCAATGTGCTGTGCCGCAGGCCGCAGCTCCTATTGACCCGGTGCCGCTCGAGAACGTTTTGCCGCCGCAAGACTAATCATTGCGAATGGCCTCATTAGTTGCGAACCACGCATTTCTCATCAGAATAGGTAGTACCGTTGGTTCATTGGTTATGCTGTACACGCGAGCTGGATGAGTTCTCGAGGCTACACACATTCATCAAATCAGAAACGAGGGGCAGCAATGAAATCCGTAGTTAATCCGTTGCAAGTCTCGCGATTCCTTCGGGTATATGACGATGCCGCCGCCCAAAAAGGCATCAAGCTTTCGATAGGATTTGATTTCAATGAGTACGTCTCGATCACACGGGTCCTTCCAACAAAGAAACCGACATATCCAAACTTTCGGCCAGATCGTTCGCCGATCAAATCGGGTGAGGGATATTGGATGGTGGGCGTCGACAAGGACAACCAGGTTGCGCTCGTACAGGCTGCTCGACTTTATGACCTTTCGCACAGTAACTTTGCAGAGCATCTTGAATCTCTGAGGGCGTTCTACGCCGATCCAGCCGTACATGCACATCCTCAGGACCGTTGTACTTGCGCTGCGCCAACCGCAAAGAAGATTACTGGGAAAGTAGCTTACCATGGAGATTTTTGGCTGCGCAGCGACTTTAGGCGACAAGGCATACCCACCATCATGGCTGCAATACTGCGCGGCGCTTCATTTGCCATGTGGTCTCCCGACTTCGTATGTGGACTTGCAGAGCGCTGGCTATTGGACAAGGGCGTTCTTGCGCAATACGGACATGCCCATTATGAACACGGCGGTTCGATACTACATCTGGTAGAGGAGAATATCGTTGATCACGATTTGCTTGTTTGGCTAACCGGCGAGGAGTTGAGGAGCCTTGTTGCCGATCACGACAGAAGCAAGTCGACATTAGCCTCCTGAAGTCTCGCTGACGGTGATCGTCATCAATCTGGTGAGGACGCGAGCAGGACCGAGTCCCCCGGCAGCCGGTCAAGCTCACGACAGGGGCGGTCGCCGCTCGCGCATCATTCGGCAACTGGTGAGCGGCCCGAACGGTGAAAAGATCAGCTCTGCGGCATAGGTGCGTGACACCGCCACGCTGTTGGCGGTCGCTTCCACCACCACCTCGTAGCTGGCTAAAAAGACGCGTTGCAAAATCTCTCCAGCACGTGTTGGTGCCGCAGTCTTCCCAAAGCAAAACTATCCCGAAAGCGCGGCGGACGCAGATGCCAATCATTCGTCGCATTTGGACCACCTGTCAGACACATGTGGGAGCCGCGGAATAAGGCAAGAGGAGTCCAGCGCTCGGCGTCGCGAAGTCACTTTTCTCGAGTTCTCGGCTCACCCTGAGATCGGCCTGCCCGCATGTTCATGCTCCGGTGCAGCTGTTCCGGCGGTCGCGCCACATGCCACGAACGCTGCAGCCGAACGTTGGCTCGAGAATTCTCATCCTGGTTATCAACCGAGCGAGCGTCTCAACGGCGAGACCAAGCAGCCGATCGAGCTTCCCATGGAAGCGTCATCGTTCACACCACCGCCATCCTGCTCGAACAGCACATGGGCCGCCAGCGTGCTTGCTACATGACCTGGAACCATCACAAGTCGAGCAATGATCCATCCTCAGCTTTCCGACTATCACCGACTGACGTTTGGCTCTTGCCGGTGAATGCGGTGATCTGCCGACAGTTACACCGCGGCCGAGGGGCGTGATCGTGATCGTGCATTTCCGCACGGTCCGGGCTCGAGCGAACCGAATGCGCCGTGCTCCTGTCCATTTGAGCGCGCGAACCAAGTCTCAGATGATTATCGCAGAAGCTGTCGGCAAATAGTCTAAGGCGCTAAGCGCGCGTCAGCTCAGCAGCTCCGACCAGCTATTCCGAAATCAGCATTTCTTTTAGTTTGTACTACCAAAGCTCGAATCAACTTCGAGCCGAGTTACAGGACCGCCCCCCGCAACGTGCAGTTCGATTAACTACCATTGCTAGTAATTGATCTACATAGCGCAAGCATGTCACCTATCGGTCGATGCACGTCGGCGCCGGCTAAGTGATCTGCGGCGACAGCCAGCGAGGGGCTCGGCGAGGCGGTTAGGCGGCCGAAAATCTTTTTGGAGACGCGTGGCAACCATTTGCGGCTCAATCGACGAGACCCGCCGGCCGTTAGGAAAAATCGAAGGAGTGAGGCATCTGTTTCAGCGACGAGAACTACCAACCGAACATGGTGCGCTAGTTAGTCCAATTCAACTGGAGACACGACATGCAGCGTCGCAAGGGTGAAATGACGCTTGGATTGTACCTGATTCAGGCGGGATATAACGAAGGTGCGTGGCGAGATCCGAGCGTGCCAGCCAATGGCGGAGTTGATGTCAACCATTATGCTCACCTAGCAGCACTTGCCGAAGCTGCGGCGTTTCACTTCGTGTTTCTCCCCGATAGTCCTAGTGTTGTAGAACAAGATAACGCAAATATAGCTCGTGTCAGCCGAAACGACACTTTCGAGCCAATCACGCTTTTGTCGGCACTTTCATCGAAAACGCGGGACATCGGCCTTGTGGCGACGGCGACAACGACTTACCACCAGCCATATCACCTTGCACGGATGCTCGCCTCACTGGATCACCTCTCGCTCGGACGGGCGGCCTGGAACATTGTCACCTCGGGAAATAAGTACGAGGCCCCGAATTTCGGCGAAGAAGAACTTCCAGATCACGACACGCGCTATACCCGAGCGAAAGAATTTGTAGAAGTTGTCAAGGGGCTTTGGGATACGTGGGAAGACGGCGCGTTTGTTCGTGACAAGGAAACAGGTATTTTTGTTGACACGACGAAGCTGCATCTGCTCAATCACCGAGGGGACTACCTATCAGTCAGAGGCCCGCTGAACGTCGCACGGCCGCCTCAAGGACATCCCGTGTTGGTTCAGGCAGGCGCATCGGAGTCCGGAATACGGTTCGCTGCAGCGCTGGCCGAGGTAGTGTTTACCGCTGAACCGTGTTTGGAAAGCGGTAAACGATACTACGCAACTCTCAAAGAGAAGGCACGAGCACTGGGGCGGACGGACGATCAGGTTCTAATCATGCCTGGCATTGTTCCGATTGTTGGGAGGACCAAGGAAGAAGCGTCCGCCAAGCTCCAAAGACTACGATCGTATACGCACATTGACGTTCAAATTGGGACCGCCGATCGTTGGCTGGGATTTGTCACTGATATCCGTTCGATGGACCTCGACTCATTAGTACCTGAATCATTACCGCGGACGAACTTTATCCAGAGTCGTCAGAAGACGCTCCTCGACCTGGCCGTACGCCAGAAATTCACTTGGAGACAACTGATCCGCTTCATATCGGACAGCCGGGGCCATCTCATGATTGTTGGAACGCCGGACGAAATCGCCAACGCCATGGTCGATAGATTTGACCAACGTGCTGCTGACGGATTCAACGTGCTACCAGCAACTGTTCCAGGCGAGCTCAAGGATTTTGTTGAACTCGTCATTCCGGAATTGCGCAGGCGAGGCAAATTCAGGTCCAGGTACTCTGGACAAACATTAAGAGAGAATCTCGGCCTCAAGCGGCCACTTAATCGGTTCGCGCAAGCGGGCATAAGCAGTCGATGACCGCCACTGCGAATTTCCTTGAGGTCGGGCTACGATTACTGAACCAGAGTTTCGTGGCCCTTATCTCTAGGAGTGATATATCTTAAAGGTTCAGTTTTCAACGAGGGGAGATTGAGATGGGGCTAACCGATCGGGGGACTCGCGGTTTCCGGTACGTCATGGGCACCTCGCGAGCGTGAGCGGGCATGCTGGATGAGCCTCACCGTGAGTCGGCTCCGCAAATCTGTACAGTGCGATAAGTGGAGTTTCTGCCTGACGGCGGGCAAGATCGGCCCGCGAATCAGGAGAGACGATGACGGGACGAGCACGCTGGAACCACTCACCGGCTTTCAAGGCGAAGGTGGCACTTGCCGCCGTCAAGGGCGATCGAACGCTGGCTCGTTGGCGGAGCAATTCGACGTTCACCCCAATCAGATCGCATCGTGGAAAGCGCAGCTTGAAGGCGGGGCCGCTGACGTGTTTGGCGCCCGGGGGCGGCCGGGCAGCGGAGCTGCCTGCCATCGACGTGAAGTTGCTGCACGCCAAGATCGGCGAGTTGACGCTGGAGAACGAGTTTTTAGAAGGACCGCTCACCAAGGGGCGGCATTGCTGAGCGCAAAGCGATGATCGACCGTGAACACGATCCGTCGATCACCAGGCAGGCGGAAGTTTTGAAGATCAGCCGTGGCAGTGTCTATTACCTGCCACGTCCGGTATCGCCCGACGAGCTCGCGATCATGCGACGGCTCGACCGGCTGCATCTGGAGTTTCCTTTCGCCGGTTCGCGAATGTTGCGAGGCCTGCTGGCTGCCGAGGGGTGCAAGATCGGCCGCCGGCATGTCAAACGCTGATCCGGCGAATCGGGTCAACAGGGGCGTCGGATCACGGTTCGAGAGAACCGCGAGTGGAAACCTGCTGTAGCCTATTGTCGCTATGCCGATGACTTCGTTGTGATCGTGAAAGGGACGAAGGCCCATGCTGAGGCCGTCCGGAGGAGTGCCGGGCCCTTTCTGGAAGGCAAGCTGAAGTTCACCTTGAATATGGAGAAAACCCATATCACTCACGTCGATGACGGCTTCGTCTTCCTGGGGCATCGGATCAATCGCAAGCGAGGGTCAAGCGGACGAATGGCGGTCGTCACGACCATTCCCGCGAAGATTGTCGAGGGTCCTCTCTGGTGACCACTATCTTGCCAAGGTCGATATGGTGGACCGCCTGAACCGCCAACTGCGGGGGTGGGCAGCCTTCTACAAGTACACGGACTTCACCGCGACCACGTTCCGGCACGTCGATCATGTCGTGTTCTGGAAAATGGCGCACTGGCTGGCGAGAAAGCATCGGAGCCGCATCAAACCATTGATGCGGAGCTATTATCGAGCATCAGTCGTTGGGCAGTCCAAGACTGGTTTGTCCACGGGGTCAGTGAACGAGGCCATCGTGTCGGGAAAACATTGCACCGATTGGTATCCAGTCCCAAAGGGGCAGTTCCGATGGAGAAACCCGGAAGCAAATCCCCACAACTTCAGGGAGGAGCCAGGAAGACCATCACCTCGCGATATCAGGATGTCGCAATGGCCATGGGCCAGACTTGAATGGAGAGCCGTATGCGCTGAAAGGTGCCCGTACGATTCGGGGAGGAGAAGCGCTCATGCGCTTCTTACTCCATTCCCGATGGCACGGGGTTTCGTCTATCTGGCCGTGGTGCTGGAGTGGGCGACCCGCCGGGTTCTGTCGTGGCGGCTGTCGATCACACCCGTCACAGTAAGCCGGAGATATTCAACACCGACCAGGGCTCGGGCGTCTCCTGCCGCCGCTGCGAGCGGACCGTGGAAATCCAGGCTGCCGATACCGCCCGATTGTATGGCGGCAACGTGGTCTGGAAGGATGTCATGCAGCGGTTGCTCGACAACACCTGCCAGCAGCGCACCGGCAGGCATGAAGAAGGCGGGTGCTGGCCGGCGTTCGAGACGCCGTAGCCGCTCCGGATTTGCCGATCCGATCTCTTTGCGCCTGGATGTCCGGATGGCCCCGAAATTTTACCCTACGCCCCTGTCAGGCGGCGATCGCAAGGCTCTGACGAAAGAGCTCGGCAAGGCGCGCGCGATGGCCAACATCCTGGCTGCCCAATCGGCCGAGATCCGGGCCAAGGGCGAGGCGGTGATCCAGCAAGCTGACAGACTGCTTTTGCGAGAGCTGGAACGAGCGGATATAGCGCGACAATCTGGGTGGAGAGCCTTCACCTTAATTGCCGCGCGGCAAGCGGATGTGGGTCGGTGTGACTTCGCGTCTGGCGGGGGTTGCGAACGGGGCGGGTCCGAAGGGACCGGCTACGGGCGCGGGCTGCCGGTCCAACAGAAGACGCGCCGCAGGGAGGACGGCGGGTGCGGCTCACCCATCATGACGTTGCGCAAGGTATCGTCACCGGATGTCCGCATGGAGGCTCGGGGCGAAGACTAGTCTCAAGCCCGGTCTCTCCGCGCGCCCTCGCGGAGAGATGCGTCCAGCGAGCAGCGCCGGCCGGCTGAATATCCGCTGCATCCCTGTCTGCCGCGGGGGGCTGCCCCAATATGGACTAGTGCTTCTTTTGTACTTGGAAAATAGTCCACTTATGTTATTTTGATTCTGTCGAAAAATGTGAGGTTCCAATTAGATATGGCCGACAAAAACATAAAAGAAGAAGAAATAGTCCAAATCGCACGGCTCGCGCTCAGCGGGAGGCCTCAGGATGTGCAAACGTATATTCGTCGTTTGGCCCGGCGGTATCAGGGGGAGCTGCCGGCCATAGCCGATCAATTAACCGGCCTTTTGCAGGAAGCGCCCACCCGCCAGTCGCCTCTCCGGCGCGAGGCCACGGCGCCGGTGCCGGTTGACCTCGAATCGCGCCTCCAGTTGCTGCGAATCGAAGAGACCCCTGTCCTCGACGTCGAACCGATCTGGGAAGCCGGAGTACAGCGGTCGCTCAATCAGATCATTTCCGAGCGTCAGCGAAGCGATGAGCTGTCCAAGCAAGGACTCTCGCCGACGCGCTCGATCATCTTCACGGGCCCGCCCGGCGTCGGGAAAACACTCGCCGCGCGATGGGTGGCCCGCGAGCTGCACCGGCCTCTCCTCATCCTCGATCTCTCTGCTGTCATGAGCAGTTTTCTGGGCCGCACGGGCGCCAATGTCCGTCATGTTCTGGACTACGCAAAAAGCGTCAATGGCGTGCTGCTACTCGACGAGCTCGATTCGATAGCGAAACGGCGTGACGACTCGACCGACGTTGGCGAGCTGAAGCGGCTTGTGACTGTTTTGCTGCAGGAAATCGACGATTGGCCGGCTACCGGTCTGCTCATCGCTGCGACGAACCACGCTGATCTGCTGGACCCTGCGGTCTGGCGGCGCTTCGAAATGCGCATTGAATTCCCTATGCCGACCGAGGGCGCGGTCCGGCAGGCCGTCGATACATTCCTCGGGCCCAGCAAAGCGCAAGGCTCCTGGAATGAGGTCTTGGCCGTCATGCTGCGCGGACTCTCTTTCAGCGACATTGAACGGGAAGTCATGCTCGCACGCCGGGCTGCCGTTACGCGCGATGTACCGCTGGAAGATGCACTGGAGCAGGTCGTCCAAAACCGGGTCAAGCCGTTGCCGCGCAAAGACCGCGGGCAAATAGCCCTTTGGCTTACAGAGGCAGGTATTTCGCAGCGGCAAGTCCACGAGCTGACGGGCGTAAGCCGCGACACCATCCGGAAGAAAACCAAGCCCGGCGGCGCGCCGGAGCAGGACCAGGAATAGACCGTGGCCGAGCGCGAGAATCTACTCATCGGATACGGCGAACGGCTCGCTTCGGACATGGCGGCGCCTGTCGCAGGCGCGCCGAAGAATCATCCTTACAGCTTTACCGAGGCTCGCAGGCGTCTCGCGCCGAAAATATCGGACACGGCCAGCGAACTGGAGGATCTTCCGGATGAAGTCTGCCCGCAGGATCAGGCGGTCGCGCTCGTAACGCTGCACCCGACATATCTGGCCAAGTCATATTATCCCGCGAAGCTGCTTGAGGCATATGGACTGGAGACCATCGGTAGCCGCGCCCGCGAGGTCTCGCCCGAAAAATGGACGAAGAAAAAGCCGCCGCAGTCGGCGGTCACCTCGGAGTTTTTTGTAGCGGGCTCCAGACCGCACTTCCGCGCTCTGGCTCAAAGGATCGAGCATCTGAGCGAGGCCGACGCCGGTGCTGGCGATCTCATCAAAATCGAGGACTTCCGCGCCCAGCCGCCCGAGGAAAAGCTTAAGCCCTTGCGGTCAGGCGAGAAAGAGCCCTTGCTTGAGGTCGTGCTGCACGCGCAGCCGATAAGCCAGGATGCGTATATTCTGGAAGGATTCGAGGCTTATCTCGATACGCTCGGCATACAGCTCGATCTGGATAAGCGGCGTTTCTTCGCCGAGGGACTTTGCTTCCTTCCCTTGCGCGTCCCGCGCGAAGTCGCGGCGGAGGTGGTGAAATATTCGTTTCTGCGTCTGGCAAGGGAGATGCCGCGCTTGCGGCAATTTCGGCCCGTAGCCCGGGCTACGCCCGGCTTCGTGCCGTTCGCCTGCCAGCTGCCGACCGACGGTCCGATCGACCGCGATCTGCGCGTCGCCGTGTTCGATGGTGGCGTGAGGAAGGACGCCAAGCTTGATCCCTGGGTCAACCGGAAAAAAACGAAAAATATCGGCGCGGCGGTGGCGGAATTTCAAAATCACGGAACTGCGGTCACATCCGCCTTGCTGTTCGGACCGCTGCAGGACGGCATTACCGCGGAACGCCCATACGCGAGCGTCGATCACTACAGGGTACTGGATGCCGATACCCAGAAAGATGATCAGGGCGAACTGTACAGCGTGCTCGAACGCATTCAGGAAGTGCTTGAATCCCGGCCAAAATATGGCTTTATCAATCTCAGCCTGGGTCCCGATCTTCCGATCGAAGACAATGATGTCCACGCTTGGACCGCTGTCCTCGATCAGCTGTTTTCGGACGGACTGACGTTGCCGGCGATTGCCGTTGGCAACAGCGGCGAATCCGACTGGATCTCCGGCAACGCCCGCATCCAGACCCCCGCCGATTGTGTGAATGCGCTTTCCATCGGCGGCTGCGACCGGGTGGGCGCGGGCTGGAAGCGCGCGCCATACAGCTCGATAGGTCCGGGGCGCAGCCCCGGAATCATGAAGCCTGACGGCGTTGCCTTCGGGGGCTCAAGCCGCGAGCCTTATTGGGTTCTGAACGCCGAAAGCCCGGGCGCGGCCATGCCGATCACCGGGACGAGCTTCGCGGCGCCCACAGCGCTTCGCACGGCCATCGGGCTGAAGGCCCATTTCGGGAAATCACTGACGCCCCTCGCAATCAAGGCGCTGCTGCTCCACCACGCCGACGACGGAGGTCATGACAAGGCAGAGGTTGGCTGGGGCCGGCTGCCGGCGGATGTGAACGAGATCGTTCTCACCGATCAGCATACAGCCCACATTGTCTATCAGGGCGAGCTGCGCCCGGCGAGCTGGGTGCGGATGCAAATCCCGATTCCGACCGATCCCATGTCCGGCATGGTGGACATATCGGCGACCTTCTGTTTCGCCACGCCGACCGATCCACAAGACCCGCTGAACTATACGCGCAGCGGCCTCGAAGTGCGCTTCCGGCCTCACGACCGCAAGCGCAAGGATCCGAAGCAGCTTCACCCGGATTCCAGTTCGTTCTTCCAGGTGAAGGACGTTTCGGTCGAGGAGACCGATCTGAGAGCCGACGCGCACAAATGGGAGACCACGCTGCACAAGACGCGCGCGATGCGGGCCTCCGGCCTTCGCAATCCGGTTTTTGACGTGCACTACAACGCGCGCATCGGCGGGCGGAACGCCGTAAGCGCCGACAAGATTCCCTACGCGCTGGTGATAACAATCCAGTCCAAGAAAACGCGCGACCTATACGATAAAATTCTGCAGCGCTACCGGACCATCCTGGAGCCGCTGCAGCCTGTCGTATCAATCCCGATCCGCACCTGAACAATTGGTAGGAGAACGCTATGACCGAATCTGAAAAGCACCACGAGCATGAAAGCGAGCTGGTCAGCAACCTCAAGGAAGAGGTGGCTGAGCTGAAAGAAGAAATCGAAATCCTTGAAGAGCTGATTGATCTTGAGGAATGGGCCAAGGCCGACAAAATGCCGAAGCGGGCGAAGAAATACCGCATCCGTATCGACAAGGAGTACAAAGTGGTCGAAGTCCATTCCATGACCGGGCGCGAAATCCTCGGGCTCGTCGGTAAGACGCCCGAGACCTACCTGCTTTCGCAGAAATTCCGGGGCGGCCGCGTCGAGCCCGTCGGCGCCGACCAGGTCGTTGAATTCCACGTCCACCAAATCGAGCGCTTCCAGACGCTCGCGCTCGATCCCACGGAGGGCTGAGAGCGATGCGCCGGGCATTCCAGCTTGCCGAAGAAGATGAGGAGTGCCTTGCCGCGCTTGGCCTCGCGTGGGAGGCCATCATTGAAAACGGAACGAAATGGCTTGTGTTCCCGGAGTACCCGATTCCGGAGGGCTATAACCATCGCGTCACGGCGACGGCACTTCGAATTAAGCCCTCATACCCGGATGATGACATTGACATGGTCTATTTTCATCCGGCCCTGGCGCTGACGAGCGGCAAGAGTATCGGCCGGCTAACCCCCCATGCCCTTGACGGCAAGCAATACCAGCAATGGTCACGGCACAGGACCGCCGCGAACCCGTGGCGTCCCGGGCTCGACAACGTCTGCACGCATCTTCTTCAGGTGAATAGCTGGCTTGAACGAGAGCTCAAGAAATGAAGAAGAAAGCCTGAATGCAGATCAAACTGAGACTGACGCAGAAAGACCATGCTGCACTAAAAACGCATCTGCTTCCCGGCGACGGCCTGGAGGCGGTAGCCGTCGCTCTGTGCGGACGGCGGCGCAGCACATCGCATCATTGCCTGACGGTGCGATATCTCGTCCCGATCCCCTACAATGAATGCAAAGTGCGCACGGAGGACCGGGTGACATGGTCAACCCGGCGCCTCATCCCGCTGCTGGAAACCGCAGCGCAGCGCGATCTGGCAATCTTGAAGATCCATAGTCATCCTGGCGGCTATGATAGATTCTCCTCGGTCGATGACGATTCCGACAAGGATTTGTTTAATTCAATCTTCGGTTGGACCGACAGCAGCTTTCCTCACGCGAGCGCGGTCATGCTTCCCGGTGGCCGCATGTTCGGCCGGGCCGCGTTACCGGATGGTGCGTTTCAGCCTCTCGATTCGATCCTTGTACCGGGCGACGACCTTCATTTCTGGATACTGGAGAATGGGGGAACATTGCCCTCGTTCGCTCAGCGCCACGCTCAACTGTTTGGCTCTGGCACGACGCGACGACTTCGCGAGATGTCGATCGCGGTCGTGGGATGCTCCGGTACAGGAAGCCCGGTAATTGAACAATTAGCGCGCCTCGGCGTCGGCCGCCTCGTGATCGTCGATCCGGATCGTGTGGAAGAGAAGAATCTCAACCGCATTCTCAATGCGACCCGGGAGGACGCTTACCTTAGGCGCCCGAAAGTGGAAGTGATGGCACGTGCGGTAGCGGCTATGGGGTTCGGGACCGAACTGGAGATCATCGCTGACGACCTGGCGACCCCGCGCGCGGTCAGAGCTGTTGCCGGGTGCGATGTTGTTTTCGGTTGCATGGACGGCGTTGAGGGCCGTCATCTTCTGAATCGGCTAGCTGCATTCTACGTGCTTCCGTATTTTGACGTAGGGGTAAAACTTGTCGCAGATGGCGGCGGCGGCGTTGATGAGGCCTGCGGTGCAGTGCACTACATCCGGCCGGACGGCTCAACTTTGCAGGACCGTAAAGTTTACACCGCGGATCAGCTAAAAGCCGCCGGATTGCGGCGAACTGACCCCAAGGCGTACCGGGAGCAGGTGAAGGCCGGATATATTCGCGGAGTCGCGGAAGACCGGCCCGCGGTCATCAGCATCAATATGCAAATGGCGAGCACCGCCGTAAACGAGTTTCTGGCCCGTCTTCATCCTTATCGCTACGACGACAACTCAGAATCGGCGATAGTGCGCACGGGCTTCATGGACGGGTCGCATTATAGGGCGCCTGACGAAGCGGCGTCGGGCTCGTTTGCTGCGCACATTGGGAAGGCAGATGTTCGCCCGCTTCTCTCGATGCCAGACCTCAGTGATCCAGAAGAAGCAACTTGAACGCAATCGTCACTTTATTTGTATGGTTATGGGCCGTCCTCACGTCACTGCCACGACGCGCGGCCAAGCTGTTTCCATGGCGCAGGCCGCAACTGCTTGATTACGTCCGGGTCGAGGATATTCCCGAAAAGCTCGTCCCGGCAAAAGTCTACCTCGCTGGCGAGGACAACAATCTCTGGGCCGCGGCCATGTTATGCCCGTGTGGCTGCAAGGACGTGATTGAACTCAATCTCCTGACGCAAGCCCGCCCCTGCTGGAGGGCGCAGCAACACCCCGACGGGACAATCAGTCTGACGCCGTCAGTCCGGCGTCAGAAGCGGTGCGGCAGTCATTTTTTCGTACGCCACGGCCAAATAGACTGGTGCTAGTGCACCGTGCGCGACTACATCAGAACGAGTTCCGCTGATCTTGGTGCGGCCAACTTCAACCCCCTGATGCTCGTGGCCATTTGTTCGCTATTGACATCCCTCGCTTCTCCCGGAAGAAGGGCTTCTTCCCGGAAGGCTTTTGAAGTGAGCCAGCAGGACGCGCCGAAACGTCAGCAATCAGCTCAACATTCATGTTCAAAAAGTTTCTACGCCTGCTCCGAGGTGAATTACCGGATAAGTTCACCGGCTCAGCCTTCCCCGGCGTGATCGCCAGCAACGGCATCGCTATCAGCATGGACGGTAAAGGAGCTTTGGCGGGACAACGTGTTCGCCGAGCGGCTGTGGCGCAGCGTCAAATACGAGGAGGTTTACTTGCGGACCTACGACAGCGTGTCCGACGCCCGCGCCTCGATCGGCCGATACCTCGACTCTTACAATGACCGACGTCCAAAATCGAGCCTTGACGGCGGCACTCCGGATCAAGCCTACTTCAACCGGCTGCCAATCCGCATGGCGGCCTAACCCCGGCAGAGCCTCCATTTATCAACGCGGAGATTCTGTGCAGACAGCCGGGACCAGCTCAGTTTTCCCATCGCTACCCGGGTGCGGCGAGCAAGAGGCATCAACACTCAGGCCGCGATCTTTGAGAGCTGCAGCTGTGCCCGCTGATTATTCGGTGTGCGCGGTTTCATTCTATCCGTGAGAGGAGTGTGGCCATCGTGTCCGGGCTCCGTCTCAGCGTCTTGTTCGACTCTGTCAAATATAAGCTATCCGAGTTGGTAGCTGCCCAAGCGATCGCGCCGATATAAAGTCTCTATCCAATTAAGGAAACGATCGAGCTGCGCGTAGAGAATTCAGTGTGAGCGGTCGCCGAAGCGTCTACCATGCTACTCAGCTGAGCCGTCGGATCTGCATGCTTGGCAAATAGAACGGAGAACCAAATGCCACAGCGGAGCCCGCTCTCTGAGGATGGTCGGCCGGCCGGACATTTTCGGAACACCGCTTACATGATCAATAAGAGCCGTCCGTATTTCGATGCAGCTCATGAGGCGGGCCTCATGGCCGTCCATGGACGTTCGACGACTGGACGTGCCTTTGTTTTGGGTGCGGGGTCGCTTGAAGGTCGGGTGGAAAAAATTGATTTCGTGCGATGTTCCTACCTTGGCTTGGACAATCATCCCGTGATCGTAGCTGGCGCGATCGACGCGATCGAGGCGCATCGGTCATTGCACTGGTCATGCGCACGAACGCGGCTCAATTTCGATCTTCTGGCAGAACTTGAAACAATCCTGTCGGAGATGTTCTGCGCACGCGTGATCGCCTTCTCCACTGTCATGCTCGCCAATCTAGGTACGATGCCCCTCCTTGCTTCGGGCCAATTGACAGGCGGAACAAAACCGCTTGTCGTGTTCGACCGCCTTGCGCACATATCCCTGGCCTATCACAAGCCGGTAGTTGCTGATGAAACGCGTCTGAAAACGATAGCGCACAACGACATCGACGCTCTCGAACGCTTGTGCCGCGAACATCCAGTGGTCGCTTATGTATGCGATGGTATTTACTCCATGGGAGGGAACGCGCCCATCAAGGAACTGCGCCAACTCCAGGAACGGTACGGGCTCTTTCTCTATATCGACGATGCTCACGGCATATCGATCTTCGGACGCCAAGGCGAAGGATTTGCTCGCTCTGAGTTTCCGCAAGTGCTGGGTGATCGCACGATCATAGTAGCCTCGCTGGCTAAGGGCTTCGGCGCATCAGGCGGCATGGTGATGCTCGGAACGGCTGACCAAGAAGCTCTGTTTCGACGGTACTCCATTCCCTATGGGTTCTCGGTGCCACCCAATCTGGCGGCGGTTGGTGCGGCGCTTGGCTCGTGCAAGATTCACCGCTCGGCAGAACTCGGCGATCGGCAGAGACGGTTAGCGCAACGTATCAAGGCCTTTGATCGTCATGTTGCAACCGCTCAGCAAGGAAATTCGTTTCCCATCAGAATGATTGCAATAGGATCGGAAACCGAGGCGATTGCAATCGCCAAAGAGCTTCTCGACGCCGGCTTCTACACTTCGGTAACGTTCTTTCCGACGGTCGCGCAAGGAAAGGCAGGGATTCGGGTGTGCATTACGGCCGATCATGAAGAAAACGATATTGAGCGATTGTGCGACTGCATCTTGGAAGCAGTGGCCGAACGACCGGAAAGCCATACCCTCTGAGGTGATGTGATGATTCAGCCGACGAATTCGTGGAGCTGCCCGATACGGTTGCTATCATCTTATGCCGAGACGCATGATGAAAGCGTGTCAAGCCTCGATCCATTGATCAACGCCGAAGCCGTGTCCGGACCGCTTTGGCCAATGTTCTCGACGGGGCGCTACTCGCTCGTGACGCCGTTTGCGACGGTCTGATTATGCTGAAGCCAGGAATACGCAGCGGCCAGAGCGACCGGCGCGTTGCGCTTGTAACCGGAGGAGCACGTGGAATCGGACTGGAGATCGTGCGCCGGTTCTTGGCCGATGGCTATCGCGTCGCCTTTGTGGCGACAAAAGCAGAACATGTGAAGCGGGCGCTTGATCTTCTCGGCTGTTCGGAAGATCGAGTTTATGCGGAGAGGATCGACGTAACTCGACATAACGATGTGCAGGGATTTGTTGACCACATCCAGGAACGTTGGGGCGAAATAGCGATCTTGGTGAACAATGCTGGCATTTCCCCCAAGCGCGTGGACCAAAATGCACCTTGGCTTTCGCAGACGTCCCTCGATGAATGGGTGCGGGTCATCGATGTCAATCTCAGCGGCCCCTTCATTCTCATACGGCTCTTGGCGCCAGCAATGATCGCGAAAGGCTATGGACGCATCGTCAATGTCGGGTCACTCGCGGGGCGTGCCATGCCGATGATCGCTGGGCCACATTATGCCGCGTCGAAGGCGGGGCTGGTCGGATTAACCCGCGCTGCTGCGCGGGATCTCGCTCCACACGGTATTACGGTCAATTGTATCGCTCCTGGACGGGTTCTCAGCGATCTGACTGGACCACCCGAGGCCGAGGTCAACCGCTCTGCTCTCAGCAGGATTCCGGTCGGCCGTTTTGGAACTGCTGAAGAGGTGGCGCGCGTCGTAACCTTTTTGGCCTCGCCGACTGCGGGCTTTATCACCGGCGCAACTATCGATATCACAGGCGGCGAGTTCGCCGCGTAAGCCGATGCATATCGCATTTGATCGCCGACAGCACAGTGCTGGCCTGGCTCAGGCTCACGGAATGCTCGATTTTCACGCCGCGCAAATGCGGCATACAGTCGGGCGTGAACATGGATGCGACCGGAGCGTATAGGCCAATGGGCGGCGGGGTTCTCCCGTGGTTGGGCTTTCATGCCTTTTCCTTTGCCGCGGTTGCGCTGAGCAGCGAATTCGGCGGCGTGGGGAGACTTCCGTGCGGCTTGCCTTCCGCGAGGAGGAGACAGAGAAAGTCACTGATCTGTGCCCTAAGTCTATTTCGATGTGAGAAGTTGCGGGGTTCTATGCTGACGGCACGTCAGTATCGCCGGTCGCGAAAGATCAACGAGGTCATCGGTTCCAGGAAGATGCCAGCGTTCGATCAATGCTTGTTTGCGCTGGATCGCAGTGCCGGCCCCTCCGCCAATCGCCTGGTAAGACGCGCCGCGCTTGCCACGTCTCCAGGCTCCCGTCGCGAGCAAGTGGCATTGTGGAGTATCGGATGGCAGGGAAAATGGAGCCCTCGACGCAAGTGTTTTCGCATCTGCGAGTCGTCGAGATCGGTAGCTCGGCCGCGACCAGCTATTGCGCGCGGTTGTTTGCCGACTTCGGCGCCGATGTTCAGAAGGTCGAGCCGCCAGGTGGAGATCCGCTCCGCGGTAGCGCGCCACTCACGCCTTCTGGCCAGAGCGCGTGGTTTTCATTCCTGAACTTCAACAAGTCAAGTGTGGTCATCGATGCCACCGACCCGGACGGGATTCCGCAGCTGACCGCACTGATCGAAGATTGCAATATTCTGATCGATGGCCGCGACATTGATCCCGCGGATTGCCCTTCCATTGATCTTGCCGCGATTCGGCAGAAACGTCCCAGGTTGATTTGCCTCGAAGCAAGCTGGTTTGGCCGCGAGGGACCCTATGCTGAGTTCGCCGCAACCGATTCGACGGTCCGCGCGCTCGCCGGCCTCATCAAGCTGGCTGGAGCGGTCGAGGGCCCGCCATTGCACGCACCAGATTTCCAGACTGGTATCATGGCCGGTCTGTGGGGCTTCATCGCCGCGGCTTCTTCGACGATTCCGGAAGAAAAAGCCGGTTGGAGAAGATGGTCGTGGTCTCTCAGTGTTTTTGAATCGAGCCTCGCTTTGAGCGAGTATCAGATGTTCGAAGCGTATGAGCGCGGCGACGTGATGCGCCGGATTGGCGTCAATCGCTTCTGGCCGAACTTTCCGGTCGGCATTTACGAGACCAAAAATGGTTGGCTCGGCGTCACAACGATCACTCCGGCGCAATGGCGCGCGTTCTGCGAAATGCTCGATCTGCCCGAATTGCGTGACGATCCGACTCTCGTCCTCGGCGCGGATCGTCTGCAACAGATAAAACAGATCGAGCGACAGTTCATCCCGAGGCTGAAAACGCGGACAGCGCACGAGTGGTTTGCAGAAGGACTGAAGCGCAAGATCCCGATCGTCCCGGTACCAGAAATGTCCGATCTGCTGCAGGACGCGGAGAAGAAGGAGCGCGGCGCAATCGTGCCCGTCCTGCTTGGCGAAGAAGAGGGCCAGACAGCTGGCTCGATGCAGAGGCTGACGTTGACGCCGCCGCGCAGGGGCGGCAAGGTTCCGGCTCCTGGCGAGCAGCAGAGTTTCGCGAATACAGGAAGACGCCTCACCGGCACTGGGGCGGTATCGTCCGGCTGCATCGATGCAGGCGGGCCGCCATTGCAGGGGATTCGCGTCATCGACTTCTCGATGGGGTGGGCCGGTCCGTTGTGCACGCGCACATTGGCTGATCTCGGTGCGGACGTCATCAAGGTCGAAGCCATCCAGTACCCGGACTGGTGGCGCGGCGTCGACCGGCGCCCTGCTTACATCGAGGACCGGATGTATGAAAAGACGGCGCGTTTCTGCATGGCGAACCGCAACAAGCGCGGCGTTACCCTTGACCTGACGCGGCCGCAGGGGTGCACTCTCGCCAAGCGGCTTGCAGCGGAAGCTGATATTGTCGTCGACAATTATTCGGTCGATGTGCTGCCAAAGCTCGGGCTTGGCTACGACGTGCTCAGAACGCTCAACCCTCGCCTTGTCATGATGTCGATGTCCGCCTTTGGCACGAACAGCGTCCGTCGCACTTGCCGGGCCTACGGCTCGACTCTCGAGCAGGGCTCTGGGTTGCCGAGCGTGGTCGGCAAGGCCGACGGGCCACCTGTGATGAGCCACGTCGCGTTTGGAGATGCCGTTGGTGGGTTGAACGGCTGCGCTGCAGTTCTGGTTGCGCTTATTCACGCCCGCACCACAGGGCGGGGGCAGTTCATTGATCTTGCGCAGATCGAATGCATGATGCCCTTTGCGGCGCCATGGATCACTATCCATTCGATCGACGGTGCGCCGGCGGCCAAATACGGCAATCGACATCCAGAGTTCGTACCGCATGGCTGTTTCCGGTGTGCCGGTGAGGACAACTGGATTGTGGTAACCGCGACCGACGAGCATATGTGGCAGAGGCTTGCCGCTCTTATCGGTCGACCAGATTGGGCCACAGACGTGTCGCTGAAATCTGCTGAAGCTCGGCGCGATATCGAGGACTTGATCGAAAGAGGCATCGAAGCCTGGACGATCACCCGCGACGCGGACCAGGCGATGTCCGAGTTGCAGGCGGCAAGGATTGCGGCCGGCGTGGCCCGCCTGCCAATTGATCTGCTCAGCGATCGGCATCTCAGGTCGCGCAGGTATCTGCAACAAGTCGAACGCGCTTTCATTGGCTCGCATCCGCAGCCGTCAATGCCCATTCGGGAAGGTGAAGGGCCCTATGCAATCCGCGCCGCGGCACCGACGCTTGGACAACATAACAGAGAGATTCTATCAGGGCTTCTTTTGGACACAGAGATCGCGCACTTGGCTAAGGACGGTATCATCGGTACGGTGATGCTTTCGGAAGGGGAGCTCACAAAAACAACGACGGTATCGCCAGGCTGAAGAATCGATACTACATCAGATTAGCGAACTCTCAGGCTGGGCAGATCGGTCAGCCCGCTGGTTAGAGATTCATCGTGGCCCTGTTATTCAGTGTTCCGCAGCAGGTGCGTGCGGAGCAGCTACACCAAGCGTCAGAGTGGGTGCGCTATCGGCCATAGCCACCGGGCGATTTTACTTCAGATTCAGACTGCTTGCGATCGTTAAAACGAATATGCCTGCTCGTGCGTAAGCCGGAAAGGGCGGATCCAAGCCTCCTTCCGACTGCCGAGTAGGCCGATGCGCGATCACCAAGGCGGCAAGCGGACGAATACGATGCGCCGCGCTGTAGGCAACGCGCGTTGCGAGCCTCAAACTTCCATTCGGGCCGAGCGTTGGCGTGGTGACTGAAATCCAGCTTGGCGGCCAAACTTAGGGACAGAAGAGAAAAATATTGTCTCAAGTCCGACTTCGCCGACCGGTGCTGCATAAACGAGTAGGCGGCTCTTATTGTTTGGCGCCGCTTTCAAGCTGATGCGTAGCGAGACGGTTCTCAAGAGTCAAAGGCACTATTCTCACCAGAGTAGGTAGTATCTCGGTCCACTATGTGTGTGTACTGTCAGCTAGCAACTCGCCGTACAAACTGTGGTGAAGGCAATCTGAAGACACCAGCAGAGCCCGCCACACACGCAGTCGCCAAGTGATGACACTCCCCACAATCCCGAAGCGGCTATTGCGGAGCACGCGCGAGGCGCGCCTACCAGCAACCTCCCTACCATCGGCGCTCCAAGTTACATGAGACGTACCGAGCCGAATGTCGAAAGTCGAGAGCACGAACCGAAGGTCGACGGTTCGGCACGAGGGGCGGCTGATCTAATTCAAGTCATTTTCTGGTCGCCGCGATGCTCAAATTGGCTCGATGTTACTCCAGAGAGCCCTCTGGCACGTCCGAACAACTCGCCGACTAGCGGGGCCCGGAGTCCTGGCATGGGGAGGGGGTGTTGGTCGGCCCACTCAGCAAAAATGCCAAAAAGGATCAAGGAGGATGTTGTGAACCAGGAGATTGCAGGTTCCAATACGGCGGCTGGATTGTCGCGCGCCAGGCCGCGGTCCAACGAAAGCTTTGCCCGGGCGCAAAAGGTTTTCCCAGACGGCACTTCGCGAGTGACGATTGAGCGAGATCCAACACCACTCTACATCGAGCGTGGGATGGGCAGCTATCTGTTCGATGTCGACGGCCGCCGGTTTCTCGACCTTAATTGCAACTTCACGACATTGATCCATGGACATGCCTTCGGGCCCGTTGTGGAAGCACTAACCCATCAACTCCAGCGCGGCAGCTGTTTCGCAAATCCGACGGAGAGCGAGATCGAACTCGCCGAACTACTTTGCGGCCGCATTCCGTGGATTGATCGTGTTCGCTTCGTCAATACGGGGACTGAGGCCGTGCTGTTTGCGATCAAAGCCGCGCGGGTCTTCACCGGACGTTCGAAGATTGCCAAGCTCGAGGGCGCCTATCATGGCGCCTATGACTGGGCCGAGGTCAGCCAAGCGGCGACACCGGACAATTGGGGTGACGCAATTGAGCCCAAGTCCACGGCCATCTATCGCGGGATGCCTGCGAGCGTGCTCGATGAAGTTGTTGTGCTCCGCTTCAATGATGTTGAAAGCGTACGCCGGTTGATGTCATTGCATGCGCACGATCTTGCCGCCGTCATTTTGGATCCGATGCCAAGCCGCGGTGGTCTAGTTGCGCCGAAGTCTGAATTCATCGCTGCGGTGCAGGAAGTTGCTCGCAATAACGGCATTCTTGTGATTGCTGATGAGGTCCTGAATCTTAGGCAGAGTTTCCAGGGGGCTTCCGCCCGCTACGGCCTTGTTCCGGACCTCGTCACGATGGGCAAGATCATCGGCGGCGGTTTGCCGGTTGGAGCAATCGGCGGCCGGGAGGACGTGATGAAAGTATTCGATGCTTCAGCGGGTCGGCCACTGCTTCCGCAAGGCGGTACATTTTCCGCCAATCCTCTATCCATGACAGCGGGGCTGGCCGCAATGCGGCATCTAGACCATGCGGCTTTTGCAAACCTGGAGATTCTAGGAAAGATTGTCCGGGACGAGATTGACCGGGCCATCTCAAACCGGGGGGCGCCGCTGAGTGTGACCGGAGCCGCCTCACTCTTTCGCATCCATCCGCTGGCACGAACCCCGAATGACTATCGCGATATCTATCCCACGCCTGCCGGAGCAACTCTGATGAAGCAGCTCACGCGCTTTTTTGCGGAGAATGGCATCATCCTGCCGCATGGCGCTGCCGCTTCGATCTCGACACCGATGACGCGCTCCGACGCCGAGTTCATCGTGGATGTGTTCGTGGGCTTTCTCGATAGCCATCAAGACATGCTGGACGCGATAGAGGTACGCACATAATCAAAGCAACAAGTGCACGATGTATCGCCCGTGCTTTGCAGCGTCACGCCGCTAAGTGATCTTCCGCCAGAGCCTACGGTCCGCCGGTGATTCGGGCTTGGGAAGCGATTGATATTTGGTAACTCGCCTAACGACAGGAAAACACGGACGTCGCGATGGCGATAGCTTGCGCGTGTGTCCGGTCAAATCGAGGTGGTTGCAGCCCCAGAATGGCGCCGCCGCAATCTTGCTATGCTGCCTCTCGCGGAGGCTTACAAAACGCGCGTACTTGTAGTCGGCTTTGGGACATGACGCCGAACGGACCGTAGCGTGTAGGGATATGGTCAGTTCGAGCTTTTTCTTCGTGTGCCCAAATAGTTGCGGCGAGTTATCACTCGCGGGATCGCATTGACGATTATGTCAATGCAGCTTCATCGCCGCAGCAGCGGGCGGCCGGGTCCTGCGCTCGTGTTGCTGCCAGCGCGAGGCAGCGGTCGCCCTAGTACGGGAACGCCGCTCGATTTTACTGAATGGCCGGTTGGCCGCTGGCGGCCGATCGGGGCGGAGATCCTCGCGTTGAACGCATAGCATCGCGGGGTCATTGCTGGCGGCCTGCCGTCTGAAAGCGCCGATATCAAGAACTCGCCATGCTGTTTGGATCGCGACATTGGGCTCCTAAAAACCGGCAGCGGTTCCGCTGCAATCCACTGGCCCAGATTCTGCTTCGCCGTCGGTGTACAAGGCAGGCGGATGCCATGTTACTCAATAAGCCGCTCCCCATCATCTTCGACCACATGAGAATCAATATACTCGCCAGCTCTCAAGAGATACCAGGCGAACAACCGATGCGCGCAATACCTGACGCAGGTAGCTCTCCTGAAGAGTGTCGAGAATCATGCGCTTGAATGCGCCTGACCGGGCTGACCATGGGCGAACCGTCTCCATATCGACGGTTCTCGATGCTCAAGTGAGGCAGCTTCCGCCTTGTGGCAATCTGGAGGGCGGGCCCGTCTCTGCCTCGATCGGGTCCGAAGTCTGTTCGAGGCAGGAGGAGAGAGAGTTTCAGAAGACATGTGAGAAGATCTCATTTCGTCTCCGAAGCTGACGTCGTTCTGGGTCCCTTTGAATCATGTCGCCCTTCTTCTGCCCTTAGTGCCCCAAGTAGTGCTCTGGGAATTAAGAGCCGACGGAGCCCACCGAGCCGCCTCGAAGAAGGTCTTCAGAACCCTTCCGGGATCTGATCCTGGGTGAAACCACGCGGCGAACAGCGGTCGCCGAATATCCGTTTTGCGGGATATTCGGGGGCACGGTTTTTGGAGGCCTGCTCTTGAATGGTCACTATCTCCTCCTTCGTCTTTCTGGCACTCGGCGGCGCTCTCACGGAGGGGCATATCGCGGGAGTGGTGCCTCGACCAAATCCGCGTCCTCTTAGCGAGAGATCGACGTCCATGTGTTTCCGCCTATGATGCTCACATCCAAACTGGACGGCCGCGTCAGGGCAACGCTATTGACTATCTGCTCCTCATGGACGCGCAGCAGAGCTCAACCACTCGGTCTCTCAATTACACCGACGTATCACGTCGCGCGCCTCGTGCTGGCGATCTGCGAATTGGCGAAAATATCGAGCTCGATTTCGCGCGATACCTCGACGATGGTTTCCGGATGATGGCCATTCTCGAACAGCGCGTATTTGAACGCGTGAATGCGGTTCACGAACAGGCCGCCGAAAAAGCCGTTTTCTTCGCGGGCAACCCACTTGCCGCGGTGATTCCTGCCAACAAAGACGGTTGGCGCTGCGGGGCTGCACGAAGGAGGTTCGACGAGCTTCATGGTCATAACCCTTCCAGGACTTTCGATAGCTATGCTTCTTTAGCCGACACCTGCTCCATCCAGCGGCAGCCTGCACGATGCTTGACTTACTGCGCTCGAGTATCTGCCCATCAAGTATGGGGGAAGGCCATGCCGGTCTCATAAGAGCATCCTTAGCCAAACGTCAGCGGCTTAATTGATGCTGGTGACTCGACTATCTCAGCGCTGTTCACGAAATTCGCGGCCTTCCTGCCTAGCTCGAGCGTGCTGATCGTGTACGTGATGCAGCTTCCGAGATCGGCGAGACCATCCTTGACCAGTTTCCTTTTGGCGAAGGTCTTCGGCCGAGAGAAGTACCTGGAACGGCGCCTGGCATGATCTGGCTGTAAAACCATCTGCTTGCGCCGAAGCTCAGCACGGCCTCATCATCGGTTTTCTGTTTGAAAGCTGCAGCAATCTCCTGGTCCAGTTCGGTGAAGATTGCGGCACTTGCGACATTGACGTTTGTCGCTTTGGCGCCAAGCACAAACTTCGTCAGCGCATTCATGAGGATCAATCGAGAAAGCTTCATCGGCAACCCTGGCATGAAACCACCTCTTTGCTGGCTCTCTTCTCACCCAGCAATCGGCGTGCCACTCGAAAACGCGCGCCTGCCAACGGCCCCGTGAATGGCCGTGTCGGCTTTCCGACATCAGGGCTTTCAATCGGACATGGATGACGCAACGAAGACGGAGGAACATGATGCCGGTCTCTTCTCGTGCCGAGCTTGACGTGTGCTTGAGGAAGACGGTGTCCTCACCAGGACGCCCTTAGCGATGGTGTTATCCGGCATCATGCGGTTCTCGCCCGCCTAAAGCTCCTCGCGAATTGCTATCACGAATACTCTCCCTGCGATGATATCAGACCACATTGGACAAGACCGCTCGCTGTAACTCGCGGGCCTGGCCCCTGTAATTAAAATCGCCATGCAGCAATCGATCGAGTTGCTGATCACCTTCAGATCTTAGCAATAGACAGAGACCAAGGCTGTTTCCTAAGCGCACAGTCGCCGTATCGTGCCCCATTCACAGGGACGATGGTCAGGCGGAGGTCCGCCGGAGTTGCGGTGGCGGCGCGCGATTGATAGCGCAGGCAGTTCTCGAGCCGATAACTCGGGTTGAATGGCGTATTGTTCTCGGAACAATCTATCGCCAAATCGAGCGGTCCATCACATTATTCGGTGTCTGTCACCGCACTATTGCTGCACATCGGTGCAGTCTTGAATACGTGCTCTTCTCTTCGCGCGCGAGGTCCACCAGTTGCGACAGCAGACTCCACAATCAGGCGCCGGGGCGGTCCGCCGATCGGAGAGTCGCCTCAATGGGAACGTGTCTCTTCTTCTTGACTGGGCAGCGCCATGATCTACCGGAGACACCTTGGCTTTGTCTTTACGGGGAACAAGTCGTCTATGGTTGCGAATAGGGGGAAAATGCCTATTCCCGTGCCCGGGTTCTGGTGCGAACAGAGCATGTACTCGTGCAAATTTCTCTATTGTTAAAATGCTTTGATTGCAGACCCTGCAGTCCGTCCTACATGGCAAGCCTAAGCCGGCCGCAGACGCTGCGTAGCCAGTGCAATTTTCCGAATTTCGGTCAGGACGTATGTGACTTCATGGCAGTTGAGGCTGGTGAGATCGAGAGCGGCGCAACTGGATAGAGACTGAGTGCGAACCGACGAGAGCTCGATTGGACGCCGTCGGGGCTGACGCGCCGCCGCGGCCGTACTCCAAGTTGTCAGGAGTAGGATACAGTTGATCGACAAGAAGCTTTTGAAGAGGAAGACCTATGAGGATGCCCCTAAGTTCTTGGTCATAAGAAACCGGAATGTTCCGGGTGGGTCGCAAGGTATTCAGCCGGAGGTCATCCATCCGTTTCGCGCGTAGAAATCCGGTGCCAGAACACCGATCGTGTAGAGGAACGCCGACCGGCAGCCACGCCGTCGACCTTCTTCTTCAAATTCCGTAAAATCTTTGTTCCCCAGCCAACTCGAAATTCCTCTGGCAAAAAAAATAAGTCGAGGAACAACAATTCCAACGATGAACATCCTATCGCACCGCCTAGAACGCGCTGGGTTTCGGGATCCCTCAAGACCACAGCAAGGGGACGGCTAGCGCTAGTCTCTGTGGTAATATCAATGAAGTCCTCAAGACTTCCATCGATTGCCTTGATGGCACAAGAAGCGATTACGTCAGTTACGACAATGTCCGGCATTTCTCTTCCCCTCGCCTGCAAACCATAGCAAGAGCTTACCGCAAAAATTGACCAATCAATCCTCGCATGAACTTGCGATCCGAGATGAACGCTACCAGATTGCACTCGAATTGCTCGGCAATGCACCTGAATCGATACAAAGATCCGGGACTATGGGGCGCAAGACGTCAGCCAAACACAAGCGGCCCGTCGACAGTTCCCGCGTTGCATGGGTCTCTTCTTGGCCGACCGCGGTCAATTTGCTGCTGCAGCGGTCGCGTCGCTTTAGTAGCAAAGCGACTTCAGCGGCGGTGCATCACGCCACCGCGTTTAGTACACCGCCTAGCCAGGACGTAGAATCACTTTTGACGACGCCAAATATGGTAGATTCATCGAAGTGCCGACATTGCGACTCCTTTCTTGATCTCCGAATGTCTTCTCACTGGCCCGAGTATCCTTGCGTATGGCTCAGACTACATGGGGAGTCGAACTTTGAAACTACCAAGATCGATAGTCGCTATGTTGTGCCGGAATGCATTATTTCCAGACTGGCGTGGCAAGCCTAGAAACGGGGCGTGGCATAGACATGAGCTCTGCCGATCGATTGGCTCCCGCCTGAAGGCAGTGCTCGCCGATGGAGCGGCTGCTGCGCGGGTGTGCGAAATTGAGGATCTCGCGCCCGGATTGTTAGCGGCGATGATGAGCCGCGGAGAGCTGGGTCCCATATCTCGAGGCGCTATATGCACAAAAGACGGCTCAACCGGAACGGATCGCCGTGTTCGGCAAGGACATCGCCGCCATTGCGCTGGTGCTGCTCGGCCTGTTAGGTGGCGCGGTCTCAACTGGCGGCCTGCTTACGTGAATGGCCAGATCTACGAGAAGGCGGTGAGCTTCTGCATCATAAACCGAACAAGCGCAGCGTCACACTCGACTGACGAGGCCGCAGGGTCTTGCTCTCGCCGAACGCCGTTTGGCTGGAGCCGATAGTATCGTCGAGCGATTATTCGGTCGATGCACTGGTGAGGCGCGGGCTAGGCTACGACGTGCTCAGAACGCTCAACCTGCGGCGTCATGATGTCGAGTCAGCCTTTGATGCGGACGGCATCCATCGCGATTGCACGGGCTTACGGCTCGACTCTCGAGCAAGGCTCGGAGTTGCGAACGTCGCCGGCCCCGGCGAGCCACCGATGTCGCGTGTTGGTCGTCCTGACGTCGAGAAGGGGATTGTAGATAGGATCGCTCGCCCTCAAGCTGTATCCGTGCTGCCCGTTCTCGTTCGCAGCGGCGTGACGTTGGCCATCGTGCTGGTCGCGGCCGCACCGAAAGTGCGGCATTGGATAATGCCTGGGCCACGCCGGAATGATGTCTGAGCAACTGGAGCTTATTGATAACATTGAGCGTCACGACTGCTATCTGACGCGTGCCATCCTCTGCCGAGCAACTACCTTGGGCACCGGCACTCGGTTCATGCGCGTCCGCTCGAGATGCTTGGACACGAATCCCGGATGCCGCTTTCCTGAGATCGGCGTAGGGCCGGCCTTCAGGTAGGAACGGTCCAGGACCATCTACGACTTCGGCGTCCGCTACCTGGGCTTAGATTCGAACATACTTGCGGCCGAACGCTGGGCCGACTTGGCCGCGGCCGGTATCGCCCATCGAGACATCAGGTTTTCTAGGGATGTTGCGGGAACATACCTGTTCATTTGATCAGATTGGCCAGGCATCGGGAATGTTCGATATCATCTATCTCGACGGTAACCATTCGATCTATGTAGATCTGGCGGCTGCTATCGCTGCAGTACGGCTGTTGAGCCTGGCGCCTATTTTCCTCTTCGATGAGCGAGATTCCGCTTCGGAAGCAGAGATCTGATCCGGATAACCGCTCGATATGCGAATGGCGTGACGACCAAAGAGTTGACCGACGATGAGGCCAACGAACCTCAGGTCGCGATCATCATCCCGGGACTATCTGATCTCTTTGTTTAGCTTTGAGGTGGAGCGGTCGTGGTCGGTTCCGGATTGAATCGCCACTACCCAGGTCCGCACCTGTGGATGCGGATATGACGGCTCTCACGCGTTTTGCGCCCCCGATTAGACAGGAATGTCGGCTAGGTTCGCCATCTTGGCATGCGTGAAGTTGCGGTCGCGGTTGTTGGCAGCCTCTACAACCTTCCGGATCGCCGCGCCATGGTCCTTTCGGAAATCGGTGATCGACTTATGATCAGGAGCCGACCGCCAATCGGCCACTTCATCTTGATACTACGCGCTTCGCGCGCCAGGTGCCGGCTAAGGCCGAGATCTCGCATGCAGACAACTTGTCCCTTGGTGTGCTTCGTTATGGCCTCTCGTTCCTGAGCGATTCACGTCTTGAATTTCGTGCAAAACTGACCCTGCGTGGCTTAATAAATTGGACGAGGTCCATCCCACTTTCTGTTGATGGCCGTGATGTCCCCAGCCCAAATGGATGACTTTGCTGGTGAGTTCGCTGCCGTTGTCGCTGTCCACCATCTTCGGCTTGCGATCCAGTTCCCCCGCCACGGGTGCCGGAAATCTCAGCTACCAGCGCCAAGCATTCGCGCGTGCAACACCGACTACACCCGAGGATGAGGAAGCAGCCGTTCTGTTTGGAATCCTGCGCAATCGCAGCAAAAACGCTGAGTTTATGCGCCATCGGCGGCCTGCTTTGCAAGTTTGCAGACAAGCAAGCTGCTATCCCGATTAGAAAGTCCAAGGAGATTGCTAACAAAGGATCGGTGTTCCCAAAGCAATCAATCGTATTGGCCTTGCGCCTGCGTCCTGTGAATATATAGCAGCCGGCTCAGAGTGGCGGTCGACACAAATGCCGGCGCAGGCAGCGCAACAGACCACAACGATTCTGGACTCCGCTTGCGAGGTATTTGCATCGAACGAGATGGTCGTAAAGGTCAAGGAGCCCACAGCCTTCCGAATGGGCGCAAGCTGCGAGAGTACCAGATCCTCTCCACTTATCGTTTTTCGCAACTAAGACCTACATAGCTGAAGACATAACCTAATGCGCATCTACAGCTGGCCCGTATTTGCAGTGGTACAGAAGTATTCCATTTCAAAACTCGGCCCTATCGGCGAGATCATGGAGGCCGAGCGCCACAGCTCGGACGCGCAGCAGGGCGTTGCTCGTCGCGTCATCGAGCAGAAGCTGGAGGATCTCTATGCCCGCCGCACGGGCGCTCTGCCGGCCGTGCTCTGCGGCGAGGGTGCTCCATGAGGATCGACTGTGAGGTCCACGCCTTCCGCCGAGTGGCCCGACGCGCCGCACCGGTCGTCGACGGCTCCTTGGAAGAGCTGGAAGGCGCCGCGCGCAATTGCGCGATCACTGGGCTGGTCCTGGTTCAGCCCGCCTTCCTGAACGGCGACCCGACGGAGCTCTTCGCGCAGGCGAGCCAGGCCCGAATGCCGGTGAGACTCATTTCCGCCCCTCGTGCAACCGCAGGCCTTTGAGGTCCTCGATGAGTGGGGCCGATCAGGCGCCGGGGTCTGGCGCTAACCCTCGAGGATGCCGATCCACTGGCTGAGTCACTCGAGGCTGCCCTTCAGCTGGGCTTGCACTTGGAGGTGTCTGGCGGCGTCGAAGGACGTGAGCACCTGGCAGAGCAGCTCCTGGCGGACGGCCATCGCCTGGTGTTTCGAGGCTTCGGACTTGCGGACAGCGCCAGCGATCCCGCTTGGGATTCGCGCCTGGAGCGGCTCCTGGGCTCGGCCAGGGCGCCGAAATGTGGGTGAAGTTGTCGGGGATCGGACGCGTCCCGGATGGTTGGGCCCAGGCAGCGGCCGGCAGAATGCTGGAGGAACTCGGGCCGGAACAGCTGCTGTGGGGTTCGGAATGGCCGCACGTGACAGCTGCTCACGCTTATGCGCCATCCTATGCGCAGACCCTGGAATGGCTTGAGAAGCTCGTTCCAGACAAGGACGCTCGAGAGCGGATCCTCGGCGAGACGTCTGCTGCCCTCTACGGGTTTCGGAGCGCAACAAACAGGCCGGCAGCGGCGTAGGTTACACTGAGAATGCAGGAATGCAGACTAAAGTTGGAGGTTATGGCATGAGGGCTGATGCCGTGTCTGATCGATTTCCCGTCTTCGAGGTTTTCTTAAGACAGCGCGGGCGAAGGTGGTTGTGGTCGGTCTGCACAAGCGAAGGCAGGCTGGTAATGACGGGTTCACGAATCGACCGATCGGCTGCCAGCTATGAAGCCAACAGGGCCATTTTTCTATTGCTGCTGAGCGCGCCGTATCGCTCGCGCCGTTCGGCTCGAGAGATCCAAGCTAACCAAGAGGCGCGGCGCTCGCTTCCGCCAAAATCTTAGAGCTACGCGGTGCTTCGAGAAACGGTCCGCTCGTAAGCCATTACGTCCGGAGACGCTAGATTTAGGAGTGGCTAGCGTTCAGCACTTGCTGAAGGCATCCCTGATCGATGCCCGGTTTGTTCTCGGTCGAAGCGACGCAGAACCCAGCCCTAGGAGAGACAATCGGCACATCGTGTGGGATCCGAAGAAACAGTTCGCTTGAGGGCAGCCGGCAGATCGAGGCGGCCCATCAAGGCTCTTTCTCAGAACCCACACGGCAATGCCCGTCGAACCAGTAGCCGCTGGTGGGGGTCCACAGTGAGAGGGGCCTGGGAGGACACGGGCATCCTTTACTTTAACTGTATTGTGTTTCGAGTCGGAGTTAACGCGAGCTAGACAGAGCGCCATTTCTGGGGACTGTGCGTTTTGGTCCTCAGAAATCCAGCGCGACTTTCAACCGAGCTTTCTCCAGCCGATGCCTGAGTGTAGTGAGCCTGTTAGCGAACTCGGTCAACTCGCGAACACCGAATTCACCAAAAACGAATTCATGGAGCGCTCCCTGTTGTGCAGCGAGGCTCGCGAGATGCCTTTGCAGTCTTGTCCGTCAGCGACATCTGTACGACCCCAGCATCGCTTGTGGAGGACGTGCGCCGCAGACCCTTTTTTTGTCTAGCAGCTTCGATCGGGTCGTGACGAATGAAGAGTCAGCGCATCAATTTTGACACCACGTTGACAGGAGCACCGTTTTCTCTATCCAGGTCTGCCAAGGCCAAGGCCAAGGCCAAGGCCAAGGCCAAGGCCATCAAGATCAGCCCCTGCGGCCCGGTGATGCCATTACATTGGCTAGAGCTGGCGAAGTTCCTCCAGACACACATTGATGAATCTGATCTCCCACATGAATTGCCGGCCCACCTCCTGACACTCAAGAGAGCGACTGCCGACCGCTCTTGCTGGGCTAGGCAAACCCAACGGTATCGTATGTCAGGGTTTCCATCCTTGGCTTGTTTCCGCCTAGCAAACTGAAAACAGGAACTATGCCGCCGCAGGGAACAGACGGAAATTGTTGGTACGCTTCGGACGAAAGTGAAGCATTTCGATTACAGCGACGAAATCAAGAAACGTTGCGTACGTTACGTACAGAGATAATTCTTTGGTTCCAGGTTCAGCCGATATCGTATCGGGGGCGCAAAGATTTCGCGCGTCTTGATTAAGTAACGCCCACTACCTGGCACCCAAGCACCTGCGAAGCCTTTCGAACAAGTCCTTTGCCAAATCAAAACGGTCCCTCACATTGTCACCGGCCTATTTCTTCCCAAGAATATACGGCCAGAAACCAGTTCCGGCCTAAAGGATAGAGGCATGGCTTTCCATAGATGCGTTGGCGGACGGGCAGGGTCGTCCTGTGCGCGCGCGGCGTTGCGGAATTCTACTCTTGTCGAGAGGTCGCTCGGCCTACCAGGCCAGACATCTTGTTCGCGAAATGCGCAGTGAGGTCATTAGGAAGCACGGTTATTGCGTTCAAAAAGGGTGGAAGCCTGAATGAACCCGGTCGAAAGCATTTTTCAGGAATTCATTGATAGTATCCAAACCGCAAGCGAAGCGGTTGAATTCGAGCGGGTCGCAACGCGTCTCACAGAGAGGCTCGGCTTTCAGCGATTTGCCTATCTGCGCCTGACCGGAGACACGCCGACTTTGATTTCGTCCTATCCCAAATCCTGGACCAGCCGTTATTTCCAGCTTGGGTATCAGCAGCTCGATCCCGTGGTGCGCCGCGCGCGGGTCGAGCACGCATTGTTCAGTTGGGGAGGAGGGGGCTCAGCACCGGTCGGAAACCGCGAGCAGCGCCGGTTCTTCGATGAAGCGGCGACCTTCGGCATAAGGTCAGGCGTCACTATGCCGATCCGTGGCGGATTTGGCCGGATGGCCGCATTTACACTAGCAACGGACGACCGTGACGTTCAAACAGAACGGCTCGTGGCAGACTGGAAGGATCTCGTACATCTCGTCGGATTGTATTTTCATAGTCATGTGGCCGCCAGGCTTGACGTACCCTCCACCGATAAACTTGCCGGAAGCGAACTCACTCAGCGCGAGCGCCAATGTCTTGCATGGATCGCACAGGGAAAAACTGCGGCGGATATCGCGGTGTTGGTCCAGATTGCGCCGCGAACTGTAGTCTTTCACCTAGAGAACGCCCGCCGCAAGCTTGGCGCAGCATCTATCGCCCAGTGCGTCGCGGAGGCCTTGCGACGCGGTTTGTTGTCCTAGTCATCCGCAACCTCTCGCGGCGTTGGACTGGCGCACCGTCACCGGCAGGAGGTTTTCCCAAGCGCGGTAGAGTTCGTAGAACCGGTCTTTGCCGTTATTGTTCGGCTCGGCTGCGATGTACTCCTCGCATAGCCTATTCGTCAGAACGAAATAGGTTTGCCGCGGTTCTCCTTCAGTTCTGCTATATGCTGGCCGCTGCAGTAGGTTTATCGACGCAAAGCCCCCATCTTGAAAGGGCTTCTATCGCGTGTACTAAGAATGATCGATTTGCATTGCATAAGTCATTGTAGAGGCCGAGAATGTAATATAGACTACTACTTTTAAGCGAGCTTATTGATTGGGGTTCTCATCATGAAAAAACTGCTAGGACTTTTCCTGACCGCTCAGTTCCTGTTGCTCTGCGGTGAGGTCTTGGCCCAGGGACTTCCGGCTCCGTCGTATTGGAAGAATGAGCGTGGCTCGGAGTTGTTTATATGGTCTTCCAACAACGGGAACATACAAGGCACTTTTACAAATCATGCTCAGAGCTTCCAATGCCAGGGCATTCCATATCCTGCATCCGGTGCCGTTAAACCAACAGGTCTGTATTTCGTCGTAACATTTGCTCGATGCAATTCCTTCACGCGCTGGGTCGGAAGGACCAATGGTTCTCAAATGCCAACGTCCTGGACGTTGTTTTATGTCGACGGAAATGGTTATCCGAAAAGGCTCAAGGGCGCCGATACTTTTACACGAATATGGTAGCTAGCGGTTCGTTCTGCTCAGCTTCCGCCGCGCAATTGAGGTCTGGTTCGCCGCCAGACCTCAAGTCTTCGATGCCGGCCGTCTCTCGTTCTCCTTCATCCTTCTATGCGTTGATCTCGCGTTCCTTTAGGCGTAGGTCGCGCACGCGAAGCAGTTGGTGTCTCAGCAGTGCGGGTTTTCCTTGTCGAACCTGATCAGCTCGATCCGTTCTCGATTCTACAGTCGGTGAAGGCCTTGAAGCCGATTTCTGCGACGCCATCGAACCAACGGCCGTCAGGCTATCCAATCACTGGCGACCTCCCGCAGCCAGTCTTCATTTTCGCCGAGCTTCGGCGAGGCGATTGACGGCGGTGATGTGATGAACCTTGTTGACGTGACGGTCATGTAGCTCGAGGGGAGGTCGTAAAGATCGGATGCTACGAGCAAATGAGCTTCGTGCCAGCGGTGATCCGGCAAGGTCGGCTTGCGGCAGCGCGGATGCCGTAGTTTACATGAATCATCATGCCGATACTGCATGAGCGCCTTGACCCATTCGGCATAAAGGTTCGGGTAGGCGTTCGGCCACGATCAGCAGCGGCACCGGTCCGTTCAGGCGCGCGAAGAGCTTTCGATCTACTACGGCTTCCTCCGCCATCGAGCACGGGCAGCTCGGTCAAGTCGACGATGCGCTCGACCCTCTGACAATATGAAGCTTCTTTGGCATCGCGATAGAGTAATTGACAGGCCCGACGCTCAGACGCCTTTTGAAGCCTGCGCTTGGCTATGGCGTCGGAGAGTGCATCATGAGCCTCCAAAAGGAGAGGTCGCTGGAGCAGATCTCAGCGCGCCGCATTTCGACATGTGAGGAGGCAGAACATCGATCAAGACTGATGGCGAGAGAACAGCGTGATTGATCCTGCATACTGACCTCTTGCGAGCGCGTTTGACCCGCCGCATTCAAGGCGTGCGTCGCCTGGTCTTGGTCAAGGCAAGTCACTCGGGCGATCCTGTATATCTCAACTGATAGGTGACATGCGTATCATCTAGATCAATCACTAGTGTTGGTAGTTGGCTGGGCCGCAAATTGTTGCCATCCCACACAGGATGTCGCGCGAGCCCGGAGTAAGCTCTGTCAGTCGCAAGGTGTTCGACCGGAGCGAGCGGAGGTGCAAAAAAGCGACCCCGGTTTGACAGTCGGAAAACGTCGTCAACTCAGCAGCTCTTGCTCTGCTCGAAGTCGCGACGATCCGAGATCTCGACTTGCTCATGGTGGTGAGAAGCATTGTCTAGGGGAATCCGGGTGAGGAGGTTTCGGTCTCGTGACGCTGTGGCTGCTCACCTTCGTTGCGCGCAGCGCTCTGGCCCGCAGATGAGGGGGAGAAAAACGCATCGCGCTTTAGGCCGCGCTCTTTCTTGATGTATATCAACTAATGTCGCGGCTGCTGCAAACGGCCTGTCGCGTTTCGGACAATGTCGCAATTGCTTCGATCGCTAACGCGATGCAATCGAGCGCCAATTCTCTCAAGCGTTTGTCCTCACGCCTGATTTTTGCGAGCGCCGCAACTGGTACGATGCTTGCTGTTCTCATCCTAGGTTCTCGGAACTTGTGGAGTACTGCATGTACGGTGTCGTCTGCGTCAGGCAGGGTTTCGACTTCGCGCAGATCTGCGCGCGCCCCGCGGCCAATAACTACGTAAGCCAGAGGAAGGCATACGATTTTCAACTTTTACAATCCGCCCGCGCTGCGAGCAGTTCCGGTGCTAAGCGACGAGTTCGGCGGCCTCCAGATGCCGGTGAGTCCTTACCCAAGACCGTCAGCGCCAATCGCAGCGTTGATAGCCGCGTTTGGTGCGGGTCAACCGCTTCATTCGCGCAACTTGATCGCAAGTTTGAGGAGGTTGTCACGATCGATGTAAAATTCGAGGACATCTCGGTCGGCTCGGGGATGCCCTGCAATGTCGTCGCAGCAATTATAGCCAAGTGCGGCATGAATAGGCTGGGGCCGGAGTGTTGTCAGTATTCGCGCGCGCCTAATACGGCAGCGCACGATCCGGAAAAGTGGCCGGCATTCGGAAAGTTCGCAGGTAAACAGGGAACCACAGCATTGAGATCTGATCGTGGTTACCACCAGCTACCAAGGCTGAACCATGAATGCCGAACCGTTACTGTGCCTCGAGGAGGAGCTGTTCGACTAGCGCGATCTCGTCGATCTCGGCCGTCGCCATGTCAGTGTGGGTGCGCACAACGCCGTCGCCGCAGCTGTTTCTCTTGCGAAAGCAAGCACCGGGTTGCCACGAGGAAGGACAATCGCAAGGTGGAGCTAGACGGCTGCATCGAATGCGGCATCTACCGCGCCGTCGGCTAGCCATCCACCGACAAAAAGTGAGATATCCGAGCGACGTTTATGGTGTGCTGTTCGAGTGTAGTTGGCCGCTGCATCTCCCGGCTTGATCGGCGTACCCGCAGTTTGGGTTCACCTGTTCTTTTTGGGCGCATGCACGAAAGTCCACGAATTCGAGAATAGCGTTTGTCATAGCTCACGAGTGTTCAGCTGTATGAGGAGCGGAGCCCAAGGCTCAGGTGAGCAAAACGGGACTAGGTGCTGGGTAAGACACGCTCAATTGAACGCAAACGCCGGCTGTTTTTGCCGGTCTCGTGAGGCGCCACATGGACCTTTTCAGCTTCATCGAATGCGCGAAGCGGACGCAATCCATCAAGGCGCTGTTCGATCTTCTTGTGAGCTGTGCGAGCGAGGAGGGCTTCAGTGAAGTCGCTTACGGAGCACTCACCTGCGCAGAGCCGCCTCGTCTACCGGAGTATCTGCCGCCCGCAGTGACCGTGAACTTCCCGCCTGACTGGTGCCACCGTTATTTTGAACGCAACTACCATGTCATCGACCCGGTGGTCCGGCGAACACCAATGATTTCGGGGCCGTTTCTGTGGGACGAACTCGCCAAGCAATATCAACTGCAATCAGGCGAGCAGCGCGTACTGGACGAGGCCAGAGAGGCGGGTTTGAAGCGTGCCATGAGCGTGCCGTTATTTGGGCCCTCGGGCCAAATCTCTGTGGCATCGTTTGCATCCCCCGTCGACGATGCCGATCCGCAGTATCGCATCAGTCATCTTTATGTACTGGCCTGGCACTTTCACCTCGCATTTTCGGAAATCGCGCGGCCCTCGGGTATCAGCTGCATCAGGAAAGTCCCGCTGTCGGATCGCGAAAAAGATTGCCTGCGGTGGGCGGCAGAAGGTAAATCGTCATGGGCAATCGGGATGATACTGAAGATCAGCGAGAATACGGTCAATTTTCATTTTAAGAACGCCATGCGAAAACTCGATACGACGAGCCGGACCCAGGCCATCGTGAAGGCGGTTCGACTCAATCTCATTGAGTTCTCGGCGGCTCCAGGGCTGCCAACTTGATGCGGGCGCCTGCCGCGGGTCATGTCTTCGATCAGTGTCCTTAAAGCATCAATGAGAACGCGCCGATGAGACCTATTATGAAGAAATCAGCGAGATGGGTGCTTCACCTTGTGAATAATTTATCGATTGTGGCCGTTGCGATCCTGGCCTCATCACAAGTTAGCGCCGATGATGAGTTGATGACAGCTGCCAGGCAGATTTTCAAGGCAATCCCCTCGGTGCTGCCTGTGGTGAAGGACAACCCGGTCACCCACGAGAAGGTCGAACTCGGCAAGATGCTTTTCTTTGATCCACGCATATCGGCCAGTGAGATCATTAGCTGCAACTCCTGCCATAACCTTGGGACGGGCGGAGTCGATGCCGGTCCGACCTCGGTCGGTCACGGATGGCAGCAGGGGCCACGTCGGGCGCCAACCGTCTATAACGCGGTATTTAATTTAGCGCAGTTTTGGGATGGACGCGCCGTAGACCTTAAGGCGCAAGCCAAGGGACCCGTGCAGGCGAGTGTCGAAATGAATGCGACCGCAGATCATGTGATCAATACGATCAACTCAATGAGCGCAACTATGTCGTCAAGTTCAAGAAGGCGTTCCCGAACGATGAACCGCCGGTCACCTTTGATAATTTCGCGAAGGCGATCGAGGCGTTTGAAGCGACTCTGATTACGCCGGCCGCCCCCTTCGATCAATACCTCGAAGGCAATCCGAACGCTCTCGATGATCAGCAGAAGGCAGGATTGAAGCTATTCATGGAAAAGGGATGCTCCTCTTGTCACAACGGCATCAACGTTGGTGGACAGGATTATTTCCCGTTTGGCGCGATCGAAAGGCCGGCCGCAAGCCTACTTCCGACTGCTGACAAGGGCCGGTTCGCGGTCACTAAGGCGGTCAGCGATGAGTACGTTTTTCGAGCCGCGCCGTTGCGCAACGTCGCTTTGCGAGCCCCATACTTCCATTCGGGTCAGGTTTGGAGCCTTAAGCAAGCGATCGGCGTAATGGCTAAAATCCAGCTCGGCACCAAGCTTAGCGACAAGGAAGAGAACGATATTGTGGCGTTTCTGAATTCGCTGACCGGGCAGCTGCCTAAGATCGAGTATCCAATATTGCCAACGCGTTCCGCCGGGACGCCGACACCCTCTTTAGGCAGATAGCACGGTTTTTCATTGTAGCGGTATTGCGCGGTGTTGAACCGAAAGTCCGCGGAAGCATGGGAGGAACCGGGCTGGTGTTGTTGCCGGCTGCGTGCATCACCATTGTACCGGCGCCGTCGCCCAGACGCGCCGTTCCCATTTTTGCCCGTCGCGTTGAGTAGTAGTCACGCCGAACATGGTCAACGGATTGCGGCTCGCCGGAGGGAGCGGATTGCATAAATTAGAGGCGGCACTCTAGGAAATAGAAGGCGAGATTGCACGGCGATGAATAACAAAAAAGAGCCCTGGCCATGAGCCAGGGCTTTCGATCCGCCGTTTGAACGCCAAGAGATCAGTAGTTGAGAAGCATCGGGGCGAACTTGTAATTGATCCGCGCGGTCAGGATATCGAAATCCTGACTGATGCGATCGTTGCCTAGTGAACCAGTCGCACCAGTGAAGGCCACAGTGCCTTCTTGTCTAAAGAGGTGGTTGTACTCGACGCCGAGCGACCAATTGGGTGCGAAACCGACTTCCACGCCAACGCCGACCGTGCCGCCCCAACGCGCGCTGTCCGAGCTCGCCAGCAGCGCGCCGGCCGAGTTGATTTGATAGGTGTTGCTGGTCACCGCGGCACCGCCCTTGGCGTAAAGCAATACGTTGTTGAAGGCATAGCCGATCTGGCCAGTGATCAAGCCGAACGCATCGGTTTTGGTGCGGTTGGTGCTGGCTGGGAAGGCGAGGCTGACATTGGACCCGCTGAAGTCAGCCCAGTTGCCCTGGCCCTCGACACCGAACACCACAGGCCCCGACTGCCAGCGATAGCCGATCTGGCCACCGATGGTCCCGCCGATCGCGTCATGGGAGCCCTCAGGCGTGACGCCCGCAAAATCCCAGGAGTTATGGGCTGTGCCCAAACCGCCGTTCATACCGAGATAGTAACCGCTCCAGGCGTAGATCGGAGCAGCTACCGATGGCGGCGGCGGCGCCTTGGTGTAGACGGGCTGCGCAGCGAGATCCGCGCCGAATGCGGGCACCGCCGCGCCAAACGCGACAATGCTTGCAGTCACAAGCAACAAGTTCTTCATTCCAGTTTCATTCCGTTTTGTTAGCCCCCAGGCCACCCGCGTCTTAGCAACGTTATCGCGCATTGCTGTAGCCACAGCGCAACACTCACTTCGGCGAAATGGCTTGAAGCTCACGCAGCGTGAGGTTGTAGACTTGGAAGTTCGTGACCAAATTTCCGCAACAAACATCGATAGCATATCCGATCCGAGGGCGCGCGTTGAGGGCTAGAATCAAAGCTCGCTGATAAAAGGCGAGCATTGTTGCGAGGTCAGCGATGCACGGCGTCGAATAGTTTATCTGACTCATGTTCAATTCTGCGGCTAGTAAAGGCGGAGCTTGGACTTCGGCTTGGTCACAGCGGCAACGTCGACCATCAACTTAATCACGCGCACCTCTTCACAGAATGTAAGCGAGCAGAAGGCGCTCTCTGAGGCGGAGCAAGACGAATCCGGCCGAAGCATAGGGCTTACTCACACGGTCCTTTTTGGCTGTCTGTCGTCACCGGAAGATTGTGTGCTCGGATAGGACTTTTGGAAGCGTTCTGGGTTCAGCGATAACGAAGCTCACGTTGTAACTCGTGTCGCGACGAGCTGGCCGGAAGATCGCGATGCGGTTCAAAGACTCTTGAACGTCAATCAAAATGAAGCGAAGGACCAGGAGATCGAGGCCACTCTCAATTGCTGACAAGTACGGGAAGCAACTGAGAAGCGGCGCGACGATATCTTCTGTTTTGCGAAAACAGCCGTTTGGCGTCCAATCAGTTAGACGCGCGGGCGTATGCCGCTATCATTCTCTAACTCGGTAGGGAGCTCGCTTTCAGATGGTCGCTCGTGTCCACTCCAACGAAAACAGCATCGCATCGATGCTCATCTGAGCCTGTCACGGTCGATCACGCACGCTGTCGTGCTTCCAAAAGGTGACGCCAAGCCGCACGCTCGCGCCGATTCCTCAAAGTCACTTCAGGCGATTACCGATCGTTCCCTTCTGAACACCAAACCTAATTTGATTTTCGGAAGGCACCGGACGGAGCCTGGCAGGCTAGGCGACGAGGCGGCTTGAGCTCTGTCAAGTTGTGTGCCGGTTTCTATGCTCGTCCTGCCAAGCCTGTGGCGGCTCAAAAAACATTCCGTTGCTCATGCTGGACACTGGATGTGGCCGCCACAATCCCGGCGCAATCGGCGCTAGCGGACGGCTCGAGAAGCGTACCTGGGTATGTGCGCACTCTTCGAAAGCCGCGCTCGAACAAGGCGGCCGCTATCGTGTCATGCTAACGCACTATGATGACGTGTTCATTCCGCTCGACCCTCGCAGGCGTTTACTTAGAACCACGCCGCGAGCCCATTTCGCTGCATGCGAACGCTTTGCACGACCCGGCTGCGCAGGCGTAAGCATGCATACTCTGTACTATGCTCTTTCGATACGCCGAACGTTCTCGTCGAATGCGGCCGATGAGCGTCTTCTGCAGTCGGAGCGTCATCGTGTTCCGGTCGTGGCCGACCTTTGCGCGGGCAGTGAGATCTGCATGGGTCGTTTGATCCTGCCTGAGAGAGCTGGCTGAGCTTTGACGCGCGGCTCGGGATCGTGTCGACCGATGTTTCCGAGAAGATTCGTGTGGCGGGGTGCTGCGAAGCGAGCCACAACGGCCTTGCGAAGGAAGGCGATTAAATCGGAAAGCCGTCAGGTCATCGCTGGATAGCCGAAGAGTCCCCATGAGCGGCTGCAGGCCTTCTCTGCGGCTGTTTGCTGCCCGGTCAGCGTCCCAGGTGTGGAGATCCGCCGACCGTTGGGAGTCCCTGTGTTAGCTCACTATCGTGGTCCCGAACGGCTTGGCGGGTTCGAAACATGACGCGTTTGCTTTGGACAGAAGCATACAGGGACGCCGATGTGATTTGCGAGTTATCGGGATCCTTCCGACCCGCGCACGGCCATTCGCATTTGGCCCGGCTCTTGCACCAATGGCTGCGCAATGGCTTTGGCGAGGCGTCACAAGAGGCGATGAAATGCGAACACGACTAGTTGATCATCATGCGATTCTTATAAACGTCCTGGAAGGAGCGCGCTCTTGGAGCGCGGTTTCTCCATTAATAGACACTACTGTCGATGAGGGTAACGCAACGAGAGATTGTGCTGCAATCAAACGTGGCTCTAGCTTCTGCACCGCAAAATAAAAGAGGCCGCTGAACGCCGCTCGGTATCCTGAGGTAACAATAGCGCTTTGGTTGAATCAGAGCAGCTCGCGACCGTTGCTGTTGTTTGGCAGGGCAAAGGCATCCCGATAGAAGAGTTATGAAGTACCTGAACGACGGCAACAATCCACGACATACCGAGACGCAACTCTGTCATGTCGGTCGAGAGCCCAGTAAACACGCCGGGATGGTCAATGTGCCCATCTATCGCGGCTCTACAATTCTTTCGGAGACCCTGGAAGAATGGGAGTCGCGGAGACGCAATCCGGTACCCAGCTACGGACGCTTCGGATCGCCGTTGTCTCGCGCATTTGAGGCTGCTATTTGCGAATTGGAGGGCGGCCACCGTTCCATCCTATTCCCATCGGGATTATCTGCTTGCACGCACTCGCTTCTTGGGGTTTTGAAGGCGGGCGACCATCTGTTAATCAGCGATAGCGTCTATCAACCTGTGAGAGTTTTCGCGGACCAAGTCCTCGCAAGGCTTCGCATTGAAGTGCAGTATTTCCGTCCAACGCAAGGTTCGGAGCTCTCAACAAAAATCAAAGCAAACACCCGGGCCGTCTATCTGGAGTCGCCCGGATCCATGACCTTTGAGGTTCAGGATGTCCCCGCACTCGCTGCGATCGCGCATCGATCTGATGCGCTCGTGATCATGGATAACACTTGGGCAACGCCTCTTTTTTTCAAGGCGTTTGACCACGGTGTCGACATCTCCATCCATGCCGCGACCAAGTATATCGTTGGCCATTCCGACGCCTTACTGGGCATTGCGACTGCAAATGAGGCCGCGTGGCCCGCGTTGCAGTCGAGCGCCCATCATTTCGGAGAGATAGCTGGGCCAGACGATATCTATTTGGCCCTGCGGGGACTTCGTACGCTAGCGGTCCGCATGAAGCAGCATTGGGACAATGGCCTCAAGCTGGCGGAAAGCCTGCAGTCGCATCCGGCTGTCGACAAGGTCTTGCACCCAGCGCTTCCCAATGATCCCGGCTATGCAATCTGGAAACGGGACTTTTTGGGCGCAAGCGGACTATTTGGAGTCGTCCTGAAACCGATGTCTCGGCCTCAACTTTCGGTTCTCTTCAATAGCCTGCGGCTTTTTGGCATCGGTGCATCCTGGGGCGGGTTTGAAAGCCTCGTTCTCCTGGTTGACCCACCGAAACGAACGGAAACGCCGCTCGCCTTCGAGGGGCCGTTGATTCGCATCCATGCGGGCATGGAGAGAGCGAGCGACCTGATCGCGGATATGCATCAGGCGCTGCAAGCGGCTGGAGAGGTTACGGTTGGCCGTGTTGCTCCCGGGAGGAGGGCGCGATGATTGGCTGATCTCAATGTGTGCTGAAGACAGCAGCGTTCTGTAACTCAAGGGTGGAAGAACTGTCGCGTGTCTAAGCAATCACAGGTTTATCAGGATCAGCTGCCGGGGACCCCATGGAGAATTCGTTCCAAGGGAAGGTTTCAGAAAAAGTTGCAAATGCTTCTGTGTATTTTGGACTCATCATGAAAGGTCCGCAGTGAATGCGACATCATTGGCTGAACACGGCTAGCATTGCTGGCGAAGAACTAGAGCTGCGCTCGTGGTTTTCGATGTCGAAATAGTTCTGCATCGCCGGCCGGCGCGTCGGCTCTCGTGATCACAGTAACAGCTGCGCGCGATTGAGCGGGTGCCGCAGAGTCTCGCAATCCCCGTGCCGTCGCTTTCGCAATTGGGACTGTAGCCGCCTTTGCAGATAGAGGTGGTTAAGCGCGGCTATATTGAGAACCGACAGATTCCGATCGAAGACTGCCGCGGCAGGCCTCACCAATTCCGGCCCGCGAACGGCGCCTTCTATCTCTATGCTGATGTCTCCGACTTCACCTCCGACTTCGCCTTTGCCAGGACCATGTGTCCCTGCAACGCCCGGCGTTAACTTCGATACCTTGCAGGGCAGAAGTTCATGCGCGTCTCCTATGCGCGTTCCGCCGATGGTATGCGCGAAGCGGTTGTCCGAATCTCGTCCTGGTTAAGTGGAGCATGATCTGGAAGCGTCCCGCCCGCGCGAATGTCCCAATCAGTCATGCCTGCGGAATAGGCAGGTACCGAGAACTGCAAACAGTTCTGACTCCGCTGATGCAATTGGCCTTGGTGGGTCGGGACACGACGCCACTTCAGCCGGAGCGGCTCAGATACCTGCGTGAGTGTGAGGGCAGAGCGTCATGGCGACAATCGCAACTGCAAAGTCCGCGCGGGCGTCTCGATCCTTGTACAAGATCCTTTACGTTCAGGTGCTGATTGCGATCCTGATTGGCATCGTCGTTCGGCTGGCTGTGGCCGTCGCTTGCGACCAACGATTTGGTCAAGGCCTTGGCGACGGCTTCATCAAGCTTACAACAATGTTGACGCGCCGATCATCTTCTGCACTGTCGTGTCCGGGATTGCCCATATTAGAAAGTCGGCCCGGTCGGCGTTAAAGCGCTTATCTGTTTCGAACACGTCTCCACTTTTGCCCTGGTGCTCGGCCTGGTTGTGGGCAGTCTGTTCCAGATCGGCCGTGGCTTTGCCACCAAGCCCGATGCCGCGGAACTTGCCAACTGTGTGAAACTGGACCAGGCCGCAAGAACCGTCGATTTCATCCTTAACTTCATTCCCGAAAGCGTCATCGGCGCGCTGGCGGACGGGGATATCCTGCAGGTGCTCTTGTTTGCGATCCTGTTCGGCTTCTCGCTGAGGCGCTGGGTGAACGCGGCGCCTTGGCCGTGCCGAGCGCCGCAGCACCTGAAAGAGCCGCGCTAACGTTCATCGCGTCGCGCCTCTCGTTGCGTGATGCGGTCAAGAAGTCGTGCTTTCGCGAGAAGAAGAGTCGCGTCTAGCACCGTGTGCACCGTTCCCGAAGGCGGGGAGAAGTTGTGTTGTCAGTATCGATCACATGCAGAAACGCCTGAAACATATGATCGAGTCTGGTATCGACCCGCATGCCGCAATCATTCGCTACTCAGAAACGTTAATCGTCCTCCTCATCATCAGCAGTGTTGGGATTGGCATTCCTGCGTCTTACCCCAGAGTCCTTCGGTATATTGAAACGGATCGTTCGAGCATTTGTTCAGTTTCGAACGCCATCGCCAGGTGTTTCGACGCAACTCCTGGGAGCTTACTGTCAGTCCCCGCCGACTGTATTCGGGGTGAAGGAGTGCTGGACAACAATTTGGATTTCCACAGTCGGAGCGAATCATGGTCAGCCAATTCCAGGGATGATTTCGGATTGAATCGTGGTTGCGGCAAATAGGGAAGCATCCAACGGCAGATTCCCAAATGCGAGTTGACAAAGGAGATAGTTGGCACCTGCCTCTTCCAGCTGGCAAAGCAGAGCCTTTCGTACAGAAGCTGGAGTTCCGACTACACACAGTTCACTTGCGAGTGCCGCATCGAAGGTTAGTGGGAGGTTTGGTGGTAGCGGAATGGCATTGAGCTCGTATAGAAATATAAAGCTCTTGAGCCATCGTTCGTAAGCAGAGGTCGCGAGCGAATGGGCATCTTTCTCAGAACGCGCAATAACGATCATACGCAGCAATCCGACGAACGGCGCATGATCATCAGCGTCACGGTTGCGGTCTAGGTGAGCGCGGAAGGTATCGGTAATTTTGCGAACACTAGAGGAGGGGCCTACGCACGCGAGATTTGCTCCATTCGCGGCGGCCCAACCCGCGGACTCTGGTCGATTGGTGGTGATCCATGTCGGCGGCCACGGGCGCTGATGAGGTCCTAACGTCAAAGGAACGTCGTTTAGCTCAAAATGGTCGCCCTGATAGCATAGAGTGCCGCCTTTCATCGCCTTAATAAGGATCTCGCTGGCTTCCTCATAACGTCCTGGCGCCGCGTCCGCGCTGATCCCGAAGTAGCCCCATTCGATCGGTAGAGAGCCGCGCCCGATACCCAGCTCGAGCCTGCCACCGCTCAATTGGTCGAGCATGCAGATCTCCTCGAACGCGCGTAGCGGATGATAAAGGTTAAGCAGCATTACCAATGGGCCCACACGAAGTTGTCTTGTCCGCTGTGCGACGCTCGATAAGAACAGATTCGGTGACGGGCATCTCCCGTGAGGCGTACAGTGGTGCTCTGCCACATGATACGCATAGAAACCGAGGCGATCGTACGCCTCCGCTAATATGAGGCGATCTGCGTATTGTCGGGCGATATCACGGCCGTCCGCGTCCAGGTGATCGAAGATGCCGCAGGTTAGCCTTGAAGGAAAAGGGTCTCTCATTCGATTATCTCCAAGTGTAGGTGTGAAGGCAGGAGGTGCGCTCGCGTCCAGGCATCCGAGCGCTCATTGACGGACTGCTCTTTGTGGTCCGCGCTTTACTTCTCCGCTGACGTGGTCGTTAGTACGTTCATGCCGCTGATCACGCGGCGATTGTTCCTCCGCTTCGAGGCGTCTAACATCCATCGGCCGGAAGGGCTCGATCCGTTGTCACTGTTCGTCGCTTAGCCACAACAGACCTTTGTCATTGGCATAGACCGCTCTCATCTCTGTGTCGTGGTACTATCGCCGGCGTAACTCGAAAGCAGACATTAGCAGCGGCGAAGCGGCGATCTTCCAACCCTTAAGCTCTTTGAGATGTCACAGACTGCTGCGAGAAACGCGTCCATTTGTGGTCTTGTACCGATGCTAACGCGGATGCGATTTTCAAGGCCTTTATCAGGAAAGAATGCCACAAGTATCTTGTGCCGCTCCAAAGCGGCCTGCCAGCATCTGCCGTCGTGGCCCTCTGGCACACGAGCTAGCAGGAAGTTAGCGTGGGAAGGCAATACAGACAAGCCAAGTTGCGACAGAGCGGTCGTAACTCGCTGTCTTTCACGCCTGATATGTCGATGGTTCTCCTCGTAAGCGGCGCGATGCGCAAGAACGCTGATGCCGATCGCATGCCCAACTACATTCATGCTGAAGACGTTCTGGATATTACGTAGCCTCCCAATGAGCTCGGGATGACCGAAGCCAAAGCCGACGCGAATGCCAGCGGCAGCATAGCTTTTCGAAAATGTTCTTAAGAGCAGAAGATTCGAGTAGCGACTGACGAGGCGCAAGCCATTATCAGGTGCAAAGTCGACATAGGCCTCGTCCAAGACGATCAAGCGGTTCGATTGTGCCAGGAGGCACTCGATGTCGGCTACCGGAACGAAGGTTCCGGTGGGATTGTTCGGATTTGCTAACAGAATGAACTTGGCATCTCTTGCGGGACCAAGAAGAAATTGCTCTATCGGCAGGGAATGAGGTTCGCTCGATCCGATTTCGAGCAATTGAGCGCCCTGCAACATAGCGAGCTTGCGGTTGAACGAAAAGCCCGGCGACATCATTGCGACGCTGTCGCCCGGGGCAAGAAAAGCTCTGTAGATGAGCCCGAGAAGTTCAGATGATCCGTTACCGGCGATCACATGATCTTTGGAGAGGCCGTAAGCATCGGCGGCTGCTTCCCTCAAGCTGATATTGTCATCTTCTGGATATAAATATTGCCGCTCCAGGGCCGCAATCGCACTTTGCCGTACGATTGTTGGTAGTGGAAATGGGTTCTCATTCGTGTTTAGTTTCACGTAATTAGCATCCGGCGCAGTCCGGCCGGACGGCAGAGCATCTAACTGTCTCGTTGCCTGCGATAGAGAGGAGAGTACAGCTTGCAATTTTGCATCCGACATAGTGTTCTCCGTTTGAGCCGCCTAGGGCAGGGGCGATTGCCAGCTTGCCAGCCCGCTGCGCCGGCGATGGCAGAGTTGGATGTCTTGTTGGGATAACAAGAACGGCGGCCATCCAAATCGTCCTGCGAGCAGCAGGTCGAAGTGCCTAATTTACGAAAGGTGGGATGAACCTGAAGCTCCGCGCCAGCCCCTGAGGAGCCGAGAGAATAATCGTCGAACCGATCGCATGCGCATCAGGTGGCTCGGTGCCGGAATGGGGGGCCGTCATTTTTGAGCTGGCGGCAATATCATTCCTGCATTGGTCCAGGCACCAGGCGTAAATAACGCAGCGGCTTCGGCTGGCTCTGTCTTCCTCAGAGGCATCCAGGGGCAGGATAGGACGGCGAGCATTGCTGCCACGACCACGAGGAACGACGCGAGCATCACACCATTTGCGATGGTAAGAGGGTGTTTCATGATTTCCTTCATTGGCTGAATATGCGGGGCCGTCGCGACGATCAGTTCTACTCGACGGGTTCGACAATACTGTCGTGCCAGCGGTAAACTACGAAGCCGGGAGACGCGTTGTCTCCTTTGGTATCAAATCGGATCGTCCCGACTACTGTTTCGATCGGCTGCGAACGAAGCGCCGCTGCCACCCGGGTGGCGTTGAGGGAGCCGGCCCGCTTCACCGCGTCCGCCCAAGCTTGGACGGCCGCATAGGCGTAGAGCGTATAGCCTTCCGCAGACAGTTTGGAAGCCTTGAGTCTAGCCACGACGTCCGCGGCTTGGGAATTCTTGGTGGCATCGGGCATGAAGGTGAACAGGGTGCCGTTTCCGGCTCTGCTCGTGATGGCCCAGAATTCGTAAGTCATCAACGGATCGTTCGCCATGATCGTGAAAGCTGCGCCTGCGTCTGCCGCCTGGCGCACAATCAACCCGATCTCGGTGTAATAGCCGCCAATATAGGCGATCTGAATTCCGTCCCTCTTCATCCTTGAGACCAGGGCCGTGTAGTCCTTTTCGCCGGCTGCATAGCTTTGCCGAATGACGTTTTTGCCCGCTTCCCGAAGACGCGACTCGACGACATCGGCAATACCCTTGCCAGCGGTGCTCTTGTCGTCAAGTACGGCAATTTTGTTGTTCGGGTAGTGTCGCAGGATGTATTGGGCTGCCACGACGCCTTGTTGGTCATCGCGGCCGCAGATTCGAAATACCGTCTTGAGACCACGCTCTGTCAGCTGCGGATTAGTTGTGCCGGGCGAAATTTGAATAACTTGCGCTTCAGCGTAAATGTCGGAAGCTGGGATCGAGGAAGAAGAACAAAGGTGGCCAACGACCAACTTGACCCGATCCGCCGTCAGCCGATTCGCTACTGCGACAGCCTGCTTGGGATCGCACGCGTCGTCGGCGACGCTCAATATGACCTTTGTACCGGGAAGTAGGCCGGAGGCATTCAAAGCATCAACGGCCGCGGCAGCACCCTCGCGCAGCTGCACACCAATCGCAGCAGTGCTTCCGGTCATCGGTCCGGCCACGGCAATATTAATGTCTGCAGCGGGCGCAGTCGAAACCAAAGCACAAGCAAGGATGGCTGCACTCGCGGCTGAACTGACACGATAAATTGACATTCGGAGCTCCCGATATGGCCGGAGTTTGCGGTCAGTCGTGCCGTGCGCCAGACCTTCTGAGGTGTCGCTTAGTCGCGAGCCGGGCTCGCGCTGATCAAACTTATGTAACACCATTATTATCATCCATTTCGGCCCCGTAGACGCCGAGAGCTCTCGCCCAGAAGTCCATCACGTACTGCAGGTCCAGGCGATCCTCCACGGATAGCCGGAGTAGTCTCTGAGCGTTCTGCCAAGAGACCGCGCCACCTACTTTGAGATCGTACAATTTGACGCTGCGTGCGATTCAAGCCCCCTCAAAGGCTCTTGGATGAATATGGCCAAACTGGCGGGCCCCAGAAGCAGACGAGGAAAACTTGAGAAAATGCAGCGCATGCCTCAAAGCATCTGGCACGAACCAGAAGGGGACGTTCGCTCGCCACCGTTGGAGATTTCGCTCGGAATTACGAAAGATGTATGCAGAAGGATCTTTCAACTCGAACACCGACCCAGGCTCGTTTCGAGTTGCCAAGTCCGAGCGGTCAGGTGTTGACAAGCTGCTCGGGCTCACCAGTGGTCAGGACGTCTCACCCCCGAGGCAGGATCGTGCCTGGTCACAAGGTACATTTGGCTCTCCGCACTTGGTGCTGCTCGCGCCATTGGCTTGGGAATCGCTTGGGACGACGGCTTCGAGCATCAGACTTCAGACGCCGGAGGTACTTGCAAGCCGACCGGCGCCGCCATAGGGGCCTGTCAGATTGCTGTGTAGATCGGACGTTGGTTCTACATTTGCCTTAAGGCCGCTCGTGGCTCGAAGCGCATGACCGGCTAATCGAGATCTAAATCGGCTGCTCAATTGAGATCCGACAGGTTCCGAAGCGCGCTGGCTGAACGCAAACGGCAGCCGCGCACGGATTAGGCGCGAGTGCCAGCACGGCTAATCACTGTAAGGCGGCAAGTGCAAGATCGAGATACTGCATTAGTCCGGGATCCCAGCCAGCCAAATTGCGAGGTGCGCTCAATCGCGCAAGAACTTTCAGTATCGTTGAAGCTGTTGATTCCGCTCCTGCGACTTCGGTGATTAGCGAGCGCGCTTGAAGGGCCACAGCAGTGACCCGTTCGCTGCAAGGATGCTCGCCTTTAATCATACAATCGTGCAACTCCTCGTGGATCCGTTGCCACCGCTCCTCTCGATTTGGGTCTGAGGCGCATCTGCATCGGGGCGTTTGAGCGCGTTTCCCAACCCGCGACATTGCATCTAAGGTCGCAGGTAGCTCATCCACACTGACATGTACTTCGTCATCCGTGGTCATGGTGCGTAAACGATCTCGCAACAGGGTCGTACGTTCGACTTGAACTTCGATGCGCTCCAAGTGGTTGCGCAACAGGTCGGTAAGCGAAGAGCTGCCTTCCATGGCTCCGCGGATCTCCTCAAGTGAGAAGCCAAGCTCACGCAGTGCTAGAATTTGGTTCACTCGTTGTACACTGTCGCGGTCGTACATTCGGTGGCCACCTTCAGTGCGCTCCGCCGCACTTAATAGCCGTATGTGCTCGTAGTGATGCAGAGTGCGTACCGTTACGCCGGTAGCCTCTGCAAGTTCGCCAATGCGCCATCGACGCCTTCGTGGTGTAGCTTTGGTCATGTTTCTCAGTTTCCAAGCCTACAACCTGACATCGCGTGAGATTCAAGCTATTTGAATGATTTAGCTGAACCGTCTTCCATTCGAGCGCAAGCAAGGTGACTTTGCTCATATCGCCGATTGATTAAGCGGTGATGCGATGGTGACCATCAAGATCGTCAGGAACGTCAATTCGGCTTCGCTGGCTGCTGCGCTTGATGTTGGCGAGTGCCGTACCATTCTTCGCTCATTCGTATCAAGACCGGTAACGTCGCGAATATTTCATCAGAATGTTTCCTAAGATCGAGAGGCCCTTCCGCTCGTACAAACCACTGCATCGCAGCAACGTTTTGGCTCCGCTCGTGAAGGGCGAAGCCAAGCTCATGCAGCGATCGAATTTGATATACTCGTTCTACGCCCTCACGGTCGTACATCCGCTGAGCGCTGTTGGTCCGCTCCGACGCACCTAATGGCCTGTGTGCTTGCAGTGATGCAGGATGCGTCCCGTTATGGCGGCAGCCTCTGCAAGTTCGCCAATGCGCGTCGACGCGTTCGTGATGTAGCTTTGGTCATGTTTCTCGGTCTGCGAGGCTACAACCTGACGTCGCGTAAGATTCAAGACATTTCAAGGGTCTAGTGAACCGACGTCCATTCCGCCGCAAGCAACGTGACTCTCCTCAGAGTGCCAATTGATCAAGCGGCAGATGCAACGGCGTCCATCAAATTCCTCAGGGTTGCCAACTCGCTCTCGCTTGTGGCTGCACGAGCGAGAACAAGCTTGGCGAGTTCCGTTCGATTTTCTGGTGTTTGCATGGACGCCGGTAACGCCGCGAATGCTTCATCAAAAATCTTTCCCAAGGCCGAGAGTTCTTCCGGATCGTAGACGCCACTGTATTGCTGCAACATTCGGCTCCGTATTTATCATCGCGCCAAGTGGGCGCACATGGTCCAGTTGTTTGGTTGCGGTAGAGTCAAATGGAGACAAACCGGCGACGTACATCGACGAAAAGCAATTCGCATTCAAGTGATGCAGTTTTGCAACACGGTCGCTCTGTGCTTTGACTTGAATCGCAGAGGCGATATCGGACCACTTTCTCTAAAGAATAGCCCAGCCAAGTGGTCTCTATATGCAGGCGGATTGGCCGGGTGAAGAGTACGAAGTCTCAAATTCGCAGGGACGCAGATCCTGAGAGATGGTTGCAAGAAATGCGGAAAGCCGAATGCGTGTGTTGATCGGCAGCCGAGGCTGGGAAGAACGACGATAGGGTAAGCGATCGAGTGGCGACGGGCTGTCCGACATGCTCGCGTTACAGGTGATGCGCTACTTGAAGTCCTCGAAGTACAAATTATAGCGATAACGATGCGCATCGCGACCCGCGGGAGTGACCCGCCAGCAGGCGATCATCCTCGACCAGCGCCACTAATAGACCGATGCGATGCTGGCTCATCGTCGCCCGTGTAGATTCGCCGAGTATCTTAATACGCTATCCAGGACGCAGCGTGTTGACAAAGGACCAATGCTGCTATCATTGAATTGATAACATTGCGAACCGCTTGGGCGGGGGATCCGTGCGCGCGCCGCAAATTGTCGCCCCATTCAGGTGAAGCGAGAAAGCCGTCACGTAAACGTACTTAGTGGGTCGCGCTTACGAAAAACGAGGGCCAGTTCGCACTAAGGATCTAGATCCTGATTGATGTGAAGAGCAGGTGATGAGACGTTCTGCCTAAATTTCAAGAACGGGTGGACATTTGCGTGGTCTTACGCGCAGAAGCCATTCGGGAAGCCTCCTGCAATAATATCTCGCGCATCCAGATGCTTGCCGGATCGCTATTGTGAGAGGCAGGCCATTGTACGGCCTCAGTGAATGCGGGAAGTGATAGTGGAAGTTGAATGATCCGCAGATGCGTCGTTTCTTCGAAATGCTCAACCAGCCTTCGTGGCATTGTCCCTATGCGGCCGGTGTCTAATAGCATAGGCGGGATCATGCTAAAGCCCTGCACAACGACCTCGATACGTCTCTTGAGACCATGTTCGAGCAAAAAACATTCCTCGATCGAGGACTTTCGCGTCAGCCCGAACCGGACCGCAACGTGCCCCATCGACATGTATCTCTCGAATGTAAGCTGCCTTGGCAGCTGCCTCTTGGAACAGCAGCCTACACACACAAGTGTCTCCTCGAACAGTGTCGCTTTAGGATGCTCGTTCGACATGAACAATTTTGGTAAGATAAGAAAATCGACTTCACCGCGCCGGAGAGGCTCATCCGGCTCATCGGCCAGTGGCAGCAGTTCGAAACTGACGCCGGGAGCTTCCCGGGCGGTACGGTTCACGATCCTCGGAAAAAACACGACTGTCATGAAGTCGGAAAGGATGATCCTGAAACGGCGATTCGAACGCGCTGGGTTGAACGTATCCCGCGAAATAATGGAGCGCTGGATGTGCAAGAGAGCCTCGCGAATTGGGGCGGCCAGCTCTTCCGCACGCACTGTTGGGACAAGTTCGCGGCCCCTCATCGTAAATAGCTCATCGCGGAAATAGGCGCGCAGTCGGGCGACGGCCGCGCTCATGGCCGGCTGGCTCAAGTTGATGCTGCGTGCCGCCGCGGTAAGGTTGCGCTCGGTCATCAAAGCATCGAGCGCGACGAGAAGATTTAGATCAAGGCCTTCAAAACGCATGTCTGTTACTCTGTTGAAGGCGGCGGCGACTCCTGTGACAGTTTCACTCTCCTCGCCAAGACCCGAGGTCCGCAACGGAATCTGCTGGCCATCGGGGATCGCTATCGCGCCCAGCCATTCCGAAAATTATAGCGCCCCAGATCTCGTACTCGATCGGAAGCACGTCGGTCCGCGCGAAGGAGAGCTGACCGGGCGTGGAAATCGCTCGTAGTTTTGAAGTACGCCATCACGGTAACATTCGCTCGGAAACCCTCCACGATCACAGCGACGCTAGTGCTTACCGCTACGCCGGTGGCTTCAGCGCTTTTGCAATGGCCAATCGCCGGCTACGTGATGTTGCTGGACTCATGGTCGAAACTCCAGCCCTGCTTACAACCTGACGCAGCGTGCGATTCAAGCGATTTGTCGTTTAGGTATCGTGTCCCTGGCAGGCGGGCGTCTTCTCTTGATTGAAATGCATCAGTCGCGATGATGCTGGTATGCCAAATGCCGACTGCCGCGATCGCCGATGATCATCTCGTTCGCGTTGGACCAGTTCTGAGAACATTTCGCTTCACGGCTGTTGCCGGGCCGCTCAAGGTCCCGGCGTTCAGGAGGAGGATTGTATCGGTTGACCACACGACAGAGTCGATACCTGGCATCGATTTCTTGATGGCAATTCGGCGCGGGCTGCGGCTGTTCGACTGTGCAATCCCATTCGTGCAATAGAGGGCGTTCGTGTCCTCTTGCAGGGCTAGCCATCCGAGGGATTGGCAGGCAGGGAGCTTATCTGGGGCCGGCTGCTCTTGAAGCCCCTAAAGATATATCTCGATTGGCGAAGAGCGGGTGGTCAGACGCGGCGAGCAAACTAGTAGTGCCTGCGACGTCGCGTGGCCTCTCGGGGAGAAGCCATGCGGGACGCCTCCTCCAATATTATCTGCCGCATCCATATGCTTGCCGGATCAGTATTGTGAAGGGCAGTCCATTGGACGGCCTCCGTGAATGCGGGAAGTGGCAGCGGAAGATCGACTATCTGCAGAGGCGTGGTCTTTGCGAAATGCTTGGCAAGCCTTCCGGGCATCGTTGCTACACGGCCGGTGTTCAATAGTATAGGCGGGATCATGCTAAAGCCCTGCACAACGACCTCAATGCGTCTCTTGACACCGTGCTCGAGCAAAAACCATTCCTCGATGGAGGGCCTTTGCGTCGGCCCGAACGTGGCCGCGACGTGCCCTATCGACATGTATCTCTCGAATGTAAGCTGCCGTGATAGCTGCTTGTTCGTGCGGCAACCCACGCACACGAGCGTCTCCTCGAACAGTGCCGCTTTAGGGTGGACGGTCGACATGAACAACTCTGGTAAGATAAGAAAATCAACCTCGCCGCGCCGAAGAGCCTGATCGGGGTCGTCCGAGAGAGGCAGGAATTCGAAGCGGACGGCGGGAGCGTCCCGCGCGACACGGTCCACGATCTTTCGGAAGAACACGACTGTCATGAAATCGGAAAGGCTGATCCTGAAGCGGCGATCCGATCGCGCTGGATTGAACGTATCCCGCGAAATAATCGACAGCTGGATGTGCAGCAGAGCCTCCCGAATTGGGACGGCAAGCCCTTCCGCACCAGGTGTTGGGACAAGTTCGCGGCCCCTCATCGTAAATAGTTCATCACGAAAATAGGCGCGGAGCCGGGCGACTGCCGCGCTCATGGCTGGCTGGCTCAGGTTGATGCTGCGCGCTGCAGCGGTGAGATTACGCTCGGTCATCAGAGCGTCGAGCGCGACGAGGAGATTCAAGTCGAGGCCTTTGAAGCGCATGATCTTGAGCTATCCATGCTGTGAATGGGTTACATAAAAACAATCGATTTTACCAATTTTGCGGAATGACGGATAGCAAAAACGTCAGTCAAATCGAATTCAGGCAACCAGGCTGATTAACGATCTTTGCCCTGGCTCCAAGAGAACTCAAGTGTTTGCTGAGCATCAACTTAACCCTGCCATTGCCGCGAGATTCGGCGGAATGCGTAAGCCGCATCACCATGGGTCGATGCGACAAGCGCCGCGTAGTTCGCATGGCCGCCGACTGCCGATAAACCTTCGTATAGTCTTTCCAACTCTGAGTATATCGGCAGCTTACCTCCGTGCTGCTGAACCGGCGCTCGACTCCGTCTTAGCTTCTCGAAGACACCGGAGTCGAATACAGGCGTCAAATACGTCTGCGCTTCGGTCAAATCGATCGCGCATCCTCGCAGTCAAATTGTGCCAAAACTGCAGGGAAAGTCCCTCGTAGGTTTGGTGCGAGTGCCAAGAGCGCTGGACCTAATCTCCGTCATGGGTGCTTATCGATCTTTCCGTGATGAGTTGACGGACATGCTCTTTTCGCTGGGTTACATCCCAGAACCGGTCCAGAGCGCAGATAAGTGCCAAAAATGCAGTCGCTTTCTAAGAGCGTCCTTCTTGATCGCGGAGATGCAGTTAGACAGGGATGCTCGCGGTCGAGCGACGCGAGCATCTGGTCGCATCTGGAAAGGCTATCCCAACCATTCTGCTCACGGGCCGTCCTGGGGACGACCGGCCGCGCGCGCTACGTGCCAGCGTGTCCCGTTACCTGAGCAGGCCATTCAGCGAGCGCGAATTGCTCGCATGCATCAACAACTCCACTCTCAGAGACCGGACAGTGCGCAGGGGCAGCCATGAACATAGTCCTTTCCAGTTCAGCGAGAGGTCTCTCAATGCGCTCTCAGGTGCAGTGGAGGGTGTGCTGGGAAAATGAGTTGCGACTCGCCGACCACATCGAACTATCCGAGTTCTTTCGAGAGACCTACGGACCGACCGGCGAGTTTAATGCAAGTCCGTTCGAAGGCGGTCGAAGTTGGGCCGGCGCGAGGCCTGAGGTCCGTGTCATTGGCTACGACACGCGCGGCGTAGCTGCTCACATCGGGGCACTGCGGCGCTTCATCAAAGTCGGAGAGGTCGACCTACTGGTGGCCGAATTGGGATTGTACGGTGTACGTCCGGATCTTGAGGGGCTCGGAATCAGCCACTCAATGCGCGTGATGTATCCAGTACTCCAGCACCTTGGCGTGCCATTCGGCTTCGGCGCGGTTCGGCATGCGCTGAAGGAACATCTTACAAGGCTGCTCGAGCGGCCCGGTCTGGCCACCGTACTCTCGGGCGTTCGCGTGCGGTCAACCCTCCCAGATGTGTATCCCAACTTGTCGCCCACGCGGACCGAAGACGTGCTCGTTGTGGTTTTGCCAATTGGACGGCCGATCAGCGAGTGGCCAACTGGTACGTTGATTGATCGGAACGGGCCAGAGCTGTGAGATATCTCGACTGCTTGTCCGCAGTGCGTAGCGAGCGCGCTGAGGCCGCCGGGGATCGCAGCGTCTATTTGACGTTTGACGACGGTCCTAATCCGCTTTGCACATCGGATGTCCTCGACGTGCTGGCGGAACAGCGGGTGCCGGCGACGTTCTTTGTTATCGGCGCGTACGCAGCAGACCAGCCGAAACTAGTCCAACGAATGATCGCAGAAGGGCACGAGGTCGCAAACCACACGATGAATCATCCGGACCTATCTAGGTGCGAACCGGCCGAAGTGCAATTTGAAATACTAGCGGCGAGCAGCGCCATCAGAACGGCGTGCCCCCAGGCCTTGGTGCGACACATCCGTGCGCCGTATGGCATGTGGACCGAACAAGTGCTCGCTTCGTCAGCGAGGGCTGGATTGGCTGCCCTGCACTGGTCGGTCGACCCGCGAGACTGGTCTCGTCCTGGCGTGGACGCAATTGTCGAGATGGTGCTGGCCTCTCTCCGGTCAGGTGCAATTGTGCTCCTGCACGACGGATGTCCTCCCGACGAGTTGGGACGGGGCACTCACGCTGGTCTGCGCGACCAGACCCTGAAGGCGCTTTCTCGCCTCATTCCAGCAATCCGCGGCCGTGGATTTGCAATCCGCTCGCTTCCTCAATCTCACTGAACAGACACGCCCCTATGAACCTGCTTGCCACAACCAGCACTGTCACTGTCTTGTCTTATGCGTTGCTCTCGACTGTCTATAAGGGCGTGCAGACGCTTTATGCCCTGCCGACAGACGTCTCATCGCTGGACAATGCTATCGACACCGAAGCTCTGCCGAGCGTGGATGTCATCGTCCCCTGCTTCAACGAGCGCCCGCGTACGCTCTCGGCGTGCCTAGAGTCCATCGCAAGTCAAGACTACGCAGGAAAACTGCAGGTCTATGTTGTTGATGACGGTTCTGGAAACCTCGACGATGTGGCGCCCGTCCACGAGACCTACACGGACGATCCGAGGTTTAAGTTTGTTATGCTGCGAGAGAATGTAGGAAAGCGCAAGGCGCAGATCGCCGCAATACGGCGCTCATCTGGAGACTTGGTGCTCAACGTCGACTCGGACACGGTACTCGCCCCCGATGTGGTTACGAAGCTTACCCGAAAGATGCAAAATCCGGCGATCGGCGCGGCCATGGGGCAGTTGACAGCCAGCAACCGGAGCGACACCTGGCTCACCCGATTGATTGATATGGAGTACTGGCTGGCTTGCAACGAAGAGCGCGCGGCACAGGCTCGCTTCGGTGCCGTTATGTGCTGCTGCGGCCCCTGTGCTATGTACCGCCGGTCCGCGCTTCTTTTACTGCTAGATCAGTACGAGACGCAATTTTTTCGGGGAAAGCCGAGCGACTTTGGTGAGGATCGTCATCTCACGATACTCATGCTGAAAGCAGGGTTTCGAACCGAGTACGTTCCGGACGCCATCGCCGCAACGGTGGTCCCGGATAGCCTAAGGCCGTATCTGCGCCAACAACTCCGGTGGGCACGGAGCACTTTCCGGGACACGCTACTTGGGCTGCGCCTGCTCTCCGGTCTCGATCGCTATCTCACACTAGATGTTGTCGGGCAGAATCTCGGGCCGCTATTGCTCGCTCTATCATTATTGACGGGGCTCACGCAGTTCGCACTCACAGCCACAGTGCCGTGGTGGACATGCCTACTGATCACATTAATGACCGTGGTCCGCTGCAGCGTGGCAGCGTTGCGTGCTCGGCAACTTCGATTTCTCGGCTTTTCTCTGCACACACTCATCAACCTCTTTCTCTTACTACCCGTGAAAGCCTACGCGTTGTGTACCTTGAGCAACAGCGATTGGCTGTCACGGGAGGCTGCCAGCGTACCGAAGAAGGGTGAACAGCAGGTCGTCATCCGAAACCCGATCGCTGGACCGAACGCTACAGGAGCTTCGGGAGTTTCTGGGTCAATTCGCAGGACGGATCTTTCGCGCGCCTCGTCGAGGTTGGTGACCTCTGACGGCGTTCGCAGTGGCAAGTGATCCTTCAACCGAGGTAAACGATCCGTGCGCCTGAACGAGAACTATCAATTGTTAGAGCGGGAATTGGCCGCCGACGATCCGTGGCGGCTCGACGGTAATCCGTTCGAGCGGGAGCGTCACACGCAAATGCTCCGGTTGTCAATTTCCCAAGGGGTCATCAGAAATGGTCTCGAAGTCGGGTGCGCGGCCGGCGCATTCACGGAAAAGCTAGCACCTCACTGCCATCGGCTGACGGTGATCGATGTTGCGCCGCGAGCGATTGGTCGTGCGTCTGCACGGACGAAGAGGTGGTCGCACATTGCGTGGATAGTCTCCGACGTTCAACAGTTCTCGACCGCGGAGCGGTTCGATCTAATCGTCGTGACGGAAGTTCTGTATTACCTCCGTGACGTGGCCGAGATGCGCACGGCCATTGACAAGCAGGTGAGTATGCTCGCGCCGAATGGGCATCTGATTTTCGGATCAGCCCGAGATGCCAACTGCCGGCGCTGGGGTCACGCTGCTGGTGCCGAAACGGTCATCGCCATGTTGAACGAAACCTTGGTCGAGGTCGAGCGCGTGCAGTGCCAGGGTGTGTCGGATAATGAAGACTGCTTGATCGCCTGCTTTCGGCGTCCGTTTCGATCTTCAATTCAATCGAATCGCCCATTCAAGTCGAACTCAATGACTCGGGGCACGAAAAGGCTCGCATAGCGCGTGAAGGCGCTAGTCGGCGGAAAACGGATCACGGTATCGCATCGCCCAAGAAGATACATCTTGATGAGAGCGGAAACACCGCCATCGGCCCCGAGGGCTGCACTATTTAATGGCCCGGTCTGATGCGCCTGGAAACGTTTTTCGATAGTAAATAGATCGGGAAACACACCCGACACCCGATCAAGGACCTGCGCACTGTCCGTGCACAAGAACACCCTTATAGGTCTTTGATGCGGTAACGCTTTGGCCTTACGAATCGCAGTGCATACCTGCCGTAAGGCGAGCTCTGGATCGGCCCAGTACGGCGCGTGCCCCATAACATCTTCGCCGTTGCCGTGTCGAATATGAACCCCGACAACGGTGTAGTCCTTGAAGTGTTCCTGATAGATCGCAGAACGAGGACGATGTCGCCTAGCGCGAGCTGCGTGTACGAGATTGCTTCCCAAGTGCGCTTGGCATCCATGCGGGCGACAGTCGTTTGATCTGGAATGAAAAATCGTCCGCTGTTATCTCGGTTGGGTGCAAATCATAACCAGCATTGTCGTGGATCATATCGCCCCTTAGCATTGCCCTGTATAGCCCTTCGGTCCTGCCGACGATGTTGTTTCCTCTGCAAGGATTGGCGTTCGACAATAGGGGGAGCATCGACGAGTGCCGGGGGGGGCGCACTCCGCGGGGGCGGACTCCTTCGCATCGACCAGCATGCTTGTGATCGTGAGGGCGGGGGCGTCTGAGGAATCCATTGTTTTCAGCTTCTGGTCGCCTCATCATTCAGCCGGAGAAGCCGGCATCGTTGACCAAAAGGTGCAGAGCGTCCGCCGACAATGGTGCCACTTCGCATGCGAACCTCACGCAAAGCGTGAGCCACGTCAGATTACAATCCCCAGCGACTGCCGGGCGACAGTAAGAATCGCGACGTGTCGTACTTTCCCACTTCCTAGTCTTGATATGGGAAGGCGTTCGTCTTAGTTCATCTGCTCGCTTCATGGGATAAGCGGACCCAGTCGATCGGGAGAGGATGAATTGGAAATGATTATCGACCTTATCCTGGGTCTCAGGACGCGCGGAGTGTCAAGCAACCACACGTCATCCGTCGCACATAAAGGGTCGAATTAAGTGAGATCGATAGCTGTTGTGTATCGACCCAACTTAGGTTGCGGACCCCACCTGGCTGCATCAGCAGCAGGCAACTAGCGACCATCGCCAATGCCGCACGGTACCCGCTTTGAGGATGCGCCGGGCCTATGCACCGCGCCACGCACCGACGTGTTTGCGGGCACTCGCATTCGGCTTGGTGCGCGCAGCGCATTGCTGCTGTCCGAAGCCAAACGGGCCTATGTCTGGAACGATCCAAACTGTCGCGAACACGACACTCGGCCGCAGAACTACAGAGGTTCGTCTGCATCGCAACTGGCCCAAATCCTGCACGGTCGCTCACGGGCAAGGACAGAATCGGAGGCGTGTTTGAGTTCCGACCGGAGAAATGACGATGCCGTTGCCGATCCATCGTCGGCGACGGATGTGCGCTGTCCATTTCAGACCGATAGGGGCCCCATCCCGCAGGGAAAGCAGAAGACTGTGCTGTTGACCGGGGCATCGCGTGGCATCGGCCACGCCACCGGAAAGCTATTTTCGCAAGCGGGTTGGCGCGTCATTTCTTGCGCGCGCCAGGCCTTCGATGGCGGGCTATGCCCTTGGAAGTCAGGTGCAGACGATCATATCCAGGTCGATCTCAGCAACCATCGGATGTTGCCTGGTGCCATCGCCGAGATCAAGGAGCGCCTTGCGGGCGCGCCGTTGCACGCATTGATCAACAATGCCGGCATTTCACCGAAGACCTCGAGCGGCACGCGACTGACGTCGTTGTCGACGTCAGTCGACACCTGGATGAGCGTGTTCCACCTCAATTTCGTGGCGCCGATTCTGCTCGCGCAAGGCCTTTTTCGCGAGCTGAAAACTGCGTCGGGATCAGTTGTCAACGTGACCTCAATTGCGGGTTCGCGGGTGCACCCGTTTGCCGGCAGTGCTTATGCGACGTCGAAAGCTGCGCTCGCCTGCCTAACGCGCGAAATGGCGCACGACTATGCGCCGCATGGCATTCGCGTCAATGCGATTGCGCCCGGCGAAATCAAGACGGACATTCTGTCACCTGACACGGAAGCCCGGCTTGTGCCAAACATCCCGCTGCGCCGCGTGGGCACGCCAGAAGAGGTCGCGCGGGTCGTCTTTTTCCTATGCTCGGATGCGGCGAGTTATGTCACCGGCACCGAGGTTCCGATCAACGGTGGCCAACACCTGTGATCGGACGCACCCGGAATAGTCAATTCGCAGCTGATTTGAGTTACCTCAATGGAACTCGCGTTCGCCGAGAAAACTCGCGCGTCGATGTCGCGAAAAGTAAGCAGCAAAATCGAGGCACTATAATTTTACTGCCTTGTTTACTGTCGTGCCATGAAAATGCGTTATCTCTTGCCGTCATCCGTGAAAGTTGGCCCGAGATCGAGGATGGCATTGCAACACAGTACCCGCAAATCCGAACAAGGTGACAGGGAGGACGGCCAGAACAACGGAGACACGGTCATGCTGCATATCGCTTCTGTACGCGAAAGGCCTAACTCAAGGTCAGAAACGGACCTCGAGGTTACAATTGCGCCGTCGCACGAGAACGCGCTCGCCGGCATCTTCGAAATTGCGAAGCTTCTGACTGCTCCCTGCCGCCTCGAAGTCACATTGGCCAATGTCGTAGATCTTCTACAATCGTTTGTGCAGGTACGGCACGGCATCATCTCGCTTTTCGACGATGATGGCGTAGCGGACATAACCGTTGGCGCCGGATTGAGCGAACGCAGCGACGAGCGCGACCGGATGCGACCGCCGCAGAAGGCAATCGACGTGATCGCGGCAACGGAGGGGCCGCTCGTCGCCGAGAACGTCACGCTGCATTCTGCCTTTAGTGCTTCCGACCTGGATGTGCTTGGGGCCTCCGACGACATTCCGGTTTCATTCATCGGGGTTCCTATTCGCATCGATGCGAAAGTCGTAGGTGCGCTGACCATCGACCGCCTTTTGGACAGCAGGTCAAGTATCCGGCTCGATTACGACGTCATGCTGCTTACCATGATCGCCGACCTGGTCGGTCAGACGGTAAAGCTGCATCGACTGTTCGGGTGCGATCGCGAGCGACTTATGGCGGAGAAGGACCGGCTGCAGAAGCAGTTGTCCGAGCTAAAGCACCCGGTGCGGGAGGGGAAGAAGGTTAGTGTCGAGGGGATCATTGGCGACAGTCCGGCGCTGCGCGCGATGCTGGAGAAGATCGCTGTTGTAGCTAAGTCGAATAGCACCGTTCTGTTGCGCGGCGAATCCGGTACAGGGAAGGAGCTGGTCGCTAAGGCCATTCACGAGCGATCGGCCCGCGCTAAGCGGCCGTTCATAAAGCTCAATTGCGCGGCACTCACTGAGACGGTCCTCGAATCCGAATTGTTCGGCCATGAGAAGGGCGCCTTCACCGGCGCGTTCAATACACGTAAAGGTCGATTCGAGCTCGCCGACAAGGGGACCCTGTTTCTAGACGAGATTGGGGAGATCTCGGCCTCGTTCCAGGCAAAGCTGCTGCGCGTGCTGCAGGAGCAGGAATTTGAGCGCGTCGGCGGTAATCAGACCATTAAGGTCGATGTTCGCGTGATCGCCGCGACGAATAAGAACCTAGAAGAGGCGGTGGCAAGGAACGAGTTCCGAACCGACCTTTATTATCGCATTAGTGTGGTCCCCTTGCTGCTGCCGCCGCTGCGCGAAAGGCGCAGTGATATTCCGCTCCTCGCTGCTCAGTTTCTTAAGAATTTCAACAGCGAAAACGGCCGTACGTTGACATTCGATGCGAGTGCGATTGGAGTGCTGATGAACTGCGGTTTTCCTGGCAATGTCCGCGAGCTCGAAAACTGCGTGCAGCGGACAGCGACGCTCGCCCATGGACCATCGATTGTCAGAGACGACTTTGCCTGTTGCCACGGTCAGTGCCTTTCCGCGATTCTGTGGAAGAGCGCATCGGATGAGATAGCGCTGCAGCCGGGCCCAATTGTACCAGTGCCCGCGAAACCGGCCACATTCCAGGCTGCTCCATCGGCGGCGTTTGCGGTCTCGCCCGGCGGCAGCGAGCAGGCTCCGCTGGCGCCTGCCGGCGCACCTCTCGTCAGCGGTGCGAATATGGTCGATCGCGAGCGCGTAATCGCGGCTATGGAGAGGTCAGGCTGGGTGCAGGCAAAGGCGGCGCGCCTGCTTGGAGTGACGCCGCGTCAAATCGGATACGCGCTGAGGAAATACGGTATCGAGATCAAGCGTTTCTAATAGCGCGGTTCGCCTGAGCGCGTCAAACAAGCCGCCTCGTGATCTGAACGACGGTCCGCTATGCATACGAGATTTGAGTTTGCTAGCGTGAGCTCATGCAGAGCCGAATCTCAAAAGATGCGTTCACCTCAGTGAGACGCAGAGGGCGATTTGCTCCTGTGATTCGAAGTATCATGGAGTACGAATCGGCTCAGGCGGTCACAGTCGCTCGTGAGCTATGCAGCTCCGCTACGGGAGCGGATCTACTAATGCATTGAGGGGAAGCGCATCCCGGGTCGGCCGCGCTCTTGTTAATCAATGGCGGTAGCTGTCGCATTCACGACGAATGTCGCAATTCTGGCGCTGGGGAACGTTGCCGACATTGTCATGAGCCTCGCACAAGCCCTTGTGTTGCTGTCCGTTTTCGAAATCGCTGCAATGGTACGAGGCTTGCTGTTCGTTCACAGGCCCACGTAACGCCTGGAGAAGCACATGCACAATGTCGTCTGCATCAAGCAGGTCCCTGACTCCGCGCAGATCCGTGTGCACCCCGTCACCAACACGATCATGCGCCAGGGGGTGCCGACCATCATCAATCCTTACGATCTGTTTGCATTGGAAGCCGCGCTCGAGCTGCGCGATAAACTTGGCGGCGAGATCACCGTCCTTACAATGGGGCCGCCGTCGGCCGAGGAATCCTTACGTAAGGCACTGACCTTTGGCGCCGATCGCGCCGTACTGCTCACCGACCGCTGCTTCGCGGGCGCCGACACATTGGCGACGACTTACGCACTGGCGACTGCCATCCGCAAAATCGGCAAGGAATACGGCCAGCCCGACCTCATCTTTACGGGCAAGCAGACCATCGATGGCGACACCGCGCAGGTTGGGCCCGGCATCGCGAAGCGGCTTCGTGTGCTACAGCTCACCTACGTCGCCAAGATCAGAGCCCTCGATCTCGCCGCACGCACGATTGAAGCGGAACGGCGCTCAGAAGGCGGCGTCCAGGTGCTGCGTACGAGACTGCCGTGTCTTATTACCATGCTGGAGGCGACCAACCAGATCCGCCGCGGCGCCATGGCGGATGCATTGCGTGCCGCCCGGGCCCAGATCGTGAAATGGAGCGCGCAGCACGCAGATGTCGAAGACATCTCAAAATGTGGTCTCAAGGGCTCGCCAACGGTCGTCAAGCGGGTCTTCGCGCCAACTGCGCGCGCTGAGAAGGCCGTATTGGTGGAGCCTGCCGAGCAACCGGCGGAAGCATTGATTGACGCCATGTTCAAGTACCAGCCGAGGCTTGAAGCCGACCTTGCAGCCCTGACCGGCGATCCCTGATCTGAAGCAGTTTTAGCGATAAGCACTGCAATAAAAGCTGCCGCGTCGATTAGGGAAGGGCGCGCTGCCGTCAAGAAGAACGCGGAGCATTTCAAGGCCGACAACCATTTCTGGGTAGGCATTGAGCAGGGGCGCAGCGAGGTGCATCCCATATCCTGGGAGCTGATGGGAGCCGACCGCAAACTTGCGGGAAAGCTGAAGGTCGATGTCGCAGCCGTCGCGCTCCGCCTTGAGCGCGAGGCGATGCGCAATGCCGCGCGCGCATCCTCTTACGGCGCCGACATGGTGTATGCCGACTTTGTCTATAATGTGCAGCAGGAGCATCGCAAGGAGTTCTACACGAAGGCGCTGATCGACGCCGTCAACTCCCACAGGCCGACATTCCTGCCATCACGGACGACGTTCGGCTGCGATCTGACCGGCTCCGTGACGGCCACGTTGCTTGCCGGCAGCACCTCGCTGCCGTGCACGATCTACAAAATGAATAGGACCGCAAATGGCCACCGTACGCCCGCGCGTGATGGCAATGCCCGAGCGCGTCACCCGCGATCTTGGCCCTGTTATCATCTATTCCGTGGATCTGCTCAAAGCCAGCCTCGTCGCCAAAATGCTATCGTTTATACCTGGCCGCGAATCCGCTGAATCCAATCTCGCCTATGCCGGCGTCTTAGTTCCCCGCGGTTTGTGGTTAGGGTACCCCGGACAATCGCCAGCTCGGCGCAGCGCTTGCCGAACATGGCGCTCGCGTCCGTCGGTACAGAAGGGCCGTCTCACGTGCGACGGGCAAATAGGGCAAGCCGGCAAGACGGCAAGCCGAGTCTGTATATCGCCTCCGGTTTTTTCCGGCGGAGTCCAGCATCGTGTCGGCGTCGAAGGCACCGACCTGATCATCGGCAACAACACGCCGATCTTTCTTGCACGCATCGGTAGCGCCAGCGACGCGAGCCAGTTTATGGCCGTCGCTCACAGCCGCATTGCGTGCGCGGCCATCGCCGCATTCGCGACCGGCTCGGAAGAAGGCAGGAATTCCAAACGGCGCAACTGAACGAAGGAGAACGCCCATGATCGACGATAGGTTCGATGTAATCGTAGTCGGCGCCGGAATGGCCGGCAACGCTGCGGCGCTGACCATGGCCAAGCGCGGCTTGAAGGTGCTGCAGCTCGAGCGCGGCGAACATTCCGGATCGAAGAATGTGCGGAGTGAAATCCTGAATGCCGACATGCTGGCCGAGCTGATCCCGGATTTCCGCAAGGATGCACCGCTCGAGCGTCATGTAACCGAGCAGCGGTTCTGGATGCTGGATGACTGCTCCCGCCTGGGCTGCGCTATCGCTTTGACGAGTTCAGCTACGGGCGTTCGAACCGCTTCACCATTATCCGCGCCCAGTTCGACAAATGGCTCTCCTCCAAGGTAAGGGAGGCGGGTGCCACCGTCCTGTGCCAAACCAACGTTACGGAGCTGTCACAGAACCGCCGTGGCCGTGTCATTGGTGTGCGTACCGACCGCCAGGATGGCATAATTTACGCCGATGTGGTGGTGCTCGCCGAGGGCGTTAATGGCTTGCTCGGCACGCGTGCGGGCTTGCGCGAAAGGCCGAAGCCCGATCAGGTTGCGCTGACGGTAAAAGAAATGCACTGTTTGCCGCGCGAGGCCATCGAAGCCCGTCTCAATCTCAAGGGCGACCAAGGCGTGGTGATCGAGGCCGTCGGCAACATCTCGCGCGGCATGACGGTCGTAGGGTTCATCTACGCGAATAGGGAGAGCATCTCGCTCGGGATCGGCTGCTTAGAGTTCCAGCGCACGGGAGAAACAGCCTACGAGCTACTCGACCGATTCAAGCGTCACCCGTCGATCGTACCGCTAATCGCCGGCTCGAATATTAGAGATACTCCGCACACCTCATTTCCAAAGGCGGCTACAACAGCATACCTAGGCTCTATGGCAAGGGCTGGGTGGTTGCCGGGATGCCGCCCAGCCCAACGACACCATCGATCACAAAGCCGGGAACGTTTCAATGATCTCAGGGAGAATTGCTGCGGAAGCGATCTTCCGCGTGAAGTCGCGCGGCGATCTCATGAGATGGGATAGCCTCTCACTATACAAGAAAATGCTGGATGGATCCTTTAAGCACGCGAAAAGGCATGACGTGCTATCGCTGCTGCATACGCAGCCGCAAAATGTTCTTCTCACCCTCAGCAGCTCGTCTCGAAGGCGATACAGAACTTCAGTCGCGTCAACAGCGCGCCGGAGGCGGAGAGGTCGACTTTACCAGCACGGCGGACATGGTGGTCATCCGGATAGACGTGAATCGCTAAAGGAAAGCCAGGCAGATCGTCACGCTGGTAGAGAGGCCGTCGTTGCGCTCGGCAAGCGCGGAGTAAATTATGACTAGGAACCGTCGCATGAAGGGGATCCGGGGGCATTTAATGTTATTGCCATCCTCCAACGATGAGCACTAAATCCCTCCCAACGCGATCAAGGCAGGGCGCTCCACCTCCTTGGAAGATCTGGACCACGGTATTATTGCGTCGAGTGGCGTTTCAGGAGCGAGCGATCATGAGGCGGCGATTCTCGATCACACCGAAAGTTTCGCTCGGCCACTTTGGTGCTCGCTGCCGAACACGCCAGCTGCTGGGACCATAGTAATAATCGTGTGCGCTTGCTCGCACTCGGCATATTTGCGGTACACCTTGTAGGCGAACACTGGCCGACGGGTACAAGGATGACGCGACGCTGTGTGGCGCCAGCATCGACGTTCATTCCGGGTTTGTATGGGCGCGGGGCTCCTATGCGCGTCAGCGGGAAGCGCGGTCGGGACATGCTGCGCTAGCCAGTGCTGACTCGCCTGTTCGATCGCGCCCGGGTTCGTCATCGCCGTGCTCTTATCCTTGAGGGCCGCATCGAGTCACCGGCCAGAATGATGGCAGCTTGCGCGATCTGCGAAAAGGCGAGAGAAGCTGACGTACCCACGCACGACGGATGCCTGCGACGCAATTTCTACACGTCCATGATGGACCTAAGTTAAGCTCCGGCTCGGCCAAAGCCTGCCGAGGCGCCATGGGTGGACACAAACAATTTGAGCTCCGCGCGTTTCTTTTGCTTGGAAGGGCGAATCGGGAATAGGCTCTTGCTCACGTACTGCTCGACAGGAGCTGAGTGCATCTGATCGTAGTGATAAGAGCACCAAGACGACATTTTCGTGCGCGGCCCTCGCAATACAGGCTCGCCACACATATAGGGGGCTCCGGGCTCTCCATTTTTGAAGCCAATAATGGCCCGGCACTGGCCTTCAATGTGATCGACTAGCAAGACCTTCTTAGAACCATCGGGTTTTTTCACGTTGCCGCTCCGAAGTAACGGGCAATCTCTTGGAATGTCGTGCCGGTCATGGCGAGCGAGGCTTGCCGCCAAAGCTCGACCTTTCTGCGTTTAGTCGGCATATCACCTCCCAGTGAACTGTGCGGACATAACAAAAGCCTTCGACCTGAGCTGGTTGTGTGCTGGCACGGAGGAGCAAGCCGTCACACGCGCGAAACAGGCGGCTCGCGCAAGCGCACCAGGAATCACGTCTGCTGTTTTTCGACTATCGTTACTTTCTTGAGGAGCTGGGACACGTGGAACCGGTGCTGCCTACTTTGATACCGTACAATTTGACGCTACGTACGATTCAAGTCCCTTTAGGGCGCTGGTAGAAAAATATGTCCCAACTCGTCGGCTCCAGGAGCAACGATCATACGAAAATTGAAGGAAGCAACGCCATTCCTCAAAGCATCGGTCGTTGCTAGCGGGCGATCTTAAGGTGCCGCCTTTGTGAGGGGTTCAGCTGACGCGGTGTCGGGTCTCTCTCAGGCGAATCTTCTCGCCGCAATCATGCTGTTCGCTTATGGGTATTAAGCGACCTGTAAATCGAGGGCTCCGCCAAGTGCACGCCGCTTTCCGGGCGAGTATGCTACTCCATATTTGTGGCTCGGGAAGATGAGATAGCCCCAGTTCGCTTCTAATGACCGCATGGCGAGAAGCGTCACTGAGCCGTGCGGTAACGTTCGAAGCTCGCACCGGAAGTTGATGAGTGGATTGCCTTAACCTGGTCGCGTCACTCGATGCCGCCGATAAAGATTCTATGGCGGGCGATGCAAGACGCATTCGAGCACGCACACTGCCTTTGCAGAATTGGTACGTCGAGAACGCCTAGATCTCACGGCGCTGTATCGAAGCGGCGGACATTCCGGCACCATCCCAGCAAGCGAAACTCAGTGCGAGCTCCCGCTGATCGCCGCCGAGAAGACTGACGCCAAAGCGGCCGCTGGCGAGTATCGCATCGTGAGAGTCTCAGAGCAGTCATTAATGCCGACCAGCAAGCAAGGCAGCTCCATGAAGTTCGAGGTAAGAGAAGTTACCGTTAACCCGCGGCGTCCCAACGCCTTTCCGGCTCCAACAATGGCGGCGCAGCTCGCCAGATTTCCTATCGCCTGGCGAAACTCGATCTGGCCGATGGACTTAGTTTCGTTCATATCGGGAGGCAATTGGTGGCTCATAGCCCACTTGCGGACTGGTAGTTGGTTTCGGACGCTTGCGCCATGCGGAGATTGCTTGGCTCGCGATGAGCCTCGCCCTATTGCTCGCCGACAATCTTGAGAAGGCGCTCTCTCTCGGACAGAAGATGCCCATCCAGTGTAGTGTGCAGCGCACTCCGCAGCTCGGGTGAGATCGAATCGTCTGTATCGATCAGTTCCCGAAATTTGCCAAGGATACGTTCGATGTTTCCGATCGCTCGGAGTACCATGGTCATTCGCCAGGACATCATTGTGTGTCTCCTTTGGCGCGAAAGCGTGCAAGCGATCCGGGCGGATATGTCGACGATCTCGGCCGGACACGTAGCGCCGGCGTCTGCGGTCCAAGCGGCGGTCCATTGTCGCGCGGCGCTCTGGCCTCGATCCGCTCGACAAAATTCTTTCCGTTGGCCTCTAGCCTGACATGCGAGTTGCCGCTGGGCCTGCGCCGCCTCCATCTGACAAAGCTCCGTCTCGGTTTGTGAAGCATTTTCATGACTTACCTTTGCCGTCTTAGTTGGATCACGGTTTTCTGTTGAAGCTGTGCATTTCGTCCACCGATGCTGACCATGTCTCTCGCCCGCAGCTCGCCTCGTCAGAATGCGAGAGAGCGCGGCGTCGGTGCTGATGGGCTTTCTGAATACTGATGTGGTCGTCCTCGAACGACGCTGCGCCTCAATGCCGCCCGCGGTGAGCAACCTTGCGAGCGAACACAGCTCGGCTGGAAGAGCGCCCCTGTCTCAAGGCTCGCTCCGGGCGAGAGCAGCACACGCGTTCCGCCTGTCACATTGGCCTGCCTCGTCAGACTCTGGCCAACCAGGAAGGTGGAATGGCGAATCGCGAAAGAGGCATGAGATCGGCCGGTGCGAAGATACTGATTTCGCCGACGGTCAGGCAGTCTATGGTAATGAGGTGCCAGCGTCTCACTGGTCGCAAGTTTCGTCTCGAAGGTGCGCAGGTTGCGGTTGTTCATGCCAATTCTGGGCGAGCGAAGGTGAGGGCGCGATCGCGTTCCGCGCGGTTATGGATCTCGACCAGCACGTCCATGCTATGCGCCATGGCGACGGCCTCAATGTCCTCTGCGACCCGGTAGACCTGTCATTAGAGCCCCTCCAGGCTCCGAAATTATGCCCTGACAGCGAAACGTCGCCGATGGAAACTCTCGGGGATTCAAATCTTGTAATCTCCCAGCTTGCCGCCGGATGCCAGCGCCGCCATTATCCAGCGCGGGGTCTTGCCCCTGCCCGACCACGTCTCCGAAGGATCTGACGGATTACGATACTTCGGTAAAACCGCGGGATATTTCCTGACTTCGGAGGCGCCCGGCGCCCGTGCGGCCGACCTTTCCCTGAGCTGCTTCAGACGCTGCTCGAGCACGGCCTTCTCGGCGCTCAGTTTTTCATCCAAAGCCTGCAACACCCGAAGATGCAAAGCCCACAGCTCCTCCGTATCCATCTGCTCAAATCGCAGTTGCTTCATGAAAGCCCCCAATCATGACCGCAGCCACCTACTAAAGACGATAATTTAGATTCCCCCACGGTGATGGTAGACCACGGCGATCCCGCAGCAGGACAGGCCGAGTCATCGGCCGAGACTGGGATCTCCTCTTTTCCCCGCTTCGGTCTTGCTCCGCGGACCGGCATGCGGAACCCCTTAGGTCCTACATAAGCTTGCGTCCTTCCCTCTTCATTACCTAAAGTTCGACTCGAACAGCTATCAATTGCATATTAGCATTCGTGTGCACGGCACCTAGACTGCGATCATAGCGGCGAGTTGCCATTCGTGCGCAGGGAAGCCTGCCGCCACAGGGTTGTGTTGTGTAGGTTACGATAGGTCATTGTCGGATTCGCAGCCTACAACCTGACGCTATGTGGTATTCAAGCCCTTGAGTGCTCTTGCTGAACCTTATTTCACTGTGGCCTCAGCAAGTCTCGATTGTCGAAGTCGTCATCGCCGCCTCCAGGCGCCACCGTGGCGCGCTGCAGGAATGGCGGCGTATGGTGAGCCGACTCGCGCGGCGCCGGACGGTCGGACGGATCTCGGCCCAGTTTCGACTGCAGCTCCACAAGATCGATGAAGGCGTCGGCCTGCCGGCGCAGTTCGTCGGCGATCATCGGTGGCTGGGTCGAGATGGTCGAGATCACCGTGACTCGCACACCGCGGCGCTGCACCGCCTCCACGAGGAAGCGGAAGTCGCCGTCGCCGGAGAACAGCACCATTTGGTCGATGTGCTCTGCGAGCTCCATAGCATCAACCGCGAGCTCGACGTCCATGTTGCCCTTGAGCTTGCGGCGGCCGGAGGCGTCGATGAACTCCTTGGTCGCTTTGGTGACCACGGTGTAGCCGTTGTAATCGAGCCAGTCGATCAAGGGACGAATCGACGAATATTCCTGATCCTCAACCATCGCCGTGTAGTAGAAGGCGCGCAGCAGCGTGCCGCGGCTCTGGAATTCCTGGAGCAGGCGTTTGTAATCAATATCGAAGCCGAGCGTCTTGGCGGTCGCGTAAAGATTGGCGCCATCGATAAAGAGCGCGATCTTGTTTGAAGAGGATGACATCAGTGGATTACTCGCTTAAGCGTCTTTGGCAGGCGGCAACGACCGGCATTTTCAAAATGCACTTTCGCGCAACCTAAAGGCGGTTTTGGCAGAAGGACACAACCTGCCAAATGCAGGCCGGCATTGAGGAACCCTCGGCTGTCTCGCTTGGACAATTGAGAACAGTCTGGGCGAGGGAATGAGAAAAATGGAACGGGCGTGCGGCGGACCTCCGCTGGCTAGCCCTCCCGCAGCAACCATGGCTATCGGGATCTGATGACAAAGTTTTTCATGCGCACCTCTTGAAGTAGAAGATCTTAGCGACGAACAAGACGTTAAGAACGAACGCAACGTTCTGAAGCTCTCGCCGTCCTTGAAGTGAATTCGGTCGGCGACACCGTCCTGTTGAGAACGTATGACCGTCTCCAACTTCATACCCTCGATTATCATCAGCGCCGTGCTTGCTGAAGCCGATTACTAAGTGAAACCCTGATCGTAACGACGACGCCCGGCATCGGGCTGGCCACGAGATGATCTGCCTCTGGTTCCCGGAAGCAAGCTTTCGCAATAAGTCGCAGTAGCCCATGTTTCCGAACGCGTCGCCGAGCACCTGAAGTGCGACATGATCGGCGCTACCGCACGCCAGATGAGGCTGGGTACTAGTCCGGACGGGGCCAATCAAAGCTTACCGGCTTGTTGGCGGCAACTCATTTTGATCGTGCGTTTGCCTTCGCAGCATCTCGAACTGATATATCACGTAGCGACATTGGTCACTCAAACTTGACAACTTGGCCTTCAGACAGCCTGCGATGGCGTCCGGATCCGGTATGCGGCTGCTACAAAAGCGAAACACGTCCGGCGTGCAAACCTGTTGCTCCTCCGCTGTCGCCGACTGATCTCGCGCACTCGCCCGTTCGATGCATAGAGCTGTTGTCGTCAGTAGAGCAACAATAAGGACTGCTGCCCAGTAATGTGCTCTGTAGATCCAAGACCCACGCGTGCGCTGCTTTTGATTCATTATATCCTCGTTTAGTTGGAACATCCTGGGGTATTGCCCTTTCTGCGCGATGCGCAATATGAGCTTCCTATCGGTAACGGGCCGCAGCCACTGAAAGCATCGATGGCCGAAAAGCACTCTTGCCGGCCGGCACGCCAATCTCAGTGCTGCTTGCGGCGCTCGGTCCCATCACCGTAATGTCAACCTCGGCGGCGCTCGCAACCGAAATCAAGATCGAAAGAGACCGGCTCAGTTGCAGGTGAATCGCGAGAGAAATTGACATGTTGAGCTTCCGATGTTGTGCCGAAGTCCATTATCAGTGTTGTTGTACCTGGCAGCCGACCGATAAGACCCCACGCCACGAACGCAGGGGGAAAGGACCGCGGAGCGGCGTTGCGATGGCCGCTAAGAGACACGCTGAACCCTTGCTACCCGGGCGTTCCCTCATGCGCAGTGGGACGCTGAGGCAGCAATCCATCTGGCAAGAGACTCGTGGGTGGGGTCTGTTTCGCACTGGGCGTTTGAGACATTCGCAATGTTTAGTACCTGTCAGGACGATTTTCGTGACAACCGGAGGCCGTCGCCACTTGCTTTGAGACCGTACAATCTGACGCTACGTACGATTCAAGCCCCGTCGAGAAACGACGTGTGAATATATCCAGACTCGTACATCTCGAGAAGCATGTGGCTCAAATGTCAGGCCTAAACTGACATACAACTCGCAGTTCACCTCATTTGCGGAGGGACCGACAAGCACATTGATCCGTGGACAGACGCGGGGAGGCGGTCGGTCGAAAGGAGTGACGCTGCAACACATCACGGCAACTTCCGTCGGAAGACGGTTAGGGATTGTCTGTTTGCAGCGAGGGCATTGCCGCTAGCGTTCGCTGCTTCGTTTGGTATTCCCAAGACGTAGCTCTCTCTCTCTCTCTCTCTCTCTCTCTCTCTCTCTCTCTCTCTCTCTCTCTCTGCAGATGCCTTGCTGTTCGGAAGGCGATCGCGCTTGCTTGGCCCAGCGATTGCATGACCATCTACATGAAATCGAAAAACCCATTGTACGGTGCGAAACATTGGCGTCAGCGGGCGGAAGCAACGCGGACCAAAGCGGAGTCGCTCGCCTGTTTCAGATCCAGAGACAGGCTTGTTAAAATCGCCAAGGAATATGAGCGGCTAGCCCGGCGAGCGGAAGAATGGCAGACGTTAAGAGAGGACCGGGATGCAGAGTCCAATCATTCTTAATGCTTCGCTGCTTCTCGACGAGTCCCAGGTGGCTCACGCTCAGAGCGGCTAAAGGTTTCCGGTGACTTTTATCAGCCAGTCTGCCGCATGTCGCGCCCGGCCATGCAAGCAGCTTGTCCTCGACGTCCGAGCCCTGGTTACTCTGAGGTAACCGAAGTCAATCCATCGCTTGAAACGCCCAGAGCGGTAGGGGAGAAAAGTCCAGAGACTGCCGTGTAGGTACCGTGGCACCCCGAGCGTGGAAGGGAGATGGATAGCGCATATGGCCGGGGCAGAGTACCCGTACGCACGCGCGCCTGCAAATAGGAACGCCCCGCCCCGTTGAAAGGCTGGTCGGGCTAGTCATCTCGGTAGCTTGATGGGCGGCACGTGGTTTGCAACACGTGGTCTGTGGGCGACACGGTCTGGTACCGCGCCGATACCCACTGGCCCGACGCACCTCGTACCCGGCAGCGTGCGTCGGGCTTTTTCATGGCTTTCAGCGTAGGAGGAGGGACGCTCAGGCGCATCACCTGGTCTTAGTCGTATTTAGCCGATTGTTGGATGATCGGCGCAGCGGCGCGATTTCTACTTGCATTGTGGGATTTGGAACACTTGTCGCGCACGCAACAATCAGCGTTTTACAGACGGAGTTAGACCTCCCGGCGTAACAATTGTGTATTGGGGTTCGAACACTATCAGCAACACGGGAAAGTTTCCGATCCAGATTGCAGTAGGGACCCCAACGCCTGCTGTCGGCGGAATTCCTGATAAGTGAAAGAGCAATGCGTGGCGGAGTACATCGTGTGCGCCGATCTTTGTACACAAGGATTTGCCAGCAGAAAGCGTTTTACGTCTGCGTGCGTTACGACGAGCGCCTGTCGCGATCCAATCCGTCGAGTAGATCGTAGCCGCCTAACGCGCCGCGGAATCGATGCGGCGCTCTTGAGAGCGCCCAAATGACTGGCGATCTCTCGGCATCGAGTCGCATGAGATGCGATGGGTTGAAAACAGACGGATCTGGCTCCTCGTTCGATGATACGTTTGTTCGATTCCCGACAGTCTGTCGTTGGCCGTGTGGAAATGGGCGCACAATTCTCAATGCTGCAATATCGCTCAGCGGCTCGCCGGCTGGACGCACATGGATAGCTTTAAAGCGGCATATCACTTGCATGATTAGTCTTGGGCATGGATCCCCCCATGTCCCAACCAGCCCGGGTTGGCGCCCGACGCATCCGTTCCCCCGGGTGCGTCGGGCATTTCCTTGCTGTTTGGCAGATATCAGATGGATGGATCAAATCGCACTAGGGTTCAAGTCACTGTTCAACGCGCCACGTGTCATTGTGAAATTCACGCAAACGAAAGCTCCGGGAGCCCATTGGCAATCCGGGTGCGCCATTGCGAAAAGTGATCGAGGACGCGCACTTGCTTAAAGACATTGATAAGAGCGCGAGTCTGCTCTCATTCGTGATGCATGGTCGCGTTGCTCGGCGGGCGTGCTGTAAGTGCAGATTACGTTGCTCCGTCGATCGAGCTGCCGGCCTAGTGGCGCGATGCAATAGGCAAAGCGGACCGGCGGCGCTAGCGCAGTGGTAGCGCCGGGTGAACGATCCGCTTCAAAACGCGCGTTCGACAACGTCAATAGTCTCAGTATAAACATTCTGGAAGTGCGTTGCGGTCGGGAATTCGGGTATACGCATGGGCTAAGATCAAGATGCTCGCGCTTTCGAACACCCGCATGCTGAGCCAGCAGAGCTATGTCGCCTGGGTGGCGCTGCCAGTTCGACCAGCACGCTGCGGTTCGGTGCGATGGAGACCAATGCCCAGACCAGCGGTGCGCAACAACAAAAGTGTCGGATGAGGGGTACACAAATTATCGCGGGCATCTTCTTGAGCGCGGCAGATTCAACGCAGATCCGGCACGTTCAGAACTGCTGGCCGGAACCGTCTCGCTCATGAGAACGCACTGATCACCCAGTAGATGCCGGCCCAGAGCAGCGCGTTAAGGAGGATCGCCACAAGGGGCCAGAAATTCCATGTTGCCGGTTGCGAAGCATCAGGACGCGATGCGATACCGGCTCTGCCGCCTTCAATCACGCGCAGTCTTTGTTTGCGCCAGTGCGTTGTTCGTACCATATTCTTGCGTGGGCTAATTGATCAGTATTGAAGACCACCAAATCAGGCGCATAGCGTCCCGACGCTGGTGGAAACACGGTCGTTAGGCTGCTAAGCCTGATCGTCTGGAATGGCGCGCCTGCGAGATGCGGCTGCATTGCCCCCTCCGCGCCGAAGCTCAAAGCTTGTCTCATAACCGCGGTCGTCAGCTTGATCGTCGCGGCGACCTCAGTCGATTCGGTGAAGTTCGTGACGACTGCCACATCGATATCTGGCGGTTGTGCAGTTACGGATCGGCTTCAATGCCGATCACGGTCAGTAGACCAAATCTCAATTTAAACTCCTGGGACATTGACCAGTGCGCCGCCTCTAGCTGCAGCGGTTGTCATCTCAGCAATCGGCGTGCCGGACGAGAAAGTGCTGTGAGAATCATCGAAGAGAGAAAAACAAGTGTTTGCCGCGGCACCGGCGAAATGATTTAGCCGCTGTAGTCAGGTTTCCCACGTCGTGTCGTCAACCGGACATGGCGCTCGTATGACAAGAGCAAATGCCGCCGGCACCTCTCGTGCCGCCAAACGGCCAGCATCTGCGGCGGCCTTGCGGTGTTTTGCTTTGGGTGCCCGCCCATCGTGCCCAGCTTCATTGAAGCGGGCGACTTCGCCGACACGTCGAGAGTGCTCGCTGAGAGGTACGGGCCACCTGCGAATCTCGCTGCTCCGGGCTACGCCTTAGGCCATCCATTGATGTTAAACAGGTTCGTCCTCCTGCGAACGATCTCTGAGGGCGCTCACGACTTGCACTAACCTAAAACCGCGAAGAGCCGCCACTGGGCAAAATTTGCTCAGGCGATGCGGATAGTTCCGTCCAGTGTTCACCAAGCGTCCTCACGGATGACATTCAAACCTGCGACCGACCCGCGCACTCGAAAGGCACCTCCGCGTCCGAAACTCTCTTCCGCCGGGTTGAACGGCCTGATGCCCGCAGCCGCGTGGTGCAGCGGCGCCAAGTGCGAGCTCTATTCGGGCTCTCAACGCAAATCAAGTTTCGCCACATAGATGACGCATTGGCACTGTTTCAGGCTCGGCCAGCAGCGAAAGGCTTCAGAATGAGCAGTACTAGATCGAGATGCAGCATCAGACCGGCAGAATCGCGGCCTCCGGCCCATGACTCGCCCAGCTGCCCAAGCACTTCGTCAGCCATGACGCAGAGTACGGAGCAAAGATCCTCGTTGCGATTACATTGGAGGCTCGTCCCGAGCCAGCTTTGACGATGTGAAAAGGCGTTAGCTGAATCATCATCTACCCGCCCCGATCGCCGACGCGGCACAGTTCGTTCGATCCGGGGCATCTCGCACCAGAGGTGCTGGATCGCGATGACTTGTGGCCGTCGATGAGCACATGGCAGTGCTCTGGGCGGTGCCTGGCCGGACTGCGCCATGATCGAGGTGTTCAACGCGGCTCGCTCAAATTGAGCCACCGAGTGTGCGGGCGAAAGGAGCTCGCCGCGCGCTGCTTTTGAGCTAGTCGGGTACTTTCCGGACCCCCACCGTGCACTATGGCAACTTGCCGCGCCATCGAAAAGGAGAATCGATGCTGAAAGCAAAACCCTGCTCGACAAACCTCTTTGTGACCAGATCGAGCATATACGTGCGGAAGCTGACGCCTTCATTGAGACGAGGCTGAAGGAGATGGAACCCTGTCCGGCGCACCGGGGGGTGTACTGACATCGGAAACGGGCCTGGCGGCGTGTGCTTTCGGGCGTTGGTAGGAGAAAGTGAGATGATCTACATCTATCGTTTGCGCAACGGGTTTTTGAAGATCCAGAAGATAATGCAAACGGAAGGACGGAATTCAGATATTGCGCAGCAGTTCTCGCTGGAGGCGATAGAGGATTCCAAGGACAATGTGGTCCACGTCGATTTCAAAGGCACCTGCCAGGTGGGGAGGGGCTAGTGAGAGCGCAAATTGGGGAAAAACTTGAGGCTGGCCGCGTACGACATGGCCAGTTTGCCAGCGCGCCGGGTTCAGGTCCTTGCGGTCACTTCTTTGTGCAAGGGCATTGCGGATGTAAACTCAAGATCATTGGAGTTGTCCGCCCAAGGTGGGAGCATGTGTCCGTCTCGACGCCGCGGCGTTGTCCGAACTGGGAAGAGATGTGTTTCGTCAAAGACCTGTTTTGGGATGAAGAGGAATGTGTAATGCAACTGCATCCGCCTCAGTCGCGGTACGTGAATAACAGCCGGTATTGCCTCCATCTCTGGAAACCGATCAACCAGGACATTCCGATGCCGCCAGCAAGCTTCGTAGGCGTCGTTGGGCTTGGACCATCCGAAGCCGCGATGTTGTTTGCGCGGATCGAGGCGCTATCGTGACGGACTCATCCGCGACATTCGCGCCGTCGGATAATGCCGAGCGGCCGCGGAAACAATTTGTTCTATTTCGCAGGGCATCTTCTGAAGGAAAAGCTTGGCGGACTCGGTCTCTCGTTGGCAAGAGCTATACCGCCGGCTCGACTAGAAGGCCAAGACCGGCATTGTTCAAGCAATCGTTCTCAAAGCACGGCGGGCGGGATCCGCACCTATATCGCGGCGCAGTTGGCCGTTCCGAACGTTCCGACACTAACGGCCTGTGTTTCCTGGCGTCTGAAGATCCGCGCCGAGGCATCCTCGACTGTTTCGTCCTGACGTACTGGAAATCAGCGCCATGGCACAAATCCCAATTTGCATTCCGAACAAGCGAAGGGCCGATTCATGGGGATCGCCCTGCAAGGTCGAGGACAGGATGAAGACGACGTGGGGAACCGGTCTTTCCAGCGCATGCGTACACTGGTGGCCACCGCTAATCAGATCGCATTGTTAGCAACCATGATAGCCCCGAGCACACTAAACACAGGTCGGATACACTAATGCAAAGAACCTGTGCTTGCCCGGATCGGCGAACCTCGCAACGCACATCCCTACGTCTGTGCAATAGCGTCGACTTAGACGCGGCTTTGGACAGGTCCGGTACGCCGGCGGTCCGTCGTCGCCTCGCTGCATGGCGACGTCGCCACGCGAAAAAGATGCCTAGCGACAACCTTGCCAGAGACCCAAAAGTGTTAAACGGAGCCGATGAGCACGTGGAATAGGAGCTGTGCTGGGTTGGCCGTCATTCTGCGATCATACTGGTATCGTCTGAGCTAATGACAGTCCTCTTCTAAACTCTGTGATCCTTGTCGCCGGCCGCTGGCCGGGCACACGGGCAGTTTGTCTCGTTGTGTTTGAGAACGTACAATCTGACGCTGTGTACGAGCGTGAGTTTCCAAAATGCTGCTGTCCTGTTGCAACCGCAACGGACGAGCAGGTAGATGGGGCTTTGGTATGTGAGCAGATGCGCGGAGCTCATCGGCCGACAGGTTGCACGGTTGAGTAGGCCACGCATCGCCGAAACGTGGCCGGCAGTTAACCAACCGCACCATAGACCGGACATGGATGCAAGCGATCCGATCGCACTTCAATGAGCTCGTGCGCTATGGGAGCCCGCTGCATTGAGCTCCGGCTCAAGACGATCGCTCCATCAGACTCAATTCGAGATCGCGGAAGATGGTGTAGTTCCGCCGGATCCACTGATGCAGCTCGCTGGACGAATCCCTCTCTTGGCGCAGATAGCCGGTGAAGGAAAAACGCAGTCTGTTGATATAGATCTTCAGAAATACTGGCAACGCGCTGAAATGGAGCACGTGGCCGCGGTCCAACGCCTCTGGCAATTGGCTCCGCAGCACGAATTCATTGTGGACGGTGATTAGCGCCCGTGGCGGAATGTGCCGCCGCAGCATCTCATAGCTGCGCGCGGCCACGCGGTTGGTGTCGGCGACGAATAGGATGACCGGCGCAACGCGGCGACGCTGCGCCTCCTTCATGAAGCCGATCTCCTCGCACATTTTGAAGAACTCGTCGAAGGCGTGGAAGCCGAGATCGATCACCTTGGCCAACCCGTCATTGACGATCAGCGGGTCCATCAGCCGCATCTTGCCGTAGGTGTCGATCACGTCTGCGGTCTCGGTGATATTGGGCAGGTAATCGAGCAGCGAGGGCTCCCTCAGATTTATATCGAAGGAGAGCACCTTGCCGTTCTTCAAGAGCAAGAACTCGCTCAACAGCCGCGCGATCAGGGTTTTGCCGACCTGCGGGGTAGGAGAGCAGATGACGTAGACGGGCGTTGCTGACATCGCAGCTATATCGGGCGAAGTTCGTGCATAATCCAGCTCTGCATGCGACGGAACGAGGCGACTATGTTTCGCCGCCGCGCGTCACCGACTTGGCACCGACCAGGTCCGTCAGCTTGATACGGTCGTATTCGCTCCAGACATTGCTGAGCCAGTGCCGAACATAGCCGCGCAGCACGAACGAGTAGTTGGTGGCGTCATCGTGCCGGCCCTTGTTGGCGACGAAGTTGAGGAACGGGACGGAAGCGACCTCGACCTGCTCATAGGCCATCTCGTTGAGCTTGGGGATGGTCAGGTCGGTAGCGTGCTTGATGCGATGGAAATAGGAGTTGTAGGTCGACTGGTCCCACTGGAAGAACTGGGTGTCGTTGATGAAGTTCTTCACCAGGAAATATCTGGCTCCGCTCATGAAACGCGAGGTCTCGGCGATCTCGTCCAGCGAGGCGATCGAGGATCCCAGAATATGGAACACCGCAAAGGTGCTCTGGCCGGACCGCGTCATCCAAGAAGCCGATGTCGCGCAGTGATGCGAGCGCAGGTGACAGCAAGCCCGCGCGGACGTCGATCACAGTGACGGATACCCCTGAGCTCAGCGTATCAAAGATCTTCATTTGGTCGGAGGTCGTCGTCATGTCGACGATTTCGGTGATGTCGGGATGGAAGCGCTTCAGAGTGCCGCGCGGCGATTCGGTGTCGAATGCCCGGGTAGGCACGTTGTTGGCGCTGAAGTAATCCAGGAGCGTCCGCGACACGGTCGTCTTGCCGACCCCGCCCTTATCCGCACCCACCACAATCACAACCGGCTTTACCATGGAATTTCCTTCACAAGCGCTAACCCCGATCGCGAAGCGCGCGATCAGCAAGTCTCGAACGCTTCTTTGGAGGCAAACGTGGCAGAAAGAAGGGACAAGTGGATCTTTGAGACGTTACCAAAGCAATGGTGGCCTTTCTAATATCATTCCATCACGACGTATCGCGAAATGCATGCGAACAAGAATGTTGAGCCGTCACTACTGATGGTGCTCCACGTCAGCTTTGCAATAATTTGGAAGAGAAGTGCGGCGACGGCGCTCGGTGATGATCACTGCTTTCACCATCAGCTGAACATCATCGGTATGGATATGTAATTAAGTGCTTGAATCTCACGTAGCGTCAGGTTGTAATGTGGAAAAGCGAAGATCAACGCTATGCGACGCAAGCGTCTATCGCTCATGGCAAATCAGGCTCGAGCGGCAAGGAAAGGGCGCGCTGAAACTTGTCACCGGGCTTAGGTGTTTTCGCTAAGCTTGCGTATTGCTTCGTTGCCAAGCCATTGAATCTGTCTTCTGGGTTTTGCCAAAACAAATCCGGGACGCCCAGTGTCCCTTTCCGGCAGTCTTGCTGCCCGCACGAATGTCAAGAAGTCGAGGTGCTTACAATGTCACAACGGTGGCCTAGATGGGAGGTGTCAGCGAATCCATAATAAGAGTTCTGCGGCGCTTGCTAAGAGCATTTCGGTCGCTTTTCGATTTCGTAATTTGGCTCGTCGTTATCGGCCTCATCACGACCGGGGTGAACCAATTCTTTTCGTTGATCACCACGGGACGACTGCTTACATCCGACGACACTCGTCATCGCTGGCAACTTGTTTTGTTCGGATGGCATGATTTCGCAAGGCCCGCATGGATAATACCGGGCGGTATGGTGCTGTCTCTCGCGTGCCTAGCTCTGGTGCTGGCTCTGTCGAGTGCGGCCCTATGCGATCGAAGGCCATCGGCACGAGTTTACGGCCTGGTAACCGAGCGGATTTTTAACCTCGTATACGGCCTTCTTTGCGGCCTGTTCGCCTTGCAGGTTGCGGCGTACCTGCTGGTGATTTGTTAGGCGCAAGTGTGGGTGATACGCGATCCTTTTTCACCGGACTGCTTCGCGATGTGGTCGCTGCAGTGTTTTATCTGATATTTGCCCTGGGCGCCTTCGCGTTGAGCGCGCGAATGATTTACGAACTGGTCATTAGGGGCACGTCCTTAAGCATCCGGATATTGATCTTCTTCATCAGAGATAGGCGATCAACGCCGTCGCTCCCGCCAGGCCGATGCATCTGGCGGTATCCTTGTGATCTCCGACCTGCATCTGACCGCCCCCGGCGAAGGAACGTTGCAAGGCGGCAAGGATTCGCAACCTGCTCTGAACTTTATGCTTGAAGCGATCACCCGAACTCGACCCCGGATCATACTGTGCTGCGGCGACGCAACCGATACAGGCGCCGCCGAGGCTTGGTTGCGACTGGAATCGGAAGTGAAGAAGATGGACCCGCCGTTCGTGTGCGTCCCCTTGAAATCATGACTATCGTTTCAAGAAAATGAGACGCGAGGCTCGGGGAGTCGTGCCCTATCTGGCGGAGCCATTCTTATTGAAGAGCTTGTTCGGCAACAGCTCCTATCGGCATGAGGAAGTGCTAAACCATCTAAACCGGCTGTCTGCGAGCCCGATCGAAGGCTTTCCGGCGTTCATCAGCGGCGCAAATTGGGGCGTTGACATCCTGATTCTTGACAACAATCAGAGGCCGTCTAACTCCCCCAGCACCAATGCGCTCGGCCTTGTCGGGACTGCCCAGTTGGCCGCGGCAAGAACACTACTCGCGGAAAATCGATGCAGCTCGCAACCGCTCCTCGTGCTTGTGCACCATCACATAGATCCCTCCGGCGAGTATTGGCCGCGCCGCGAGGATGTTTTTGGGTTGCCTGGACGCAGATAGCGTTTTGAAGTTGGCCCAAGACAATAAGCCCTCAATCATTCTTCACGGGCACTTGCATATGCCGTACGTGTGTTCGGATCCGGTGGACATCGTGTCGTGCGGCTCTGCGCTTTTTGGCCCCGAAGGACCACTCAAAGATCAGCTTCGTGATGGCCCTTCCGCGTTTGTGCTGTTTGTCGAGGGCGATCAGGTGCAAGTCCGCTGTTATCAAGAGGATAAGAGAGAGATATAGCTCTCGCACAACGTTGCTCCGTAGGCGGGTTTGAGATTGTGAAAACTAGGGGAAAGATAGCGGCCTTTAGATCCTCGAAAGCACAAACCTCTTCAGAAAGGCGCATCTCGACATATTGGCGCTCAGGCTCGGTCAGCTGAGCTTCAAGTAACCTGCGATAGTAGTGGATGCGGTTGCGATGAGTGCGCATGGCTGCCAAATCTTCGCTGATCATCGTCGGACTCGTATTCTGAACGCGTTCAAGGCATGACTCCGCGTGCATTGTCTAGGGTAGAGAATAGGTAATCCCCGAGATCGCTTTAAGAGTATGTTTCTGCGCGACGCTTCACATTGTGTCTGTGGTGCATCACTTTCGTACTTAACGTACCAAAGAAAGACGTGCTGAACGTACCAAGAAAGATTTCCGCGGATGAGCGAAGGACGATGTGGAAGCCATTGCGCGACTTCTCCGGAAACGGTTCTAGAACTGTACATTGACCGACTCCCCGAAAGTACTACTCGCTCAACGCAATATCTCATTGCAACGATTGCGCGAGACTGGATCAAGAGACGAACCTCTTCACAAGTGCTCACCTATTCAATCCGCCTCAAGTGCCGGTGTGCAGCATGCGCCTGGTGTTCGACATCAGACGCGCGGCCTGTTTCAACAACCACCGGTCTTGTTGCAAAGACGACAGCGCCCCCAAAACCCGCAGGGAATGCGCGTCGCGTCCGCTGGCATAGATCCTACACCCCATAAGCGGCGTCGAAGCGGCGCTCATAACGTCGGCCATTCGGCCCTTTGCCAGGTGGCGCGCGCGTTGTGTGTTGGGAGGTGATATGCGATCTGAACTTCTCTTTTGGGGGGCCGCAGCAACTGCGGTCGTAGTAAGCGGCGCTGTCAATTCGGCGGATCTCAGGCCGGCAGTAAAGGCTCGACCGGCACTGTGGCGCTGGACCGGAGGATATATCGGCGGCCACGTCGGCGGGGGGCTCCGGCTTGACTTCGTTCAGTGATCCCTACGGTCCGTCAATTTACGGCGATGTCGTCGATACGCCTGTGTTCCTCGCCGGAGGTCAGATCGGCTACAATTGGCAGGGGGACCGCTGGGTTTTTGGCCTTGAGTTGGATGCCAGTGGCGCCGTCTCGGACGGTACAAATACCTGTCTTGCCTTCTCCCCCATTTTTGTGATCGCGACCTGCACGGCAGGTCCAAACGTCTTTGTCACAGGGACCACTCGTGTGGGTTACGCTTTTGGCCCTCAGGGCCATACGCTGGCCTACGTCAAAGGAGGCGTCGCTTGGCAAAACGATCGCGGCGAAATCGCCAATAACAACGAATTTAGAGAAGGGAACTTTGCGGGCTTCCCGCGGGGGCAACGCAGTTCGATTACGGTCGTTTCGGTGGGACCGTCGGTGTCGGCCTTGAGCAAGCGCTCACGGCCGCTTGGTCCGTCAAATTTGAGTACGACTACATGGGGTTTGGCGGGCCGGATGTGGCGACCCCTTCTACCGTGCAGCTTCCGCCTCTTGCAATCGTCCCAGCCAACACAAGCAGCTTATCTAGCAATTATCACGTCGGAAAGGTCGGTCTGAACTATCGTTTTGGCATGGATCCGAGGGCGCCGGAATGGTCCGATGCGCCCCTGTACCCGACAAGCGCGACCGCCAAAGCGGCGCCTTTTGCATATACGCGATTAGTCACTCGAAGGCGGCTCACGGCTCTGGCTCAGCCGGGGAAAATTCCAATGGGACTACATTCTTGCGCCCCTGATGCCTGGAGATGCCGGCACTCCTAGTTCAAGGCTCACGTATGACGGGCTGGACAGAGTTTCCGGCGAATTGTTCGGACGTCTTGACAGTCCCTGGGAGGCTTCCTGAAGAGCAATGTCGGCATCGGGCGCTTCAACAAAGGAAAGATGAACGATGAGGATTCGAGCGTCGGCTACCGCGAAGCCTACAGCAACACGATATCAGGCCAGGCGAACGGAAAATTCATGTACTACACGGCCGATGCCGGTTACGATTTCCTGCGCGGCAGCACCTACAAGGTGGGCGCATTTGTGGGATGGACCTGTTATGGCCAGAAGTCCGACTCGGTATGATGCGTGCAGACCGTCTCGCCGTATCCATGCTTGACGCCGAGTGACAGAAGGCTCATAGGCAGCCAAGACACCGATTGGAACACGCCGCGCATAGGCCTCAGCGCCGAGACCATGTTGCTTGAGCGCTGGCGCGTGAGCGTCGACGCGGCTTACCTGCCGTGGACGGATTTCAGTGGTCGCGACCACCATCTCCTTCGCCAGAGAACAACTTTCTACGATCATCGCGGGGACGGTGGCGGGGGGCGTCCAATTGGAAGGAATCATATCCTACATCATCACTAAGAATCTCAGCGTTGGCGTTGGCGGCCGATATTGGGCAATGTGCACCAAGAAGGACAGCAATGCCACCTTCGTCTGCTGCGGCGGCACGGATACCCTAATTCAGGGGCCTTCTCTCGCGAAGTACAGCATGGAGGGATGGGGCACGTTTTTCCAGGCTTCCTATAAGTTTGACTGAACCTGCTCGCTCATCGCTTTAAGCCGACAAAGGCTGCGACTATACACGGCGAAAGCTCGGCTCCTGTGGCTAGCGTGAGATGGATGCCAGGAATAGCGCTGCAAGCTTTAGGGCCATTCAAGCCCGAAAGCTTGCATCGATTCACGAAGGTAAGGGCCAGGTCCGCGGCACTGGTGCACGTCATGCCAAGGCGATCTTCGATCTCAGAGCACCGCCGGGCTTGAGACGTCACTATCTCGCCATTCGGAGGTCGATTCCTCCGCCGCAGCCAACTCCTAATCATTGGACAGCTTTATTTCGAGGCATACGAAAAGCAGGTGTGTCGAAAACCGATCATGGATAAACGACACCTCCGTTTTTGTCGCTGCTCGGCCATAACGCCACACGATGCGCGGCATGCCTTGCCGACGCTCCAAAAGATCGGCGGTGGTGATGCCTTTTATCGCGTCAGGTGGAATGAAGCTCTACTTTGAAGAGTACGGTCGCGGCTATCCAATCGTTTTCGTTCATGAGTTTGAATCGGATCTGCACAGCTGGGAAGCACAAATCCGCTATTTTTCCCGTAGCTATAGATGTATCGCCTACAATGCGCGGGGATATCCACCGAGCGACGTTCCCGATAATCCAGCCGCGTACGGTTGGGAGTTCGCCGTCCATGACATTGATGCCGTTATGCGCGGTCTATCAATCAGTCGAGCCCACGTGGTTGGATCGAGCATGGGTGCCTTTGCATCTCTGCTTTTTGGTTTGTGGTACCGCCAAGGGGCCAGTGCGATCGTTGCAGCCGGAGCAGGATTAGGATCTCCAGCGTCGAATCGTGAAAGTTGGTCAAGAAGCGCGACGGTTTTGGCGCGCACATTGACGGCACGAGGTATCGATGCCATGGCCGAGAAAATGGCGGGCCACTCCACGCGCATTCGACTGAAGCACAAAGACCCCAAGAGCTGGCAACACTTTGTGGGGCGATTAAAGCAGCATTCTGCACGCGGGATGTCCAATACTCTGCTTCAGTGCCAAGCCGTGCGACCGTCCTTGTACGACTTCCGAGATCAATTTTCAAACATACCGTTACCGGTGCTGCTCGCGGTGGGCGACGAAGACACGGCATGTCTTGAAACCAGCTTGATGCTCAAATCCACGTTTTCGTCCGCCGGCATTTGGGTCTGCCCCAATACGGGCCATGCCATCAACCTCGAAGAGCCTGCGGCATTCAACGCGCATGTTGAAGGTTTCTTCAGCTCCGTAGAGCGAGGAAGCTGGGGTCATCTCGATCGGCGGAAACAGTCCGTCTCAAGCCATGAGAAGTCTACAGCCGCTCGATTGATTTTCGACGGAGCGCTTCCATGAAGCCCTGCATCGGTGTCTATCTTTCGGAGCCGGTCGCCGCGCGGCTCGCAGTCGCAGCAAAAAGTCCAGGGGCGACCAAATCGGCGATCATTGAGGCTGCGCTCGCTCATTTCCTCGACCCTGATCGTAACATCAAAGAGGCCTCAATTGATCGGCGGCTGAGCGCCATACACCGGAACCTCGAACAGCTTCATGACGATGTGCGAATGGTAAGCGAGACTGTTGCGCTTCAGGCTCGATTTCTTCTCGCGGTCACGCCGCCGCTTGCAGCTGCCGACCAACCTAACGCTTGTACCCTCGGGCTCGCGCGCTTCGACGAATTTGCTTCCCAGGTGACAAGGCGGGTTAACCTAGGAACGTCCCTTATAAAGGAGACAATCGAGCGGGTAAATTCGACTGAGCGGGAGCATGTTGCAACAGAACCGGTGGGGCCAGAAGCGCTGACGCGCTCAACACACCCGGAACAGAAGGCCGGTGCAACGACTGTCGCCGGCAACAAACCACAAACCCCGCATTCTGCCGGAGGGGCATGGTGCGAGCACGAACCCGATTCAAGAGCCGAGCAAACAATCCGTGGCGCGATATCGCGGTTCGCTTTGCCGCCCTGGCGTGCGACGGCGCAACAGCGGTCACGGGCCTTCAACGCAGATTGGCTTTTAATCTTTCGCGTGTTCTTGCCGTTCGTCGCTGCTTACTACCTTTCTTTTCTCTTTCGTAACATCAATGCGACGATAGCTGGGCCGCTAACTTTCGAGTTTGGTTTGGGTGCCGATGAACTTGGTCTCCTGACGTCCATCTACTTCCTGACCTTTGCGGCGGCCCAGATTCCTATCGGGATATTGTTGGACCGATACGGCCCGCGACGAATCCAGAGTGTCGTGCTTTTGGCAGCCGCCGCCGGCGCAGCGCTGTTTGCCATCGCTGACAACGTTTTGCTTCTTCTTCTCGGCAGGGCGTTGATCGGTCTCGGCGTTTCCGCAGCATTGATGGCCGGATTGAAAGCGGTCGTTCTCTGGTTTCCCGCCGAGCAGGTCCCAATGCTCAATGGCCTTATGGTCATGCTGGCTGCACTTGGCGGCGTGACGGGGACATTGCCGGCCGAATACCTGCTCGTTTCGGTCGGCTGGCGGGGATTGTTTGAACTCTTAGCCATCGCATCGGCTGGATGTGCGCTTGCAATTTTCCTTGTCGTGCCAGAGGCCGCGGGCTCATTGGCAGCGAAGGGGACCACCATTGGACTGAGAATGATTTATGCTGATCCTCGCTTCTGGCGTTTGGCGCCCCTATCTGCGAGCTGCATTGGTACCGCTTGGGCGCTACAGGGATTGTGGGCTGCCCAGTGGTTCTCGGATGTGGAGGGCCTGGACCGGTCGGGATTGCTTCGCAATCTGTTTGCCATGGCAATTGCATTGAGTGCGGGCGCCCTGGTGCTAGGGGTTGCGGCTCAGAAGCTCCGGCGATACGGGATAGGACCACAGGCGCTCTTGGGCTCGGTCGCAATTCTGTTTTTCGCTGCCCAACTGGCAATAATCCTGCGAGCCCCTCTGCCATCATCCGCTCCGTGGATCATCATCGCTGCTGCCGGGGCTGCAACCGTCCTTAGCGGCGCGATTCTGTTCGATTTCTTCCCCAAAGAGCTTGGTGGACGTGCGAATGCGGCGCTTAACGTCTTTCACATCGGTTACGCGTTTGTGGTCCAGTCTCTTCTCGGTTTCGTGCTTCAGCATTGGACGCCTGAGCATGGCCATTACCCGGAAGTTGCTTACCAGACCGCCTTTGCAGTGAACCTTGCAGTTCAGGTTGGCGCATGGTTCTGGTTTATTAGACGTGTGCCTGGGACGAAGCAGCTGCGCTAGGAGCAAGGACTAGCGCCGGTGCGCCTCCAACTCGGCCGCGCGGCATCGTGGGACATATCTGTATCGGTCGGTAGATCGCGCGACCTATTGCCGGACAGCTCCTTTGCCGAACGCGCTCAGGAAAGTATGGCTAGTGTGTTCATGATGGTAGAGCCGGAATGAGCCGGGTCGAAAGCATCTTCCAAGAATTTATTGATAGTATCCAGACCGCAGTCAACGTGGATGAATTCGAGCGTGTCGCAACACGACTCACACAGCAGCTCGGCTTTCAGCGATTTGCCTATCTGCGCCTGACCGGCGACACGCCAACGTTGATTTCGTCCTATCCCAAATCCTGGACCAGCCGCTATTTCCAGCTTGGATATCAGCAGCTTGACCCTGTGGTGCGCCGCGCGCGTGTCGAGCACGCATTGTTCAGTTGGGGAGGAGGGGGCTCAGCCCCGGTCGGAAATCGCGAGCAGCGCCGCTTCTTCGATGAAGCGGCGACCTTCGGCATTAGGTCAGGCGTCACTGTGCCGATCAGGGGCGGATTTGGACGGATGGCTGCATTTACGCTGGCGACGGACGACCGCGACGTTCACCTGGAGCGGCTCGTGGCCGACTGGAAGGGCCTCGTACAACTCGCTGGGGTGTATTTTCATAGTCATGTCTCCAGCAAACTTGGTGTACCCTCCACCGATAAACGTTCCGGAAGTGAACTTACTCAGCGCGAGCGCCAATGCCTTGCATGGACCGCACAGGGAAAAACCGTCGCGGATATCGCGGTCCTGGTCCAGATTGCGCCGCGCACGGTAGTTTTTCATCTTGAGAACGCTCGCCGCAAGCTCGGTGCAGCATCTATTGCCCAGTGCGTCGCCGAGGCCTTGCGACGCGGTTTGTTGTCGTAATCATCCACACCCTCCCATTTCGCAAGATGCAAAACAGACCTGGCGCGGTTGTCACGCCGTTCATTATTTATTGTACTCTGTCCAAAAAGATCTAGCGAAATCAAGCTGAACCAGACCCACCTGTAAAATCTAACAGGCGATTAGAAAGTTCCTTTCTGGTCTTGAGGCCTCCTGATAATTTCGGGAGGTTGGCATGCATGCCCTTGGACTTCACGCACCTCAATTTGGTCGGCATCTGGACTTGCTCGCGGCGATGTATCGGCTGCGGCGCCGTGTCTTCATGGACAGGCTCGACTGGTCCGTGTCCGTCTCAGGTGAATTTGAGCTCGATGTGTATGACACGCTCGGGCCGACTTATCTCATTCTGATGTCAGACGGCGGAGAGCCGGTTGGTTCGGTTCGTCTGCTTCCGACCATGGGACCGACCATGTTGGCCGACACCTTTCCCGTCCTGCTCGGCGGGACACTCGCGCCGCAGGACGAAAGAATTCTCGAAAGCTCGCGCTTTTGCGTCGACACTAGGCTTATCACCGAGCAGGCCGCCAATAGTCTCAACCGTGCCACGATTATCCTTTTCGCAGCGATGATAGAGGCGGCACGCGGCGCGAGCGCAGACAACATCGTGACAGTCACCGATACGCGTATGGAGCGCATTCTCCGGCGAGCAGGCTGGCCATTGAGACGGATCGCTGCGCCACAGCAAGTCGGATCGACGATGGCCGTTGCCGGGTTTCTCGACACGTCCGAACAAGCGCTTCACAGGATGTACGAAGGAGCCGCCGTCAGCGGTCCTGTGCTTCTCTCACCCGATCCTGTCAACGCGGCCGCATGACCACACGCGCCTCTTGAGCCCGGAAAAGGTGATTGGCACGCAAATGTTCGCAGACCCACGACATAGTCATGTGGTGTTGATTAATCTGTCGCGCGGCGAGACGCCAATTTCGGCCGGTCTTGCCGCGCGTCACAGCAGCTTCTCACTACTGCACACAGGCTTAGAGATGTTCGCCGTCCCGTTGACGGTTATCGGCGAATGCCAACCGGCCGGGATTGACGTTCGTCAGCAACTCACCCAGTCAATGATGCAGCTGGACGTCGACCCCCTTTCCATTTGGCGGGATCGCCGTTTCACAGACAATCTGGCTTCAGCCCAAACCGGTATCATTTTCTATGGAGGAAGTTGGCTCGAAGAGGAGATCTTTATTGCCGCCCTGCAAACGGCCGAGCGGGGATATGACGTACGCTTGCTTTCGGACCTCACCGCAGCGCGTGTTGACAGGGACCGATCTCTCGTTCTGAGTCGACTTGCGCTTCACGGCATCTTGCCGACGACGGTGAGACAGATGCTGCTGGAATGGGCGGTGTGTCTGGACGATGCGCTTTTGAAGCAAAAGGTTCAGCAGCTTTTGTTGTGAGATGGCCTCAACCTCGGGCGCCTTCGCTCCGACGGCCGCGCTCGCGCGGACTGAGGCCGCGAGGTCCTTGCGGCTTCGATCCCTGACGCTGATACGGAGCGTGGCGGCGGCTAGGCATCCGTCCGACACCTTCTTTCGATCGGGATGACAAGCAAGACCTTGCCTGAGCTGAAACTAAGTCGCCGGAAAATCAAGTTTCTTCATGAGCACGACGTCTGCTACGGTGATCTTATCGCCTAGCTGCTCGACGACGATCCTGGACGTCCTGGGATGGCAATTTCTCGACTGTGCGCTGTCACCTTTACAGCAACGTATTCGGGAAAACGGATGGCCAGTATTCCGCGGCCGATCCGTTGGTGCGCTCTCCACCGGGACCGTTGACGGATTTCGAACGCGTCAGAGGCAAGCCCCTGCAGGCTGCGCGACTCCACAACTGCGTCAGGAAGTGCCTGAAGGATGCTGAGCTTTATCATAGCAGCTCGCCTGCAGTGTCTTCTGTCGACGGTTTGATGATGATGGCCAGGAGTGCCATGGCATTGACCCACGGCGAGCCGCAGCCGACACCTTGCCGCAAGCTCGCAAAGCGCTAAAGATCGTAGGCTAGACTGCTACCTCCGGCGCGGTGGCGATTCCGGTTCATGCGTCCGATGCAAGTTAGTGCGTGCGATGCGTCCAGCTCGGCGATGGCCGTTTGCAAACTGGCACTTGCCGCATCGCGAGGCGGTGCCGTGAGCCCTTACTCATTCTTTCCGATGCTAGCCACGTATGACTCCGGCAACCCCATTTTGCGGGCGACTGCTCGCAGTTCAGCTACGTAGTTCGGTTCGGTCGTCTTTTCCTGCGCGATGCTCGGAAGATTGAAGCAAAGCGCAAGCTCGGCCGTGCCATTGGAAAATTGGGCGAGAACGGGTTCAGGTCGATATGCTGCGACGCTCGGCTCTGAATAGAGCCGATCTAACTCGGCGTGGGTGAGAGTCGCGGTTGTGCCGTAGACCCGCCCATCCGGATCGGCCAGCAACGTCGCTCGATCTCCCAGCCTCAGTGCAAACCGCTCGATATAGGCCTGCCTGACATTGAGCGGCCGAAGACCTTTCGCCTCCAGGCCTTCCGGATCCATGAACAGACCATAGAAGAAAACCGTCACTCGCTCTGCCATGAAGAAACTGTAGCCGTTACCCGTTCTCAAAGAAAAGCCTACCGACGCTTCTTAGGCCGCCCTAGATGACAGCCTTGATCGAAACGCATCCATCGCATGCGTCACTACAATGCCAATGATCGCAGTGATGAAAGTCCGTAAAGTGCCGAATGCATACACACCTCGCTTAGCATCGTTAAAGGCGAGAGCGCTTGAACAGTCAGAATGATTCACAACCAGGGACGTTTTTCCAACTGTCTGATGAGTTTGAGCCACAGTGGCCGAGATGCCAGCTGGGACAATCCTGCGGATCAGCTCGGAGAAGGGGGCTTGCGCACGTGCCATTCCCAGCGGCCATCTGCAGCCTGAGGAGCGGCGGGGAGCGGTTCTCGAGGCGATCGGCCGCTCTCGCGCGCAATCCGCGATGATCGACCATGGTGCTTAGACGAGCATGTCGAGCTCACCCGCAAGCGCGCCCACACGTGCTTTCTCATCTCAAATTCGACCGGGCATGTAGAAACTTCATATCGCCGCCAGGGCGCAATCGCCGGCCCACCATCAAGGCGGTGCGCAGCTATCCGAGTCAGCATGCCGACGCTTTTTGTTCGGCAGCTTCACACATCCTGCAATGCAGAAAGCCATTCATTCCGTTCATGCGATCGACGATTTCGCAAAAAAATGGGCCCTTTGAAGAGATCTTCGTATTCGTCGTGCAGAAGATTGCCCAAAACGTGAGGCCGCTCAAAATCCATGCAGCAGAAGTAACGTCCCCGTTTGGGAGAAGGACATTCCGATACTGTCGTTCGTCAGCACAGGTCAGTGGTCCAATCGCTGGCTCGTGATTCAACCACCTTCGGATCGACGCTTGCGGCCCTGCTACTCAGCGGCGGCGTGCGAATTAGCGCTCCGGAAGGGATTATCTCAACGAGATCGGGATGGACCTCTCCCAAGGCTACGAATCGAATCGAGGAAATATCTGCGTCGACCAGTTCACGAATCAAATCGAGATACTCTTGCCCGACAAGGCGGCTATTCATGTAGGCGCCATCATCGAAGACATGGACCATGAAAACCCTATAGCGCATCGCTTGCAAGCGTCGTAGATCTCGTCCGTTCAATCCTACAAGTGTCTTGAAAATTCGGATGCCATGGCCACATGCGTAAGCGTGCTCGACCATTTCGGTGCACTTCGGATTGAGCCAAGGCTCCGAGTAGCCGGCAAAGCTAATGTCGACAGTTGCTGGTACGCGCCCCACACATCGCTTGAAATCTTCAAGGCAAAGATGCTTGATGTGAGATACTGCTCTTTGCCGCGCGGCAAACTTGTCCTGCGGACAATAAGAACGTCCGACGATACAGCCTGTCGTCGTAGTTATTTCCAAGACCCTGCCGCCGGGGATGGCAGAGCGGAAGTCCTGTAAACTCATCGGGTATCACTCATCCACTTTCCTGATTGGCTCAAATATCCGAAAACAAAGGCATTTCCGACGAAGGTCAACCCTCGCTGTTGGACAGTCGCCAGCGAGGCCCGGGGGAGCGTCCGGCCTTCAGAACAAACACCCGAAATCCACTTCGGGCGATCTCGTGGGCGACTATCGAGCCAATGGCGCCAATCCCGACTATACATAAATCAATGGCATTGCTCGTCATTGTCTCACTCTGACAAGAAACATAGGCCGTGGCGACACAGCTCAATATGGTCATTAGAATTGTCACAGCCAGTGTTGGCCGCAAGGCCGTGCCATAGCAAGATACCCGGAGTGGTCTCCGTTCGGGCTGCCAGAGACCGTCGCGATCTAGGAGATCCTACAATATGACGCTACGTACGATTCAAGCCCTTTGAAGAGGAGCAGAATGGAAGAGCGCTGGCATTCATACGAACCTGATTGCCGCATCGCCGGCTCCAAGCGCTTTTCCCGTATTGGGCGACCTTGGTCGGCATCGGCCGCGTGCAATTCCGATTGGTGCCCGCGATCACGTTGGCAGGGCCGGCCATCCGTCCGTTCTTGTCTCTGCGAAGAGATCAAGGAATTCCCGATGTATCGAAGCAGATGGCCAATTTCTCTTAGCTACCGCCTCGCGACGATTCACACAAACTCATTCTGCCGCTGGCGCGATTTGAGCGACTCACGTTAAGCCAACATCGTCCAACAGCCCAAGTGCGAGAAGAGGAGCGAGATGGTTGCTGCCGCCCGCAAACTGCCCACGTCAGGCTACGCGCTCGAAATGGATGGTCGCGTGAAAGCCGAGTTTAGGACCAGAGACGGAGCAAAGACAGAGGCAGAAGAGCTGAAGAAGCGGTTTCCAATGCTTCAGGTCAGAATCTACGATGCGCATACCATGACTCGAGAAGAGATATCGCTTCCATGAGCTTGGATGCCTGGGGTTTGATACGCTGTTGCAGGCGCCGCACAAGGTCTGGCCTGTGGCTCGGTGCGTCGCCCTAAGTGTGTCTCTCGTCGGAGCCACTCGGCTACGGATCCCGCCGCGCTTCGCGTCGGCGCGGCGCGGATCCTTCTGCGAGTGCCTTAACAGGTCTCGGAGTCCCGCGTCCCACCGAGGGACGGCGCTATGCTGACGCTCCTGCGGCAGCCTCTTCTGCAGGTTCGCGCCCACAAGTCGCTCCGCTTGACTCGCCACGAGAGCATGTAGATCGGGTATTGGCGGAGTCTCTTGCGGCGTCCGAGCGATCAGCCGGCCACCACAGAGTGAGAGGTTGGCCGGGATTTCCATGACGGGTTAGAAGTCGCGAGAGAAGCTCGCGGCGCCCGTCATGGAGATAACCCATGAGCCAGCTGAATGTATTGGACGCCACTCGCGGTGAGCTTGGCGGCTACAAAGTGGATGTGAGACGAGGAGAGCGGATTGGCCGCGTGTCCTCCGAATGGTTCTCCCGGCCGGCGGACGAGAGGTACCCGTCGCTGTCAGAACTATATGCCGCCGTGCGCGGCCGCGCCGAGCTAAGCCGCACCCGGACCGCCGCGAGCTCCGCGATCAGGGTGAAAGCGAATCGCGACGACGCGGATCGGCTGACGCTGATGTTACCGGGCGAGGATGTGCCCCTTGTGCCGACCCACTGGAGCTTCGGTCAGCTCACGACTATGGTTGGTGCGCCGTCCACCTATTTGCGCCAGCTCCCAGCAACTCTCGCCGCCATCAATCTCCAGTATGGGCTAACCTCGCATCGCGCCGAATTGATCAAGACGCTCGCGGTCGAAGACGGACGCGTCGAATTGCGCGCAGTCACTGGCCCCGATTGCGGTCGCATCTACGACCATGAACTGGTCGCCGCGGTCCAGCGCATAGCTGGCAACGGCACCGGCGAATACACGCTGGGAGGTCCCTGGTGTGCTCGATTGGTCGACGAGCATCTATAACCCGCAGGTCGATGTCACGAAAAACACCACCACGCTCTATGCCTCGGATCGTGACGTTTTCCTGTTCCTGGTGGACGACCTCAACCCGATCGAGGCGGGCAAGTTGCCGGACGGCTCGCCCGACCTTTACTTCCGCGGCTTCTATTGCTGGAATTCCGAGGTGGGCGCCAAGGCGCTTGGTATCGCGAGCTTTTATCTCCGGGCCGTCTGCCAGAATCGCAATCTTTGGGGAGTGGAGGATTTTGAGGAAATCACCATCCGCGACTCGAAATACGCCGCCTCCCGCTTCGCCCACGAAGCAGCACCTGCTCACCCGCTTCGCCAATTCTTCGCCCATGCCTTTCGTTAGTGGCATCAAGGCTGAGCGCGAATGCGTCGTTGCGCGCACGGACGATGATCGAACCGAATTCCTGCGCAAGCGCGGGTTTGATAAATCGGCGACGGTGAAGATCATTGAGACGGTGCTCGCCGAAGAAGGTAGAAAACCTGAAAGTGTGTTCGACTTATCCAAGGCATCACGGCCGTTGCACGCGATAAACCGCACCAGGATGTCCGGCTCACTCTCGAGACCCGGGCGAAGAAGCTGCTCGACCTAGTCGGTTGACACCGGTCGGGCCGCTCGGCGGTTTCCGCGCGGCCCACTTCAATCTTTGTTTCTGCTTCGGCGTCGCCCGGCGAGAGGAAGAGGGCGGCGCCCCACTTCGTGACGGGCCAGGTGATCCAGAGAAAGGCTCTTTGATCGTCCGTCGCGGAGAAACCTCAATGGCAAAACCTGTTCAGAAGATCGCGCCGAGTCAGTCCCGTGATATTCCCTTCAACAGGCTGGTGCTCAGCCAATCGAATGTGCGCTGCCTCAAAACGGCCGTCTCGATCGAGGAGCTCGCGCAAGACACCGCGCACCGCGCGCTTCTCCAGGGCTGCGGCCGCTTTATCGGGGCCTAACTATGTCAATCCAGGCATCTGATCTCGCCCTCCGGCTTGCCGAGCACGCCGAACTTGTCTGCCGCCATTATCTTTCCAACGGCCGCCGCGTTGGCCATTATTGGATCGTCGGAGATGCACGCAACACACCCGGCCGGTCGATGTTGTTCGGCTGCGCGGACCTAGTGAGGGGAAGGGCTCCGTTGGCAAGTGGACCGATGCCGCGACCGGCGAGCACGGGGATCTGCTCGACGTGATCAGGGAGAGCTGTGGCCTCCTTGAATTTGGCGATGTCCTCGCCGAGGCTCGTCGGTTTCTCAAGCAGCCGCGGTCTGAGCGCGAGCCGGAGCCGAAATGCCCGATTGCGCCTGCTCCAGTCGGCTCACTGGAATCGTTGAGGCGCCTGATGGCGATGTCAAAGCCCATCCATGGGACGATTGCCGAAACATATCTTCGGACGCGCGGCATTTCGGCCTTGCACGGTACCTCGAGCCTTCGCTTCCATCCGCGCTGTTACTATAAGCCGGAGCACGACTTGCCGACAGAGATCTGGCCCGCGCTGATCGCCGCCGTGACCACTCTCAACGGCACCATCACCGGCGTCCATCGCACCTGGCTTGATCCTTCAGGTCGCGGCAAAGCGCCAATCGAGACGCCGCATCGCGCGATGGGTTTTCTGCTCGGAAACGCAGTCCGGTTCGGTGTGGCGAATGACATACTCGCGGCGGGTGAGGGCATAGAGACTATGCTGTCCCTGCGCTGCGCTCTGCCGACCTTGCCGATGGTATCAGCACTTTCGGCCAACCACGTCCAAGCCATGTTGCTCCCTCCGGCTCTGCGCAGACTTTATATCGCCGGCGACCCCGATGCGGCTGGCGACGCAGCGGCGACCGTTCTGGCACAGCGTGCCGAAACAGCAGGCATCGAGGCGATCGAATTATCGCCGCGCCTTGGCGACTTCAACGAAGATCTGCGCACCTTCGGCATCGACCATCTTCGGGCAGCCCTGCGCACTCAGCTTGTGCCGGAGGACGTCGTCCGCTTCTTGCCTTCGGCTACTGAGCTCATGGTATAGGCTACGACGCTCGAAAGCGAAATCGGACATCGGTCAGCGGGGGGCCCTTTGCAGGACAGCGTCGCCCGGCCTTCTAGAGGCGATCGGACGGCGAGCGGGGCGGACCGGCAATGGCTGTGGCGCGGCTATTTTCCGCCGGCGGTAATCGACATCAAAGTCTTGGCGGATACCGCCTTTTGCATCGCGAAGCAAAATAGCCGCACCTCTACCATCCTCCGCTTCGCTTCGGCCCTCCACTTCGCTTCGGGTTCTGGTCCGGCCCGCCCGCCATCAGTTGATCGCCGCGAAGGCCGCGGCGGGCGCGGCTAACCGGCAAAGGACCTCTTATCATGACCGATCATGTCGATACCAAATCCGAGCCGCCGCACGGCTCATCCCCAACCGACCACGTTCTGACCGAATTGCAGCTCTACGGTTATCGTCCATACAGCGACGAGCCAGATCCGAGGCCGCTTCCCGAGGGCAAGACGATCGCAGCCGCAGTAGCTGATATTTTAGACGCTCTGGTAGCCACGCTAAGCGACACCCGGATGGAGCCGGACCTGGAAGACCTGATGTGGTCTGCCGTCAATTTGTTCCATCGCGCGACGCGTCGTGTCGAGCGCGAGCTCGACGACAACGAGCAGAGGCAGCGGAAGAGCCAATATGAGCAGGACGGCTCGGAGGCGCGATCGGCCGAACTCGAGCGGCTCACCGCGCAAGGAATTTCGCTGGTCGAGCGTCGAAACTGCTTGGAGCTCTTTCGAGACCAGGCCATCGAGCAGTTCGAACTCCATATCCGCTCGCCCTGGCGGCCCCGATCTGGATCGCTGGTCAAACATCACTCACTCACGGCATCGATGATCGATTCAAGAGACTTCCTTGCTGCAAAACGCCGCGCCGAGACAGAGCCGCTGTTGCCTGCCGGAACTAAGATCGCACTCACCGGTGGCCTCGACTTCAACGATTATCGCCTGATCTGGGACCGTCTCGACAAGATTCACGCCAAGCACCCAGATATGGTCCTGCTGCACGGTGGCTCGCCCAAGGGGGCCGAACTGATTGCCGCCAAATGGGCGACGAACCGCAAGGTGCCACAAATCGCCTTCAAGCCCGACTGGGTCAAGCACGCCAAGGCAGCACCGTTCAAGCGCAAACGATGCGATGCTGGCGCTAATGCCGATCGGTGTCCTGGCCTTTCCAGACACTGGCATTCAGGACAATCTCGCCGACAAGGCGAGGCGGCTTGGAATTCCGGTTTGGAAATTCGGCAGCGGCGGCGCGTAAGTGCCGTCGTCTCATTTCAAGCAACAGAATTGCGCAGCTCGTCCTGCTCGCTCCATATTCACTTATTCAGTAGACGACACGAGCGAGGGATTTGTCTCGCATCTTGATCTCGTTTCAGTTAACAGCGCCGTGGTGGTGGTGGAAGGCGCGACCCGTCGGATCTTTGAACGGAGCGCACCACCATGCTTGCCATTGGACTCATTCTCAACATCCTCGGAATCGGCGTCTTCTGTTGGCTCGTCTTTGAGCTCACGGTGTACGCCCTTCCATTCCTCATTGGTTTTAGCATCGCTAGGGCGGCGCTTCACAGCGGCGCCGGAATTATTGGCACGCTTCTTACGGGCATTGCCGCCGGAGCCCTGACGATTACGATCGGTCAACTCGCATTTGCCGCCCGGCCGCTGATCCTCAGCAAGCTGATAGGCGCGGCTTTCGTCGGTCCGGCGGCACTGGCGAGTTACGACCTAATTCTTGCGGTCTCTCAGATCGGCGTTCCGTCGCTGCTCTGGCGTGAGGTCTTCGCCTGGATCGGGGCGATTTGTGTCGGTGCGACCGTATGGAGCCGCCTGGCCCTATATGCCGGGCTACGCTCGTTTGACCGGGGCAGCACGTCCGGAGCGAGATGCGCCAGGAGTGATGCTTCTCCACAAGCGTCTCGAACAGGCTCGTTGACGTGCGCAGGGCGGAGCTCTCCAGCTTCGCAGCGTGGTAAACGCGGCATGTTCGGAGCGCCATAGGACCAGTATGGCGATCATTCGGCACCGAGTGCAGTGGACGGGTGCTCGTTTGCGATAGGGACGATATCCCGGCAGGATCCCGTGTTTCCCGCACGCGGTTTCTTTCCTTGCGCTGGAACAAACCGACTTCTACATGCTGAAGCCGGATAGTTACTCACGTCTTCTCCTGGCTGTCCAGCCCGCAGACGCACCTGGCCTCTTGATGGCTTGATCTGGCCGAAGACCGGCTGCGCCTCGATCGTCTGAGCCGCAACGCCGTCGGCGAGCGGTCCTGCTCCAGCCGGCTCCGACTCGATGCCGTTGGCGGTGACGCGATAGTCGGCGCCTTGTCGTTGTCGCGGTCGCGAGGCTTGATGGTGGCCTTGACGTTGAGGGTGAGGGTCTTGATCGTGCCGGCGTAGGCGCCGTTCTCGTCGCGGGTGAAGGTGCCGATCTGAGCCATCGTCGTATCTCCTGAGAGGTTGCCCGAAGCCGCCCAACGCGGCCTCGATGGCGGTCGAGAGGCGACATCTGAAGGACCGCAGCGTGAGCGGAGGACGGCGGCAGCCGAGCTTGTTGCGTCGCCAGGAATGCGGCGCAGCCGCAGGGGAAGAAGGTCGGCGAAGCCGTTGCAGGCCAAGTCCCGACCGGCGCCAGACCAGCCCCAAGAGAGGCCGCATCGGGGGCTTCGCCGGCACTGTCGGCAGAGGACGACGCTGGCGGTCGGCGCCTCTTCAGCACGTTCGGCGCCGCCGGCGCGTCACCCCCCGGTATCACGGCCACCATGCTCCGACCCAACGACACACGCCGCGCCCGACGGGTCTCCACGGACACGTTGGGTTCGGGTCCAGTGGACAAAACGCCTATCGCATGGAATGGGATCGAAACCTTCGGTTTGCTCGACGCGCCGGGTGCTCCCGGCGTGAACAAGCAACTCGAAGGAACACGTGGTGACAAAACGAAAGCGCAGACATCGCCGAAGCGTCGATGTCCGGATCAACTGGCTGCAACCGCATGTCGATGACAAGGACTGGCTCTCGCAGCGGAAATACACACTGGCGACAATAACCGAGGTGGTGCGCCTGCTCGCGCTGTGGGCGGATTGGGTCCACGCGTCCGGCTTCGAAGTCGAAACGCTCGCCCCCGGGCTTCGCCGCATCGGTCGGTGTTCCGGGGCGGCAAGACAACTCGTGCGCCACAGGGCGCCGCAGCGCTGTTCATCGCCTGTCTGCGTGAGACGAACGTCCTGCCGCCCGAGCGGCAGCCGTCGCTGGAGGAGACCTGGCCGGCACTGGCCGCCTTCCGTCGCTGGATGCAGGAGCAGCGCGGCGTCAAGGACTCCACGCTCCACCGCCTATCAGGCGATCCTGGTCGACCTCTTGGTGTCGCTTGGCGCTGATCCGGCGGCATACACAGCGGCCGCGATCCGCGGCTTTGTGCTCAAGCGCGCGAAGCCGCACGGACGCGGACGGGCGCAAGGCATCACCGTCGCCACGCGCGCCTATCTCAAATACCTTGTGGCGACCGGGCAGTGCCCGGTCGGCCGGGAACAGGCTGTTCCGAGCTTCGCGAACTGGCAGTTGGCGACGACGCCACGCTTCCTCGGGCAAGCCGACATCGACCGCCTGCTTGTCGCTTGTAACGGCGAGGATCGGCTGCGCGATCGGGCCGTCATCCTGCTCCTTGCCCGCTTGGGCCTCAGGGCAAGCGAAGTCGCCAATCTGGCCTTCGGTGAGATCGACTGGGTGGCTGGCAGGATAACCTTGCCGGCAAGGGTCGGCGCGAGGAGCGCCTGCCACTGACTCAGGAGATTGGCGATGCCATCCTCGCCTATATCGAGCGGGCACGGCCGCGCGTCGCGACAACGCGGGTCTTCCTGACGAGTGCTGCGCCCGTCAGGCCGCTCAGCCGCATCGCCGTGAAATGCATCGTGCGCCGTGCCCTCGACAGAGCCGGCGTCAAGAGCATCCATCGCGGGGCTCATGTTCTGCGCCACTCCGCCGCGACTACCATGCTGCGCAACGGCGCCAGCCTTGCCGGCGTTGGCGCCGTGCTGCGGCACCGCTCCCCGTCGGTCACAGCGCTCTATGCCAAGGTGGACATCGGTCTCCTGTCGGAGATCGCGCAGCCCTGGGGTGGGAGGCTGCCATGTTGAGCGAGGACGCCGACCGCTACATCACCCTTCGCCGCACGCTCGGTTACAAGCTGGTCAAGGCCGAGCGGCATCTTCGTGCCTTCGCGCGCTTCGCCGCCGGGCGGGACGAAGCGCACATCCGCACCGCATCCGCTCTCGCCTGGCTGGCGACGGTCGCCCGGACGCCGGGCGCACGCGAGCGGCGCCTGACGGACCTGATCCTGTTCGCGCGCTTCCTGCATGCCGAAGATCCTCGGCATGAGATCCCGCGCGCCGACTTCGCGCGGAGCCGGCAAACGCGACCGATTCCCTATATCTGTACTGCGGACGAGATCGCCCGCATCCTCGATGCCGCCGGCAGGCTCCGGCGGCAGAAGCCCAATCCCCTGCGTCGCCAGCTCTACGTCATGCTGCTCGGGCTAATCGCCGCCACGGGACTGCGCGTCTCGGAGGCCATCGCGCTCAAGCTCGACGACATTGGGCCGGTGTGCTGCACATCCGCGAGACCAAGTGCCGCAAGAGCCGGCTCGTGCCGCTGCATCCAACGGTCATCGAGGCGCTCGGCCGCTATCTCGAGGCCCGCCGCCAACACGCCGACGCAAGCGATCCATCCGTCCGACACGGGGCGCTCTGCCCGACGACCGTGAATTACACATTCCGCTGCGTCTTGCGGCGAGCGGGAATTGCACCGGAGCGAAGCCAGCAGCCTCGCATCCACGATCTTCGCCATACCTTCGCAATTCGCGTGCTCGAACAATGCGGCGTCGAGCGTGGCGCGGTCGCCCGGCACTTCGTCGCTCTGTCGACCTATCTCGGCCATGCCGACATCCGGAACACCTATTGGTATCTCCAGGCGACGCCGGAGATGATGGCGGATATGGCCTCGGCGGCGGAAATGCTGGTTGGAGGGAGCGTCTCATGACGAAGCTCGCCCCTCTCGTCACAGGCTTCCTGCGTGACTACATGCCCCGCAGCGCGGCTACAGTCCGGAAAGCTGCGAGACCTACGCGTTAAGCTTCAAGCTGCTGTTCGACTTCGCCGCGAAACGGCTCGGCACGCGTCCGTCACGGCTGACGATCGAAGACCTGGACGCGCCGCTGATCGCCGCCTTCCTGGCCCACATCGAACAGGAGCGCGGCAATGGCGCCGCCACGCGCAACCTGCGGCTCGCCGCCATCAAGACGTTCATGCGCTATGTGGAGCACCGTGTGCCCTCCGCCCTGGAGCAGATCGGTCGCGTCCATGCCATCCCGGTCAAGCGCCACGACCAGAAGCTCTTCCGCCATCTGACGATGGAGGAAGTTCGTGCGATCCTCAACGCCCCCGATCTTGCGACACGATTCGGCGTGCGCGACCGGGCGATGATGCACCTCTGCTTCGCCGGAGGCTTGCGGGTCTCCGAGCTGGTCGGCGTTCTGACCGAAAACCTGTCGCTCCAGCACGGAGCGAGCGTGACGATCCGGGGCAAGGGCCGCAAGGAACGCTGCCTGCCATTCTGGAAGGACACCGCGCGACCTTCGCGCCTGGTTGAGCGTCAGGGGAGCAGTCCGCGTGCCGGAGCTGTTCGTCAACGCACAGGATGAGCCGATGACCCGTGCGGGCTTCGAGTACGTGCTCGACAAGCACGTTCGTGCTGCGGCCGAGGCGTGCCCGTCTTTGCGCAGTCGTTCGATCTCTCCGCACCAGCTTCGGCATAGCTGCGCGGTGATCATGCTGCAGGCGACGCACGATATCCGGAAGGTGGCGCTGTGGCTTGGGCATGCCGATATCCGCACAACCGAGGTCTATCTCCGCATGGATCCCTCGGAAAAGGAGGCAGTGGAAGCGGTCGTTCCGCCGGAGCTGCGCGCGGTCGGTTCAGGGCGCCGGATGCATTGATCGCCTCTTTGTTGGAATCTACGTCCGATACGACGTGAGGCTTCATTATCATGCTACGGTGACACGCCTTCGGTCCGTTCGGTGCGGCTGCACGATCGTGCCGGCCACATCAGCAAGTTGAGCCTTCTCCCGTTCGATCTTGGAACCGGAGAAGGACGCTGTTGTTGCGCGTGAACCTGGTTGGTGCGGTGACGCCGTCATTGGCCTTGGTGATGCCTGTGAGCCGATGCTCTCCTGTGAAGCTGCTTGGGCCCACGTCCATACCGGCCTTTTGCTGGCGGATCACGCGCCACAATACGCTCGCTGCGCTCGCCGACCTTTACCCGCAATGGCTCGTTCGCGATCTTCTTCCCCTGCCGCCAATCGGCGGCATTCCTCGCGAGGCAACAAAATCGCTCAGCCCGCCATCCTCCGCTCACGCTGCGGGCCAAGGCTGCGGGGCGGTCGTTGCGGCGCTCACAGATCGCCATCAAGGCCGCGATGGTCGCGGGCTTGGAAACAGCAACAGGAGATCACCATGGCTCAGATTGGCACCTTCACCCGCGCCGAAGATGGCTCGTACACCGGCACCATCAGGACGCTCTTGCTCAACATCAAGGTACGCTTCCTTCCGGCCGAACCCTCCAGCAACGAGAAGGCGCCGGACCTGCGCGTGACGGCCGGCAACGTTGAGATAGGCGCCGCGTGGCAGCGGACCTCGAAAGAGAACACCGTCTATCACTCGGTGAAGCTCGACGACCCGTCCTTCCCGGCGCCGATCTACGCCAACCTCGTCGCGGTCGATGATGGCTACGCGCTCGTCTGGTCGCGCTGACCCTCGGCTTGCGGCGTCTCGCCTCGCGCGAGGCGCCGCGGCTCTCCTCAACGATATTATGCGGAGCGCCGCCATCCAAAACGCGCCGAAAAACCTGCGCTCAAATCAGGCCAATCCGCATAACGCCACGCTCCGCATAATCCGCGTTATGTCGTGCACCACATAAGGCCAAGATCGGAGCGGCCTGGTCGAAGCGCTCCGAGGAGGGCCGTGACTATCTCTCGCTCAAGCTCGACGACCCCTCGTTCAACGCCCCGATCTACGCGAACCTGTTCGATGAGGAAAGCGGGGAAGGCTACACCCTCCTTTGGTCGCGGCCGCGCAAGAGCGGAGAGTGAGAGCAAGCTCTCAGGTCCCGCCCCGTCTTCTCCGGGCGGGGCCTTCCTTGGATCCGTCAGCCCGTCAGGCTTTGCCTTCCAATCGCATTGCGACCTTGCCGGTCGGCCGCTCCGGCCTCCGTTTAACTTTTTCTTTACTCAGGTTTCGCGCAAACGATTCGGCGCAGAAGCTCCATTCCCGCGTCACGGAGCGCTCGTCTGAGTCGCTGAAGAGTCAAGCTCGCAACAGCAAATTAGGTCAATAACGATCGGCGCGACTCGCTCTATAACTCTGCCCACAGAAAGTCTGGATCGTATCATGGAGCGGAATGATGGCGCATTCGTTCAACGCGTTTCACGATGAAGGCGCAACGCTCAAACGCATCTGCGTCGCTCAAGCGATCGTCAGCCTTTCGGCGCTGACATCGACTGCCCTGCTGCTATCGAAGCTCTTGCCGACGATGATGAATGACTTTCACTAAGTGATTATGGTGTCACTGCGTTGAAGACCGCCATCGTTTGGCCCAATCAGCAGTCAACAAATCAAAAGCCGAACCGCATAGCGCAAGGCGTATGCGATTCGGCTTAGGTGTCTTCGTTGCTCATCTAGTCAGAGCGGTTAAACCAACTACACCGGTGGCTCACCGCCCGGAGCGCCTCGACAGATGATAGCACGTTGTCACGGAAAGCAGCTACTTTTTCTTCTTTTTAGCTTTTTTCGCAGTCGTCTTTTTGGCCTTCTTCGCTTTCTTAGCCATGTGCCCTCCATGATTCACATCTGAAATAGTGCAGGCCGAGAATCGGCATGCACGACGAAAATATAACATCAAATTTGCAATATTGACATTGAGACATGTCGCTCACCCGCTTAGAGCTTCCGAACCGCTTGTCTCTTCCAGGAGGCAATGCACGGCGCAAAAGAACAGTGCCGCAACGCAATCCCTGAGGGCCGTTCTCTTGCCCCATTTGGGCCGAAGGATCCTCGCCGAAAAAGCTATCTGCGGGGGCGGCTATTGAATCATTCCGTCGGTTCTTCGCGTGGTCGCACCGACGCGCTTTCCTGTGGAGCCGCCGATTACGATGGGGCCGATTGGGCGTGGGAGTTCTTACGCCGAAATCAGGACTATATCGCCGATTGGCGAAGCTCCGTTCCGCGGCACCTGCCATGCATTACGTTGAAGGACGGCACGCGGCTGTTGCGCCTCAGGCAGCGATTTCCGCGTGCGGAGAAGTGGGGGCTTTACGCCTTCGCCGATCCGAGACGCTGCGCCCTTGACGCAACCGTGGTCTGGCATGCCAATGCCTTGAAACGCGTGGTCCGGCTGAGTGCTAGGATGCCGAATGAGCACAGTGGTGCCATGACGCGCGCGCTCGCCGACTTCAATGGCGATCGACTAGCAGTGATTGATACCGAAGGCGTTCAGCACGTTTCGATCAAAGGCATGGGCGTTCGCGTCAATGTCGAAATCAAAGGCCTTTCCGTCCTGACCGCGCCATTTGCTGCGATCTTTGAACTCCATGACCTCGACGACCTCTCAGGGCAGACCGAGGTCCTGAAGCGTCTTCATCGGTTCACTGATACCAATGTTACAGCCCTTCAAAGATCAACTTTTTCAGGCGACGAACGCCTCCGCCAGGCCCTGATAGCGCTCGATGAAAGCCTGAACGGCAAGACGTATCGGCAGATCGCGATTACTCTCTTTGGAGATAAGAAAGTTGCTGAAGAATGGCTGGGGCCTAGTCAATTCTTGAAGGACCGCACGCGGCGCCTCGTCGCGAAAGGCACCGAGTTGATGAAGGGCGGTTATCGCGATCTCCTGAGTTAGACGATTCCGCCATTCTCGCTTTGACGAGTTTTGCTCGCGTGGGATGGCGAAACAAGGTCCGCCATCTTCGCCACTCCAAAAACAGTCCCGATCTGACGACGCTTCCCCTTGCACCTCTTGCTTGTGCGAGATTCGATAAGGGGACGTTGGACGATGACAAAAAGTGACGACAAAGAACCGGAAAAGCCGTTCCTCAACACGGTGGAAGCCGCCGCCTGGCTCCGGCTTACCAAAAACACCCTAGAGAAGATGCGGGTGAACGGCAGAGGGCCCGCTTACCGCAAGCACGGACGCTATGTCCGCTACCACATCGAAGATCTCGTCGAATGGTCGCAGGCAAGCAAGCGGAGGTCGACCTCCGATGCAGATTGATCGCACAAGACTGTGGCGGCAGGCCAGCATTCTTTCGGCCATGTGCGCCGGCATCATCACTCTTCTGATGTCCTCTGCACCCTCGGTGCCGCTCTTGATTTACAATGCATCCGGCAGCGCTCCGCTGGGGTTCTATTATCTGGAGCAACGCTCACCAGTGCGCGGCGAACTCGCCGTCTTCAAGCCGCCACCCGCGATCGAACTCTTGATCATCGCGCACAGAATCTTGCCTGTGCCGGTACCGCTTCTGAAGCGGGTCGAAGCGAGCGGTGGAGACGAAGTCTGCCGCGCGAAAGAGCCGATCGGCACCATGTCCATCAACGGCAAGGTCGTCGCTGAGGTACTGGAGAAGGACTGGGAGGGGCTGCCGCTTCCCTCCTGGGAAGGCTGCATGAGACTGGTCGAGGGGGAATTTTTCCTGCTGCAGCCGCATCCTCATTCGTTCGACTCGCGATACTTCGGGCCGGTCCTGCGTTGCGATGTCTTGGGCGTGGCGCACCCGCTCTGGACTTGGAAGTCGGATATTTGAAAGTGGCTCACGACGACGATCGTGCGCGTCGGAAAACGGGTGCGCACCTCTTCACCCTTGCCGCCGGGCCGCCCGTTCGGGCAGATCGCGAGCTCACGGGTCAAGCAAGCTCTTCCATTTAGATCAACGGTTGAAACGAAGAAGCGGGAGAGCAAGATAAAAGCACTGGCGCCTCAAGGAGCCTAAGTCCTTGTCTGCACATCCAGGATCTGGCGACACCGCAGCGCGCGATGTCGCCAGATCAGGCCTAACGTGTTGCCGTTTCTTATCAATCGCGTCTGCGTCTTGGCGAGCAACTGTCGACGTCACATATCCGCGGATCTACATCGATGCGGACCTGAGGGCCATGCAGGAGTTCGACGACGAGTTGGACGTGAAGCTCGGACGGCTTGGCAACAAGAAGGCCCGGAGGGCGACCAGCTATCTGCGGCGCGTCCGCCAGGCGGCCGCAAAGGCAGGCATCGCGTCCAGGCGCACTTCGTCCTTCACTGGCGGCCGTATTGGTCGGGGGCACGCCCAAGGCGCGGCCCTGGCCGGACGGGGACGGAGCAAGGGCCAGCGTCGCGTCGTGATCAAGGCGCGCGTCGTGCGCATCAAGGCGGGCGACGCCGGCGCGGTCCGGGCGCATCTGCGTTACGTGCAACGTGACGGCGTCACGCGCGAGGGCGAACCAGGGGAGCTTTACGATGCCGCTAGCGACCGGGCAAACAGCAAGGCGTTCGCTGAGCGAAGTGAGGGCGACCGCCATCAGTTCCGCTTCATCGTGGCCGCGGAGGACAGCGCAGAGCTTACTGACCTGAAGCTCTTCATCCGCGACCTGATGCGGCAGATGGAACGGGATCTCGACACCAGGCTCGACTGGGTTGCTGCGGATCATTTCAACACGGGCCATCCGCACAGCCATGTCGTTCTGCGCGGCATGCAAGAGGATGGAAAGGACCTCGTCATCGCCCGTGACTATATCGCCCACGGCTTGCGGGCGCGGGCGGCAGACCTCGTTACGCGGGAGCTCGGTCCTGAGACGGAGATCGAGGCCGCGCGCAAGCTCCAGCAGGAGGTCGCGGCCGAGCGTTTGACGCGCCTTGACAGGGCAATCCTTCGTGACGCCCGGGAGGGCGGTCTTGACCTCAGCGTGCAGCCCACGGGGGAGCCTGCCTGGCATTCGGCGCGAATGGGCCGGCTGCGAACACTCGAGCGGATGGGACTGGCCGAGGAGGAGAGTCCCGGCCATTGGCGAGTTGATACCGAACTGGAAACAAAGCTCCGGCGGATGGGCGAGCGCGGCGACATCATCAAAACCATGCATAGCGAGCTTGCAGCAGCCGGGGTTACACGGACGGCCGGCAGCTATGCGATCTTCGATCCGGATCAGAGCGGTCAACGCCTGGTCGGACGGGTCGTCGGCGAAGGGTTTTCGGATGAGTTGCGGGAGCGCCGCTACGTGGTGATCGACGGGATCGACGGGCGAACGCACTATGCCGAGGTCGGTGCTCTCGTCGCCGGCGAGGATCCGCTTGTTCGGAACACCGTCCTCGAACTCAGATCGCGTACCGCCGGGCCGGGCGAGATCGACCGAACCGTCGCCAAGATCGCCGCCCGCCATGGCATCTATAGCGACCGACTGCATCGCGAGTTCGATCCGCAAGCTTCCGAGGAATATGTGGCCTCACACGTGCGGCGCCTTGAGGCGATGCGGCAAGAGGGAATGGCAAGGCGGCTCTCCGACGGGAGCTGGAAGGTCGGCGAAGACCATCTCGATCGAGCGGCGCGGTATGAGGCGCTCCACCGCTCGCGCAATCCGGTACGGATTGCGGTGCTGTCGTGGCAAAAGCTCGAGAGTCTGCCGGAGGCGTTAGGGGCGACGTGGCTTGATCGTAAGCTGATTGGAAAGGACCCAGATGGGCTCGCATCAACCGGCTTCGGCGCGGAAGTCGAGGCAGCGCTGCGCGCGAGACGGCAATGGCTGATCGAACAGGGGCTCGCACGGGAGGAGGAGGGGCAAGTGCGCTACGCGCGGAACATGCTGCGGACGCTTGAGGCGCGCGAATTGACGCGAGCGGCCGCGGACATCTCTGCGCGCACCGGACTTGAACATCGCAAGGTCAAGACCGGCGACAGCGTCAGTGGCGTGTACCGGCGCATGCTGACGCTCAATAGCGGTCGCTTCGCTTTAATCGAGCGGACCCACGACTTCGCGCTGGTGCCTTGGCGCCCCGTGCTGGAGCGCGCTCGGGGGCAGGTAGTTACCGGTAGGGTCGGCGGGGAGGGCATATCCTGGTCGATTGGCATGAAGCGCGGCATCGGACGCTAAAGGGCGCAGGCTTCACGGATCCGGTTCACCTTTGCAGAGAAGCTTCCACAATCCAACTTAAGGTGCTGGAGGTCTGATGGTTATATTATTTGCGAAACCAGTTTAGCTTGCTCCCGCTTCTGGTTCCGCCTTCTGCCCGCGGCGCAGACGGTCAGGCCCCCGATTCCCGTCGCCCCCTGGGCGCCAAGATCGTTGGGAGTGCTTCGTCTGGCGGATGCGTTTGCTTGCAACGGAATTCAAGAGGAGACGAGGGAGTAGCTTGTACTTCGGCCTCCACCTTTGTCCTTGGCGAGGACGCCCTGATCAACGAGGTCCTGAATGTCGCGCAAGGCCGTGTCCGGCGAGCACTTCTCAATTGCAGCCCATTTGCTCGTTGTCAGCTTGCCCTCGAAACCGTCCAGCACACGATTGAGCATGTCGCGCTGCCGATCATTGATCTTTGCAGCGGCAAGCCGTTTCCAGAATTCCGCCTTTTCAAGCACGGCTGCGAGAACGATTTCTGCCCCACTAAAGGCCCGGTCGAGACAGCCTAAGAACCACTCAAGCCACGGTGTAATGTTGAGGTCACCCTTCTGGGTACTCTCAAGCATCTCATAATACATTTTCCGTTCCGCGCGTATCTGGGCGGACATGCTGTAGAAGCGCTGCGGAATTGCTTCAGAGCGGGCCAGCGACATGTCGGCGATGGCGCGTGCGATACGTCCATTGCCGTCCTCGAAGGGATGGATGGTCACGAACCAAAGATGCGCGATGGCGGCCTTGATGATCGGATCGATCTTCTCCTCGGTATTGTACCAATCAAGAAATGCGGTCATCTCAGCGTCAAGCTTTTCGGCGGTCGGTGCCTCGTAGTGCACGCGCTCACGTCCGTAATTGCCGGAGACGACCTGCATCGGTCCTGCCGACGCGTTGCGCCAGGCTCCCACAATGATCTTCTTCATGTTGCTGCGGCCCGTCGGAAAGAGCGACGCGTGCCAGCCGAAGAGTCTCTCTGCCGTAAGCTCGGCTTTGAACTTCTGAGTGGCATCGAGCATCATCTCGACAATGCCTTCGACATTTCGGTCCCCTGACGGCAGGGCGCCCGCGTCCATGCCAAGGCGACGCGCGAGCGATGAGCGCACCGCATCCTTGTCGAGTTTTTCTCCCTCGATTTCGCTGGACTTCAGGACCTCTTCGGTCAGGGTGGTCAGGACAGCCTCTTCCTGCTGGGGGAAGCCCAGTCCCTGCATCCGGCCAATAAGCTGCCCCTGCCGCAGCCGAACTGCCGCAAGCTGCGTGGCCAGGCTATCCGAATCCCACGAAAAGTGAGGCCAATCGGGTAGTTGGTGGATGGTCAGCATTCTCCGCATCCTTTGCGGAGAATATGGCAGCTATTCTCCGCATCCGCACGAATAATTTGCCGCAAATTATGCGGAGAATAGGGAGTTATTCACCGCATCAGGGATTTGTCCCCGCTATCAGCCGCCGGCGCTATTCGGTTGATAGCTTGCGATGCTTGACTCGACCGTTCCTGCTCCGTTCTTATGACGCCTCATCGTGAGCCAGGCCATGGGACTTGACTACATCCGTAACGAGATCGAGCGCATGCGCGTTCAGGTAGGACGCCAGCGCGGGGAAATCCTGCAGCTCCAACGGGCTGGAAGCCCAACGGCTTCGGCCGAAGCTCTCCTGCAAAGGATGCTGGATAAGATCGACGGCCTTTGCGCCGAACGGGACCGGCTAAAGGCCGAACTCCCGAAGCCGAGCAGAGTGTTGGGAGGCCGCAAGTGGTGAGGCACTTCCAAGATGATCCGAACCCGCCGCCCTTCATCAAGGCCTTGGCGGAAGTCCGGTATTTAGCGACGCGGGAAGGGTGGTGCTACCAGCACGTCCAGGCCATCACGGTCGCCATCGACCAGTATACGGAGAAGGCGCTGGGCAATCGCGAGTACTTTCTCGACAAGCCTATAGTATTGGTAGCAGAAGACTGGCGACGTCCCCTGATTGTTCAGGATTCGGGAAAACTGAGCAAAAATGCCCCGCTTGCCCAAGCGGGCTTTTTTGTGAGTTGAGTTATTGCCAAGGCGTATTGAGATGCCGGGGTTCATTAAGCCCCAGCTTGCGACGTTGAAGTCGAAGGCGCCCAAAGGCGACCAGTGGCTTCACGAAATCAAATACGATGGCTACCGGGTGCAAGTTCATGTGAACTCGGGCAGGAAGAAGGTCTACACCCGTAACGGGCTGGACTGGACCAAGCGCTTCTCGACCATCGCCGGCGCCCTCGATATTCCCGGCCAAGCCATCTTCGACGGCGAAGTAGTCGTAGTTCACGAAGGCCGCACCAACTTCTCCGAACTGCAAGCCGAACTCGCCGCCGGCCGACAGTACCGGCTGGTCTACTACGCCTTCGACCTCCTCTGGCGCGACGGCGACCTGCGCAAGCTTCCGCAGATCGAGCGCAAGCAGGCGCTGCTCGACCTGCTTGGCGAGAACGACATCGAGCTACCCGTTCTCTACGGCGAGCACCTTATCGGCGACGGGCAGGAGATGTTCGAGCATGCCGTCAAACTGAACTGGGAGGGCATCATCTCCAAACGCGCTGACGCGCCATACCGGTCGGAGAGGACGGAGGCTTGGTTGAAGGTCAAAGCCACCCAGCGGGGCAAGTTTCCCGTGGTCGGATTTGTCAAGGACCCTTCGGGCGTTGCGGCGCTGTACCTCGGCAGGCAGGAAGGCAATCAGTTGCGTTACCTGGGCAAGGTCGGAACAGGCTGGTCCCGCAGCGTCTCCAGCCAGATCCGCAAGCAGCTCGACACGGTCGTCAGTCCCAGATCCAAGCTCACCAAGTCTGTCAGGAAGCCGAAGGCCACCTGGGTGGAGCCAACCTTCGTCGCCGACATCGAATACCGCGATATCACGTCGGAAGGGATTCTGAGGGCAAGCTCGTTTAAGGGCTTGTCTTGCAAATAGTCGTGGCAAGCGGGCCATCAGCCTGTTCGGCGCAGGCATCTTCATCGGGGTCAGGTTATCGCAAAGACGCATTTCAACTCCGTGCGTCCGGGGGCGGCACCATTCGCTTATCGGTGGGTTATGCGAGAAACTGCCCCAATCGAGCGTGGAGTGCCGAGTTGGGCTGCCGATGTGGGTAGGGATGCCGTGCGAACGTGTTCGTGCTGACGGCCTCGAAGGGTCTGACGTTAGCCAGATTCTAGGACAGAGACCGCCAGCACGGGATCAGCGCCGCACCTTCTTTGCGGACTTGCGACGGTTGTAAGGTGAACGGTTGGTTGGCCGAAGCGAGATGCCCTCCCGCTGCGCCTTGCTGACAATCGACGCCGGAGGGCGTTCCATTTTAACGCTGATGACGCCGGTTGGGGTGTTCGCCTTCGCAAGCGAGCGAAGCTGCCTTACTTCCTTGTCGCTCCATGGCTGGCGTGAGCGGCGTTTGTACTTCGGGTTTGCCTTGCGCGGTCCTTTCTTGCCGATAGGCGATCCAGGCCGCTTCCATGATTGTTGTGCCATGTGGTCCTCCTTAAGGAGGTTTAAGGCACGAATCGGTCAAGCAGTGCCCTTGGTTCTTGCGGAAAATCGCTTCGAGCACAGACGGGCCGCGTTGGCGTGGATGCTATGCGCTCTCCTTACGAGGAACGCGACCACTTCTTTCGCTTCGAATGCGGCAGTAAAGACGGCTTGCTTGCCGGCGTTGAGGACCTTCAGCCAGTACGCCAAGTGTTGGGCGTCGTCGGCTTGCGGTTCGACGTGATTCCACGCTCCGCGCAAGGGAACGCTGCGGAACGCCGCCCGTAGCTTTTTCGCAATCAGGTCCGCCTGAAGCCTGATCTAATTTGATCGGGCAGTTCACCTTTAATTGAGGTGCCGGATCACCTGCGCGGAAGCTTGACGCTGTTCTTCCTCGCCAGACCATGCGTGCTCAATCTTGCTCTTTCTTCCAATGCCGCATTTTTATTTCGATTGAACGCAGGACGCGTTCGCCCTTTTCATCGTGCCGTTCACTTGGTGGGTGAATGGGGCGATCCGAATGTTTCCGGCGAAAATCTATGTTGGTCAGATCACCGTCGTGTTCGGCATCGTCGTCGCGTCAGCTTGGGGCGCGACCCAATGGACCGCAGCAGCCCTCGGATTTCAGGAGCGGCTGGGTGCCCCTTGGTTCTTGATTGCCGGCTATCCCGTCTATCTGCCCTGGCGATTGTTTGAATGGTGGTTCGCCTACGAGGCCTATGCGCCCGGGATCTTCGAACAGGGCGGTGCGATCGCTGCAGCCGGCGGGGTTGCAGGAGCGCTGTTCGCGATCATCAACTCGGTTTGGCGCGCGCGGCAAAATCTCCTCGTGACGACATACGGTTCGGCGCGCTGGGCAAGCTCCAAGGAGATCAAGGCTGCCGGTCTCTTCGCGGCCAAGGGCGTGTTCCTTGGTCGCCTCGCGAATAACTATCTGCGTCACGACGGGCCAGAACACGTGATGTGCTTCGCACCGACGCGCTCAGGAAAGGGCGTAGGGCTTGTGCTGCCGACGCTGTTGTCCTGGACTTCGTCCGCGGTCGTGCATGATATCAAAGGCGAGAACTGGGAGCTCACTGCAGGCTGGCGCTCAAGCTTCTCGCATTGTCTATTGTTCAATCCAACTGACCCAAGAAGCGCGCGCTACAATCCGTTGCTCGAGGTCCGGAAAGGTGCGGCTGAAGTGCGCGATGTCCAGAACATCGCCGACATCCTGGTCGACCCTGAAGGCGCACTCGAACGCCGCACCCATTGGGAGAAAACCAGTCATTCTCTGCTTGTCGGAGTTATCCTCCACGTCCTCTATGCCGAAGAGCGGAAGACGCTTACTCGAGTCACGGAGATCTTGGCCGATCCCGCGCAGTCCTTTGAGAAAACCCTCAGGATCATGCTGGCCACAAACCACCTTGGGACGGAGGCCGAGCCAAAAGTTCATCCCGTGGTCGCCGCCACTGCGCGGGAGCTGTTGAACAAATCCGAGAACGAACGCTCAGGCGTGCTCTCGACGGCTGTCAGTTTCTTGGGGCTTTATCGTGATCCCATCGTCAGCCGAAACACCGAAAGTTGCGACTGGCGAATTGCCGACCTAGTCAGCGCCAGCAGGCCGGTCACGCTCTATCTCGTCGTACCTCCGTCGGACATCAGTCGTACCAAGCCATTGATCCGGTTGATCCTCAACCAGATCGGCCGCCGACTGACCGAAACGCTTAACGCGGGTAATCGCAAGCAGCGCGAACTTTTGATGATGCTGGATGAGTTTCCAGCGCTCGGCCGGCTCGACTTCTTCGAAAGTGCGCTCGCCTTCATGGCCGGTTATGGTATCCGGGCCTATTTGATCGCACAGTCGCTCAATCAGATCGCAAAGGCGTACGGCGAGAGCAATGCGATCCTGGACAATTGCCATGTCCGCATCGCCTTTGCCGCGAATGACGAACGGACGGCAAAGCGCATTTCGGATGCATTAGGCACCGCGACCGAATTGCGTGCGCAGCGCAACTACGCTGGCCATCGACTTGCCCCCTGGCTTGGCCACGTCATGGTTAGCCGTCAGGAAACCGCCCGGCCGCTTCTTACTCCTGGCGAGGTGATGCAGTTGCCGCCGGACCAGGCGATCGTTCTCGTTTCGGGGCTCGCACCGGTGCGCGCCTCCAAGCTCCGGCATTATGAAGATGCAAATTTTGTAAGCCGCCTGCGTCGGCCGCCGCGACTTGGTAGCGGAGAATATCCCAATCGCCCGGCGGCACGCCCTGATGATTGGGGTGACCAGGTTCGTCCTGTCGATCTTCGCCTCGCAACAACTCCTTACGGAGAACTAATGCTGGCGGGTGGCGAGGAGGACGGTCTCAAGCAGCAGCCGTCGTTGTTTGAGGAAGTCAAAACCCAAGCGAGCGCAGTCCGCCTTATCGAGGAGCGACTGCTGGACGACGACATTGATGCCGCCGCCGATCGCAGCCAGATGCAGCGAGCTGCAGACTCGTCCACCACCATCCGCCAGGCCCACGCCGTCACCCGCGATGGTGACGATCTCCTCCCTGCATTCTGAAAGCTCTCCTCATGAAACCAAAACTGTCGGCCTATGTCTCCGATAGCGTGGCGCAGCGGCTTGAGCTTGCCGCGAGCCGGCCGGGAACGAACAAGTCAGCCATTGTGGATGCCGCGCTGGATCGGTTCCTCAATCCCGAGCGGGACGCGAGCGGCGATGCGGCGCTGATCAGAAGGCTGGACCGGATGAGCCGGCAGCTCGAGCGAGCCGACCGCGATCTCTCCGTCATGGCAGAAACCATCGCGCTCTTCATCCGCTACTACCTGACCATCACGCCACCGCTGCCTTCGGGAGATCAGGAGGCGGCGCGCGCACTGGGACGCGAGCGGTTCGAGATGTTTGTCGCCCAGGTCGGCAAGCGGGTTGCTTCCGGAGGTAGACTCGTTGCGGACGTGATGGAACGCGTCAGTACCTCAAATCCGGATCTCTTCATGCGGAACATCGAGGAGGGCGCCCCATTGGGCGCTTCCCAGGCCGCCGCATCCAAATCCTGCACGCAGCTTGCGGCGGGCCAGCAGCCGGAGCTGTCTCCGGCGGGACGGGAGGAGGTCGGCAATGTCTGATCTCCTCTCGCCCGAAACCCGCGAACGCCGCCGCGGAATGCTTCGAACCGCAATGGGACCGGCGATCGCACTTGCCTTGCAAGAAGCCGATGTCGTCGAGGTGCTGGTCAATCCGGATGGCAAACTCTGGCTTGATCGGCACGGAAGCGGCCGGTCGGATACCGGTGTGGCTTTGACAGCGCAGGAAGCGGAACGGATCATTCGTCTGGTCGCAAGTCATGTCCGGGCGGAAGCGAGCGGGTCATCGCCGATCATCTCAGCAGAGCTTCCCGAGACGGGCGAGCGGTTCGAGGGCGTGCTGCCGCCGGTTTCGCTCGCTCCGTGCTTTGCGATCCGGAAACCAGCAACAACCACGTTCCGTCTGGCCGACTACGTCAAAGCGCAGATCGCCTCGCCGGTGATGGCCAAGGTGCTGATGGCCGCGGTCACAGAAGGACGTAGCATCCTGATCGCCGGCGGCACCGGCTCGGGCAAGACAACGCTGGCCAATGCGCTTCTTGCGGAAATTGCAGGCCTTGAGGAGAGGGTGGTCATCATAGAAGACACCCGCGAGCTGCGTTGCGATGCGAGAGACGCAGTGACGCTGAGGACCAAGCCGGGCGTAGCGAGCCTTGCCGATCTCGTGCGCTCGACGCTCCGCCTGCGTCCCGACCGGATTATTGTCGGCGAAGTCAGAGGGGCCGAAGCCCTGGACATGCTGAAGGCCTGGAATACCGGCCACCCCGGCGGAATCGCGACGGTCCATGCCAATTCGGCCCGAGCTGCGCTCTATCGGATTGAACAGTTGATCCAGGAGGCGGTTGCCACGGTGCCCCGCCGTCTGATCGCCGAGGCGATTGACCTGATCGTCTTCATCAAGGGGCGTGGTCCCGCACGTCGCATCGAGGCAGTGGCCGAGCTCAAGGGCCTCGATCCGTCCGGTGACTACGTCCTCGAAACCCCGCCCGGGCTGCCAAACACCGCTCACCGTCCCTGATCAATGGAGACTGCAAATGTCTGTTCGACTGCGCCTATACGTGCGTTCGCGCCTTCCCTGGTGTCCAGCACGGGGATTTCCCTTTGCCGAACTCGTTGTGGCTACTGCTTGCATGCTCTTTACGGCCTCGGCGGCACATGCGGCAGGCTCGGGCATGCCGTGGGAAGCTCCCCTCCAGCGCGTCCTCGAATCCGTGCAGGGACCCGTCGCCAAGATCGTCGCCGTCATCATCATCACCGTGACCGGCATATCGCTCGCCTTCGGCGACACCTCAGGCGGCTTTCGACGCATGGTCCAGGTCGTGTTCGGCCTCTCGATCGCCTTTGCCGCCAGTTCCTTCTTTCTTTCGTTCTTCTCGTTTGGCGGCGGAGCCTTGATCTGATGCGCGCGGAGGGATTCGAACTCGTGCTTCATCGCTCGTTGACCGAGCCCATTCTGCTCGGTGGAGCGCCGCGCGCGGCCGCCATCCTGATTGGCACGTTGTCGGCTGTACTGGCGCTTGGTTTGCGGCTCTGGCTGGCGGGCGCTGTGCTTTGGATCATCGGGCATAGCGTAGCGGTCTGGCTTGCCAAACGAGACCCGGCCTTTGTCGAAGTCGCAATCCGCCACACCAAGCACAAGGGTTGGCTTGCATGCTGAATTTGAGAGAATTCCGGAGCAATGCGTACCGTCTGGCTGATTGGCTGCCATGGGTATGTCTGATTGCACCAGGCGTGATCCTGAACAAGGATGGCAGCTTTCAGCGTACGATCCGCTACCGCGGTCCGGACCTCGACAGTGCGACCGAGGCCGAACTTCTGAGCGTTGCTGCGCGCGTCAATAACGTACTGAAGCGGTTCGGCTCGGGATGGGCTCTCTTCTTTGATGCGACGCGCATCCCGGCCTTCGAATATCCGCGCTCGCAGTTTCCGGATCCAGTATCCTGGCTGGTCGATGAGGAGCGGCGCGCTGCGTTCGAGGGCGCTACCGACGCCGCCTGGGAGGATCCGTCGCGTCCGCGCGGACAGCATTTTGAGAGCGTACTGCATCTTACCTTGATGTATCTGCCGCCGGCCGAAAGGGTCTCACGGCTTGAAGGCGTGTTCCTGGAACGCCCGAAAGGCAGGGATGGCGTGGCGGACAGAGAGGCCGGTCATTGCCGGCGCCAATCCGCCGTCGATGTTGATCAACAGAGAGAGCAGGCAGACGGTGGCCATCACGCCACTACGGAAGGAAGCCAAGAACCTCCTCGAGGCGGGCATGGCTATCTGGATCATCTCCAGCGTTTCATCCAGGAAACCGACCGGGCGATCGACCTATTGTCATCGGTCTTGCCCGAAATCGGGACCCTGAACGATGCAGAGACGCTAACCTACCTTCATAGCTGCATCTCGACCAAGCGACATCCAGTCAACGTTCCCGAAATTCCGGCCTATCTCGACTGCTTCTTAAGCGATGAGCCATTGACCGGTGGATTGTCACCAGCAATCGGGCGGAGCCATCTTCGGGTATTGACCGTCCTTGGCTTTCCGACGGTCACCTTTCCTGGGCTGCTTGATGAGTTAAACCGGCTTGGCATCGCCTACCGCTGGGCAACGCGATTTATTCCGCTCGATCGCACGCAGGCGACCGCAACGCTGTCGCGCTACCGCCGGCGATGGTTTGCCAAGCGGAAGTCACTTGCAGCGGTCCTGAAGGAAGTCATGTTCAACGAGCAGGCGGCGCTGCTCGACACCGACGCCAGCAACAAGGCTCTTGATGCCGACGCTGCGCTTTCGGAGCTTGGCGATGATTTGGTCGCGTTCGGCTATGTCACCACGACCGTCACGGTTAGCGACGAGGACGCGCGGCAAGCGGATGAAAAGATCCGCGCGGTCGAGCGGGTGATCAATAGCCGTGGCTTCACCGTGATCCGCGAAAGTATCAATGCGGTAGAAGCCTGGCTCGGCGGTCTGCCGGGACAAGCCTATGCCAATATCCGCCAGCCCATCATTCACACGCTGAACCTCGCCCACATGTGCCCGCTCTCGGATGTCTGGGCCGGGCCTGAGCGTTGCGAGCACCTTGATGGACCGCCGCTCTTAATCGCCAAGACCAAGGGGTCGACGCCATTCCGGTTGTCGCTCCACGCTGGAGATGTCGGGCACACCATCATTGTCGGTCCTACCGGGGCAGGCAAGTCCGTTCTGCTCTCGATGCTCGCCCTTCAGTTCCGCCGCTATCCGAAGGCACAAGTGATTGCGTTTGACAAGGGCCGTTCGGCACGCGCCACCACGCTGGCCTTGTCTGGCGCCTGGTACGAGCTCGGCGTCAAGGGCGGCATCGCGTTTCAGCCGCTAAAGAATGTTGCGGAGGAAGGGGAACGCGTTTGGGCGCTCGACTGGCTTTGCGGCGTACTCGCTCATGAGCGAGTGACCATAACGCCCGAAGTCAAGGAGACGCTCTGGTCGGCGCTCAAGAGTCTCGGCTCAGCACCAGTGTCCCAGCGGACAATGACCGGCCTTGTGGCACTGCTCGCCCGCGACGGATTGCGCCAGGCGCTCCAACCCTACACGCTCGAAGGACCCTACGGGCGCTTCCTGGATGCGGACGCCGACCGCCTTTCAAGTGCAGACGTTCTTACCTTCGAGATGGAAGAACTGATGGCGGTACCGGGCTTGGTCGCGCCCGTTCTCACCTACCTCTTCCACACCCTTGAAACCCGCTTCGACGGCCGGCCCACCTTGCTGGTGCTTGATGAAGCATGGGTGTTTCTGGACGACCCGCTCTTTTCGAGCCGCATCCGCGAATGGCTGAAGACGCTGCGCAAGAAGAATGTTGCGGTCATCTTCGCCACCCAGTCGCTTGCGGACATCGCAGATAGCCAGATTGCACCCGCAATTATTGAATCCTGTTCTACCAGGATATTCCTGCCGAACCCCCGTGCACTCGAGCCGACCCAGACGGAGACCTATCAGCGGTTCGGGTTGAACGACACCCAGGTCCGCCTGATCGCCGAAGCCTTTCCCAAGCGCGACTACTATCTGCAATCCCGCGCCGGCAACCGCCTTTTTGAGCTGGGCCTCGGACCGGTGGCGCTCGCGCTTGCCGCCACGTCCTCGCCCGATGATCAACGGGCGATAGGCGCGGTGTTGACGCGCTTCGGCCCACATCATTTTGCCGAGCGCTATCTAGCCGAACGAGACCTGCACTGGGCCGCGAACCTGATCAGCACCTTTGAACAGGCTCGCAAAGCCTAGCCCAATCTCAATCTTATGGAGCTGTCCATGCTGGAAGCCGCCTACAGGACGTCAACTCGACGCTGCACGTTGACAGCGGCCGCGGTCATAGCGCTGCCGCTCGTCATTGCCTTTGGATCCCAGCCCCTTGAAGCGCAAGTCGTCGTATTCGATCCATCGAGCTACGGCCAGAACCTCCTGACCGCAGCTCGAGCGCTCGAGCAGATCAACAATCAGGTCAGAAGCCTCGAAAACCAGGCGCGGTCGCTGCAGAATCAGGCCAAGAACCTCAAGAGTCTGCCGACGAGCGTCGCCGGTCCGCTCACGTCAACCATCAATCAGATGAATGGTCTGATTGTCCAGGCAAAAGGTATCTCATTTGATGTTCAGAAAGCCCGGCAGGACTTTGAAACGCTTTATCCGCGCCAGTATGCAGCAGCGGTCTCGTCCGACAAGTTGGTGCGGGACGCAACGACGCGATGGGGCCATAGCTACGAGGCTCTAAAGCAGTCGCTCGCAATTCAATCGGCCATTCTCAGCACACAGGACCAGGACGGTCAGACGCTCCGAACGCTGATGGCGAATTCCTCCGGCGCGGTTGGCGCCTTGCAGGCGCAACAGTCGGGCAACGAATTGCTTGCCCTGCAAATCAAGCAGTCGTTGCAGACACAGGCGCTGATGGCAACCCAGGCGCGCGCGGACACACTACGAGCGGCCGAGCAACAAGCGTCAGCTGCCGCCGCAAGGGAGCGGTTCATCCGCTTCATTGGCGACGGCCGTGTTTACAACGGCAGAAAGTAGGCGAGGGCGCCATGGCCGATCTTTCCGTCATCGATCGTTTCACTGAGACCTTTTCGCGCTATATCGACTCTGGCTTTGGTCTTCTGTCGGGCGAAGTTTCGTTCCTGAGTTCAACGTTGATTGGCATTGATCTAACGCTTGCAGGCCTTGCCTGGAGCTTTCGCCCCGATGACCATATCCTGGTCACGCTGGCCAAGAAGATCCTCTATATCGGCGCCTTCGCGTTCATTATCGGCAACTTCAAGAGCCTCGCCGATATTGTCTTTGTATCCTTCTCGAGCATCGGACTGAAGGCGTCCGGCGGCTCGCTGAGCGCGGCTGACCTGATGCGGCCGGGTTTTGTCGCGTCCGCCGGATTTACGGCTGCGCATCCGCTTCTGGAAGAGACCAGTCAATTCTCGGGCTTCGACGTCCTGACCAACATGCCGACAATCCTGATCCTGCTGTTCTGCTGGATTCTGATCGTGCTCGCCTTCTTCGTACTCTCGGTGCAGCTATTCGTCACGTTGATCGAGTTCAAGCTGACGACGCTCGCGAGCTTCATTCTGATACCGTTCGCGTTATGGGGAAGGACCGCGTTTCTGGCGGAAAAGACGCTCGGCAATGTGGTCGCATCCGGCGTGAAGGTGATGGTGCTTTCGATCATCATCGGCATCGGATCGACGATTTTCGGTCAGCTTGCCGGCACCTTGACGAAGCCAATCGACATTGCCGCGGCCATGAGCCTGTTGCTTGCGGCTCTCTCGCTGTTTGGCCTTGGCATATTTGGTCCCGGCATTGCCGCGGGATTGGTCTCAGGTGCGCCCCAGCTTGGCGCCGGCGCGGCCGCGGGAACAATGGCCGGCGCTGCGGCCGTCGCGATCGGTGGCGGAGCGGCGGCGATCGGTGGTCTGCGTGCCGCTGCGGGCGGCTCGATGGCCGCGGTCCGCTCCGCGGCATCGCTAGCGGGAGCATCCTCAACCGGTAGCTCGTCATCTCAGACGCTTGCGGCGAGTCAGCTTTCAAATGGCGGTGCAGGCAGCGCCACACGCAGCACGACCTCCTCGGAGGCACCCCGTGCATCGGCATCGCCGGGACGAGGATACGTGAAGGAGGCGGCCCAGATTGCTGTCCATACCCTGAAGGAGGGTGACAAGGGCAGTCACTCTTCGGGTCCCAAACTGGGGGAGCAATAAGATATGGCAGCACACCCCTTTCAACGACCGTCCGTTCGATATGGCGAGACACCTGAGCCCGTTACCCCCTATCAGAAGGCGGCCCAGGTTTGGGACGAGCGACTAGGCTCCGCGCGCGTACAAGCCAGCAACTGGCGGTTAGCGGCGCTGGCGGCCATCGGCCTGTCCGGCGTGCTCGGATTGACGATCTTCACGCAGATCGCCCGCTCAGGCGTCGTGCCCTATGTGATCGAGGTCGATCGCCTCGGTGAGATGCGTGCAGTTGGGCCGGCGATGGAAGCCTATCAGCCATCAGATGGGCAGATCGCGCATTTTCTCGCGCGCTTTATCGAGAACGTCCGCTCACTGTCGATCGACGCGGTCATTGTCCGGGCGAATTGGCTGCGCGCCTACGACTTCGTCACCGACCGTGGTGCGCAGGCTTTGAACGACTACGCGCGAGAGGCGGATCCGTTCACGAAAATCGGGTCCAAGACGGTGACTGCCGAAGTCACCTCAGTGGTGCGCGCGTCCGGCGACAGCTTCGAGATCCGCTGGAAGGAGAACGTCTACGAGAACGGCTCGATTGCGAAGACGGAGCGCTTCACTGGGCTCGTCACGACGGTTCTCAAGCCGCCCAAGGATGCCGAGACGCTGCGGAAGAATCCTCTCGGTCTCTATGTCCATTCCCTCAACTGGTCGCGCGACCTCATCGGAGACATCAAATGAATGCTGCTGCCCCCACCAAACTCGCGTCGGCCAGCGTCCTTATCCTATCGCTCATGCTTTGCGGCTGCGCCACCAAGCTCAACCTTGAAGCGCCCTACGATGAAATGACGTTTGAGCAAGCGCTTCCCGAGGCCAATCCGCCGAAGGAAGTTGCGGTCGTTGAAATGCCCAAGGTCCTGCCGCTGCCTGGCCAATTGAAGCCCTATCCGAGAAAGGGCGCCAAGGAGGAAAAAGTGCCGCCGGAGCAGGCGATCGCGAAGGCCAATAAGGCTGCGAGAATGGAGCCGACGCGCGCTGGTTACATCAACGCCATCCAAGTTTACCCTTGGACGGAAGGCGCGCTCTACCGGCTCTATGCGAGCCCGGAGAAGGTCTCAACCATTGCGCTTCAACCAGGCGAGGAACTGATCGATGTCTCCACAGGCGATACCGTTCGCTGGGTGGTTGGGGATACGTCGAGCGGGCAGGGGACGGCACGGCGAGTGCACATCCTGGTCAAGCCGACGCTCCCGGACATTCAGACGAACCTTGTAGTTCTGACTGATCGACGCGCCTATCATTTGGAGCTTGTGTCCACGAAGCCGACTTACATGGCCTCGATCTCGTGGACCTATCCGACCGACACCCTCGTTGCCCTTCACAAGCAAAATGTCGTCGCTCAGGAGAACGAGCAAAAGATTGCTGATCGAGGCGTGCGGCTGGACAGCCTGAATTTCCGTTATCGCATCGAGGGGGATGACCCACCATGGCGGCCGTTGCGGGCCTTCGACGATGGCCGAAAGGTTTACATCCAAATGCCGTCCGGTCTTTCGCAGGGCGAAGCGCCGCCCTTGTTTGTCGCAGGAGCGGATGGCCGCCCGAATCTCGTCAATTATCGAGTCCGTGGCTCCTACTACATCGTCGACCGGATGTTCGGTGCCGCCGAGCTCCGCCTTGGAGAAAATCCACAACGCATCGTCCGGATCATCCGTATTGACGCCCGGCCGGTATCGCAGGCCTTCAGCGCCGGGAGCGCTTCATGACGAACGGGCTGGACCACGATCCACCGGAGCCACTCGAACTGCGGGCGCGGCCGAGGCCAATTCGGCGCCTTAACAGGCGGGCGCTGATGATTGGCTGCGCGGTCACCGCACTGTTTGTTGCCGGTGCGATGATCATGGCGCTCCGTCCGCCGGGCGCGTTCAAGTCTGCGGAACGGGCAGAACTCTACAATACCGATCGGAAACAAACGGCCGAAGGTTTGAGCAAGCTGCCGAAGTCCTATGAAGACCTGCCGCCATCGACGCCCCGGCTTGGACCACCATCCCCAGGGGATATAGGCCGGGCCTTTGCCGAAACCGAAAAGAAAGCCGGCGTGACGTCCGAAGGCGGCTTCCATGCCAATCCAGAGGAGGATGCCGAAAGAGCCGAGCGCATCCGCCAGGCGCGTATTGCCCAACAGGCAAAGGAATCAGGCTTATTCTTCCGCCTGTCGGAGAAGCAGGACAAGCGCAAGCAGGCGAGCACGACAGACGCCCCGGCCAGCTCGCCTTCAGCGTTCCGGCCTCAAGCCGCCGATGCAGGACCGTCTGCTGCCGATCTGGCCCGGGCGGCGCAGACGATGGTGGACAGGTCCAGCGAGATCATTCCCCCGTCGCAGGCTCGAAAACTCGCCTTCGCGGGAGCGAAAGCCGATAGGGAAACCACCAATCCGCACGCGCTGAAACCAGCACCATCCACCTATGCCGTGATGGCGGGGTCGATCATTCCGGCTAGCCTCGTCACGGGGCTTAACTCGGATCTGCCCGGCGCCACGATCGGTCAGGTCACCGAGAACGTCTATGACACAGTGACGGGCGAGCACCTTCTGATCCCACAGGGGACGCGGCTCGTTGGCAAATACGATAGCGTCGTTGCCTTCGGCCAGAAGCGTGCTCTGGTCGTGTGGTCGCGGCTCATCCTGCCGAACGGAAACTCGATTGTGATCGAAAATCTTCCGGCCACGGATGTCGCGGGTTACGCCGGGCTTGAGGATGAGGTGGATTTCCACACCTGGCAGATGCTGAAGGGTGTGGCTCTGGCGACGCTGATCGGAGTGGGAACCCAACTCTCGATCGGCAACGACGAGAGCGATCTCGTCAAGGCGCTGCGCCAAAGCGCGCAGCAAACGACCAATCGTGCGGGACAGCGCCTGGTAGAGCGACAGCTCGACGTGCAGCCGACGATCACCGTGCGCCCGGGATGGCAACTGCGGGTGATTGTTTCGAAGGACTTGGTGCTGAAGCCTTACCGGGACGTTCAAACCGCAGTTAAGGGTAGATGACGATATGAAACTTGCGAAGCTACCTGATCGGACGCCGGTGAAGATGAATGTCGTGTTGGCGCCGAGCCTCGCGAAGCGGCTGCGCGAATACGCTGATTTTTATGCAGAGACCTACGGCAGCAAGGAGGAGATTGCCGAACTGATACCTTTTATGTTGGCCGCATTTCTCGAGGCTGATCCGGATTTCAGGAGGAACAGTAGGTTAGCACGACGCGGGCGGGAAGATTCCTCGCCCTGAAAGTGCGCCGGCAGCTCAAGTCGACGCCTCCTCAAACTGCGCGATCGACCGCTGCACTGCTCGAACCGATTTTTCGAGTCTCTCAAGAAGTTTTCGCAGGTCAAATACCGTCGCCTCCTCCAAATGTAGATTACTGCTGGTCAAGAATGCTTCCACCAGCTCGTCGACGTGGATCATTTTCTTCGCTGAAGCCGACCCGCTACCGGTCGCAGTTGAGGCGATCTGTCCGTCGCCTGAAAGAGCGATTTCTACCGAAACGCGATCGAGAACGGCACGTTCGATTAATTCGGACGGAATCTCGACTGAGGACACGACTTGCCCCGTCAATACGTCTCGATAACCTACATTCGTATTTCTTTGGCCACTTTCGACAAAGGGACCAAGGCGCGGCTCAACCGGGTCTGGCGACATAGGTCTCTCAGTTTCCAGCCGGGCGAATCTATCTATTTTATGACTCATAGTCTATGGGCTGATGACGCAGTTTCTTCTGCTTTCCCTGCATGCGCTTGCGGGACCGAGTCGGCCTAAACATTCAGGAGTTGCGCCGAGCAAAGAAACTCAGCCAGGAGGAGCTGGCTGACAGGAGCAAGGTCCACCAGACGTATCTAAGTGGCGTCGAAACCGGCAAGCGAAATCCTTCTCTTTTGGTGCTCGAGCGAATAGCCAATGCTTTGGATGTCGACGCTGAGGAACTGCTTCGTCGCCGACGGCGACGAGCCGGTGGAGCCGCTGACTCATAATCAGCGGGTCCCCGGTTCGAGCCCTGGTGCCCACCAAATCTACAAATATTTCAATAGTTTATTTGCCGGTATCCCTCGCGAGAGTCGTCCCGGGCGGCGTTGGGTCACGTTTGGGTCACCGACTGACCTTCGACTTCACGTGCGAGAACCGGAAATCATATGGGCAGCAGAGTTGGGTACCCAACTCGATCTCGCCGCGAACGGCGTTACACTGGAGCTTTCACTCCGGCTCTGACTCGCTTTGACAATGCACGACGCCTCGGACCACCACCCTCATCCGCCTCGGACCTCCACACGGATCATCGGATGTCTGCGCTGCGCGGCGTCTCTGCTTGTGTGGAACGCGATTCCAATCTTCTGCACCCTTGCACTCGCGGCTCTTATCGCGACCGACCAAGGACAGGAGTTGCTGAAGATCGATGGACAGAACGCTACAAGTGCACTGGAGCAGTTGCGCAAATCCGTTCTGCCGCTCTTCGTCTGGGCGGTCGGCCTGACCCTTATAAGCTTGGCGGCCGCCCAAGCTGGATCTCCACGTTTGGTGAAAATCGCCGAGCAGCATCGTCTGAACTCGAATGTCGTGGTGCCGAGAGCCGCAGTTCTCGCGGCAGTCTTGATCGGGTATGCCCCCGTCACGTTGGTCGCCATCGCGAGCCATTCTAGTGCCTATGTGATCTGGTCCGCCGTGTTGCTTAGCGCGCCAGTGACCTTGCCCTGGTTGGTCGGAGCGACGAAATTCGATGTCCTTCCCTCCGCCGAAACCCTCAAGCCGACGGTCGCGCAGACGCTCGTCTTGGCATTGAGTTTGAGCGCGGCGGTAGTGATGGCGGTCGATCCGTCGCAAGCGCGCGCTGTCGGGGCCATAGGCATTGCGGTAGTTGGTTTCGCTTTCTGGAGCATCGTCCTCACCCTGTTGTTCGTCGTGACGCCTCTGAGATTCGGCCTTCCGAGTCTCGCGTTGATCGCGCCACTACCATGGTTGGTCGCAAGCCTACTCCATGATCCTAATGAATTTCCGCGTCGTTCCGATAAGAGGGGGGCGCCACCGGAATACGTCGTCGCTGAAGTTCACGAGCAGTTCGTTCGCTGGGCGCTTTCCGCGAAGGTGCCCGAAACTGGCTCCATTCCTGTCTATCTCATCTCGGCCGAAGGCGGAGGTCTCAGGGCGGGATACTGGACGGCCCGTATCTTGGCGGAGCTCGACGTCAGAACGGAGGGAAGCTTTAGATCGAGCACGTTCGCATATTCCGGAGTGTCCGGAGGAAGCCTGGGCCTGGCTGCTTATCTTGGAATGGCTGGCAAGCCAAACGCTTCGACGATCCCCTCGATGGAGACCTTTCTCGGGCGAGATTATCTTGCGCCACTTTTGGGACGAATCCTACTGACCGAACCTTTTTGGCAGCTCCTAGGCTCGTGGGGCTGGGTGGCGGCGAGAGATGTCGCGTTCGAGCGACAATGGGAGCGTGACTGGACCTCGGCCGGAGCTGCTCCGTTCTTTTCCAAGCGCTTCCTGGACCTTTTCCCTGCGGGGCCGGGAAGGGCCGGCCCCGTGGTGATCTTCAATGCAACTAATTCCGAAAGTGGAAAGCGCGTGCTGCTCGCCAACGTCGATTTCGGCGTGGTCAACAACGATTACCTCTTTCCGCTCACCACTGATGGCGTGCGGCAAATCCTAGGTGATCTCACGCTCGCCGAAGTCGTCCACTTGAGCGCGCGATTTCCCTTCGTAAGTCCGCCAGCATCAATTCAGATGCGCGTTCCGACATCCACGTCGGTCGCTCCCACAACTCGGTTGTGGGGACAAGTCGTCGACGGCGGTTACTTCGACAATTCGGGCGGATTGGCGCTCCGGGATATTTACGAATCCCTCACGGAACTCCGTAGCGCGGCACGACGCGGCGAAGGATTCAGTAGCAGCGAGTCCGACATAAACTGGCAGCGGGCCCGCCCGCTGATCGCTCGCACAAGCTTCCGCGTCGTCGTGATCAGAAACGATCCGTTGGGGTCCTCAGGAACTGAACGAAACGAATATCCTTCGGTCGCTGGCAGTCCCGTCGCAGGCCTTGGCGGCGACGAAGCTGTCACTGCCTGGAAAGCCGGGGAGTTCGCACGATACGCACCCGTCAGGAGGAGTCTCGGTGAACTGCTCGCTCCGATGGAGACCGTCGTGTCCACCCGGGATGCTAGAGCCTCGGCGACCAGAAGAGGCTTGTGGGAGCGAATAGACAAGGAAATGCATGATCAAAGGTACCAATGCGAGATCGACCGCCATATTGCGGCTCGTCAGCCGATGACATTTCCCATGACTCTATCGCCCAAATGCGTGGATGCTGGGGATGATCGCTATGAGGAGATATCGTTTGGAGAAGATTTATCGGATAGCGCGGGAGCGTCCTCCGATGAACCCCCCTCAACCTGCAATTTGAACGATGCACGAGGCGTCCCACTCGGCTGGCTCCTTGCGCCGCGATCCACAAAGGCGATGTCCTGCATGGCCGCGCGGAGTCCGAAGGTAGGGAAAATCGCCGAGCAGCTTACAACCCAGCGGTGACGTCAGGCGCCAGTGCGGCAAGTTCGGGTGCGGGGCTGGGCGACGTACTAGATCGCCACACCAGCCCTCCCATTGCGACGCCGATCCGCGAGAATAGTTGTGAAATACAGTGCGATCGTGTTAAGGTTGAAGTCCGACGTCGAGATGGCGTCGTTGGATTTGGGGGAAATCCATGGGCACGATCTTGCGCATCCGATCGCATCGGGAGCATGCGATCGAAGCCGACACCACCGCGGCAAGCGGCGGTACTTCACCCGACTCAGCAAAGCAATACATCGAACGCGTGGTGAAACTCATTCCCAGCGAAGCGGTCGGGGTCTATCTCGTCGGCAAAGCCGGCATCCAAGCGAGGTTCACGGACAAGGCCGATCACTCGCAGGGCATGTTTTCGGAAGGGACGTATTGGATCGGTTGGACGGTGTTCTGTCTGCTGGCGGTCATCGCGATACGTTCGTGGGCCACGTCCGACAAGGTTACGCCGGTCGAGAAGCCGGCGGTCGCCATCGCCGCCATTTCCTTCCTCATCTGCGTCTACTCGTTCGGCGACGCGTTCAAATTCATATCGGTTCGAAATCATTCCATATGGGATTCCCTGCTGGCCATGCTGCTCGTCTTCGCCTGGACGCTGGCCGTGCCGTTCTTCTACAGAGAAAAGGACTCTTGACCTTTCGCGGACGAGTCCTTGGACCGTCGTCCGTTAGGCGGGGCTGTTGCATTAATTTTCCGGCGGCCGTCGGCCGCCCTTTTTAGGAGAAAAGTCGTTGGCGAAGAAGTCATCAAAGGCCAAGAAGCCTTCCGCGCGTCCCCGGGTGTCGACAGATGCTAAGACGGCGCGACCGGTCTTCGTGGAGGCAACCGCCTCCGCATGTTGACGTATCGCTGCGGCAAGCTCCGATATGGCTCGAGGGCGAACCAGAAGAGGATCTTACCGCGATCGCGACGGGCGCCCGGCTTCCGCCGTTGAGCCGAGCGGATATCTTGGCTGGCATCAAAGCCGTCTTCAACACCACGGCCGAATTAAAGGACGACGACGAGGGTCTACGCCTTGATTCCAGGCGGCCAAGCCAGATTTGTCGCCATGTGGGAGGATTTCGACAACTATCCGGCCTTCCGAAGTCGCGGCTTGGCGATCGGACCGAACGATCTCCGCTTCGTGAAATTCATAGGGGAGCTCATCGGTGTCATCGCGTGGGGACTAAGGAACGCATTGAACCGATAGATTAAAGGGGGGGAGCGAAATAAGGAGATTCTTGCGACACACCGCGCTCGCGACGGCAGCGTGTCTGCTGTTCGGCGCCTCAAACGTGGCAGCCCAGCCGTCGGACGGCGAGAAGCCGCTCGACGAAACCGAGCGAGCCGAATTGCTCCGACTGCGAGCCGAGGTCCGCAAGTTGAGACAGGAGAAAACACGAGCCACGACGCCTAAAGCGCAAGGCGCGAATGCCAAGGTTGCCGCTCCGGCCGTTACGCGAGCGTCCGATCCCTATCCATTCGCGGTCGATCGAAAAACCTTGGAGGAGAAGTATCAGACTCAACCGTTCTTCCTCCGCAGAGAGGCGATCGACGCTGCATACTATCTGTATCCGTTGGCTTTTGCCCTGGACACGAAGGGTGCTGCCGTAACCTATACGCGCGACGAATTGGCGAAGTCGACGGCGTTGGCAGTCCAAGGGTTTGCAAGCTACGTGTTATGGCGACCGGATCTACCCAACCCACCGATCGAGGGCGACCCTTCACTGTCGCAGGTCCGCTCCTCGTTGGGACTTTCCGGTTACGCGGCCGCGCCCTTCGTCTACGCGAACGGCACCATCGCCGAACCTTTCAGGGCATCGGAGCGAAGCGCGCTACGTGCGGGTATCGACAACCAATTCGAGCTCTCCGGCGGCGGTGGTGTTTTCCCGCTGCAAACTCTACGTTTCACTCCATACGGCCAGACCGGTTTTCGTGGAAAAGCCGGCATCGGCGGCTTCTCGGGCACCTATGAGCCTTATCTGCCGCGAGTGCATTGGGGTGTAAATCCCGATCTCGGTCCGCAGTGGATCGGTTTCTACTTTCGCACGGTGGTAGAGGCCAACGTTTTTCGAGTGGCCAATGCCGGCCTGACGAACTACGTCTCAAATACCACTTATAGTTTTCTCGGAGGAACGGCGCAATTGAACGCAACGTTGTTTCAGAACATGCCCGAGTTCGGCGCGCTGTGCGGCCGCATCCACCTCAATGCGCAATACCAGTACTTTTGGAACGCAGCGAACAGCACCGACCTCCGGAACTTCCATGCGGAAGCGAGCGTAGACCTTGGCGGAAAGCCAACACGATTTTGCGCAGCGACGGGACAGGTCGTGACAGCAGACCCCGGGAAGATCGCTTTGGCGGTCACATACGACGATGGAACGGACAAGACCACGCTCCTGAAATCGAAGAAGTACCAAGTGCAGCTCACCCTGCAGTACTAGCGCAGACTGCTTGGAGCAGGGGGTGTCGTTTCGGTGGGCAGCGGCGAGCCCGGATCCGCGAGCGGTGAACATGCTCGGCACGTGAGGAGCGGTTCGCCAAACGTGGACCCGGTCCATCGATGGCAGGAACTTGCGGGCACGGGTGGGTCTTGTGTCCGGTCGATGCCGGCACTCATCAATGCGCGTCGATTGAATCTGAGGTCGCGCGAAGCTACCTTCCGAGAAAACCGTCCTCCCGAATCGGCCGCAAGGATTCGCGTCGCGCGCACGCGTCCGTAGGGGTAGAACAAATCCTTCGGAGAAGATTCTCATGCCTGACGCCGAACAGCACCCGATGCGGGCAGCGGGCCTTGCCATGGGCGGGACAGTCACGCTCTGCTCACTGTTGGTGTTTACGTGGATTCTCCCGACGCAAACGGCCGCACTCAATCACGAGATCGTTCTCTTGAAGGAGAAAATTGCGAAAGAGGTCGACCAGGCGTCGGCGCTGAAGCGGGAGAACGAGAATCTGGCTCGGCAGCTTGGCGAGCAGAAATCCGGGTTCCAACGAAAAACGGAAGAGATGAATTCGCTGATTACCGATCTCAAGGCGTCGCTCTTCGCATCGCAGAAGGCGAATACCTTTGTCTCTGGCAATCCCTATCCCATCGGTCTGGATCGCGTGAAGATCGGAGATGCCAAGTCCAGGATCACTGACTCCTACGACAAGGAGAAGGTCGAGGAAGGCAACCGCAGGGTCATCATCAAGACCGGCAACGATCTGTTCCGCTTCATCAGCTACAATCACTCGTCGGCTGAGAGCACTGAAGGGCGCGTCGATGGTATTCGTTTCGATCTGGCAAACCGAAAGGGTATGGACGTGCCCGATGGCTGGTTGGAGGCGAGCTTGCGCAAGTCATTGGGAGAACCCTACCTGATCGGTCGTGACGACGATTGCCTCATGTGGAAAACTTCGACCAATGAGGTCGTCTACCACATTCGGAATTCCGATTGGTTTGAGGTGAGCGGTTACGTGACCTATCCGCCGGGCTGCCACGTGACGAAGGAGCAGGAACGCAAGTATAACGGGCGCTCAGCAGGCACGGGACGCTAGTGGCGGAGGTCTTTATGCGCAAAAAGCAGAAAGGCACGTTTAATGGCGCATTTTGTAAATCCGCCGCCTCATGGCTTCGAAGGTTCGAGTCCTTCCTTCCCCACCATCCGTTTTCTAAGTATTTGATGATGTTATGGTTTTATGGTTTTATGGTCTTACCTTTGGGTGGGTAAGACCATAGGATGTTCACGTTCCGAGCTTCTGCATGGCCTGTGCGGCGAGGCGCTTGCGGTCCGCAGCTTGGGTGTAGACCTCGGCTTCTTTGATGCTCAGCCAGCCGAAGATCGCCATCAGCTCGTGGGCGGTCGCACCGTTCTCCGCAGCACGGGTTGCAGCGGCCTTACGGAGTCCGTGGGCTGATTTATCCGGGACGCCCGCCTCTTTGCACCACTCTTTAAATTCGTTGCCCAGGGACTCCTTTTTGTACGGCTTACCCCTTGAGGTAACGATGAAGGACAGCTTGCCGGTCGGGCCGGCGTCGAGCGTGCGCTTGAGCACGTCGAGCAGCGGCAGGTTCACGACCGTCTGGAAGCGGCTCTTCTCGGTCGCCAGCGAAATCACGTTGTTGGAGACGTGCTGCTTGCCGACGCGCGCAGCATCGCCGCGGCGCAGGCCGGTGTACATGTAGACGTCGAACGCCACGCGCTGCCGGGTGCCAATCGGCCAGCGCTCCTCGTAGCGGAGGATCTCGTCGTAGGTCCATTCGAGGAAGCCGCGCGACTTCGGGCGCTTCACCTTGAGGCCGTCGGTCGGGTTGAGCTTGATCATGCTCGCCCCGAGCATCCACTGGAACATGCCCCGCTGCGCAAGCCGAGCCGCTCTACAAGATCCTAGACGAAATCTCTGCACGCGCCCCTGGCTACAGCGCTCACGAAAACCGAAACCGATGGGAACGCTATATATCGGAGGCCCACGTTCGCGAATCCGATTACCATTGGGACGCTGTTCGACTTGGCGTCTCAGCACGGTTGGACCGGCTGGCAGCCCCAGCCCGCGGCATCGGCGCTTCCCTCGAGTAGCCTGGCCTCAGGGGCGGCGGCCACGCCATCCGGCTTCGGCGGTATTGCTCAGTCTCTGGCGGCGGGGCTTGGCGCCAGCTTCGGAAATATAGGGCATCGCCAATGGCTTTATGGCACGTACCTAATTCGTGGCCAGGTGACGTTCTGCGCAGCACCAGGCGGCCTTGGCAAAACGTCGTTCTCGGCGGCGCTGGCAATTGAGCTCGCCGCTAACAAGTCGGTCCTCGGTAACAAGATCTGGGCCAACAAGCCCAAGATTCTTTACCTCAATGGCGAGGACGACAAGGAGGAGATGGCTCGCAGGATGTGGGCATTTTGCTTGCTACACCAAATCAGCGAGCAAGATATTCAGCGCCTGTCATTGCTCGGGTCAGACGATTGGCGCACCAAAGAACTAGCTTTCATGCGGAATGAGCGCGGTAGCTCAATGGTGAACGAGGGCGCGTTCCTCCGCTTCGAACAGCTGCTCGCAGCTGCGGAGCCTGACGTCGTCATACTCGACCCGCTCATCTCCTTCTGCGGCGAAAAGCTGCCAACGAACCGTCCGGTACGACGCGGACGTTGTCCCAACTGTACCCTGTCTGATCGAAAACCGCTGGACTGACAATGTGTCTAAGATTGCCATTCCTGAACTCGTATATCTCTTGCTTGGAGCGCTCTCGCAGAAGAGTTCGATCCCTCGGCACGTTCCGCATCCGCGAAATGGATCCCGAAGGCAGATCCACCACGTCGTCCCAGTGGTAGCCGAGCGCCGCCAGTTCCGCAGGGTTGGGGATGTGGAAAGGCTTACCGCCGAAAACGACGTAGACAGCTCGGTCGTCATGGTCTTTAACCACCCGGCCATCCGCGGCGTATTGCTCGATGTGACCGAGCGAACCCGGGCCGACGTCCCTGACCTGCGCCCATACCAAGCCTAGTGCGTTAAACTCGGCGTCCGACTTTATCCAGCAACTGTGTCGCTCGTCGCGCCCCAGGCCGCTTCATCCAGCTTTTCGAGATACTCCCGGACGGATCGGCGCGTCCTCGAAATGCACTCCCAGTCAACCTCATCAGCTCCAGCAACAGCCCGCTGCTTGTTGGCGTCGGCGGCAATCAAGCTGGCATTGACCGCAAAGGCGCCGTCGACTACTTCTGCGATGCAATTCGATTGTTTCGCCAGTCGACAGCGATGGCTATCGGAAGTTTGCATTCCCATTTGTTACCCCCCATGCCCTCAAGCTTTAGCTCCGGGGGCTCGTCCATGTTATCGAAAATTTTGCGAGGGCCGCTTTTGAGCCGTTAAGGTGGAAAGGGTTAAGGATCCAGATGTGGGGTTCCTCAAGTTCTTCCTCGGTCTTGACCTTGAAGGCTAGAGCAAAGTAGATCGCAGCGGTTACGTTGGTCGTCCAATCCATAAGCTTAGTCGGAACGCCGTAATGCTGCATGAAGGCAAGTCGTTCCCACTTGTCTTTGGTGTCGAGAAAACGCGCTCCCTGACGAGTGAAACGTGCCATTAGATTGTGCTCTTTTCCGCCAAGTTGCGGAAATCGCAAATAAGATGGCTCAAGTTTGTAACTGCTCTTTTTCATTCCCCGATACCAGGCGCCTTGACCGTGCGGATCAAATTTCCTCTTCGCCTCAGCGAGCCGATCAAAGAAAGTTCCGCGCCTCATCTCACCCTCCCTTGGTTGAACGGCGGCAGACGTGGAGTGCCCTGCGCTCCGTCGTCGATCTTACGCCCCTATCAACCGTCAACCCGGCAAGATTGTTGCTAGAGGGCGTGACGCTCGCTCGTAATTTGCGATCTGCCGCCCGCCACGGATGAGCGACCATCCGACTTTTCGAACTGAAAGCGAGCGTCTTCGTGATGGTATGCGCACGGCTGGGGTCCCAGAGGGGTGACGTCGGTTCTGGGCCAGCACGCGAAGTCTAGCGCCAGCCTATTCTCGTCCGTTCTGCCCCCGAAGGCGGATGTCGTGCGCAATCTCTATGTCATTCAGACCAGCAGCAAACGGTCATTCGGATTTCGAGCAATGAGTGTGGCCTGCAGCGCGAAAGAGGTCCCGGTGCGGCTCGCGCGTTGACGGTTACCCGAAAGTTACATCGACTTTTTTTAGCCTGCACATTTCCGAAACACCCGAACACCCCCGGCCGGGTGGCGGGGTCGGTCCAGTTGGGGTAGGGGGTCAAAGCTCGCAACCCCCCACCTGAATTGTTGGGCGAAGTGTGTCTTTCGATCGCTGCCCGATTAGAGCTTCGCGGGCTTGGCCGGTGCCGGCCGTGCCGCCTGTTCACCGGGCTGCTCATGACGCGCAGGGGCCATATCCGAGAGGTGGCCTGCCTCTAGCGTGCAGGCTGTCTGGGCCGACGCTCAGGGCGGAGCGTCCTTCCCGGCACGGCAGTGCCGGCAGCAGACAGCGACGCGGCGCGAGCCGGGCTCTAGAAACAGGTGCAATGCCGCGGTAAGCGAACACACCATTTCACCATGGGGCGATCTGATCCGCGATATCATCAAACCATGACGCGGTCGTAGCCGCTGAGGGTGGCTCCGCGTCATGGTGCGATGGTGCAAGGCTTCCGCATCTTCTGTAGAGGCGAAGCAGCGAGGCTGTTTTCAAGCGGAAGTCTACAGCCCCGCCTTCGCCTTCAGTCGTGCGATGGTCGTGTGGGAAACAAGGTACGAGCGATATCGGTCAATAGGTCGCCAGCCTCGATCCTGGCCACGGCCTCGCGCTGCTGGTTTTGGTTCAGTGCCGAGGACCTGCCCATGTGGACGCCCCGGGCTTTCGCCCGTATACGTCCCTCGCTGGTGCGGGTTTTGATCAGCTCACGCTCGAACTCGGCCAAACCTCCCAGAACTGTAAGCATCAGCCGGCCGTGCGCTGTTGAGGTGTCGGCCCAGGCGTCAGCCAGACTGCGGAACGCAGCCCCAGCCTTGCTCACCGCGTCGAGCACATTCAACAGATCGCGAGTCGATCGTGCCAGGCGGTCAAGCCGGGTGACCAAGAGCACGTCACCTGGCTGCAACTTAGCAAGAACCTTGGCCAGCTCCTTCCGATTGGCAGCGGAAGCGCCCGAGAGCTTTTCCGCGAAGACCGTGACCGCGCCCGCAGCCTTGAGTGCCTGTCGTTGTGCATCCAAGCATTGCCCATCAGATGAGACGCGGGCATACCCATATGCCGGCATCGGCAACCCCTTTTGGTTCATAACTTCCGTTCGAACTAAGGTGAGGGGAAACACCTTGTACTGCAGGACCTTATTGTCACTCTGCCCGTATGAACGAAAGGCCTAACTTTCGTTCAGCGCGGCCGCCGATCCGCGATCGGGGTGGGTAGGCCCAAAATACAGCCGCGCGGCTCCGGCCATACCCCTTCTGGGACCGACGTAGAAAATTCCAAATTTGGTCGGCACTAACCTGTCTAGCCGTAGGAGTACGGGCCGCACTCAACAATCTAACGTGACGCTAAGGTGTGCCGACGTTGAGAAGCTGACACCGGCACCGTACCGAAGCCACTCTGCAGACGAGGTCCTAGAGGCTCCAACTCGTTCATTTCCCATTCGACCACTACATGGCCGTCCTTCAAAAACGTTTTCAGCACTCAATGGCGAGATGAGCGTCGGCCACGCTGAATGAAAGGTCCTGTTTCCACTTAGCGCCGTATGACTTCCGATAGAGCTGCTTCTGTCATCGCGTTGCCCCGCTACCAACCTCAATGAACTTCCGGACCCTGTGCACAGTCTATGCCCCCCATTTCGCTTTCAGCCTCACAAGGCCGGGTCTCAATCGAGCGCTCGATGACCCTCATTGGTAAGCACGGGCACGTTGTCGCGCATTTCGACGAGGCCCATTTCAATCAAGGTCTTTAGATCATCTGGATTCGCTGGCGTTAATTTGGTTCGCTTGGCTTTGATATCGCGCAGCGCCCACCGGAGGCGGATCGCCGCGTCTAGATCTATACCGGCCAGTGGGGAAAGCGGTTGATTTGTTGTCGCCGCTTCGTGTTCGCGCTCAGGATCAGTAGTGGCTGTAGCCACGGCAGATCCAAGCTTTACCCTCGCATCATCAGCGGTAGCGTCCTCTGTGGCAATTGGATTGGTCTGTAAAGGTGCGGCCACGTTGTTGGAATCAGCTTGCGAGCGGGTTCTAGACGAGGCCGCGGCTAACATTTCTGCGAATTGGTGAAGTTTGTCCGCTGCGCTCATTTCCCTTTGCCTTCAACCAGCCTTACTAGTCGGCAGATTGCGTCGCCGTGGCCAGCCATTCCATGCTTAACGTTCCGAACCGTCATTGCTATGGCTAACGAACTGCAGGTCGTTTGGAGTGCTAGTGACATGAGAGAGCCGGCCGCTGTCTTCATATCTCGCTGCGAGATCAAGAAGCCGCCTTTTGATGAATGGGTCGGCTTTCTCTGCAAGATCACGTACGGTTTGGGCGCGCTGTTTCTTAAATTCGTCATCCAAGATGATAGGCCCCACTACAACAAACAAAGTGCAATGGAAGTAGTATACTGTCTTGGGCTACTCGCGAAAAGCCTCGTCTCCCGATAGGACCGGAACCTGCAAGCGTTACCGCGGCTGCAGTCGCACCTTCTTGGGTTCAAGGGCGCGATCAATTGCCGTCTTCGCCGCGGTGATGGCGTGATCCCGGACGCGCGCCTCGCCCTGCCGGCGCCTCTCCTGAAGCCGGACAGACCATTTCCACTTTCTGTCGATGCCCTGGACCACCTTAATCTCGAAGCCTCGATACTCCATGCCCTTAGCTCCACTCCTCCTGGTGACGCTGGTCCGGCCGCGGCAGGGATCTGAGCGCGTAGACAACAAAGCCCGCCGATTCACGCTGGCGGGTTTCTGCGGTGTACTGCCCAGGAGACCTAAGCTGTCGCCCACTGGTTCAAAAGGGAGAGGACAGTGGCGACAGGTACGGTAAAGTGGTTCAACGCAACGAAGGGATATGGATTTATCCAGCCCGACAGCGGCGGCAAGGATGTTTTCGTACATATTTCAGCTGTTGAGAAAGCCGGCCTGAGCAGCCTCAATGAAGGTGCCAAGGTGAGCTATGAAGAAATGAGCAACCGGGGCAAAACGTCCGCGGAAAATCTAAGAGTCGGGTGAATTCGAGTCAGCTGGCTCACGCCGGCATGGCGATTATCCCCACGGACCCACGACGTCGGCTAAACATGGGTCACCCAGCGGGCTTCTACGTGGATTTGGATGCAGGGACCACAAACGCAAACCCCTGCCGGTGAAGTCGGCAGGGGTAAGCAAACGAGGTGGATGACAAGCGCGCGAGCCCTTAAGGCCCGGTGGCACGTCAAGGACCCTTGCGGCACCATAAAACCGATCATGCCCAGCCCTTCAATGATACTGATGTATAGGCCGGTGAACCTCCTCCGAATGAGTGGACACCTGTAGTAGGCTCATTGAGCCCGGAGGTGTCGAATGGAACGTCAACGTCGGTCATTTACCGAAGAGTACAAGCGCCAAGCCGTCGAGCTGGTGGTGTCGAGCCGTCGTTCGGTGACGTCAGTGGCCAAGGAGCTCGGTCTGCGCGACTCGGTGCTACGGCGCTGGGTGGACAAGTTCCGGCAGGAGCCGGCATCGGCGGCGTGGCGCCCCACCACGCAGGCGTCGCCGATGCCGGCGGACCAGGCTTCGGAGATCGCCCGGCTGCGCCAGGAGAACGAACGGCTGCGCATGGAGCGCGACATTTTAAAAAAGTCGATCGCGATCTTTGCCGGAACCCGGACATGAGCTTCCGCTTCATTGAGGACCACCGCGACGCCTATCCAATACGATTGATGTGCGCCGTGCTCGAGGTCTCGCCGGCCGGCTACTATGCCTGGCGCGATCGCCCGGCGAGCGAGCGGACAAAATCCAATGCCAAGCTCCTGGCTGCGATCCGGCAGACCCATCGAGACAGCAGCGGACGCTACGGCAGCCCCCGCGTCCATGCTGTCCTGCAGACGCAGGGCCGTGGCGCCAGCCGCGGCCGGATCGAGCGGATGATGCGCCGGCACGGTATCCGCGCCATCATGGCACCGCCGCGCCGTGTGCGCACACCGACAGCCGTCACGACATGCCGATCGCACCGAACCTGATCGCACGCGACTTCACGGCCCCAGCCCCGAACCGGGTCTGGCTCGCCGATATCACCTACATCCCGACCGCGGAGGGTTGGCTGTATCTGGCGGCCGTCATGGATCTCTTCAGCCGAAAGATCGTCGGCTGGGCCATGCGGGATCATATGCAGGTCGAACTCGCATCCGCGGCGCTGACGATGGCCATCCAGCAGCAACGGCCGCCGGCCGGATTGATCCACCACTCCGACCGCGGCGTGCAGTATGCCTCAAACGCCTATCGCGACGCTCTCTCGGGTGCCGCCACCGCCGCATCGATGAGCCGCAAGGCGGCTTGCTACGCATGGCTTAATCGCGGAAAGCCCCAAGCCCACCGCGAGAGTACGGAAACCCGCCGATTTCAACCCGGCGGGTTTCTGCATGGCGCCCAATTTTGCCAAGAATCACACACACGCTGAACAAGCCATACCGGTGGGTGACCGTGGTGGTTGGCTCGGCGCATGTCGTCCGGAAACCAGTCGTGCGCCGGGCCGCTTTTAAGGCTTACTGTTAGGCTGCGTGTGGGTTCTTGGATGGGGTCGCCGGCATCGTCGCAGAGAGCGCTTCGATGGCTGATTGTTCTTCCGCAAGGCGCTTGGCAATAAACTCTCGTTCGAGGACCGTCAGGCTGGTTTCTAGCAGTTGGCGATAGCGCTGAATGTTGCTGCGATGTGTCCGAAGCCGAGCAAAATTCTCGTCCATCATGTTGTACTCCCAACAACAGCTCAAAATTGGTGCTGAAAAACAGAAATCTCCCGCGCTCGCGCTCCGGGGTCAAGCATGAAATCGGGCCACTGGCTTATGTAAGCCACTAAGTGCCTCTTCGTGCCAGGCATCGCCAATCTCGGTCAGCAGGGCCCGAACCACAACGGCAAGCCGGCCGCGCTCGGTCCCGGCCGTTGGCGATGCGCTTGGTCTTTCCTTTTCCGCATTTTCCCGGATAGACCCGGTGGCAAGGTCACGCTTTAGATGCAGGTCATCTTATGTCCACGTCGTACTTGCGAGTGCCTAACCCATGGGCGAGAGCATCGAGCGCCGAGCCGCCGAGATCAGGAACCGGCTCGCATTCCTCGAGATGATTGAGCGGGTGCTCGCTATCACCGCGATCGGGAGCGCTTCGGCAGTTTCCGGAGTTTTGCAGGATCGAATTTTGGTATCGGCTCGTTCGCCTCTGGCGCGGGCAGCGGTCCTTCACTGAGAATGAGCGTTCCCTCGAGGAGCACTCCCGGCACCTGCTCTGCCGTCCCTACATAGCTAGCTATCTTGCCAGGGCACGTTCCCTCAATTCGAAGCGTAAGATCATCGGCACCGAACACCGTTGCATGCCCTTCGGTGTGCCTGTTGATCGATACGATGGCGGTGAACCGATCTCCATCGACCTCGCAAGAGCCGGTATAAGTCATGATACTATCACGACCCCAAATTTTTCCGTCTGCAAGATGGGCAATGCCGGTACCTTGGCTGCCCTGCGAGGTTTTGAAGAAGGCCGCATAAGTGCCGTCTTTGAGCATCGGCGGAACCCTCTCCTCGGTGTTCCTGAAAACCAGATGATCTGGGCATCATTGGCACTAAGGCTTGGTTAATCCTGGCGTCCGTGCGAACCCGGATGCAGGCGCGCTCATCCGTGAAACCAGAACCTCAGGCGGCCAAGCTGACGCGATGATGGAGCGCTACCTGCCAGCAGACGTGCCCACGGAACGGGTATCTACTCAGGTCGGTGATGCCGGAACATTGCTGTACCGCATCACCTTGCCAGCCCCCGCACCCCGGTTCGCTCAAGCGACCGGGGTGTTGCTGTTTCTGCTGCGGCTCTACGCTGTCGGCGTGCCCGTATTGAGCAGATTGGAAACGGCGGTGACAAGCTGAGCGGGCGCGAACGGCTTTTGCAGGAGGATGCTGTTGGGGACACCTTGCGATGTCCATTCGTCCGCAGCCGCTCCCGTCATGTAGACGACCGGAAAGGCAGGGACTTTTTCCCTGATCTGCCTCGCGACCTCCCAACCGCTCAAGCTGCCCTTCAAGCTAACGTCGGTGACGAGCGCCTTGTAGTTTTTGCGCCCGCTCTTGAACAAAGTCAGGGCTTCTTCCGCTGAGGAGAGAATATCGGTTTCAAAACCGCCTTCGGTCTAGCGCATCTTCAACTATATCCTGCACCGGATATTCGTCCTCAATGACGAGAATTAGAGGCAACTCGGCCACGATTTTCCCCAGCGCGCTTGAGAACGTCAATGTGTATGTATGGGTCTGGGTGCCCTTGGTTCAAAAAAGCGGACATAACTGGGGCGGAGGGCAATCGCGCGCGGTCGGCCTGCGCTCTCAGCGGTGATCTTTCAGATCAGCCCCAAGACTATGAAAGCCCCGATCTCGATCAGCGCTGCGGTTCCCAGGGCGGCGACGGCAAGAAAAACGTCGGCTGGCGATAAAGAACGCATTGTAGCCTCGCAATTTCGCGAAGCCCCGAGACCCGAGGGTAAATTCGTTTGCGCAAGAAATGTTTCGGTCTGAATGCGCGCGGGGCGGGGCGGGGCGGGTCGGCGCTGGGCTGCCGTCATCATATCGGGAACCGATGCTGGCCACGTGCCGGGAAGCGCCCTTTGCAAAGGGCGGTCCGGCCGTCTCAAACGAAAAACGAGTGCCTGATTTGTCGCAGCATCGACATGGCCGCGTCGGTATACCGACCATGGGTGAGATACTGATCCACCTGCGATGCACCAAGCAGCACAAAGGCTGCAATCACGAAGCCCCTGAGCAACATGGCCTCCTGTTGAGAGACCGCCAACCGGGCTGGTCGGGTTAAAGCATTTCGGAATTCACTGCCGCTCGTCGCGACCTGTCTGCAATGGCAAAAGGGCTAACAGCAACCCGTAACAAATCCCTTAAATCGCGGCGCGTGAAATAGGGCGAGAGGCTGCCAACGAAGGCCGCCCGTACGAGCTAATTGACAGGCCGCCAACTGAGGCGGCCCTTTACCGACTTTCCAGTTCTTTGATCGCCAGGGCCGAAATCCGTGCAGGGTCTTTGATACCGGTCTGCGCGACCTTGATGATCTTCTTCGCGATCATTTCCGTCAGGGGATCGTCGCGATCTTTGACGCAGAGGACCCGCAACGCGCGATCGTAAGCTTCCATAATTCGGCTAACCTCTTTCGGGCCCATCGTGTGGGTTTGGAGATGTAAAAAGATAGCCATTTCTCACCCTCCCAAGCCCGTGCAGGTGACAAAGGACATCACCAGCACGGCGGGGGTCTCGTCCATCCCGCTTTTATGAGCCCCTATTTCAAATCAGGCCAGTCCTTTCCCGTAATCTTACAGGGTAGCGACGAAATGAAACTGAAACAGAGCTGAGGTGGTAAGATGAGAACCGAGGGCGACGATTTCAGTACGGCAGCATTATTCTAGTCGGTGGGCCGCAGAGCATCTGCGGCCATTTTGTTTTGAGTGCAGCGCCAGCGCAGCGGCACACGACACGAGCAGCAGGGCTAATCCGGCGGCGGTGAGGGGAGGAAGGCTTGGTCCATGCCATCGCCAATGCATTTCCCAGCGTGACCGCGGCTTAGACCGGTGGCTTGAGTTCGCTTGAGAGCCAGCCCTTGCACGCTTCCATAGGGTCAACAACAGTGCTCGGTGTGGACGTTCTCACAGTTCGGGCACGTAAATATCCGGCTTTCGAGCCCCGTGCCTTCTGGTTCGATGCGTACGAGCGTGGTTCGAGAGCCGCACCTCTTGCAGGAGGGACGTTCTATCGATTCCGGGACCATACGCGTGACCAACCCCGAAGGGGCTGGGAGCGACACTCCCGTGAAAGCCCCCTTTCCCGCCACAACAGTTGACCAGTTTGTTTGTCGCGTCTGCAACATACCCGACATAATCGTTTCGGCATGGGCAGCAAACCGAGACACCGCCGCGCTGGCTGTCAGGTCGCTCGGTTGACAAACGCAAAATCCGAGTCAGGCTTGGCCTCTTTTTGATTGGCCATTTGCATGACGTACCGGCGCCGAGGCCCTGGTGGGTTCTCGCCATTTTCATCACCGCGGTGATGTGACTGGCCGTCGTTTCGGCGTTCATGGCCTTATGGTCCTGTGACGCCGCCGCTCCGTAGTTTCCCGGAGCAGAAATACTGCCCGCTTCGAGCCAGCGAAGAGCGCAGGAAAGCGTTCCACCGTGATGCAAAAAGGCTGACCAGACCAGGCGGGCGCTCGGGCTTATGGCGAGAGAGATTGGGTGCGTGCACCCTTTTGCTACGCTTCGGGAGTAACGACATCGCCTTTAAGGTGACCCGCCGATAGCCGATTCCAGATATTGGCAGTCAGCGTACATCACATCCGCCATCGCGAGTGTCCGTTCTTGGGTGCGGACGGCGCTGTGGTCAGGGTGTGCTGGTCCATGGGCGATGATGCTGCCGGGATCGTCAATGTGGGCGGAAGGCTTGAGCGATAGACATGACAAGTCGCGTCATTCGTCCTGCATTCGATAGTACAGCCGCACGTCACCGCCCATCGGCATACAGCGCGACAGTCGGCAAATGTGACCTGCGTCCGCCATCCAACTCAGCTGGTGTTGGACCGTAGAGCGCGCGTACATGTCGAGACGTCTCCAAATTGTGCTTGCCCGCGCTGCATTGGCTTCTCCAACGGGAACGAGGTTCCACAATTTGTTTAGGTCAGCCTCGGTCATCCGCAAAAGACTTTCAGATTGCGACAAAGGCAGGCCTTCAGCTGAACGCCAAGGCAAGCAAGCCAGAGCAGAGCAGGAAAAGACCGGCGAGGGCCGCGAGAAATGAATTGGAGGGAAAATTCGTCACGCGTAACATGTTAAGGTGCGAGCGCGCTGGTAGCGCCTCAGGCGGTCTTCGCGAAATCGTATCTGCGGATCTCAGCCACCGTTGCCCGGCAATACTCGCGGTAAAATAAACTGATTAGCTTCCACATGATCGCACCCCGTTGTTGATCGAGGCCTTGATATCAGGCCTTCGTTGCGGGACGTCTTCGCCGCCTCCAAAAACGGTTTCGTGTGCATTGCAGCAGTGTTTCGTGGCCCGGCCGGGACGATCCACGCAATTGAGAGCCCGGCGGTTTGAGGAAATAGGTTGCTCTGCGAGCTTAGCAGGATCCGCAGGTGGACGCGGATAAGCGGCTATCTCAGGTCCGCTTTCGAGACATGAACGGACCGGCGTAAGCAGGCGCTGCCGCCGCTTTTGAGTACCGGACGAGCCTTGCTCGCCCTCTACTACGTGGGTTGTGTTGCCAATTTTTCTAGTGGAGTAAGAAACCGCTTAGCTGGAGACCTCTTTTTTCCTGACGGATTGGCCGGAAGCATTCAATTGCATCGCGGCAGCGTATCCGGCCTCAGTAAGCCTGATCAGGGTGGTCTCACCACGATTGGCACATTCAATTATTTTGCCGGCGATGATCCGACGCGCCCGGTGTGCCTCGCCGCCAGCTGGAAGAAGTAAACACGCGCGCTCGAGGGCGACTTCCATATTAGCTAAAGTTCGGGAATCGAAAGTATCAGTGATCATGTGATCCTCCCTTGCGCCCCGTTTTACTTTGGCGATCTAAGGCCGGGAGATTTCAGCCACGCATTTAGGTGCGCAGCCGCGTCTATTTGGCGGATCTTCCGCAACAATTCGTCGCGTTGTTTTCCCGGCCGTAACTTGCTGGCCTGCCCGTTGAACTTGGCTGCTGCTTCCGCAAGCTGATCTTCAAATGAGTGTGGCTTTGAACGATTTCGCTTCATTATGCAGCACATCAGGTACGGTTCGCTGGTATATTTGAAATTACCGTCACGAATGCTGTCTGTCTCATATCTTACATAGCGAAAATTAAAAACTCGGCTATGTCAGGTAAATGACGTACCATGCTGATATTATCGGATATCCATTAAGGCATCGATAGCTGAGAGTTCTTTGCGCTCCCGCCTGTCCTCAGGAGCGCGTTATGAAGAATCTTTTACTCAGCCAACTCAGCCAAGACGATTTCAAACGACTTGAGCCCTATCTCAAGATCACACATTTCAAGCAGCATTCGGTCCTGTTCGAGGCAGAACAGGAGATCAAGCACGTCTACTTTCCGGCGGGTGGAGTGGTGTCTTTGGTCGTGACGCTCGAGTCAGGGGAGATGGTCGAGGCGGCGATGGTCGGCGCGGACGGCATCGTTGGGGCTTCGGCAGCGCTTGACGGACGCATTTCTCTTAGCCGTGGAATTGTCCAGTTGCCCGGCGACATCATCGTTTGCAGCATCGAGGGATTGAAGTCGGCTGCATTACAGAGTCCCAAACTGCTGTCCCTGCTTATTCGCCATGAGCAGACCGTGTATTCTCAGGCGCAGCAGTCGGCGGCTTGTTTTGCTACACACCATATTCAGGCGCGTCTTTGCCGTTGGCTGCTGCGGGCGAGGGATTTGTCGGGCAGCGAGACTCTAATTTTCACGCAAGAATATTTAGCGGAAATGCTCGGCGTCAGGCGCACAAGTGTCACGGTCGTCGCGCACACCCTACAGTCGGCCGGTCTAATCAAATACGCCCGGGGGAAAATCCAGATCCTCGACGCGGAAGCACTACAGGACGGCGCGTGCGAGTGCTACGGGACGGTGAAGCGCCATTACGACAGACTATTGGGTCCTGCCAAGTAGAAACTCCCGGCATAGTCGCGCCATCATTAAAGAGATTGGTGATCAGCTCGCCGCAGACAGGACAGTTTCCGAAATGCTCGATCTCCGGCCGGTCCGGATCATCAGAGCAATCTGCGGCCATTCCGTTTCTAGGTGGCTAGCGCTCCGCGCTGAGGAGTCAAACCAGGGCGCGCCGCGGTGTCGTTCAGTCGTCCTCGTCGGGCGGCAGCTTCGGTAATAAGTGCGGCCAGTTGCGTTCGACGATCCTGCGGATTTCGGGATCGATCGCCGCGATGGTATCGAACGCCTCGATCTGCATCCGGATCATCTCCAGCTCCTCCGGCTCCAGCGGGCGTCCATGTAAGATCTCGATTGGCATATCGATCAAACGACCGTCGCGAGGGAGAGGGAGCGACCCCAGCCAGAGAGTTTTCCGTGAGTGTTGTGAGCCGGGGCCGCGTCAGGGGCGCTTCCTTTCGCCCGCTGAGTCTACGCAGGGGCCCGTCATCCTGGGGAAAGTAAGGCCGGCGAGCGCTTCGCGCTCTCCTATTCGAGCACCTTAGGGAACATGTCGATGCGCCATCGGCCGCCGCCGTCCGCTTCGCTTGGCAGCTCCTCAGCCACCGCGATGGTGTCGGAGACGCCGGGCAGGTACACGAGGTTGAACCGGCTCTTGCAGCCCACGCATTCCAGGGTGATCTGCGGCCCTTTCCTTTGCGCCGAGGCGCGCATGACCGGCGAGGGCTTCGCCGTACGCGGCCGCGGCGCGCTGTTGATTTGTTCCACAAATGACTCGCGTTCGGAAGTTCCCGGGCGCACACTGGTTCCATCGCCGCGCTGCCCTGAGGCATCTATCGGCGATGAGAACGCCACTAGCGCTCTCGCCTTCCTCTTTTGGAATGGAGCAGCGCACTGCAGAAGCCTCGCAGTGACCAGCTTCAATCCCCCAAAGATCTTGCCGAAGAAGCCAGACGATTGCGTGAGGAAGCCAAGCTGCTTCCTCCAGGTCCCGTGCGCGACGCCGCGCTCAGGAAAGCCCGGGAGGACGAGACGGCAGCTCAATTGATCGACTGGATAAACTCACCGGGCCTAAAATCCCCGGCGTAACCAGGCGCCCTCAAGGCCGAGAGGTGGCTCTGCACCCGGCCCAGTTCGACGGTGGGTAGCGAGCGCTTCGCGCTGATAGAAGCTCCAGTCCGCGCCGGCCACCCAGTGCGAGCGACCGGCGACGGAAGGAGGATGACCTGACTTGGGGACACTGGGGGCATTAGAGGCCAGGCCGCCTCGCATGCAGTCCAGCACGCTTGGATGAACGTCGTCTACCCGCAAACGTTCGCGTGCGACGGTCTGACGAGGAACGTTCGGCGAGGGCGGCGCGTTTCGGGCCATGGATATCATCTACTGGATCGCCGGTTCTGCCGCCCTGGTCGTACTCGCCGCGGTCGCCTTCCCTTTCATACGATCAATGCGCTGAGTTTCTGCAGCGCTTCGCGCGATCTATTGTTCATCCGGCTTTGGCTTACCCGTGAGATCGAGCGGCTGCTCGCCGTGCATATGCGCCATCACCTGGGCGAGGTCGCGCATATCGATAAGCGCGCCGCAGACAGGACAGTTTCCGAAATGCTCGATCTCCGGCCGGTCCGGATCATCCATATCGACGCCAGTGTAGCGCGGCAACTGCGCAGAGCTTTCGACATCCGCCTGAAATCCCTCGGGAAGATCCGGCGCGGTGGACTCATCGGATGGATTGCAGACCGGGCAGGGCGCCCCGGCAGCGCCGCAGGTACAGGCGCGCGCGCCTAACCACGGCTGGTCCGGATGCGCCTCGCAGACCCAACGACAGTTGTCGCAGTGGGCACACCACTTCATTGCAGATCCTCCCTCTGGCCACAAAAACCAGCGCGGGACGTCACTCATGATTGGCGCTTTTTCGGCTCCAATCCCAGCTCTCGACACTTCTGGATGACCTCATCAACACGATGAGCTCGGTCGAGAATTTCCGCCGCTTCCTCGACTGAGAGGCCATCATTGATTGCCGCTTTGAGTTCCTCGACTTCTGTCTCTGTCCATTCGCTCGGTGCCATCAAAAATCCTCCCGCAGCCCCTTGAAGAACGGATGCCTCACCTTGCCCTCGGCTGACTTGGCACGGTACTCGATCTCGGCGAGTAGCTCCGGCTCCATCCAGATGCCCTTGTGAGCGATCCGCTTGGTGTAGGGCTGAGTTTTGCGGATCAGCGGCGTCAGGCGTTTGCGGAGATCGGCGGCAGACACCTTGTCGAAGCCGTGGTCGACTTTACCGGCATAGACCAGGTCCTTGCCCTTGCGGCGGCCGACATAGATTCCGTCCCACTTGTTGCCGTCGAGCGCGAAGCCGGCGATGGTCAGCGTCTCGCGCTGGGCGCAGGTTTTCTTAGCCCAGTCCCGGCCGCGTCCGGAAACGTAGCGGCTGTCGCGGACCTTGGAGACCCCTTCCAAGCCGACCTTGCACGCATGCGCAAACATCTCCTTGCCGTCGACCTCAAAGCTTTCGCTGAACTGGATGGCCGTCTGTTCGATCAGCCTTTTCAGATGCATCTTGCGCTCGATCAGCGGCAGTTTTCGCAGGTCCTGGCCGTTCAGGTAGAGCAGGTCGAAAGCGATCATGACGAGCCGGTTGGACTTGCCGCGCAATTCGTTCTGCAGGACGGAAAAGTCCGTGGTGCCATCAGCGGCGGGTACGACGATCTCGCCGTCGACGATGGCGCTGCCGGCGTTGATCAGGTACGCGTCGCCAGCGACTTTGCTGAAGCGCCTGGTCCAGTCATTGCCGCGGCGGGTGAGGATCTTGATGGCATCGTTGTGGATGTGGAGCTGGACGCGGTAGCCGTCGAACTTGATCTCGTGGATCCAGCGCTCGCCGGACGGTACTTTCTCGACCGTCGTTGCCAGCGCAGGCTCGATGAATCCGGGGAAGTGCGCCTTCACGCCGATTGCCGCCGCCTTCTTGCGCTGAAACGCCACGCCGCAAACTCCACGCCACTAAAGCTGATTCAAACTGGCACAGGTCGGAACGTTCCGGCCGGGAAAAACTGGAACTCGTCGCATCTTGATGCATTGCCACGCGCGACGGGAGGTATTGCAGGATGGCGTTGGGCTGAGGCGCTGATCCTCGCCCCCGTGCGGCGCCTCGGCTCCTGAAGGGCTTCAGCGCCAATGCTGGGGCCCTTCGCGGATTTAAGATGTTGCCGGATTGCACCGGTGCCGTTGAAAAAGCTTACCCTTCAGCCTTCTGTTCAATATTGGACAGACGTTGCCAGTTTTTCCCGCTTCTATCGGGCGGCCAGATGGGTACCCACTACCCCCTCTGGCTGTTCGAAATGGGAATACTTTGATGGCCTCGGCGCAGAACCTCGCGCTGGGGCCATTTTTATTCTGGGCCGATTACCTCGTACTCAAACGCCACGCCTTCGGGATCGTTTTCCTCGAACCAGGTTTCCGCGGGCATCCTGATTGGCATGCAGTGATCTAAGGCGCCAATAATAAAAAGACCGCCCGAAGGCGGTCTCTCTGCTCTGATCGAGGGATTGGGGGGATCAGGCAGCGGCAGCTTGATTGCGACGACGATAGGCGAGGAAGCCAACACCAGCAAAGCCTAGGATCATCATGGCCCAGGTCGACGGCTCGGGAACGGCAGCAATGGTTGCGCTGAGGTCATCGATCGAGACATTGCCCTCGGAGCCAAACGGCAGGATGCGGAAGCCGCCAATTCCATTGGTTGAGTCCACACTGTAGCGGGTGTATTTGCTATCTGCGAAATCGAAGCCGTTGTTGCTGCCGTTATCGGCTGACGGATCCTGCGGTACCACGGGTAATACCGTGCCGAACAGCGTATTGCCGTCCTTGTCGAACACTTCGAGCTGCTGAGCGAGACCGCTTGCGTAATTCAGCATGTCAAACGAGAAATTGGTGATGGTCGCCGCGAATGCGGCATTGAAGAATATCTTGACCGCGTTACCATCGTCAATGTTGCCATCATAGATGGTCAGGCCGGTCACGTTGTTGCCGCGATCGTTCGGGTTGAAGAAGATAGGCTTGGCATTGCTATTCTGGCCAAACCAGCGGCTTTGCCAGTCGGCGAAGTTCGGACTATCGAAGCTTTCAGTGAGGACTGCGGCGTGAGCCGAACCGGCCGCGCAAATGAAGCCGAGCGTCGCCAGAAAGCGGAAAACCTTATCCATCGACGAAAATCACTGTTATTTATTTAGCGGCGTTGCTGCTCGCCAGGAGTGTGGATCGTCTGTCGCGTCACTGTCGCGTCATTATTATTAAGATTTTATGAAAGATGCCACGGATCGTTTCGCCGAAGAGGTATTTGCGGGATTTCGTGGACACGGCTGCATTCAAGCGCGGCCGGCGACGTCATGCAAATTATCAATCCCTTGGGGATCGGAACGCGGTGAAGCTGCAGCGCGTCGTGCTGTGAAAATCTGGCAAATAAAAAAGACGGGCTCGAAGGCGGTCTCAAAGCTGAGTCTCTAGGGCGGAAACGGCTTGAGTAACCCGGTTGTTTATATCGACGCATTTATCGATCGCAGTGCAAAGTTCCTTGAGCGATTTTTCGGAGACCGGCCTTCGCTGCTCTGTGAAGGCGTGCGTATGCTTTGGCTTTGCTAGCCGCCACTTATCTACACTCACCAAATTCATGTCAGCATCCGTGGTATAGACCGCGTGGCAAAGGTAATTTCGCAGGCTACTGACCTCTCGAAACCGTCTATGCAGCCTTTCAATTCGTCTTTTGTTTCGGGCGCTATCGCGGTTTCGAATTTGACGAGCGCCCAAAGCAAATCTAGGCGCGCTTCCAGACTGATGATCGCCAGCCAAACAATGTCGGCGTTCCCATTCGCCCGACCTATGAGCTTGCTGAAGATCCAGCTGAAGCTGCTTTCGCAATTTGCCCAGTCCGCAATGAATCTGCCGATACGAATCAAGGTTTGCTCTCGGAGGTCTAGACCGTCAGGGATTTCGTCATAGACCGTCATTGAAAGCGCCTGAGAAGATTCCCCGTTATCGCTTTGCCTTCAGCCCGATCACGACCAGCCGGCTTCGGATGCGCCTGTCGATTCATCGGCGACAATACTGCTGGTAGCTGGAGACGGCGGACCCGTAATCGCTTTGGGCAGATCGGAGTCGCCTGAACTCAGATGAGCAATCATCGGAGCCGTTGCTGGAACTAAGGCAGTTTGTGTACCGCTTCAGATAACTCTGAATGTCGCTGATGGCAGAATTATAGGATTGCACAGCGTCGTCGCAATCTGCTCTCGCCGCAACGGTAAGAGAAAGCACGAAAGCAGCGCCCAGCGCCACGATTCCCAAACTTCGCATTTTTCTGATTCCCCAGACCCTTCCCATCCAATCGCAACCCGAGAGCGAGGGCAAGGAACAATAAGACGCGCGAAAACCATCCGACGGCGACTAGCCGAGTCCTGAGGAAATTTTTCGGGTTTGTTCCCAGCTCGGTCTCGCTATGTCCTATCGTAAATTGCCAGGGCCTCCGTAATTCTACTTGGACTGTTTGTCTCGCTCCGCCCTCGCAAGGGCCTTCGCCAACTCTAAGGCGCGCGTGCTGTCCGTGAATTCCGGGTTAAGCCTGCGACCTGGCAGGTCGTCCCAATAGAAATACACGCTCGGTCGTCCGTCTGAATATCGGCGGCGCGCGTCAGAAGCTCAGCCAGTAACGATCCATTAACCCCTAGGGCAGGTAGCCGTCACGAAGATCGTCATAGCGGCGGTTTTTTGCCACCGATCCGCCACCAGCTTGGCTGACGAATCGGGCGTGCTTGGAATCCCAACTTTTCATTGGCTGGAGGAGTGAAGTGCCCAGAGAGATGACGAAGGCACACGAAGTCGAATGCGTCGCGCTTACGCGAGACATCCGTGCGCTCTTGGCTGAAAGACAGGTTTCGCCGCCGATGGCCCGGGTCGTCTTGATCAACACGCTAGTCGCAATGATTAAGCATCTGGGAAGAAAAGACACGATGGAAGAGGCTGCGGAGGATTTGGTTCGCACGCTGCAACGCGCGATCTCGAAATCTCACTAAGCCTCAACCGGCTCGATGTAATCGCGGTGTGGGGTGTTCGTCGTCCTGTTGCCGTCAAAGCGAACCATGACGGTGCGGCTATGGCGCTTAAGACCGACAACGGTACCCACCTTACTGCCGAGCAGTGGGCTACGTTCCCATCAAGGCCTGGCGCGACCCCTAAATGGGAAACCCGATGAAGGTGATTGCCGTGATGATCGACATCGCCGACAGCGCCGCCACAAACCAAAACCATGGCGTTCTCGCGGCGGTCGGCTTTAGCTCGTTCACTATTTCCCCTTCGCCTTCAGCCCCAGCATGCTGCGGCCGCTATTTCTCCCGGTTTCTACTTCTTCCAATATTTTTCGTAGCTCTCGTTTGATCCCGCTCTTTTTATCGAGAAATACGGTATCGATCTGATCCGCGGTGAGTCCGTTCTGTCGCATTATTTTCAGCATTTGTGCGGTTTCGGTTGCACACGAGCCGAACGCCCTTTCAGCGGCAAAATTTATATCGGTTGCGCCGAGCCGCATCTGACTAATTGCTGAGGCACTCGTTATACCGATCGCTAATCTCTTTCATCCGCGCCGCCACAGGGTCGTTTGGAGCAAAAGCGCTTACAGCCAGGGACGCGAAAAGAAGGCCCAACACCGTTCCCTTAACCAGGCCGATCATTTCCCTTCGCCGTGGGGGCTTTGGCTTTCGGGGGCGGTGGCCCCGCAGCCTCCCTGGCGAGCCGCTCTGCCTTCAGACGCTCACGGTTGTTAGAGAAGGCCTTCTGCGCGATCTCGTGCTCAGTCATTGCCTTCTTGGCATCGACTTGGCGAAATGCCTTGCGTGCATCGCGCTCGGCTTTGGTGGTCGGCTTTGGTGGTTGAAGCCCGCCCGGCGGCTTTGTCATTTCTTCGCCTTCAGCTCGCTCTCGACTGCCTCTCGCGTCAGCCTTTCTGCTCTAAGGCGTTTGTGGTTTGCATGGAATTCTGGCTCGGCTTGGCTGTCCGATATCGTCTGCCTCGACGAAAGCGGGTGGAGAGCCCGTCGCTCGAGCTCGTCCGCAACCTGTTGCTCGGCAGACCGCTTCGGCTTGATCATTTGCTTTTCCCTTCAGCCCGAGTTCGACCAGGCGGCGGATGGCTTCTTAACGCAAATCAGCGGGTCGGCTGGCTGGTACTTCCGGTTTTCGGCCTCGCAGCCTCCTTTGCGCGCTCGGCCTGCCAAGCATCATATTCCGGCGTGCCAGGGCGCGGAGGCGCATCCGGCGGCAATCCGCCCATCCAGTGCGGCATGTCGGCGACATGGGGACCGCTCGCACAGGCTGATACCAAGAGGCAGAGTGCGCACAGGGGTAGAAATGTCCGGAGCACGGTCGGAATCCTCCGCGCTGCAAACGTCTCCGCTCAATCGAGCACGTTTTCCCCGAGTGGGGAATTGTTTTTTAAGCAAATCAGGAGCGCCGGTTAGCGGCAAGTAGTGTTCGTCGTATTGCCCGTTGTGGTTCCAGTACAATTGATGGTCGGCCTAGCCAGACGCCGCTCATTGTAGTCCGCCGCCTCCCGGTTATTGCGATCGATTTGTTGCAAGGCGGCACCAACGCGAGCTTGGCGATGTTGATCCATCGACATCCGGCACTGAGCAAATTCGGCCGTACCGGGCTTGAGACCATAGTTAGAGCACTGTGCGTTATCGGCACGCTCTGCGGTTGCTCGCTCTTGCGAGGCCGTGAGGTCGCATCCTCCAAGTAGCACGGCAATCAGAATGGCCTTTTTCATGGATCCAGCACCGTTCGTTTGACGCGGACGATCATTTTCCCTTCTCCTTCAGTCCCAGCTCGACCAGCCGGCGGATGGCTTCGGAGCGCGTTGGTCCATCAGGCTGCGAACCAGCCCATTTGTCCACTGCGGCGCCCAATGCTGGCGGCAGCCTAACCGCGGTCACCGGGTAGACGCCACCCTTCTTCTTTGGCCGGCCTCTGGATTTTTTGTTTACTGAAATTGATTTCTTCATATTTTCAGTTTACAGAAAATACGAGCCGAGGGGAAGTGCCTGCTTCGCCCCGGCTCTAACCTCAATCACGAAAGGGCATTTCAAATGACCGAGGCTGACAGCGTGCATAGCACGCCACCGCCTGGCGGCGCTTGCCGGGCGGCTGCGACGGTGACACTAACAAGGGCGCGGGGCTTCGGTCCCGCGCCACAGCGTGACCCAGCGACGGCTTTTCCGTTGCGCTAAGCCGCGGTTGCTTGCCCATCCGGCGCTCGCTTGGCGAGACGCTGTTCAAGGGCGTCGATGGTCATCTTAAGATTGTCGCGCCGCTCGATCAGGGACCTTGCCAGCATTGGATACTTGAAGTCAGTCCGGTCGGAAACGCTGGCGCGCTCTTCTTGGGCCTCGATCTCGCATTCGATCAGTTGAACGGTGCGGACGAGATCAGCCAGTATCTTACTAATCACTGTAGCTTCGCGCGCTGTCTCAAAACGAGGCTGCATACTCATTTGGGTGCTCCGAATGACTTGGTTCGGCACACCTAGAGATTAGTTGCCGAACACTGAGGCACCCCATCGCAAATTGTTGGCCAATTATGACCCGTAAGAACACGGTTATTGAAACCCGTCAGCCGCGGGGCTTGGTCCCGCGACCCTCTCGAGAGCCGCGGTTCACGCTGGCGGGCCTCACTCATTCTTTAAGAGCGGGCGCTCGTCTTCGCAGGAGTTGATAGGCGTCAATTTCGCTCAACTACCATAAGGCTATCAAATGGATGTGCCGAACCTAGTTTTCTCGGCACTGACGCATCCCTTACGGCCCCAGTCCGCCTCCCAAGTCCGCTGGGGCCGTTTTTTAGTTGGCAGGGTGTTACAGTCTACAGCGAACCGAGCACCTGCCATACGATGGCCAGCACCAAGCACCACATGGCGTAAGCGGTCCTGCGGCCGATCCGGTTCACTCCAGAACCTCGTACTCAAACGCCACGCCTTCGGGATCGTTTTCCTCAAACCACTTTTCTGCAGCGTCCACATTGGCAAACACCTTGATGTGCTCGGGATCTCCCACCTGCTTGCTTGTGTTGACGTAGACAAAAACGGTCATTGGTCTCTCTTCAGCTTGCGCTTTCCCCAATGATGAGCTTTGCGCTCGGAATCAAAGACCCTTTCGACGTGACGGTTCAACGCCCGCATGACACCGATCCGGGCCAACATCGTCGGGCCGCCGTTCTCTGCAACGAGGATCAGCGCCTCCATCGCGGCCTGCCATTCGGGCGCGGAGTGCTCAGCTTTCGATAGCTTCGTGATGTAGCTGGCGGCATCCCTCAAGGTGAGAAGCCGCCGGCCATCCGGAAGCGGAATCGGATCTTCAAACGGGGTGGACCAGGGCAATAAAAATACTCAGGCAATAATCTTGGGTGTTCCGCGCCCAGCACAGCCTATTTCCTAGTGGCTTGTCATCTCGTTCACGGTTTGTACTATGCGCCCCATTGTGAAAAGCGTCCGTGAAATCGAGATCCTTTTCAGGCGGCTTCGCCTGTACGACCAGCTCGGGCGCCGTGCCGAGGGGGCTCGTTCGAACAATCCAGAGAGCATTGAAGGACAGCAATGGGCCTAGATCACGTCCGTTCCGAAATCGAGCACATGCGCGTGCAGGTCGGAAGACAGCGTAAGGAAATCCTCCAGCTTCAGCGTGCGGGCATATCGACTGCAGCGGCTGAGCTTTTGCTGCAGCGGATGCTGGCAAAGATTGAGGGCCTTTGTGGCGAACGGGACCGGAAGAAGGAGGAGAGCGGTTCGACGAAAGGGCGTGTGCTTGGGGGCCGGAGTTGGTGATGCGCGATCAACTGAAATGGTACGACGAGAAGGCAGAGAACACGCCATGGCTTAGGGCGCTCGCTGAAGTGCGTCAGCGGGCTGCGCGCGAGGGCTACTGCTATCAGCATGTCCAGGCAATCGTTGTCGGATCGATCAGTACGCAGAGAAGGCATTGGGCAACCGCGATTACTTCCTCAACAAGCCCTACAGCATCGGCAGTTCGAAAAAAGGTAACGACATTCCGTGAATGTGAAGAAGACGCAGCGGGGCGGAATCGAAGTCACGCTAGTTGAAGCTTTAGCTGCGGCCGGTGACGATCTTCGAACCGATCAAAAATCTGACGATGCTCCCGGGTGGCTCCCGGTTTTCAATCTCGCGGCGCCGGCGTATTGCGTCGGTGATGTCTTCGGAAACGTCTCGCGACCAACCTTCCGCAGTGTTGAAGCTGACAATCCGAACCGGGTCTGAATATTGCCCATCGAGCAAGTCGCGGATGACCGTCTCTCGGTCGGCCTTTCCCGGATCGGTCTCGCGCCACGCCTGGCCGAGCCGCCCGAAATCATCAAGCACCAGATAAATATCCTGATCGTCATCGCGGGGGACGATCGACGGGGACTTACGCATACGCGGCACTCCACACCGAAACCCGGTCCAGCAGGTAGATAGGTGAGGGGCTGAAAAATGCGAATCAGCCCGCTTTCGGCTCTCCCGGAGCCGTCCTGCCCCCGCGTTGTCCCGGTGAAAAATGTTGCCGCACGGTTACAACAAGAGCGATTTGGCACCGTATCGTTACGAGGCTGACGCCTTTAGCACGACTAATGCATTGCATTGTGAAGTCGCTCGCGTGTCCAATAGGGCATGTGCTGATGGTGATTCTGTCACTAGCAAGCGCGGAGTGGTCGACCCCGCCGCTGGTACCGGCGGAGCCGACCGAATCGAAAACGCCCCTGTGGAAAGGAACATTTTCAACATGAAAAGATGCGCTGTTAACCCCGCGCCGTCAACGACGGTCTTGGAGAAGCCTGCTAGGCCAGCACCCGCCGGCCGCCCTCCCGAACCCCCGGATCATCCCAACTTCATGACGGAAACTTTGATTCGGTGGAATAGCTGGCTCGGTCGACTTAGGGTCAAAATCACACACACGCGGCTCTGATGTTGTGCGCGCTCGGCTGGGATGTTTGGTTGTCCCGGCCGAGACAAAGCAATTCAGTCCGCAATCTTGCTCAACGTATGATTAGCCAAAATACGAAGACCCGCCGCCACAATACTTGCGATGATGATTCCTGACACTAAGACAACGAGCTTTATTTTGGCTTCTGGTGAAGCGAGTAGAGTCGACAAGGCGTCCCACTTGCTCGTGATGGGCTTCGGCACCTCAGTGGCGGTTTCCAACAACCATGGCAACGATGCAAAGTAGGGGACTAGGTAGCCCGCGGCTAAGGTCGCTACGGCGAGATTGTTGAAGAACGTGGCTCGCAGCTTGAGCTTCTCGTTGTATGCAGCTTTCCCCATCAATGCCTTCCCGCCGACTGGCTGAACCGGGCGAGGCCGAATCGCCGGCTATCGCCGTAGGGTAGCACGCACCGGGGCAGGGAAAGCGAACTGGTGGGCCAATATCCCGAGAATGCAACGCAGTTGCGGGCGGACGGCGCCGAGCTGTTCGCATAGCCGGCGCCGTCCGCGCTCGCTGGGTAAGACCTCCTGTCAAAAAACCCTATAATCATCAAAGGGCACTAAACCACGGTAAGACCATCTAACCTTTTCCTACGGAATGCCACTTCTTCCTCCCCCACCATCCAAGCCTTTGGTAAATTTAATATATACGTTTCAGGGCGTCAGCGCGTGTACCGCAGCGCGCAGGCTGCACAGTAAGGAATGTTCAGGTAATCCTTGTGATCAGTCACCAATGCAACCTTTTCAATTGTAAGGCCGGCCCCAAAAAGACGGCTGGTACCCTCGTGCCGCAGATCGTGAAAATGAAGATCTCGATCTTCAGCTCATCGCAAGCTCGCGTGAATGCTGCGCTCACTGAACGGTGGTTATACGGGAATACACGTCCCCAACCTCTCGTGATGATGCGCTGTTGGAGCATGATCTCCCACGCGTCATAGCCGGTCAGATTGAGAAGAGGGACTTTCTGGTCGTTGCCATCCTTCGCTCGGGGATCTTTGCGGTCGCGGATGATAAGGAGCCGCTTTGTCATGTCTACGTCCGGCCAATCGGATCGGCATATCTCCTCTTGTCGCATCGTAGTCGCAACGGCATACCGAACGATGCGACCCATTGGTGTGACTTGTCGAGGATTGGTCTCGAAATACTCAATGAGTTCACCAAGCTCATCTTCAGTTGGCCGTCGGTCTCGCTCTTCGGAGCTGCCTACCAGGCCCAAATGCTTCATTGCAAAACGCGCCAAGCGAACTTCTTCAGCAGAGACTTCAATGCCGTGCACCGCTGCAGCATGCGTAGCGACGGTTCTAATGAAGGAGAAATCGATCGCCAGCGTGGCTGGGCCCGCACCTTCGTTCGCCCGCTTGCGACCAAATTCGATAAGTCGCTCGCGATTGAGCTTGGCCAACTTCACTGTGCCTAAGGCTTCCTTCAGTGCTTCCAATACGGCCGCCTTGGAGCGGCGGGGAGAGCGACCAACCTCATGCATATCCTCGACATGAAGGTCGATGATGTCACCGAATGTACGCGCCTGTCACGCCTCTTCGCCATGGAGATTGGGGCGTGCCGGCGGCCTCCCAAACGCCTATCAACGAACGTGGCGCGAACAAATCACGATTGGTTTCTGTGGCGGTAGCTGAGGCGGTATCAAATCGTCACCCTTCAGAAACGTAATAAGCTCCTGTAATGACTGGTGGGCCCGGCAGGACTCGAACCTGCAACCAGACCGTTATGAGCGGCCGGCTCTAACCATTGAGCTACAGGCCCCGCCGCGGAGCGGCCGCGGGAAGGCGGCCGGCAACGGTGCCGCCATCGTTTACAGGCATGACAGCGATACGGCAATGCCGGGTTAGCAGCCAAGAACAGGCTTTCATCGGGCCCCGCGCTTGCCTACAACTTCCGTCGCATCATTCGTCAGCGAACGCTTGAGGCCAACGATGAAACTCGCTCGGATTATCTGCGCCGGCCTGCTGCTGCTTGCCGGGAGCGCCGCGGCGCAGGAGGGAGGCAAGGCCATTACGAAAACCACGATCAGCCTGGGAACCGCGACGCCCGGCGGCGGCTTTCCGGTTTATGGCAATGCATTTGCGGAAGTGATGAATGCCGCGGATCCGGCGCTGTCGATCGAGCCGCGCAACACCAAGGGCTCCAACGAAAACATCCCGCTTCTGGAATCCGGCCAGCTCGATATCGCGCTGGTCGCGGGCGAGCCCGCCTACGAAGCCTTCATGGCCATCGGCCGGCCGGCGACAAAGCTGAAAATCCTGACGGCGATGTATTCCAGTCCCGGCATGTTCGTGGTGCGGGCGGACAGTCCCTACAAGACGATCAGGGATCTGGTCGGCCAGCCGGTCGCGTTCGGCGCGAAGGGCTCGGGCCTGCCGATCCTGTCGCGCTACATCCTCGACGGCATCGGGCTGAAACAGGACGAGGACTTCAAGTCGATCTATCTCGACCGCGCGGGCGACGGCCCCGCCATGGTGCAGGACGGCCGCGCCGCCGCGCTGTGGGGCGCCGGCGTCGGTTGGCCCGGCTTTGCCGCAATGGCACAGGCGCCGGGCGGCGCGCGATTCATCGCACCCGACGCCAGCGAGATCGCCCGCGTCCGCGCCAAGCACACGTTCCTTAAGCCGCTGACGGTCCCCGCCAACAGCTATCCGAACCAGCCGGCGGCGATCGATTCTATTGGCTCATGGAGTTTTGTGCTGGCGCGTGAAAGCCTGCCTGACGATGTCGCCTATCGGCTCGCGCGCACGCTGCACGGGGCTGAGGCCGCGCTCTGCAAGAAGCTGCCGCAGGCTTGCGAGACCACGGCCGCGAACACAGTGGCGGCGGCGCCGAATGTGGAGCTGATTCATCCCGGCGTGATGAGGTATTTTCGGGAGGCGGGGCTCGTTAGGTAGTCTCGCTGTCTCCAGCGTTCCCCGGATGCTGCGCGGCCCGAAGTGATGCGCTGCTGATCCGGGGTCCACGTGCGGCGGCTTCCTAGGTCCCGGCTCTGCGGCGCGTCATTTCATGCCGCGCCGCATCCGGGATACGATCCTCGATTATTTCTTCACCATGGCGCACGCCGGATCGGGCGGGCCAAACGCTTCATCGCCGGGGATCTTGGCGAGGATCTGATAGTAGTCCCATGGATATTTCGATTCCTCCGGCTTCTTGACCTGCACCAGCCACAGGTCGTGGACCATCAGATTGTCCTCGCGCAGTTTGCCGTTGCGGGAGAAGAAATCCTCGATCGGCTTTTCGCGCATCTTCGCCGCTACCTTCAGCGGCTCGTCGGTGCCGGCTTCCTTGATGGCGTTGAGATAGCTCATGACCGATGAATAGACGCCGGCCTGCCACATCGTCGGCATCCGGTTCATCTTGGCGAAGTAGCGCTTCGACCATTCGCGGGTCTTGTCGTCCATGTCCCAGTAGAACGAGGTCGTCAGCAAGAGGCCCTGCGCTGCCGGCAATCCCAGCGAATGAATGTCCGTGATCAGCGCAAGCAATGCCGCCATCTGCTGGCCGCCCTTGAACACGCCGAACTCCGCGCCGGTCTTGATCTCGTTCATGTTGTTCGGAGGACCGGCGGCAATGCCGATGATCTTGGCTTTTGAAGCCTGCGCCTGCAGCACGAAGGACGACAGATCAGGTGTTGCAAGCGGCGGCCGCACCGAGCCCAACACCTTGCCGCCATTGGCGGTGACGACGGCGGAAGCGTCACGTTCGAGGGAGTGGCCGAACGCATAGTCGTCGGTGATGAAGAACCAGCTATCGCCGCCGCGCTTCACCACCGCCTGCGCGGTGCCGACCGCCAGCGCGCGGGTATCGAACACCCATTGTATCGCGTGTGGCGAGCAGAACTTGCCGTGGAAGTCTGCGGTGCCGGTCGAATGCACGATCAACAGCTTCTTCTTCTCGTTGGTGATGTTTTGCACCGCAAGCCCGACCGCGGAAACCGGAACGTCGAGGATCACGTCGACCTGATCCACGTCAAACCAGCGCCGCGCAATGCCGCCGCCGATGTCCGGCTTCAACTGGTGATCGCCGACGATGATGCTGATCGGCTTGCCCAGCACCTTGCCGCCGAAATCGTCTACAGCCATTTGCACGGCAGTGACCGAGCCCTGGCCGGTCGCCGTGGCCGCCGGGCCGTTCATGTCAGTGAGAACGCCGAGCTTGACGACGTCGTCTGAAATTTGCGCGAGTGCGGCGGTTGATGCCAGCGTCGCGACCGCAAGCGCGGCAAGCCTGGATAGGTTCTTGGCGAACATCCCTGGTTCTCCCCTCGAATCGGCACGTTGGCCGTTGGTGTTTCGGGCGGTTGGTTCCGCCAATTGGTCTCATTTGCAACTATTTCGCGCCGACGTCAACGTTGGTCGGATGGGCTAAACCACGCGCGGTATCCAGTTCTATTTCTTTTCGGCCCGATTCAGGGCATAGGCGAGCCCCATGACCTCGGACCAGCGCTTGCCGACCTCGCTGACGCCGCTCGATGTGGCGCTCGCCGCGTTGCTCGAGGGCGTGGACCCGGTCGCGCCGGTGGAACTGGCGTTGGCGGAAGCGCTGCGCTGTATTGCCGCGGATATGCCGGGGCTCGATGCCCACCCGCCGCGCGATATCGCTGCCGCGGACGGCTATGCATTCCGCGCCCGCGACCTTGTCGGCGCATCCTCCTATTCGCCGCTGCCATTAACGGCGGCGCCGGTCTGGGTCGAGGCCGGCGAGATCATTCCTGACAACTGCGACTGCGTGCTGGATTCCGATTCGGTCGAGATGTCCGGTCCGTTCGTGCAGGTGCTGGCGGAGGCGATCCCGGGGCAGGGCGTGCGCCGCGCCGGCGGCGATATCGCCGCGGACAGCCGCCTCGTTCAAGCCGGCCGGCGCGTGCTGCCGCGCCATCTCATGATCGCTCGCGCCGCAGGAATGGCGCGATTGAGCGTGCGCCGTCCGCGCCTGCGCATCGTCAATGTTCCCGGCGGCACAGTAACTGCGGATTTTGTCGCCGAGAGCGCGCGGGCCGCGGGCGGCGAGGTTTTTTTGGTCGCGGCTACAGGTCGCGATGCCGCATCGATTACCGCCGCGATCGATGACGGTGCGTGCGATCTGCTGCTGATCGTCGGCGGCTCCGGTGTCGGCCGCACCGATACGGCGGTGACGGCATTGGGCGCGCGCGGGAAGGTTCTCGCACATGGCATTGCCCTGCAACCAGGCCGCACTTCGGCCGTTGGTCGTGCAGGCAAGACGCCGGTCGTGGTGTTGCCAGGCGCGCCCGATCAAGCCTTGGCGGCGTGGTGGACGCTGGCGCTTCCCGTGCTCGATCGTTTATCGGGCCGCCGGCGGCGCAGCACGCTCAATCTGCCGCTGGCGCGCAAGATTGCTTCAAGCGTCGGCATTGCCGAGATCGTGTTGCTGGAACGAAAGCAGGATGCTTTGGTCCCACTGGCGCTGGGCGAATTGTCGCTCGATGCGATCGCGCGCGCCGAAGCCTGGCTCGCGGTGCCCGCCAGCTCGGAAGGATTTGCGGCGGGCACTCGGGTCGATGCCTATATGCTGCGAGAGTGATATGGGTTCGGGAATGACGAATACGCCGTCGCCGAAAGGCCGCGACAATATCGATCAGGATCAATTCCTGACGGTCCTGTCGCGTGAGGATGCGCTGGCGCGGTTTGAAGCCGCGCTTTTTCCGCGTGCGGTCGCGAGCGAGCAACGGCCGCTTGCGGACGCGCTCGGCCGCGCGCTCGCCGAGGACGTCGTGGCGCCAATCGATGTGCCGCCGTTCGATCGCTCCAATGTCGATGGCTTTGCGGTGCGTTCCACCGACCTTGCTTCCGCCGGCGAGGCTTCACCGGTGCGCGTGATGCTGAACGACGAAGTGATCGCGTGCGGCACGGCGCCAGTGCGGCCGGTCTTGTCGGCAACAGCCACGCCGATCGCGACCGGCGGTCCGGTGCCGCGCGGGGCGGACGCCATCGTCATGGTGGAGCACACCCAGCCGGCGGGACATCGTGCGATCGACATCCGCCGCGCCGCCTCGCCTGGTCAATTCGTGTCCTATGCCGGCTCCGATATCGCCCGCGGCGAAGCGCTGCTGCGCGCCGGGACGATCATCGGCTCGCGCGAGATCGGGATGCTGGCGGCCTGCGGCATCGCCGACGTCGCGGTCGCGCGGCGGCCACGCGTTGCGATCATTTCCACCGGCGATGAACTGGTGCAGCCTGGCCATTCCCTGCGCCCGGCTGCGATCTACGATACTAACGGCGCGATCGTCACGGCGGCGATCACGGAGAATGGCGGCGAGGCAAAGTTTCTCGGCGCCGTCGCCGACGATGAGGCGCAGCTCGAATCCGCGATGCGCGAGGCACTCGCGAGCAGCGACATGCTAGTGCTGTCAGGCGGCACGTCCAAGGGCGCGGGCGATGTGTCTCACCGCATCATCGGCCGGCTCGGCAAGCCCGGCATCGTCGCCCATGGCGTGGCGCTGAAGCCCGGCAAGCCGCTGTGCCTTGCGGTATGCGACGGCAAGCCCGTGATCATCCTGCCGGGATTTCCGACCTCGGCGATGTTCACCTTCCACGACATGATCGTACCGGTGCTGCGGCGGATGGCCGGCTTGCCGCCGCGTTCGGACACCAAGGTCAATGCGCGCGTGCCGGTGCGGATCGCGTCCGAACTCGGCCGCACTGAATTCGTCATGGTGTCGCTGGTTGAAGGCGCGGACGGGCTGATTGCGTACCCCACGGGCAAGGGCTCCGGCGCCATCACCTCCTTTGCCCAGGCAGACGGCTTTCTGAAGATCGATGCTCTGGCCGATCAGATGCCGGCCGGCAGCGAGACCGAGGTGACACTGTTCACGCCGCATGTGCGTGTACCGGATCTCGTTATCGTCGGCAGCCATTGCACCGGGCTCGATTTGGTCACCGCCCCGCTGGCGCATGCCGGGCTCACCGTGCGCTCGATCGCCGTCGGCAGCCTTGGTGGGCTCTCGGCCGCCAAGCGCGGCGAATGTGACTTTGCCCCGATCCATTTGTTCGACGAGAAGACCGAGACCTACAACACGCCGTATCTCGCTGACGGACTCGAACTGGTACCGGGCTGGCGTCGCATGCAAGGCATCGTCTTCCGCAAAGGTGACAAGCGCTTCGAAGACCTGAGCGCGGAGGACGCGGTCCGCGCCGCACTGGCCGACCCCGCCTGCATCATGGTCAATCGCAACCAGGGCGCCGGCACGCGCATCCTGATCGACCGGCTGCTTGGCGGAGCGCGACCCGATGGCTACTGGAATCAGCCGCGCTCGCACAATGCGGTTGCGGCTGCGGTCGCGCAGCACCGTGCCGATTGGGGCATGACCATTGCGCCGGTCGCGCATGCGTCAAACCTGGGTTTCATTCCCTTTGCCGAGGAGCATTATGACTTCGCGCTGGTGACGGCGCGCAAGCAACGGTCGGCGGTGCAGGCGTTTCTTGAAGCGCTGGCGTCGGACGGGGCGCGCGCGGCACTGCTGAAGGCGGGATTTCGGCCGGCCTGAAGCGTTCGCGAACTGAAGAAGCCGTCAAAAGAAGCGGCTCGGGCAGGGGGACGGGAATGGCAAGACCGCTATCGATTGCGATTGTTGGCGCCGGCATGGGTGGGCTCGCGACCGCCGCGGCGCTGCGGCGAATTGGGATTGACGTCACCGTCTACGAACAGGCGACGCAATTCGCGTGGATCGGGGCCGGGATCCAGATCGGCTGCAATGCGATGAAGGTGTTGCGCGCCCTGGGGCTGGAGGCGAGGCTGCGCGCGCAATCCTTCTATCCGCGTTCCTGGAGTAACCGTGACTGGCGCACCGGCGACATCAAGTTCGACATGATCTTCGGCGAGAGCGCCGAGCAGAAATTCGGCGCGCCCTACCTTCTGGCGCATCGCGGCGACCTTCATGCAGCGCTCGCCAGCGCCGTTCCCGATGCATGCATCCGGCTCAACCACAAGCTGGTCGGGTTGAATGAGATCGGCGAGGGCGTTCGGCTCGCCTTTGCGAACGGCGCAACCGTGACAGCCGACGCCGTGATCGGCGCCGACGGCGTTCACTCGGTGGTGAGAGATATTCTGTTCGGCGCCTCACCGGTGAATTTCACCGGACGGATCGCCTACCGCACCACCTATCCCGCCGCGCTGCTCGGCGACGCAGAGATCGACGACTGCACCAAATGGTGGGGCGAAGACCGCCATATAGTCATCTATTACGTCAAGCCGGACCGCAGTGAGATCTATCTCGTCACCAGCCAGCCGGAGCCGGATTTCCGGATTGAATCATGGTCGGCGAAGGGCGATGTCAGGGAATTGCGCAAGGCGTTCGCCGGTTTTCATCGTCAGGTCGAGCGGGTGCTGGCCGCGTGCCCCGATGTGCACAAATGGGCGATCGTCGATCGCAATTCGCTGGAGCGATGGTCCGACCGGAACGTCACGCTGCTCGGCGATGCCTGCCATCCGATGACGCCTTACATGGCGCAGGGCGCTGCGATGGCGATCGAGGATGCCGCCGTACTGTCGCGCTGCCTTGATGGCATCGAGCGGGAGGGCGTCGCGAATGCATTCCGCCGTTTCGAGGCGACTCGCATGGAGCGGACGGAGCGCATCCAAGCAACCTCGCGCGCCAACACCTGGCTTAGCGGCAAGACCGATGCCGATTGGGTGTACGGCTACGATGCCTGGACCGCGCCGCTGGCGGCGTAATTTCTCTTTGATTGGAGCATGATCTTTTCGGAAAACCGGTTCCCACTTTTCCGGATCATGCTCTAGCCCTGAACGCGCAACAGCTCGCTTATGATCCGTGGCTTCATCCAGCCAACGTTGTCCATAATCTCCCGGCGCAGCGCGTCCTGTTCGGCCTCGTATTGCTCTCGCGTGATGCCTTGGCCACCCATCGCTGTAACTCCGAACGCTTCGAGCGCGAGATCATGGCGCTGCTTCCATTCGATCACGCGCTTGGTCATGACCTCCGTAACCGCCGGCACCGTGCCAGGATGGCCTGCGATGTCACAGAGTTCTTTGGTGCGTACATCCGCCGCCAGCATCAATACGTTCCAGTCATCGTATCCGATGAGGTTCATCTGGGCATACAGAAACGCGCCATGTTCGCCGTCCCAGATTGTGTGGTCGATGACCAAAAAAGGCGCGGCGCGGCAATAGCCATGGCGCATCGTCATTTCACGGTTGAAGACCTCGGTGCGCTCCTCCAGCCGCTGCTTGGCTGCAGCAAAAAGAGCGATATAGTCGTTTGCCGTTGGCAGGACGTTGCGCGCATCATCGGGGGCGAAGCCAACGTCCCGCAGCAGCCTGCCGATCTTTGGATCGTCCCAGAGCTCCCTCGAGAAAACGCGGGTCACACCATCCGCATCTGGTGTGGGACGCATGGTCTCTTTCAATTCGGAAAAGCTTGGCTGCTTGGTGCCGAAAGTTGTCCTGCGTCCGAACATTGCTACGGCCTCGCGTTAAATCCGCCGAGGCAATCTTATCGGCAAGTACATTAAGTCGCATTTAATCTGGATCTGAAATCACGACCGATTTCGTCAATGTCCAGGTAGTTAAGACGATTGCCTGTTAGGTCTATTTCAGTGTCGAGGCGTGGAGTGTGACGTGCTGGCGGCGTACAGGCGCTTCCGCTCAATGACGAATTCGCATCGCCGTGTCCCGGACGCGGCGCAGCGCGTAGCGGTGCGCCGCAGAGCCGGGACCACCTCCGATCCGCGGTGGGCCCCGGATCAGCAGCGCATCACTTCGTGCTGCGCTGCATCCGGGGCACGAGTTAGCCGCCATCCAGTGCCGCCAGCCGCTCCGCTTCGGCAATGTCGTCCATGGTGTTGGCGTTGAAGAACGGGTCGAGCGGTTCCACAGGCCATGTTACGGTGGCAAGCCGGTAGCGGGCGGTCCAGCGGTCGATCTTCCTGATGTCCTCCACGACCAGCGCGTGGCGCAGTTGTTCGCGCAAGGTGACGCTCCATAATCCGATTACCGGATGCGACTGGCCGTCGGAAGCGGCAACGGCCAGCTCGGCATTCTCCGCTTCGAGCGCGCCATAGAGCCGCGACACCAAATCGCGCGGCAGGAATGGGCAGTCCGCGGCGGCGCTGAGGACCAATTTTACATTGGGCCGGTTGGCGGCAGCCCAGTCCAGCGCCGCCAAGATGCCGGCGAGCGGGCCGGGAAAATCGGCGATGCCATCGGCAACGACCGGCAGGCCGAATGCTGAGAAGCGCGCCGGATCGCCATTGGCGTTGAGGATCAGGCCGTCGCATTGCGGCCCAAGGCGCTCGATCACGCGGTCGAGAATGGTGCGGCCGCCGATCGTGCGCATCGGCTTGTCGCCGCCGCCCATCCGCCGCGCGAGACCGCCGGCGAGCAGTACGCCCGGAATTTTAGTCGTCACGTTCTTCGCCCTTGCGCTTGTGCCGCGCGGATTCTTCCTCGACGTAGTCGAGGTTCTGGTCGAACACGATCCGCTCCTGTCCCGACAGCGCGATGAAGCGTTTTCCCCGCGTGCGTCCAACCAACGTCAACCCGACCTGCCGCGCCAGTTCGACGCCCCACGCCGTAAAGCCCGAGCGCGAGACGAGAATGGGAATGCCCATCCGCACGGTCTTGATCACCATCTCCGAGGTGAGCCGGCCTGTGGTGTAGAGGATCTTGTCGGCGGGATCGACGCCGTGGCGATAGATCCAGCCGGCAATCTTGTCGACGGCGTTATGACGGCCGACGTCCTCGGTGTAGCAGACGGGCGTGCCTTCCTTGCACAGCACACAGCCATGGATCGCGCCGGCCTCCCGATAGAGCGAGGGCATGGTGTTGATGGTGCGCGTCATCTCGTAGAGCCAGGACGTGCGCAGCTCGGCCTTCGGCAGCGCCACGCTTTCCACCGCTTCAAGCAGGTCGCCGAACGCGGTGCCCTGGGCGCAGCCGGACGTCTGCGTGCGCTTCTTCAGTTTTGCCTCGAAGTTGGTGTGATGCTCGGTGCGCACCACCACCACCTGGAGGTCGTCGTCATATTCGACCTCAGTGACGACGTCGTCGTATTTCAGCATGTTCTGGTTCAGGAGATAGCCGAGCGCCAGATATTCCGGATAATCGCCGATCGTCATCATGGTGACGATCTCCTGCGCGTTCAGATATAGCGTCAGCGGCCGTTCCACCGGCACCCGGATTTCGACGGCCGCGCCCGTCTGGTCGGTCCCGGCGACGCGCTCGGTCAGCCGCGGATCCTCGGGGTTCGGCACGATCAGGGGGGCCGGGGCTTTTTCCATCTTCATCATAGGACGCAGGTTAGCATGACTTTGTCTCCGGGCTGATATAAGGACCGGAGTTAACAAGTCACGGTTTACTCCGTCATGGCCGGGCTTGTCCCGGCCATCCACGCCTTCCTGCTGCGATAGCGTCAAGGCGTGGATGCCCGGGAGATCCAGGGTAAGGACGCGCTTCGCGCTTTGCCCGGGCTTGACGGGGATACTAGTGCCGCTGTCGGAGTATGAGATGAAAGTGATAGGCCTCGCCGGATGGAGCGGCGCCGGCAAGACCACCTTGCTGACGCGGGCGATCCCGCAGTTCGCAAAACAGGGCCTGCGCGTGTCCGTGATCAAGCACGCCCATCACGCCTTCGATGTCGACGTGCCCGGCAAGGATTCCTGGCGGCATCGCGAGGCCGGTGCGGCCGAAGTTTTGGTGTCATCGGGGCGGCGCTGGGCGCTGATGCATGAGCTGCGCGGGGCGCATGAACCACGATTGCCGGAACTGCTGGCGAAGATGTCGCCGGTCGATCTCGTCGTCGTTGAGGGCTTCAAGCGCGAGCCGCACCGCAAGATCGAGGTCTACCGCGCCGCGAATGAAAAGCCGCTGCTGTTCCCCGACGATCCCGGCATTGTCGGCATCGCGACCGATACAGTGGTTGAAACCAGGCTGCCGACCGCCCATCTCGACGATATCGAGGCCGTGGCGGCGATGATGTTGCGGTCTGCAATATCGCTCGAAGACGTGCTGGCCAAATGCGAAGCTGAAGGCTGATCAGGCACATGGCGCAATTGTCCGACGATTGCTTTGCCTTCGGCGGCCCGATGATGTCGGTCGATGAGGCCGTCGGCCTTATTGCCACGCGCGTGACGCCGGTTGTGGATATCGAGACGGTTGCGCTCGCCCGCGCTGATGGCCGCATTCTGGCGCACGAGATTCTGGCGCCGCTGCCGCTGCCACCCTTCACCAATTCCGCCGTCGACGGCTATGCGGTTGCGAGCCGCGATCTGCCGCAGCAGGAAGAGCAAACGTTTCCGGTCGCCGGCCGCCTCCAAGCGGGCAGCTCCGTATCTGCGCCCCTCAAGCCGAGGCAGGCGATGCGCATCTTCACCGGCGCGCCGATGCCCGAAGGCGCCGACACCGTGTTCATGCAGGAAGACGTCCGCATCGATGGCGACAAAGTCGTGCTTCCCGCAGGCCTCAAGCCTGGCGCCAATGTGCGCCCCGCAGGTGAAGACATCGCTTCAGGCTTCGCGGCGCTGCAGGCCGGCCAGCGGCTGCGGCCGCAGGATGTCGCGCTTGCCGCGGCGTTCGGCCTGACTGAGCTCGACGTCGTCAGGCGCATTCGCGTCGCGGTGTTCTCCACCGGCAACGAACTGGCCTCGCCGGGCGAGGCGCGCGGCGCGGCGCAATTGTTCGATTCCAACCGTTTCATGCTGATGGCGATGTTGTCGCGGCTCGGCTGCGAGGTCAGCGATCTCGGCATCATCAGAGATGATCGCGCCTCGCTGGCCCGCGCGCTGCAGGAGGTCGCCGGCGGCCATGATCTGATGCTCACCACCGGCGGCGTTTCGACCGGCGAGGAAGACCACGTCAAGGCAAGCGTCGAAAGTGTCGGCAGGCTGGTGCTGTGGCGGATGGCGATCAAGCCGGGACGCCCCGTTGCGATGGGCATCATCGGCGGCACCCCGTTCATCGGATTGCCCGGCAATCCTGTGGCGAGTTTTGTCACTTTCGTTCACGTGGTGCGGCCGACGATTCTGGCGCTGTCCGGTGCCCGGCCGGAGCCGCTTCGGCCGATGCCGGTTCGCGCCGCCTTCAGCTACAAGAAGAAGATTTCGCGCCGTGAATATGTCCGCGTCAGCTTGCGCAAGGGTGCCGACGGCGCGCTCGAAGCGGTAAAGTTTCCGCGCGAAGGCGCGGGGCTGTTGTCGTCACTGGTCGACACCGATGGCCTGGTTGAACTGCGCGAAGAAGTCACGCTGGTCGAGCCCGGCCAGACGGTCGGCTTTTTGTCCTATGCAAGTCTGGTGTGATTGACGTTGTGTCTCTGCTTCGCCATGTTCGAAACATGACCACCACGACCAAACTCGATCTTACCGGATTGAAATGTCCCTTGCCGGCGCTGAAAACGCGCAAGGCGCTGAAGGCAATCACGCCGGGCCACTTTCTCGAAGTGCATTGCACCGATCCGCTGTCGGTAATCGATATTCCCAACCTGATCCGGGAAACCGGTGACAAGGTCGAGATCGCCGAGCGTGCGGAGAGCCGTATCGTTTTCTTGATCGAGAAAGCGGACGCGCCGGGGAACTGAGCTGGCCCGCGAGGCATCTGCATGCGAGGCACGTGCATGATGGTGCTATTGCCGTCTGCTTCCGGATCATTTTGGATTGGTATCGATCAATCACAGACGTCAATCGATACGCGTTCGCAATCGCAACATGAGACAGCTTTATTGATCTCGGGATCAATACAAGGTCTCATCCGGCATCGGGCAAGGCAGGCCCGGCATGGCTCGCGCCAGACGCGGCTAAACCTGCACTGCGCCACCGCCTGCCGCCTTAAATGCCTATCAAAGCGCGATAATTCGCTTGGCATCTGGCATGCCACGGGCTAAGCTCGCAGCAAGAAATCGGCAGGGAACGAGACGTTTCGATGGATCACGACGTACACGACCTACAAAAAGTCCGCTCGTTCGAACATCCGGGCGCGGGACGGAAGCGGGCCAAGGCGACGCCGAAGGGCCGTCAGGTCGATCCCACTGCCGCCCACGAGATCGAAGTCCTGCTCGGCGACCGGCCGCGGCGGCGCGACCTGCTGATTGAGCATCTGCACCTGATCCAGGACAAGTATCACCAGATCTCTGCGGCGCATCTGGCGGCGCTTGCCGACGAAATGAAGCTGTCGTTTGCCGAAGTGTTCGAGACCGCAACCTTCTACGCGCATTTCGACGTGGTGAAAGAGGGCGCGCCCGATATCGCGCCGCTGACCATCCGGGTCTGCGATTCGCTGACCTGCGCCATGATGGGTGCGGAAAAGCTTCTGCACGAATTGCAGGACAGTGCCGGCCCCGGCATCCGCGTCGTGCGCGCGCCCTGTGTTGGCCGCTGCGACACCGCGCCCGCCGCAGAAGTCGGCCATCACTTCGTCGATCATGCCACGGTGACGAATGTGCTCGCCGCCGCCAAGGCCGGCGACACCCACGCGCATCTGCCCGAATATACCGACTACGAGGCCTATGTGGCCGGCGGCGGCTATAAGCTGCTCAATCGCCTGCGCTCCGGCGCGATGACGAAAGAAGATCTGCTGAAGGCGCTCGACGACGCTTCGCTGCGCGGGCTCGGCGGCGCTGGCTTTCCGACAGGGCGTAAATGGCGCGCGGTGCTGGGTGAGCCCGGCCCGCGGCTGATGGCGATCAATGGCGACGAGGGCGAACCCGGCACGTTCAAGGACCGCTTTTATCTGGAAACCGATCCGCATCGCTTCATCGAGGGCATGTTGATCGGCGCGCATGTCGTCGAGGCGACCGACGTCTACATCTACATCCGCGACGAATATCCGGCCTCACGCGAAATCCTCACGCGTGAAATCGCAAAGCTGCCGCCGGGCGGTCCGGTGCTGCACATGCGCCGCGGCGCGGGCGCTTATATCTGCGGCGAGGAATCCTCACTGCTCGAATCCATTGAGGGCAAGCGCGGTCTGCCCCGGCACAAGCCGCCTTACCCATTCCAGGTCGGCCTGTTCGGCCTGCCGACGCTGATCAACAATATCGAGACGCTGTGGTGGGTGCGCGACATCGTCGAGAAGGGCGCTGATTGGTGGAAGAGCCATGGCCGCAACGACCGTCATGGCTTGCGCAGCTACTCGGTCTCGGGCCGCGTGAAAAATCCCGGCATGAAGCTCGCGCCGGCCGGCGTCACCGTGCGCGAACTGATCGACGAGTTCTGCGGCGGCATGGCCGACGGCCACACCTTACACGCCTATCTGCCGGGCGGCGCGTCGGGCGGCATCCTGCCGGCATCGATGGACAATATCCCGCTCGATTTCGGCACGCTGGAAAAATACGGCTGCTTCATCGGCTCCGCCGCCGTCGTCATCCTGTCCGAGCAGGACAGCGTGAAGGATGCAGCGCTGAACCTGATGAAATTCTTCGAGGATGAAAGCTGCGGCCAGTGCACGCCGTGCCGGGTCGGTACCCAGAAAGCGGCGCTTTTGATGCAGCGGCCGGTCTGGGACCGCGAACTGCTGGACCAATTGAGCCAGGCGATGCGCGACGCCTCGATCTGCGGGCTTGGACAAGCCGCCTCGAACCCGCTCACGTCAGTGATTAAATATTTTCCGGAAGAATTCGTGCCGAAAGAGGCCGCGGAATGACCAAGATCAAGTTCGAACTCGACGGCCAACAGGTCGAGGCCAACGCGGGCGAAACCATCTGGCAGGTGGCAAAACGCCACCAGAAGGAAATCCCGCATCTCTGCTACTCGCCGGAGCCGGACTACCGGCCCGACGGCAATTGCCGCGCCTGCATGGTCGAGATCGAGGGCGAGCGCGTGCTGGCGGCATCCTGCAAACGCACGCCGAGCGTCGGCATGAAGGTGAAGACCGAAAGCGCGCGCGCCGTCGCGGCGCAGAAGATGGTGATGGAATTGCTGGTCGCCGACCAGCCGGCGCGCGAGACCTCGCACGATCCCGATTCGAAATTCTGGCACTGGGCCGAGAAGGTCGAGGTCACCGAGAGCCGCTTTCCCGCGGCTGAACGTTGGGCGGGCGACACCAGCCACCCCGCCATGAGCGTCAATCTCGACGCCTGCATCCAGTGCGGCCTCTGCGTGCGCGCCTGCCGCGAGGTGCAGGTCAACGACGTCATCGGCATGGCCTATCGCAACGCTGGCGCCAAGATCGTGTTCGACTTCGACGATCCCATGGGTGAATCGACCTGCGTCGCCTGCGGTGAATGCGTGCAGGCCTGCCCGACCGGCGCCCTGATGCCGTCGGTGATGCTGGACGAGAAGCAGACTCGCGTCACTTACGCGGACAAGAAGGTCGATTCGCTTTGTCCGTTCTGCGGCGTCGGCTGTCAGGTCACCTATCAGGTCAAGGACGAGAAGGTCATCTACGCCGAGGGCCGCGACGGCCCGGCCAACCACAACCGTCTTTGCGTCAAGGGCCGCTTCGGCTTCGACTACATCCATCACCCGCATCGGCTGACCAAGCCGCTGGTGCGGCTGCCCAATGCGAAGAAGGACGCCAACGATCAGGTCGATCCGGCCAATCCGTTCACGCATTTCCGCGAAGCGTCGTGGGATGAGGCGCTCGATATCGCAGCCAAGGGGCTCGTGAAGATTCGAGAGGAGAAGGGCGTCAAGGCGCTCGCCGGCTTCGGCTCGGCCAAGGGGTCGAACGAAGAGGCGTATCTGTTCCAGAAGCTGGTGCGCACCGGCTTCGGCTCCAACAATGTCGATCACTGCACGCGGCTGTGCCACGCTTCATCGGTGGCGGCGCTGATGGAAGGGCTGAATTCGGGTGCGGTGTCGGCCCCGTTTGCCGCGGCGATGGACGCCGAAGTCATCATCGTGATCGGCGCCAATCCGACCGTGAACCATCCGGTTGCGGCGACCTATCTCAAGAATGCGGCCAAGCGCGGCGCCAAGCTGATCGTGATGGATCCGCGCACGCAGTCGTTGTCTCGTCACGCCTGGAAAAATCTCGCGTTCAAGCCCGGCAGCGACGTCGCCATGCTGAACGCGATGCTCCACACCATCATCACCGAAGGGCTGACCGACCAGCAATATATCGCTGGCTATACCGAAGGCTTTGACGAGCTCGCCGAGCGCATCAAGGAATTCCCGCCGGAGAAGATGGAAGCGATCTGCGGTGTCCCTGCCGAGACGCTGAAGGAGGTGGCGCGGGTCTATGCACGCTCGCGCGCCTCGATCATCTTCTGGGGCATGGGCATCAGCCAGCATATCCACGGCACCGACAATGCGCGCTGCCTGATCGCGCTGGCGCTGACGACGGGCCAGGTCGGCCGTCCCGGCACCGGCCTGCATCCGCTGCGCGGCCAGAACAACGTGCAGGGCGCCTCCGACGCCGGCCTGATCCCGATGTTCCTGCCGGACTACCAGCCGGTCGGGCGCACCGATCTGCGCGAGCCTTTCGAAAAGCTCTGGCATCAGGACCTCGATCCCGTGCGCGGCCTCACCGTCGTCGAGATCATGAACGCGATCCACGCCGGCGAGATTACGGGCATGTACATCGAGGGCGAAAACCCCGCGATGTCGGATCCCGATTTGCAGCACGCGCGCCACGCGCTGGCCATGCTCGACCATCTGGTGGTGCAGGATCTCTTCGTCACGGAAACCGCGTTCCATGCCGACGTGATCCTGCCGGCCTCGGCATTTGCGGAAAAGAGCGGCACCTTCACCAATACCGATCGCCGCGTGCAGCTCGCGCGCGAGGTGATCCGGCCACCGGGCGATGCGCGGCAGGATCTCTGGATTATCCAGGAGATCGGCAAGCGCATGGGCCTGCCGTGGAACTACAACGGACCGGCCGATGTGTTCACCGAGATGACGCAGGTGATGCCGTCACTGAACAACATCACCTGGGACCGGCTGGTGCGCGAGGGCGCGGTGACTTATCCGGTCGACGATCCGAACAAGCCCGGCAACGAAATCATCTTCACCACGGGTTTCCCGACCGAGAGCGGCCGCGGCAAGATCGTGCCGGCGAAGGTGATCGCGCCGGACGAGGTGCCCGACGCCGAATATCCGATGGTGCTGTCCACGGGCCGCGTGCTCGAGCACTGGCACACCGGCTCAATGACCCGCCGTTCAAGCGTGCTCGACCAGATCGAGCCGGAAGCGGTGGCGTTCATGGCGCCGAAGGACATGCGCAAGCTTGGCGTCTGGCCCGGCGATTTCATCAAGCTGGAAACCCGCCGCGGCGCGGTCGAGGTCAAGGTGCGCTCCGACCGCGACGTGCCGGAGAACATGGTGTTCATGCCGTTCTGCTACGCGGAAGCGGCGGCGAACTTGCTGACCAACCCGGCGCTTGATCCGTTCGGCAAGATCCCCGAGTTCAAGTTCTGCGCGGTGCGTGCGGAAAAGGTCGCGCTGCAATCGGCGGCGGAGTAGGAGCCCGTAGCCCGGATGGAGCGCAGCGCAATCCGGGGCCAGTGCCTGTCGTTTTCCCGGATTTCGCTTCGCTGCATCCGGGCTACTCTACGCGAAATTGTCGCTGCACACCGCTTTATACGCCGGGGTTGCCTCCTGCGGCACGGGCGGGACGCTGGTCCGGCTCCGCGGCGTGCTGATAGCCGCGCTTCGACAAAAGCGCTCAGCATCGCCAGCGCCAGATCGGCATGACGAGCTTCGACGGACTGATCGAGCCAGTCCGGTAGTTCGCGCTGCCGCGACAGCGCGCAGTACCATTCGCCCTCATCATAGGCGATCCGCCGAATCCGCCATTGCAGCAATTCCAGATCGATCAGCGCCAGCGCGGCATCGATCCAGGCGTGAGATTGGATCAATTGCTCGATGCGGGCCGTCTTTGCGCCGTGGGTATAGGACGGAAACCGCCGGCATGCTGCGGCGATGTCGGCGAGGAATTCGACCGTCACGCAGCAAGCGTCGCGAAGTCGATCGCCGAGATCAGTGGTGGTCCGGTGTTCCAAAAGAATTGACATGGCGTCATCTCGTTCATTCGCACGGCCGCGACTGCAACCGGACTCCCAAAGTGGCGAAAACGCCATTCGAAACGAGTGGGGGCGAGGGGTGGAAATATAGGGATTTCATAAGAGTGCGGGCTCTTCCCCTCTCCCCTTGTGGGAGAGGGTGGATCGGATGAGCGGAAGCTCATTCGATACGGGTGAGGGGTTTCTATCCGCGGAGATAGACCCCTCATCCGGCGTGGACTTCGTCCACGCCACCTTCTCCCACAAGGGAAGAAGGGAGGCCGCGAGTGCGACGGATCTTTATGAGATTCCTATAACGTCGCTATCCTTCCCGTCTCGAAAACCTATGCGGCCGATGGCACCTCAGGCCCGGAAGAACGCATAGCCGAATCTTCGGCTGCGCGGTTCACGTCGCAGAGGAACATCCATGCTGGACATCGTGATGCTGGCGCTCGCTCTCGGCCTCTTCGTGGCGGGCATTGGCTATGCCTATGTCTGCGAGCGGCTCTAAAATGTTGACGCGCTTTCTTCACGCGAACCGGAATCCACTTCGCTCGAAAACGCTATGGAGGAGAGCGCCATGATCTTCGATTACTCGCTCGCCGGGCTCATCTCGCTTGGCCTGCTGTTCTACCTGACCTACGCGCTGCTGCGTCCCGAGCGGTTCTGAGCCCGCCATGACTATGCTCGCCGCCATCGTGCTGGCGTTCCTTGCGACCGCGGCGCTGCTCGTCGTGCTGCTGCGCGTGCTGCTGCCTGCAAGGTAATACGAAGGACACTCACCCATGACACTTATCGGCTGGTTTCAGATTTTGCTGTACTGCGCGATCGTGGTCGCGCTTGTAAAGCCGCTCGGCTGGTACATGACGCGCGTCTTCAACGGCGAGCGCACGTTCATGTCGCCGGTTCTGCGCCCGGTCGAAACCGGGCTGTACTGGATCGGCGGCGTCGATGAAAAGCGCGAGCAGCATTGGCTGACCTACACGGTCGCGATGCTGCTGTTCCATATCGGCGGCTTCCTCGTCATCTACGGCCTGATGCGGCTGCAGGCGCTGCTGCCGTTCAACCCGGCGGGGCAATCGGCCGTCGCCCAGGATTTATCCTTCAATACCGCGATCTCCTTCATCACCAACACCAACTGGCAGAACTACGGCGGCGAAAGCACGCTGTCGTACCTGACGCAGATGCTGGGCCTGACGCATCAGAACTTCCTGTCCGCCGCGACCGGTATCGCGCTTGCAGTTGCTCTGATCCGCGGCTTCTCCCGTTCCTCGATGCGCACGATCGGCAATTTCTGGGTCGACGTCACGCGTTGCACGCTTTACGTGCTGCTGCCGATCTGCATCCTCTATACGCTGTTCCTGGTGTGGCAGGGTATACCGCAGACGCTCGGCGCCTATGTCGAGGCGACCACGTTGGAAGGTGGCAGGCAGACCATCGCGGTCGGCCCTGTCGCTTCGCAGGTCGCCATCAAAATGCTCGGCACCAATGGCGGCGGCTTCTTCAATGCCAATGCCTCCGATCCCTTTGAAAATCCCACCGCGCTGTCGAACTTCGTGCAGATGATCTCTATCTTTGCGCTCGGTGCGGCGCTGACCAACGTGTTCGGCCGCATGGTCGGCAACCAGCGGCAAGGCTGGGCGATTTTGGCCGTTATGGGCGTGCTGTTTCTCTCGGGCGTCGCCGTCACCTATTGGGCTGAAGCCAACGGCACCTCGACGCTCCATGCGCTCGGGCTTTCCGGCGGCAACATGGAAGGCAAGGAAGTCCGCTTCGGCATCGTTGCCTCCTCACTCTTTGCGGTCATCACCACGGCGGCTTCGTGCGGCGCGGTCAACGCCATGCATGACTCGTTCACCGCGCTGGGCGGCATGATTCCGCTGATCAACATGCAGCTTGGCGAAATCATCGTCGGCGGCGTTGGCGCCGGGCTTTACGGCATGCTGCTGTTCGTCGTGCTGGCGATCTTTGTCGCCGGGCTGATGGTCGGCCGCACGCCGGAATATGTCGGCAAGAAGATCGAGGCCCGCGAGGTCAAGATGGCGATGCTCGCGATCCTGGTGCTGCCCTTGATGTATCTCGGCTGGACCGCGGTCGCCGTGGTGCTACCGTCGGCGGTGGCGTCGATGGCCAATGCCGGTCCGCACGGCTTTACCGAAGTGCTCTATGCCTTCACCTCGGCGACCGGCAACAACGGCTCGGCCTTCGGCGGCCTCACCGGCAATACCTTCTTCTACAATCTGACGCTCGCCAGTTCGATGTTCGTCGGCCGCTTCTTCATGATCGTGCCGGCAATGGCGCTGGCGGGATCGCTTGCGGCCAAGAAATCGATCCCGCCCTCGGCCGGCACGCTGCCGACCACCGGCGGCCTGTTCGTCGGCCTCGTCGTTGGCGTCATCCTGATCATCGGCGGCCTGACGTTCTTCCCGGCGCTGGCGCTCGGGCCGATCGTCGAGCACCTCGCGGGCAACGCCAACACCTTGTTCTGATCGAAGCATCTGGAGTTACGTTGATGGAAGCCATGAAACTGCAGAAAAGGACGACGGCTTCGGCGATGCTCGACCCGAAGATCGTTTGGCCCGCGATCCAGGCCGCCTTCGCAAAGCTGGATCCGCGGTTGATGATCAAGAACCCCGTGATGTTCGTGGTGGAGGTCGTGGCCGCGCTCACCACCGCTATCTTCCTGCGCCATCTGATGGCGGGTAGCGAGGGCCTCGCCTTTACCTTCCAGATCATTCTGTGGCTGTGGTTCACGGTGCTATTCGCCAATTTTGCCGAAGCGGTCGCGGAAGGCCGTGGCAAGGCGCAGGCCGAGTCGCTGAAGAAAACCCGCACCGAGAGCCAGGCAAAACTGCTGGAGGGATCCGACAGGTCCTATCGCCTGGTGCCCGGTACCAGCCTCAAGGTCGGCGATATCGTCCTGGTCGAGGCCGGTGACAACATTCCCAGCGATGGCGAGGTGATCGAAGGCGTCGCATCCGTGAACGAGGCGGCGATCACGGGTGAGTCCGCGCCAGTAATCCGCGAATCCGGCGGTGACCGCTCGGCGGTAACCGGCGGCACGCAAGTGCTGTCGGACTGGATCCGCGTTCGGATCACGGCGGCGCAAGGCTCGACCTTCATCGACCGCATGATCAAGCTGGTGGAAGGAGCGGAGCGGCAGAAGACACCGAACGAGATCGCGCTCAATATTCTGCTCGCAGGCCTGACCACCATCTTCGTGTTCGCCACCGTGACGATCCCGAGCTATGCGGCCTATGCCGGCGGCTCGATTTCGGTGGTGGTGCTGGTGGCGCTGTTCGTCACGCTGATTCCGACCACCATCGGCGCGCTGCTGTCGGCGATCGGTATCGCCGGCATGGACCGGCTGGTGCGCTTCAACGTGCTCGCGATGTCCGGCCGAGCGGTGGAGGCCGCTGGCGACGTCGACACGCTGCTGCTGGACAAGACCGGCACCATCACGCTCGGCAACCGGCAGGCGACGGCGTTTCGCCCCTTGCGCGGTGTCACCGAACATGAGTTGGCCGATGCGGCGCAGCTCGCGTCGCTCGCTGACGAGACGCCGGAAGGCCGCTCGATCGTCGTGCTGGCGAAAGAGAAATACGGCATCCGCGGCCGCGACATGAAGGAGCTCAATGCGACCTTCATTGCCTTCACCGCGCAGACACGCATGAGCGGCATCGATGCCGGCTCTTCCTCGGTGCGCAAGGGCGCCGTGGACGCGATCCTGAACTACGTCGATGGCGGCGGCGCGGTCCGCGCGGTCGCCTCTGGCAATGCGACGCGCGCGCTGCAATCGGGCGCCACATCGGACGCGGCCCGTGAAATTCAGGCAATTTCGGATGAGATCGCCAAGGCCGGCGGCACGCCGCTGGCGGTCGCCAAAGACGGCAAACTGCTCGGCGTCGTGCACCTGAAGGATATCGTCAAGGGTGGCATCCGCGAGCGCTTTGCGGAACTGCGCCGCATGGGCATTCGCACCGTGATGATCACCGGCGACAATCCGATGACCGCAGCCGCCATCGCGGCCGAGGCCGGCGTCGACGACTTTCTGGCGCAGGCGACGCCCGAGGACAAGCTGAAGCTGATCCGCGACGAGCAGGCCAAGGGCAAGCTGGTCGCGATGTGCGGCGACGGCACCAACGACGCGCCGGCGCTGGCGCAGGCCGACGTCGGCGTCGCCATGAATACCGGCACGCAGGCCGCCCGGGAGGCCGGCAACATGGTCGATCTCGATTCCAACCCGACCAAACTGATCGAAGTGGTCGAGATCGGCAAGCAGTTGCTGATGACGCGCGGTGCGCTGACCACGTTCTCGATCGCCAACGACGTCGCGAAATACTTCGCCATCATCCCCGCGATGTTCCTGGCGTTCTACCCGCAGCTCGAAGTCCTCAACGTCATGCACCTCGCAAGCCCGCAGAGCGCCATCCTGTCGGCGATTATCTTCAATGCGCTCATCATCGTCGCGCTGATTCCGCTGGCGCTGAAAGGCGTCGCCTATCGCGCGGTCGGGGCGGGTGCGCTTCTGCGCCGTAACCTGCTGATCTACGGCTTGGGCGGCATCATCGTTCCCTTTATCGGCATCAAGGCCATCGACCTGGCGGTTGTGGCCTTGGGACTGGCTTGAACCCAACAGTCATTGCGAGCCAACGGGTCGCGCGAATGCGCGCCCGATGACAGGCTCCGCGAAGCAATCCATCTCACCACACGAAGAAAAGCTGGATTGCTTCGTCGCTTCACTCCTCGCAATGACGGAGAACCAAGGAGACACACCATGCTCAGAGAACTCCGCCCCGCCATCCTCATCCTGCTCCTGCTCACCGCGATCACCGGCCTTGCCTATCCGCTGGCGATGACCGCAATCGCCGGCGTGATCTTCCCGAAACAGGCGCAAGGCAGCCTGATCGAGAAGGACGGTAAGATCATCGGGTCCGCTTTGATCGGGCAAGAGTTCAAAGACGATAAATATTTCCACGGCCGCCCGTCCGCGACCTCGGCGCCGGACCCTGCGGATTCCACCAAGACTGTGTCTTCGCCCTATAACGCCGCCAATTCCGGCGGCTCCAATCTCGGGCCGACCAGCAAGGCGCTGGCCGACCGGAGCAAGGAAGACGTCGAAAAGCTGAGGAAGGAAAATCCTTCCGCGCCCGTGCCGGTCGATCTCGTCACCACCTCCGGCAGCGGTCTCGATCCGAATATCTCGCCTGAGGGCGCGCTATTTCAGGTCCCGCGGATCGCAAAAGCCCGCAACCTGCCGGAGGCGCGCGTCCGTCAACTGGTCACGGAGCACATCCAAGGCCGCATGGCTGGATTGCTCGGCGAGCCCCGCGTTAACGTATTGGCGCTGAATCTGGCACTGGACGAGGCCTCCAAATGAGAGCCGCTAGGCTCGTCGAAGGGTGAGGATTATATTGCCGCATGGTCCAAGCCCGCCGCGATCCCGAACAACGTCCCTCGCCGGAAGCCCTGCTGGAGGCAGCGCGGCGCGAGGAGAGCCGCGCTGGCAAGCTCAAGATCTTTGTCGGCGCCGCGCCCGGCGTCGGCAAGACCTATGAGATGCTGCAGAGCGCCCACGCCAAGAAGAAGGCGGGCGCCGACGTCGTGATTGGCATCGTCGAAACCCACGGCCGGGCTGAAACCGAAGTGCTTCTGAACGGCCTCGAGGTGCTGCCGCGCCGACGGCTTGCCTACAAGGAGCAGACGCTCGAGGAGATGGACCTGGATGCGCTGATCGCGCGACGGCCGCAGATCGCGCTCGTCGATGAGCTCGCTCACACCAACGCGCCAGGCAGCCGGCATCCCAAACGCTATCTCGATGTCGAGGAGCTGCTGTCGCACGGCATCGACGTTTATACCGCCGTCAATATCCAGCACATCGAAAGCCTCAACGACGTGGTCGCGCAGATCACGCATGTGCGGGTCCGCGAGACCGTGCCGGACAGGATGTTCGACCGCGCCGACGCCATCGAGTTGATCGACCTGACGCCCGACGACCTGATCCAGCGGCTCAAGGAAGGCAAGGTCTACGTCCCCAAGCAGGCCGAGCGCGCGCTGGAGCATTATTTCTCGCCGGGCAATCTCACGGCGCTGCGCGAACTAGCGCTGCGGCGTACCGCGGAGCGCGTCGACGAGCAGTTGCTCACTCACATGCAGGCCAATGCGATCGCCGGGCCCTGGGCGGCGGGCGAGCGCATCCTGGTTTGCGTCAGTGAAGATCCGCGGGCGGCAGGGCTGGTGCGATATACCAAGCGGCTGGCGGACCGGCTGCACGCGCAATGGACCGCTGTTAGCATCGAGACGCGCCGTAGCCTGCAACTGACCGATGAGCAGCGCGACCGACTGGCCGACACTATGCGGCTGGCGGAAGCGCTGGGCGGCGAGGCGCTCACCATTCCCGGCGTCGGCCGCCGCATCGCCGACGATCTGATCCATTTCGCGCATGCCAACAACGTCACCCAGATCATCATCGGCAAGTCGACCCGCTCGTGGTGGTTCGAACTGACGCGCGGTTCTGTCGTGCACGATCTGGTGCGCCGCGCCGGCCATATCAGCGTCCATGTCATCGCAGGCGACGAACAGGGCGTGGCGAAGGCGGCGGTGCAGACCGCGGCGCGGCAGGAGCCATTCAATCCGCGGCCCTATCTGATGGCGCTGCTGTTCGTCGCGCTCGGTCTCGGCGCCGCTGTACTGATCCGACCCATGTTCGGCGGCATCGAGAATGTCGATCTGGTGTTCCTCACCGCCGTCGTGAGTGTGGCCGTTCGCTACGGGCTGTTTCCCTCGCTTCTGGCGAGCGTCGCGGCGTCGCTGTGCTACAATTTCTTTTTCCTGCCGCCGGTCCACACCTTCACCATCACCGATCCGACCAATGTCGCGGCGTTCTTCTTCTTCATGCTGATTGCGCTCCTGGTCTCCAATGTCGCAGCGCGGGTGCGCGTACAGGCCGATACGGCGATCGGCCGGGTTCGCACCACCGAATCACTCTACGCTTTCAGCCGCAAGCTGGCGGGTACGGCGACGCTCGACGACGTGCTGTGGGCGACCGCGTACCAGACCGCGTTGTTGCTCAAAGTGCGGGTGGTGCTGCTGTTGCCGGAAAAGGGCGTGTTGACGGTCAAGTCGGGCTATCCGCCGGAAGATCAACTCGACCAGGCCGATCTCGCCGCCGCCAACTGGGCCTGGAGCAACGATCGCCCGGCCGGACGCGGCTCGGATACCCTGCCGGGCGCCAAACGACTGTTCCTGCCGATGCGAACCGGGCGCGGCGCGATCGGCGTCATCGGCATCGACGACGACCGCACCGGTCCCTTGCTGACGCCGGATCAGCGCCGCCTGCTGGATGCGCTGGTCGATCAGGGCGCGCTGGCGATCGAGCGTGTGCTGCTGGTGGAGGACATGGACCGGGTCAAGCGCACGGTGGAATCCGACCGGCTGCGCGGCGCGCTCTTGACCTCGATCTCGCATGATCTCAAGACGCCGCTGGCTTCCGTGCTCGGCGCCGCCTCTACCATGCGCGACCTCGACTCCAGCCTGACGGACGCGCAAAAGCGCGACCTGCTGGCCACCGTAATCGACGAATCCGAGCGCCTCAATCGCTTCATCGCCAACCTACTCGACATGACCAAGCTCGAATCCGGCGCCATCGTGCCGAATGCGGCGCGGCACGATGTCGGCGAGATCGTCGGCAGCGCGCTGCGGCGGGCCGGCAAAATCCTGGAGCGGCACAAGGTGTCGCTAGAACTGGCCGCCGACTTGCCGATGCTGGAGCTTGACGCCGTGCTTTTCGAACAGGTGCTGTTCAATCTGCTCGACAATGCCGCCAAATACTCGCCTGCGGGTACCACGATATCGGTCAGGAGCATGCGGGATCGGAATTCCGTCTCGCTGCAGATCCTGGACGAGGGCAACGGCATCCCGCCGGCGGAGCTGGAAAGCGTGTTCGACAAATTCTATCGCGCCCAAAAGGGCGACCACGTTCGTCCCGGCACCGGGCTGGGGCTCGCCATCTCGCGCGGTTTCGTCGAGGCGATGCATGGCACGATATCGGCCGCCAATCGCAGCGATCGCTCTGGAGCCATCATCACTATTCGTCTGCCCGTCCCGGCCTCCGATAGCGCGCTGGATACCGCCGCATGAACGCCGCCCAGATCAAGGTTTTGGTGATCGACGACGAGCCGCCGATACGCAAATTGTTGCGGATGGGGTTGAGCACGCAGGGTTACGACATCCTCGAAGCGTCCAGCGGCAAGATCGCGCTGGAGAAGCTCGCGGAAGGCCCGGCGCTGATCATCCTCGATCTTGGCCTGCCCGATATCCAGGGCCATGATCTCCTGCGCATGATCCGCGGCCGCAACGAGAGCGTGCCGATCGTGGTGCTGTCGAGCCGCGGCGACGAGGCCGGCAAGGTGCAGGCGCTCGACCTCGGCGCCGACGATTATCTGACCAAGCCGTTCGGCATGGACGAGTTGCTGGCGCGGATGCGCGCAGCGCTCCGGCACCAATTGCAGGTGCAGGGCGAGCGGCCGGTATTCCGCGCGGGCGATCTCTCGGTCGATCTGGTGCGCCGCATCGTCAAGGTCGGTGAGCGCGAAGTAAAACTCTCGCCGAAGGAGTATGAATTGCTGCGCGTTCTGGTGCAGCATGCCGGCAAGGTGCTGACCCATCGCTTTCTGTTGAAGGAACTGTGGGACGAGCTGACCGATGCGCAATACCTGCGTGTCTATGTCCGCCAGCTCCGCCAGAAGATCGAAGCCGATCCCGAGCGTCCGCAGTTCGTGCTGACCGAGACCGGGATTGGGTATCGGTTGCGCGCACCGGATTGATCAAACCTCCGATGGCGGAGATCCCCGCACTCGATCGGTCGCGCGGGTCGGCTTGCCGCACGCGGCATCACCAAGAAGTGGTATGCTTCCCTGCAGAAACCTGCCCCGGGTTGGTCCTTCCACCCAGGTGGTTCAGAGCAGGAGGGCGTACGGTCATGGTCGAGAGCGTCATGTATCACGAAGGTAACAGGCAATTGCAGGACCGGTTCGACAGCCGCCGGATTTCGGACCGGCTGGAAGAGAAGCTGATGCGCAAGGAATTCACGGCCGACGACAAGCAGTTCATCGAAGGTCTGCCCTATTTCTTTCTGGCGACGGCCGATGCCGAAGGCCGGCCCGACTGCTCGTTCAAGGGCGGCGCGCCGGGTTTTGTGCGCATCACCGGGCCGTCTGAGCTCGCATTTCCCGACTATGACGGCAACGGCATGTTCAAGAGTCTCGGCAACATCATCGTCAATGCCGATGTGGGCCTGCTGTTCATCGCCATGCACGGCAAGCCGCGCCGTCTACGTGTCAACGGCGGCGCCAGCGTGAGCGACAGCGACCCGCTGCTGTCGGACACCGTTGGCGCGCAGCTCATCGTTCGCGTGACCGCGCGCGCGATCTTCCCGAACTGTCCACGTTATATTCCGACGATGAGTTCGATCGAACCGTCGATCTATGTGCCTCAAGCCGGACAGGACGCGCCGGAGCCGGCGTGGAAAGGCTTTGCAGACTTCAAGGACTGCATCCATCCGCGGCAACCGACATTCAAGGGTTAAGCGGGCAACCGTCCGGTCGCGCGAACAGGCCTGGGCCGTGTACTCTTATACCGTCCTCAGGGCATTGGCCAAGCGGGCAACGCCCTGCCAGATCTCCCGTTCCTCAAGTGCAGCGTACCCGAAAACGAAGCCGGCTCGCCGTTTCGCGGCAACTCCTCGCCCACTTTCGTATAGATCGGAAACAGGATAGATACCGACGCCTATCTGCCTAGCGTTTCGCGCCATTTGGTCTTCCTGCGCTGCATCGAAGTTGTTGAACCACGCGACCACATGGAGCCCGGCCTCCGATCCCTGCACCTCGACCGCGTCGCCAAAATGATCAGCGAGTGCGTCGAGTAATGCCGCCCGGCGCTCCGCGTTCTTTCGCCGGAGTTTTCTTACGTGCCGCTCGTAGGCGCCCGATCGTATAAAGTCGGCCAGCGCGCCTTGCTCCAGCGTCGGCGAGTGCCGGTCGGTAAGGCGCTTGGCGGTGCGGAAGGCGTCCACGAGCTCTGGTGGTACCACGAGGTATCCCAGACGCAGCAAGGGTGAGAGCGTCTTTGAGATCGTTCCGAGATAGATGACGTGAGCCGCGTCATCGAAAGCGTGCAACGGTTGGATGGGCCGAATGTCGTATCGGTACTCGCCATCGTAGTCGTCCTCGATGATGTAAGCGCCCGCTTTGTCGGTCCAACGCAACAACTGAGCACGGCGCGATGCTGAGAGAACGTGACCCAACGGAAATTGATGCGACGGCGTCACGTAGCAGAGCCGGGCCTTTTTGATGTCCTTGAGGGCTTCCGTCTGCAAACCTTCTTCGTCGACCGGGACGAATTGAGGCGTCGCGCCGACACTCTCAAAAACGTGCCGGGCGGCCCAATAGAATGGGGTCTCGATCACGAACCGGTCGCCGGTATCGAGCAATATCCGCGAGCACAGATCGAGACCCTGCTGTGACCCATTGACGATGACGATCTGGTCAACGCTGCAGCGCAGGCTCCGGGCACGCCATAAGTACGCTTGCAGCGCGGTTCGCAGCTCCATTGACCCCTGCGGCTCCTGATAACGTAGACGGCGCGAACCAGACGTCGTCAGGGCCTTCGTCAAAGCACGCCGCCATGCCAGGCTCGGGAAGTCGGCAGTTGCAATATCGCCGTAACGAAAGTCGACCTGCAGGGGCTCGGCCGCGACCGGCGGTCCGGACAATTCGAAGAGCCGTCGTCCGAAAGCCGATAGTCGAGCAGTTCTTGGCGCCTGCTTGCTGCTTGCCCGTGAAGAGCGGCCCGATCGTAGCGCAGGCGCGACGGATGCCCGGCGTCCCTGCCGCGTCTCGATGAAGCCTTCGGCTAGAAGCTGCTCATAGGCTGCCGTGATCGTCGTTCGGGAGGCGCCAAATTCGCCGGCGAGCGTCCGCGTCGAAGGTAGCCGGTCGCTCGGCCTGTAAACGCCATCCTCGATCTGCGCCTTCAATGCCTCGTAGATTTGCCAGGCCCCACGTGGCTTGGGGCGCCTCTTTACCGATTTAGACTGGCCCACCAAAGTTGCTCCAAACTGGCTCTTCAGGTGAACCAGTGTGCCGTGTAGACCATCAGGCATCAAGGGCCGACCGACGTCATTTGGTGTCGCATCGAGATGCCGAGGAGCTTCGCCAATGTATATTCCGCCAGCCTTCCGCATTGACGATATGGCGGATATTCACCGGACCATGCGTGAGGCACGCTCGGCGACGCTTGTCACCGCGACCGAAGAGGGGCTTATCGGAACGCTGCTTCCCATACTTCTCGACGAGAGCGAGGGCCGGAACGGCACGCTTTACGCGCATGTCGCGCGGGCCAATCCACAGTGGAAACTGGTGCCGTTCAGCGAGGCGATGGCCATCTTTGCTGCGCCTGAGGCCTATGTCACCCCGTCCTGGTACGCGACCAAGCAGGAGACGCACAGGGTCGTGCCGACGTGGAACTACGTTGCCGTACATGCCTATGGACCTGTTGAGTTTTTCGACGATGCGGACCGACTGCTCGACGTGATAACGCGGCTGACGGATCTGCACGAGGAATCACGCCGGGATCGCTGGGCAGTGGCAGACGCCCCAGCTGAGTTCATCAAAGCGCAACTCAAGGGGATTGTGGGACTGCGCATGCCGATCACGAGGCTCGATGGCAAGCGGAAGATGAGCCAGAACCGAAATCCAGCAGATCGCGCTGGCGTCATCGACGGTTTGTCCAAGAGCGATAGCCCTGAGGACCGTGTCGTGGCGTCTTTGATACCCAAAGGCTGACAAGCTTGGACGCTGGCGCTCGATGACCGACTTCCAGACTTTTCTGCTGTTCTTGGTAGCGGCGCTCCTGGTCGCGATCACCCCAGGACCCGGGATGCTCTACGTTGCTGCACGAACGCTTGCAGGCGGTCGTTCGGAAGGCCTGGCATCGAGCTTTGGCACGGGTGTCGGCGGCTTTGTGCATGTTATCGCTGGGGCCGTCGGCATCTCGGCGCTCGTCATGGCAAGCGCCGAGGCGTTCAATGTGCTCAAGATCGCCGGTGCGTTCTACCTGATCTGGCTCGGCTTCAAGACATGGCGGGAAGCGGGCATTGTCGACCCGATCGGGGTGGAGACGACTGGGATCGGGCGGGCATTTCGGGAGGGCATCCTTGTCGAGGCGCTGAACCCGAAGACGGCTGCATTTTTTCTCGCCTTCATCCCGCAATTCGTTGACCCAAGCGCCAATGTTGCGCGGCAGTTCACCATCCTTGGGATCATTTCGGTTGTGCTCAACACTGGGGTCGATGTGGTCGTGACCTATTGGGCCGCGAGTGCGAGAGCCGGCCTGGCGAAGCGACCGTCTCTCATAGTCAAGATGCGACAGACCTCGGGTGCAGTCATGTGCGGGCTAGGGGCTTCACTGCTCCTTGCGCGGCGCGCTGGCTGATTACCGGAGACGGCTACTTCAGCGGTACCATGGCGCGATCTGCCACGCGGCTTCGGACCCCATACCGCCTGCTCAACCGCTTCGTTCGCTGGTGTCGGGCGGGCGTCGGGACCCAGATGCGTTAGTGAATCCACGGCCTAGATCGCCGTCATCTCGCCTTTGGTCCAAGCTTCCCGCAGCTTAAACTTCTGAATCTTGCCCGATCCGGTCAGCGGGAAGGCGTCGACGACGTACCAGTGCTTTGGCGTTTTGTGCGGGGCGAGCGAGGCGCGCATGTAGCCGATCAGTTCTTCCTTGTCGATGATGGCGCCGGGCGCTGGCCGGATAAAGGCCGCGACCTCTTCGCCCCATTTTTCGTGCGGCAGGCCGATCACGGCGACCTCGCCGACCTTGGGATGCCTAAACAGCAGTTCTTCCAGCTCGCGCGGATAGATGTTTTCGCCGCCGCGGATGATCATGTCCTTGAGGCGGCCTTCGACTGTACAGTAGCCGCGGGAGTCCATCGCGCAGAGATCGCCGGTGTGCAGCCAGCCGTCGGCGTCGATCGCGGCGGCGGTTGCATCGGGCATTTCGAAATAGCCGATCATCACGTGATAACCGCGGGTGCAGAACTCGCCAATCGTGCCGATCGGCACCGTCTCGCCGGTGTTGGGGTCGATAATCTTGGTTTCCATATTGGGTAGCGGCAGGCCGATTGTATTGGCCTTGTCCTCGACGCTGTCGGTGGTGCGGGTCTGCGCCGCGACCGGCGAGCATTCGGTCTGACCGAATACAATCGTAAAGGGCGCGCCGAGCTTTTCCTCCAGCAGCCGCACCAGCGAGGCCGGCACTGTCGAGCCGCCGGAGCAGATCGCCTTGACGGAGGAGAGATCGGTCGCCGCGAATGTCGGATGCTCCAGCAGCGCAACCAGCATGGTAGGCACGCCGAGCATCGCGTTGCCGCGATAGGTCCCGAGCATTTCCAGCACGAGCCCAGGTTCGAAGGCCTCGACCAGCACCTGGGTTGCGGCTTTCGATACCGCGCCGATCACGCAGCAGACGCAGCCGCCGGTATGAAACAGCGGCATCGTGGTGACAAAGACGTCGCCGTCGTCAACGCCCATCCGGTCTGCGGTATCGGCACCATTGTTCAGCAGCCCGCGATGACGGAGCAGGGCGCCTTTCGGAAAGCCCGTCGTGCCCGACGTATACTGGATCATGACGGGATCGTCGGGGCTGACGGCCGGCAGCTTGATGCCTTCATCGTCGCCCGCGGCGATAAAGGAATCCCAGTCGTCGAAGCAGATGATCTCGCGCAGTTCGGGGCAGTTCGGCGCCACCGCCTGCACGGTGTCGAGCATCGGATTGCCGCGGAAACCGCTGACCACGAACACCCCGGCTGAGCGCGACTGTTTCAGCACATATTCGAGCTCCCGGGCGCGAAAGGCCGGGTTCACGGTGACGAGGATCATGCCCGCCATGCCGGCGCCAAATTCGAGCATCATCCATTCCGGGATATTTTGTGCCCAGGCCGCAATGCGCTCGCCGGGCTTGAAGCGGGACAGCAGCGCGCGGGCGGTGCGCTGGGTTTCGCGATAGAACTGCGCGTAGGTCCATTGCCGCCGCTGCGCCGGGTCAGGCACGCCCGCGATCAGGGCGAGGCGATCGGGCGCGGTTTCAGCCGCCTTGCGCAAGAGATCGCCGAATGTCATCTCCCGTACCGCAGGCGTGGTCGGTCCTGCGACGTGCGACTTCGTCAATGCCATCAAATCCTCCCGGTCCGGCGCCGCTATTGTCGTGGCGTCAGTTCCCAAGGGGAAAATGCCTTCCGGCTTCGGGTAATGCAAGCGGGAGGGTAGGGCCCGGTGGGCCATGGACGGATATAGTTGCGCTAGCTCGCCTTGCGGTGTCTCGCCGCCGAGCGGTGCGCTTTCTTTGCCGTCCGCGCCGGCGCCCGCCGCGAGGCCGGGGCATGCGCGCGCCGTTTCGTCGCCGCCTTGCCCTTCAGGCTCGCCTTCAGCGCGTCCATCAGATTGATGACGTTGTCCGGCTTCTCCTCGGGCTCGACGACCTTGACCGGCTTGCCGGAAGCCTTGCGCCGCACCAGCGCCTTCAGCGCGTCCTCATATTCGTCCTTGAATTGCGAGGGGTCGAAGTGGGCGGCCTTGGTCTGCAGGATATGGCCCGCAAGTTCGACCATGTCCTTGGTGATCTTCGGGGTCTTGATATCATCGAAGAAGTCGCCCTCGTCGCGCAGCTCGTAAGGATAGCGCAGCGTGGTACCGAGCAGGCCCTTGCCGAGCGGCTCGATCGCCATGACGTGCTCGCGGTTGGTCAGCACAATGCGCGCCAGCGCCACCCGGTCCTCGTCCTTCATGGCGTCGCGGATCACCGCAAAGGCGTCGATTGCCGCTTTGCCGTCGGGGGCGATGTAATAGGGATGGTTGTAATAGCGCTTGTCGATTTCGTCCCGCGGCACAAAGCTGTCGATCTCAATGGTGTGATTGCTCTCGATCTGGACGGCTTCGAGTTCCTCCTTTTCGATCTCGACATACTGACCCTTCTTCAGCTCATAGCCTCGGCCTTTCTGATCGCTCTCGACGACCTCGCCGGTCTCGGCATCGATCATCTGCTGCTTCAGCCGGTTGCCGGTCTCCTTGTTGATCATGTGAAAGCGCGTTTTCTCGACCGATGTCGAGGCCGGATACAGCACGACCGGACATGACACCAAAGAGAGCTTCAGCGAGCCTTTCCAGTAGGCGCGGGGGGCCATTGCAATCTCCGGACGCGGTTGGGTTTGGGAACTTCAACGGCTAGTATGGGTTTTCGTTCCGGGTGTTGCCGCGGGGCGGTTTTGATTGAGGTGTGGCCGTGGCGTTGAAGAAACTCAGCACGTACCGCAAGAAGCGCGATTTCGGCAAAACGGCGGAGCCCTCGGGCGACGTCGAGGTCGCGCCCGCCCGCGAGCGGCGGTTCGTGATTCAGAAGCACGATGCAAGCCGGCTGCATTACGATCTCAGGCTGGAATTCGACGGCGTGTTCAAATCCTGGGCCGTCACCAAGGGGCCGTCACTCGACCCCCATGACAAGCGGCTGGCGGTCGAGGTCGAGGACCACCCGCTCGACTACGGCGATTTCGAAGGCACTATTCCGGAAGACCAATACGGCGGCGGCACGGTGATGCTGTGGGACCGGGGCTATTGGGAGTCTGATGATCCCGATCGCGGCTTCAAGAAGGGCGACCTGAAATTCACCCTGCACGGCGACAAGCTGCATGGAAGCTGGGTGCTGGTGCGAATGCGGGGCGACCGCTACGGCGGCAAGCGTACCAACTGGCTCCTGATCAAGCACCGTGACGAATTCGCCAAGGAAGGCGAGGATAACGACATTCTCGACAAGGACCGTTCGGTCGCCTCCGGGCGCACGATGGAGCAGATCGCGCAAGGCAAGGGCAAGGCGCCAAAGCCGTTCATGCTGGCCACGAAGACAAAGGCCGACGCGGTCTGGCAATCCAACCGCGGCGATGCCGCTGAAGCGCGGACCTTGCGGAAGACCGCCGCCTTGCGGGCCGCGCCGGAGATCAAGACGCGCACCCCGATCCCGACGGTCAAGCCGAAGAAAGTCGCGGCGATGCCCGATTTCGTTGCGCCGCAGCTTTGCACGGTGGTCGAGAGGCCGCCCGGCGGCGAGGGCTGGTGTCACGAGATCAAGTTCGACGGCTACCGCGTGCAATTGCGGGTCGAAGGCGGCGATGCCGTGCTCTATACCCGAAAAGGCCTCGACTGGACCGACAAATTCCGGGCGATCGCCGAGGAAGCGACATCGCTTCCCGGCGTGCTGATCGATGGCGAGATCGTAGCCCTCGATCATAATGGCGCGCCCAACTTCTCCACCCTGCAGGCGGCGCTGTCGGACGGCGACAGCGAGAGCCTGATCTTCTATGCGTTCGACCTGCTGTTCGCCAATGGTGAAGATTTTCGCAAGCTCCCGCTCGGCGAACGCAAGGCGCGGCTGAAGAAATTGCTGGAAGCGCAGAAGGGCAAGGAGAAGCAGATCCGTTATGTCGAGCATTTCGAAAGCGGCGGCGATGCCGTGCTGCAATCGGCCTGCAAGCTCGAACTGGAAGGGATCGTCTCCAAGAAACTCGACGCGCCCTATCGTTCCGGCCGCACCGAAAGCTGGACCAAGGCCAAATGCCGCGCCGGCCATGAAGTGGTGCTGGGCGGCTGGAAGACCACCAACGGCAAATTCCGTTCGCTGATGGCCGGCGTCTACCGCGGCGATCATCTGGCGTTTGTTGGCATGGTCGGCACCGGCTTCGGACAAGACACGGTCCGCCGCATCATGCCGGCCCTGAAGGCCGCCGCCTCCGACAAGAACCCGTTCGGCGGCAAGAACGCGCCGAAGAAAACCCGCGACGTGCACTGGCTGAAACCCGAACTGGTCGCCGAGATCGAATTCGCAGGGTTCACCGCGGACGGAAATATCCGGCAGGCCGCGTTCAAGGGCCTGCGGCAGGACAAGCCGGCCGAGGAGGTGGAGGCGGAAACACCGTCCAAGGCAGGCGTCGCACAGCCGAAGCCCGGCAAGGGCAAGGGTGCGACGGTGCGGGCAACGCCCGCAACAACGAACAAGACCGGCGAGGTCATGGGCGTGGTGATCTCAAAGCCGGACAAAGAGCTGTGGCCCGACGCCGGCGACGGCGAGGGCGTTACAAAGCTCGACCTCGCGCAATATTTCGAGGCGGTTGGCGAATGGATGATCGGCCACCTCAAGGGCCGTCCATGCTCGATCGTTCGCGCGCCCGACGGCATCCATGGCGAGAAATTCTTTCAACGCCACGCTATGCAGGGCGCGTCCAACCTGTTCGAGCTGGCCAAGGTTTCGGGCGACCGCAAGCCCTATCTACAGATAGACCGGATTGAGGGATTGGCTGCGGTGGCGCAGATCGGCGGCCTCGAATTGCATCCCTGGAATTGTGCGCCGGACGCTTACGACACGCCGGGACGTCTGGTGTTCGATCTCGATCCCGCGCCCAATGTTGAATTCGCCGACGTCATCGAGGCGGCAAAAGACATGCGCCAGCGATTGACCGCTGTTGGTCTCGAAAGCTTCTGCAAGACCACCGGCGGTAAGGGGCTGCACGTGGTGACGCCGCTGCTTTATGGCGCAAGGGAGAAGGTTTCGTGGAAAGAGGCGAAGGCGTTCGCGCAAGGTATCTGCCAGTGGATGGCGAACGATGATCCCGAGCGCTACCTGCTCAACATGTCGAAGAAGCTGCGCAAGGGAAAGATCTTCCTTGATTATCTTCGCAACGATCGGATGTCGACGGCGGTCGCTGCCTTGTCGCCCCGTGCGCGAGAGGGTGCTACCGTGTCGATGCCGTTGACCTGGACGCAGGTGCGCGGCGATCTCGATCCGAAGAAGTACACGATCCGCACCGTGCCGCCGCTGCTGGCGAAGACGAAGGCGTGGGACGGCTACGATGACGCGGCAGCGTCGATCAAGCCGGCGATCAAGAAGCTGGCGGGGATGTAGTCACGCTGTCCTGACTAGACCAAAACTGTCATGCCCCGCAAAGGCGGGGCATCCAGTACGCCGCAGCTTCTCGATTGACCGCGAACGTCTCTGGAATACTGGATCCGCGATGACGCCTTTTGTGGTTTTCGTAGGGTGGGCAGAGCGAAGCGTGCCCACCATCCGTATAACGAGAAAGGTGGGCACGGCGCTTTCGCGCCCTTTGCCCACCTACCAATTATGCGCCGTTGCCTAGATCTTCCCGAGCAGCAGCAGGATCAACAGGATCACGATTACGAGGCCTAGTCCGCCACCGCCGTAGTATCCGGTGCCATAGAACGGGCCGCCACCGATGCCGCTAAAGCCGCCAAGCAGGGCGATGATGAGAATGATCAAGATGATGGTGCCGATGGACATGAACCTCTCCTCAGCCCGAACGGGGCATTCTGCACGTCTGCCCTTCACTGGGAACAACAACCGTGAATCATCTAAGTTCCGTTCTGCGTTGCGATAATGCGTGCGGTCCTTACTTTCGAACCGCGGACAATTACATGCAGTTAGATCAAGGAGGATTTTTCAGCGATGACCAAACCGCTCGTGGTTTCCATCCCGCATAGTCTGGGCCGCGAGGAGGCGATGCGCCGCCTCAAGACAGGACTGTCGCGCGCCGCTTCCAGCGTGCCGATGCTGAGTGTCGACGAGGAGCGCTGGGAAGACAACCGCATGATCTTCCGCGTGCGCGCGCTTGGGCAAGGCGCAGCAGGCCATGTCGACGTTGCCGACGATCATGTGCAGGTGGAAGTGGTGCTGCCATGGCTGTTGCAGCGCTTTGCCGAAGCGGCCCAGGCTGCGATTCGCAGCCGCGGCCAGTTGCTGCTGACCAAGAAAAACTGACGCATCAGCCGCGACGGCGCCTTTGTGCCGGCTTTGCCGCGCCATTGAACCTGGCTTTCAGCACCGCGACCGGGAGATGCGTCAGCAGATCTGACAGACGCAATTGCGCGGCATCGGCGTCGGCAAAACCTTCCGCCGCATAATCGCCGACGTTCAGAGCGGCGTCGTAGTTCTCCGGACCAGGCCAGTGTCTGCCGCTGTCGGTAAACGGCGCGAACCATCGTGTGACCACGACAATCGCCGCGTCGCGACCCTGCCGCCGAGCGAACGCGATGAAGTGGTCGCGATGCGGCCCGCTTACTTCCAATGGCTCGTAATCACCGCTTGTGAACGTATCGGCGAGCTCGGTCCGAAGCTCAAGCAGATGCCGTGTCCAGGCCAGCTTCAGGTGACCGCTCGGCCATTTCTCGACCAGCCGATCCCAATTCGGATTCTCCACCGCGTCCAGCCGGCCACCGCGTTCGGCAAAGTCGACCGGCCGCCGGTTGTCGGGATCGACCAGCGAAAAATCCCAAAGTTCCGTGCCCTGATAGAAGTCCGGCACGCCCGGTATCGTCGTCTTCAGCGTGATATGGCTGAGCGAGTTCAGGGCGCCCAGCAACGAGAGCCGCTGCGCCAGCGTCTGCAGGGAATTCAGGAATTCGCCGGACACTGCCGGATCGAGAATCTTCGCGATGAAGCTCTTGACGCCCGCCTCATAGGTCGCGTGCGGATTGAGCCAACTCGTTTCCTGTTTGCCCTCGCGCGCAGCCTTCAGGGCATATTCCTGCATACGGTCCACAAACGATGCGTCGTCCGGCTGCCATGCCCCCACAAGCGCCTGATACAGCATGTATTCGAACGGTGCCGACGGCGCGCGAAGATCGCCATCGACGAGCAGATGCGGCGCGTTGAGCAGCTTCCATCGGGCTACCGTGCTGGTCCATTCGCCCGGAATTTCCGATAGCGCCAGAATTCGAGCGCGGGCATCCTCGCCGCGCTTGGTGTCATGCGTTGCAGTCGCCGTCATGCCATGCGGCCATTCCCCGGCGCGCGCCTCCATCATCCCGTGAAAGCCATCAACCGATAACGCCCTGGCCGCAGGATCGCCGCCGACCTCGTTCAGCGCAAGCAGGCGATGGTAGCGGTAGAACGTCGTGTCCTCCAGCGACTTTGCCATCATCGGTCCGGTGAACTGCTGCACCTTCAGTGCAAACCGGCGCACCCGCGGCGCACTGTGGTGCGTACGTCCGGGCTTGATCAGGTCCATCGTTAGCGTGTCGCGCAGGAAATCGAAGATGCCGTCATCGGCGGCAAACCAGTCGGCGCGCGCCCGTTCGATCGTTCCTGATATCAACTGGCGATCATGCGCAGACGGGCCCGACGCTGTCAGGTAGGTGCGGTACACCGGAAAGTGCAGCACGTAGAGTTCGAGCGCCTGCCGCAGGCTGTCGGCGGAATAGTCGCGGGTTGAATAATGCCCGCTGGCAATCCGCGCCAGGAGGCGCGTCAAGACCGTGAATTCGCTGGTCAGCAGCGTTTCCAACACGCGACGTTTTGCATCTCGCAGGATCGGTTCGAGTTTCGGCGACTGATTGCTGATTTGCCGCCAAATCTCGTCGAGCGGCTCCAGGCCGCTTCCCTCGATCAGCACATGGGTGATCGCGTTCAGCCACTCATAGCCGGTGGTGCCGTGAACGCCGGCGAACGGCGGCAGCTTTTCGTACTCGCCAAGAATTTTCTCGACCACCACGTAGAAGGGCCTGCTCCGCCCGCCAAAGCCATCGCGGATCAGCCGGCGCAGGCGCTGGAAATACTGGACGGGATCGCGCAGGCCGTCGATGTGGTCGAGCCGCAGGCCCTGCAGCTTTTCCTCCGCGATCAACCGTTTGACCAGACGGTGGACCGCTTCGAATGTGGCGGCGTCCTCGACGCGCAGGCCTGCCAGCGTATTGATGTCGAAGAAGCGCCGGTAGTTGATGTCGCTGGACGCAAGCCGCCAGTGCCCGAGCTTGTAGTGCTGGCGTTCGAGCAGATGATGCAGCGCCTGCGTTGCAGCGGCGCGATCCGCCCCGGCGCGATAGGCCGCGAGGCCGCGCGCGATGATCTCGGCGGCTCCCGCGATGCCTTTCAGCTCGGTCTTGAAGGCGGGCGCTTCCTTGCGGTTGGGACGTCGCGGCCCCTGATAGCGGGAGGCCAGCGCAAGCATGCCCTTGCCGGGCGTGCTGTCCTCCGCGCCCGCTTCCTTGACGATCATCCGCAGCATTTCGCCATAACGTTCCGGCGCGATCGGCAGCCGATGCTCAAAGTACCAGGCCGAAAAGCTGCCTTCGCCGGCGTCATAGCGCAATTCGATCTCGCCGCTTTCCAGCGCCTGACCGTAGGACGAGCCGATGATCGGCAGCAGCACCCCGCCGCGGGCGCGATACGGCAATTGTTCCCAGTCGATGTCGAACGAAGCCGCGTGCGGCGAGGCGGGACCCCATTCCAGCACGTCAAGCCACCATGGATTATCGTCGCAATGGACGCCGACATGGTTGGGCACAAAATCCAGGATCAGCCCGAGATCGTGTTGCTGCAAGGCTGCGCTGAGCCGCTCGAAGCCGGCTTCGCCGCCGAGCTCCGGATTGAACTGGGCGTGGTCGGTGACGTCGTAGCCGTGTGCGCTGCCCTTGCGGGCGCGCATGAAGGGCGATGCATAGAGATGGGTGATGCCGAGCGCCTTCAGGTAGGGCACCACGGCAGCGGCGGCGTCGAAATCGAAATCCGCCGACAATTGCAGGCGGTAGGTCGCGATCGGGATCGCCGGGGGCATTTTCCTATCCGATGCGCCAGTGCACCGACCATGGCGGGACGCTATTGCCCAACTCGCTACCCCAGATCAGGGTTCCTGCAGCTACGCCGTGGCTGACAGCGGCTTCCGACAGGTTGGCGGTGAGGCGAAGCGCGGTGCCATCGCCCATGCGCCAATCGGCTGTCAGCAACCCGTTGCTTTCCCCGTCTGCTGTCCCAAAAGCTGCGCCGGCCAGCCGCGGCACAATCTCTTGCCGCCGGACCTGCAATAGTTTTCGTACCATCGTCAGGCGCTTCCGCCCCGCCGGAGCGTCGCGGCCATTCCAATCGAGTACGGCGGAATCGCGGGTCGAAGCGGCAAGCGCATCGGGGACTTCATCACCATATTCCGCATAGGCCCAGGCCAATTCGATGCGGCGGCCCTTCCGAACCGCGTCGGCGAGTTCGCCGCCGAAATCGCAGAAGAACGGGAACGGGACCGTCGAGCCCCATTCCTCGCCCATGAACAGCATGGGGATGTGAGGCGCGATCAGCAGAACCTGAAGCGCCGCCTCGATCATCCGCGCATCGGCATTCCCTTCGAGCCGGTCACCCAGCGCACGATTGCCGATCTGGTCGTGGTTCTGCAGGAAGTTGATGAAGGCGGTCGGCGCCAGATGACGGCTCGGCTCGCCACGCCTGATGCCACGAAATGCGGACATCTCGCCCTGGTAGACGAAACCTGATGACAGCGAGCGGGCGATATCCGATATCGGCGAGCGCTGATAGTCGCCATAATAGCCCTGCTTCTCGCCGGTCATCAGCACGCGCCAGGCGTGGTGATAATCGTCGTTCCATTGCGCGCGGTATTTGCCGTGTGGTGGGTCCTGGATGGGGTCCAGAATGCTGGCGCGGTTGTCGCCGTTCTCCAGCACGAGGTGAATGTGCCGGCCGGTTTCCGCGGCAAGCCGGCCGGCAGCGGCGCTGATGTCGTGCAGCAGCGACAGCCCACCCGGTTCAACGATCGAGTTGACTGCATCGAGCCGCAGTCCGTCGAAGCGATAGTCGCGCAGCCAGGAGAGCGCGTTCTCGATCGCAAAGGCGCGGACCTCTTTCACGCGATAGTCGATCGCGCTGCCCCATGGCGTCTGGGCTTTGGTGAAGAAGGAGGGTGCATAGCGGCCGATATAATTTCCCTCGGGGCCGAAATGGTTGTAGACCACGTCGAGTATCACCATCAGCCCGCGCAGATGCGCCTCGTCGATCAGCTCCTTGAGATCTTCGGGACGGCCATAGGCGCTGTCGGGTGCGTACCACAAGACGCCGTCATAGCCCCAGTTGCGGGAGCCGGCGAAATCCGCCAGCGGCATCAATTCCAATGCAGTAATGCCGGTCTCGACGAGATGGTCGAGCCGGTCGATCATCGCGCGATAGGTGCCGTCCCGAGTGAAGGTGCCGACATGGGCCTCGACGATGACCGCCTCCTGCCACGGCCGCCCGCGCCAGCTTGCGGCCCGCCACGGATAGGCGTCATGGTCGATCACTTCGCTCGGGCCGAAAACGTCCTCGGGCTGAAACAGGGAAGCTGGATCGGGGACATCGAGTTCGTCATCGACGCGGAATTTGTAGCGTGCGCCGGCCTTGACGCCGGCAATATCGGCCGTGAACCAGCCGTCCCCGCCGCGCCTCATCGCGTGAGGTTGCTCCAGCATCACCTCGACGCGTGTCGCCGCCGGCGCCCACAGCCGAAACCGCGTGCCGTAGTTTGTCAGATGCGGGCCGAATTGCCGGTCATTCATGCCGCGCCCGCAAAGGCAAGCACCGACCGCGGCGGCGCGCTGGTCTCTGCACCGGAAGCGAATTCAACGAAGTTCTGCACGGCTACGGTCGTGTTCAGCACCTGCTGCCAGTTCTTGTACTCGGGCATCTCGGGCATTTTGAAACCGATCTCTTCGGGCGCGGCATTCAGGACGATAAAGATCGGCGGTTGACCTGGTTCCAAAGGCCCAAGCACATAGGCGAGGAAACGTCCTTCCGGAAAATTCCAGTCGGCTTCCTGCATCTCCTCGGCCGCGGGCGTCAGCCACAGCACGCCAAACGAGCCATCCTTGCGTCGTCCCGAAAGCCAGCGCTGGGAGCGGAGTTGCGGGAAGCGCCGGCGTAGCGCGGTCATGTGGCCGACGAAATCGATTAGGTCCTCGCCAGGCTTGCCGAGATTTTCCCAGTTGACCCAGCCGATTTCATTGTCCTGGCAATAGGCGTTGTTGTTACCGTTCTGCGAATTGCCGACCTCATCGCCGGCCAGCATCAAGGGCGTCCCCTGCGCGAGGAACAGGCAGGCGAGCTGGTTCTTGCGGAGCTGCCGGCGCAGCGCCACGATCGCGGGGTCGGTGGTCGGGCCCTCATGGCCGCAATTGTTGCTGTGGTTGTCGTTGGAGCCGTCGCGATTGTCCTCGCCGTTCGCCTCGTTGTGCTTCTCGTTGTAGCTGAACAGGTCCGCCAGCGTGAAACCGTCATGGACGGTGATGTGGTTGATGCTGGCGCGCGTTGCGCGGTTGTCATGGTGGAACAGGTCGGATGAGGCGGTCATGCGGCGCGAGACCTCGCCGATCAGGCTGCCTTCGCCGCTCCAGTAACGCCGCAACGCGCTGCGATAACGGTCATTCCATTCCGACCATTGCGAGGGAAACGCGCCGACCTGATAGCCACCCAAGCCGAGGTCCCACGGCTCGGCGACGAGTTTTACAGTTGCCAGCACCGGGTCCTGCCGCACGGCCGTGAGGAACGCGGAATTCCGGTCAAAACCGTTTGGCCCGCGCGCCAGCGTGGTGGCGAGGTCGAAACGGAAGCCGTCGACGTGACAGACCTCGACCCAGTAGCGCAGCGAATCCATCACCATCTGCAGCACGCGCGGATGGGTGAGGTTGACCGAGCTGCCGCAGCCGGTGAAGTCGTCATAGTAGCGCGGATGCTCTTTGTTGAGCCAGTAATAGGACGCGTTATCGATGCCGCGGAAACACAGCGTCGGGCCGAGATGATTGCCTTCGGCGGTGTGGTTGTAGACCACGTCGAGCATCACCTCGATGCCGGCGTCGTGCAGCCGCGCCACCGTGGTGCGGAACGCGTCGAGCGCGTTGTCCTGCGCATAGCGCGGCTCCGGCGCGAAGAACGCCAGCGTGTTGTAACCCCAATAGTTCGCAAGCTTCCGTTCCACCAGCACCCGGTCGTCGATCAGGCCGTGGATCGGCAATAGTTCGATGGTGGTGACGCCGAGCCGCTTGAGATGGTCGATCATCGCCGGCGAGCACAGCCCGCCATAGGTGCCGCGCCAGCCCGGCGCCACGTCGTCGCGCCTCTGCGTCAGGCCCTTGACGTGGGCCTCGTAGATGATGGTGTCTTCCCAGGCGATGTTCGGCCGTATCTCGCGGCGGCCCCAGTTGAAGCTCTCGTCGACCACGACAGCCTTCGGCATGCCGCGCGCATTATCGCGGCGGTCGAACGAAAGATCCTCGCGCGCGCTTCCCGTCCGGTAGCCGAAATGAGCGTCGCTCCACACCAGCCGGCCGGCGAGCCGCTTGGCATAGGGATCGAGCAGCAGCTTGTTGGCGTTGAAGCGGTGTCCGCGCTCCGGCGCGTAGGGGCCGTGGACGCGGTAGCCGTAGAGCTGTCCGGGCGAGACGTCGTTGAGATAGCCGTGCCAAACGTCCTCATTGCGCTCGGGCAGCTCGATTCGCTCGAGTTCGCGGCGGCCCTGGCCGTCGAACAGGCAAAGCTCGACCTTCTCCGCATTGGCCGAGAACAGCGCAAAGTTGGTGCCCCTGCCGTCCCAGCTTGCTCCGAGGCGGGCGGGGCTTCCCGCGGACAGTCGCATACGTCAGCCTTCCGGTACGAGAAAGATCGCAGCCAGAGGCGGAATGGTGAGGCTGAGTTCGGGGATGTTGCCTTCCAGGGTATGGACTTCGCCGACGTTGCCGACATTGCTGCCGCCATAATGCGCAGAGTCGGAATTGAGCGCTTCCTTCCACGTCCCGGCGAACGGCACCCGGACGCGGTAATTGTGATAGACGTTCGGCGAGAAGTTCACGACCACGAGGCAGCGCGCGCGCGCATCGAAACCCTTGCGCAGCCAGGCAAAGACGTTGCCGCCGGAATCGTGGGTGATGACCCATTCAAATCCCGCCTGGTTGCAATCCATCTGGTGCAGCGCCGGCACGCTGCGATAGAGCCGGTTGAGGTCGCGGATCAGGTTCTGGATGCCGCTATGGCGGGGCTGCGCCAAGAGGTGCCAGTCGAGCGAATGATCGTGATTCCATTCGCGCTCCTGGCCGAACTCGCAGCCCATGAACAGGAGCTTCTTGCCGGGATGGCCGAACATGAAGCTGTAATAAGCACGCAGGTTCGCAAAGCGCTGCCACTCGTCGCCCGGCATGCGGCCGAGGATCGATCGCTTGCCGTGCACGACTTCGTCATGCGACAGCGGCAAAATGAAATTCTCCGAGAATGCGTAATGCAAGCCGAACAGCACGTCGCCGTGATGGTGCTTCCGGTATATCGGATCCTTGCCGATATATTTCAGCGTGTCGTGCATCCAGCCCATGTTCCATTTGAAGCCGAAGCCGAGCCCGCCATATTCGACCGGCCGCGAGACCTGCGGCCATGCGGTGGATTCCTCCGCAGCCGTGGTGGCTTCCGGAAAATGCCCGAACACTTCGATGTTGAAGCGGCGCAGGAACTCGATGGCTTCGAGGTTTTCCCTCCCGCCATGCCGGTTGGGGATCCACTCGCCGGCGGGCCGGCTGTAGTCGAGGTAGAGCATCGAGGCGACGGCATCGACGCGCAGGCCGTCGATGCCGTAGCGATCGAGCCAGAACAGCGCGTTGGAGACCAGGAAATTGACCACTTCGGTGCGGCCGTAATTGTAGATCAGCGTGCCCCAGTCGAGGTGGCGGCCCTGCATCGGGTGAGCGTGCTCGTAAAGCGCGGTGCCGTCGAAATAGCCGAGCCCATGCGGATCGTCGGGAAAATGTCCGGGCACCCAGTCGAGCCACACGCCGAGCCCTTCGCGATGACAGGCATCGACGAGGGCGGAAAAATCTTCCGGCGCGCCGAACCGGCTGGTCGGCGCGTACAGGCCGGTCGGCTGATAGCCCCAGGAGCCGTCGAACGGATGTTCGCTGACGGGCAGAAACTCGAGATGGGTGAAGCCCATATCCTTCGCATAGGCCGGAAGCTGTTCGGCGAGGTCGCGATAGCTCAGCCATTCATTGCCGTTCTTGCGCCGCCAGGAGCCGAGATGGACCTCGTAGATCGAGATCGGCGCCTCGATCGCGTTGATGCCGGCCGGCGCGGGCCGCGGCTTCGGAATTCGGCTTTCATCGACGACGATCGAAGCCGTCGAAGGCCGGACTTCCGCCGCAAAGGCGACCGGATCGGATTTCAGCGGCAGATGCCGTCCGTCGGAGCCCGTAATATCGAACTTGTATCGGTCGCCGGCGCGGGCATGGGGCACGAACAGTTCCCAATAGCCGACGCCGCGCACCCGCATCGGATGCCGCCGCGCATTCCAGAAATTGAAATCGCCGACCACGTTGACCGCCTTGGCGTTCGGCGCCAGCACCACGAACGCCACGCCGTCGACGCCGTCGAGTGTCATCGGATGCGCGCCGAGCTTGTCGTAGATCCGCCGGTGGGTGCCTTCTCCCAGGAGATAGAGGTCGAAGTCGCTGAGCACGGGCGGAAAGCGGTAGGGATCGTCGAGATCGACGACGTTCTCGCCGAAGCGGGCGCGGAGCTGGTAGCGCTTCGATCCGTTCGGCAGCGCGCCTTCAAACAGCCCGGCATCGTGAATGCGTTCAAGCGGCGCCGTCTCGCCTTGCTCGCAGATCGCCTCCACGTTGGACGCTTCGGGGATAAAAGCGCGCACTACGCTGTGTCCGCCTTCGCTGTGCAAGCCGAGATATCGAAACGGATCCGAATGCTTGCCTTCGATGATTGCGTAGGCCTCTGCGGATAGCTTGGTCATGAGGCCTCGAAGGACGGTTGTGACAACATTCTGATAATTCCGCTCAGTGGCACGCGCAGCCATTCCGGCCGGAATGACAGTTCGTGCTCGATCTCGTTCAAGGCCTTCTCGAGCAGGAAGAAGGTCAGCAAGCCGTCTGCCGTCGTCGGATCGGCCGGCCACAGCCGTTGGTCGGTCATCGCTTCGCGGTAGGCGGCGAGAAATGCGGCTGTCGTCCGGTCCCGCCATTCGCCAAGCGCCGCGCCGAGCTTGCCGTGGTCATCGTGGGCTACTTTGAGCGCGCGCTCAAGGGCTGCGGTTGCCGAATAGTCGATCGAGCGGATCAGGCTTGCGATGTCGCGTGCTGCAGGCATCTTGCGCCGGCGTTCAGCAATACTGCGCCGCGGCGCGCCTTCGAAGTCGACGATGAAGATGTCGTCCTTGACGATCAGCAACTGGCTGAGATCGAGGTCGCCATGGCCGCGAATGTTGGCGGCGTCGGCCTCACGCAGCAGCAGCGTTTCCAGCCAATCCGGCAGGACCGGCTGCAACGCCAGCACCTGGTCGGCCAACGCTCGGTCGGCTTCCTTCAGCGTATCTCGCCGCTGCCGAAGCGCATCGAAGACGCGCCCGGCGCTGAGCATCAGATCGTCGACCCAGCGCTGCACATCGTCGCGGCTGGTCGGCTCCGGCGCGAATTCGGCAAGCTCGCCGTTGCTGGCGAGCGCAACATGCAGCTCGGCCACGCGCCGTCCGGCCTGCGAGATGTAGCGCAGATAAGGGATCTCTTCCTCGCGCTCGCCGGGATGGATGCTCGCTGCGAGCAGCCTCTGCTCCTCGACGAAGCGATCGAGATAGGCCGCACTCACGGTCCAGAGGTCGCCCTGATTGGCGATGAAGGCGTGAACGACGCCGATCGCGCTCTTCTCGTTGCCCTCGACCAACTCGGCGCTGCCGAGCAGCGCCGGCGCATTGGGAAAGTTGGCGATGTCGGTCAGGAAGCGTCCCATCTCGATTTCGGGATTGGGACCGGCCTGAACCGTCCGGTAGATCTTGACGACATAGTCATTGTCCACCAGCGCGGTGCTGCGCGGCAGTTCGGATTCAATGGTGCGAATGTGCTCGGGCTGCCGGATCGGCTTGTCGCCGAAGCGGCTGGTCGGGCGGAATTCGAGCCGCAACCCCTGTTCGCTCTCGTCGACCGTCAGCGATTGCTGCAGATTGCGCAAAAATAGCGCGATGAAGATCTGCTCGGTGGCAACGTCGAGCAGGGTTCCTTCGCGCGCTCCTTGCCGAACGGCGGCCAGCGCCTTCGGGTTGTAGCGCTCGCGGTCGAAGCGCACCCATTCGATCTGCATCGGCAGCACGTAGCGCGTGGTGACGCCGCGCTGCGTCGCTTCGAAAAAAGCGAGCCACGGCCGGTTGTCGCCGATGTCGCAGAACGGAATCGCCGACGTCAGTTTCGGATGGATCGCCTTGGCCGAGCGTTCCGGATACCAGCGGCTGCGCGCCAGATGTCCCGGAAGCACGTCGCGCTCGAACACGCCGCGCTCGCGCGCCAGCGATACCCAGGTCGCGTTCAACGGCACCACCAGCGTTTCGAACTCGGGCACTGCCCGCTGCGGCACCGGCGCCGACTTGTCGCGCTCCTGCAGTTCGAACCAGTAGAAGCCGTAAGGCGACAGCGTGATCATATAAGGTAGCTCGCCGATCGCCGGGAAGCGTGTGCGGCCGAGCATTTCCAGTGGGATGCGGTCCTTGAAGGCGGAGAGATCCAGTTCGGTCGCCTGAGCCGATCGCGACAGGTTGGCGACGCACAGAATGACCTCGTCCCCGTACTGGCGCACGTAGCACAGCACCGAGCGGTTTTCCGGGCGGATGAATGTCATGCTGCCGCGGCCGAAGGCGAGCGTGGATTTGCGGACCGCAATCAGCCGCTTGGTGGCAGAGAGCAGCGAGGAGAGGCTGCGCGACTGCGCCTCGACGTTGACGGACTCGTAGCCATAGACCGGGTCCATGATGGTCGGCGCGTAGAGCCGCGCGGGGTCGGCACGGGAGAAGCCGCCATTGCGATCCGGCGTCCACTGCATCGGGGTGCGGACGCCGTTGCGGTCACCGAGATAGATGTTGTCGCCCATGCCGATCTCGTCGCCGTAGTAGATGATCGGCGTGCCCGGGAACGAGAACAACAGCGAATTCATCAGCTCGATCTTGCGCCGGTCATTATCCATAAGCGGCGCCAGCCGGCGCCGGATGCCGACATTGATGCGGGCGCGGGGATCGTTGGCGTAGGTCGACCACAGGTAGTCGCGCTCGACGTCGGTGACCATTTCCAGCGTCAGTTCATCATGGTTGCGCAGGAACAGCGCCCACTGGCAATTGCTTGGAATATCCGGCGTCTGGCGCAGGATGTCGGTGATCGGAAAACGGTCTTCCTGCGCGATTGCCATGTAGATGCGCGGCATTAGCGGAAAGTGATAGGCCATGTGGCATTCGTCGCCACGGCCGAAATATTCCTGTACGTCCTCCGGCCATTGATTGGCCTCGGCCAGCAGCACCTTGCCTTTTGCGTAGGCATCGAGCTCACTGCGCAGCCGCTTGATGATGGCATGCGTCTCCGGCAGGTTCTCGTTGTTGGTGCCGTCGCGCTCGCAGAGGTAGGGAATGGCGTCGAGCCGGAAACCGTCGACGCCGGTGTCGAGCCAGCGCTTCATCACCTGCACCAGCGCGCTCACCACGCGTGGATTGTCGAAATTGAGATCCGGTTGGTGCGAGAAGAAGCGGTGCCAATAGAACTGGCCGGCTTCCGGGTCCCAGGTCCAGTTCGACTTCTCGGTATCGGTGAAGATGATCCGGGTGCCCAGATATTTCTGGTCAGTATCACTCCAGACATACCAGTTGCGGGCGCTTGACTTCGGGTCCGAGCGGCGGGCGCGCTTGAACCAGTCGTGCTGGTCGGACGTGTGGTTGATGACGAGTTCGGTGATCACCCGCAGGCCGCGCTTCTTGGCTTCCTGGATAAAGCGCTTGAAATCCTTCATCGTCCCGAAATCGGGATTGATGTCGCCGTAATCGGCGATGTCGTAGCCGTCGTCGCGGCCGGGCGAGGGGTAGAACGGTAATAGCCACAGCGTGGTGACGCCGAGGTCCTGCAGGTAACCCAGTTTCTCGGTCAGCCCGGCAAAGTCGCCGATGCCGTCATTGTTGCTGTCGGCGAAGGCCTTGACGTGCAACTGATAAATGATCGCGTCCTTGTACCAGAGCTCGTCGGTGACGGCGTCGGCGACGGGCACCTCTTTTGCTTCGACCACAAGGCTGCTATCCGGATTCAGCGGATAGGCACTGTCGATAGTGAGGGAGACGCCGGCGTTGGAGCTCTCGGCGGTTTGCGCTTTTTTGTTCACGGTGATGCCATTGCCATGGAAATGACGTCCCCGTTTCGTTTGCAGAAAGGGGGACGTTCCGGACATAGATAGAAGCCGCTCGGCTCGCTTTGGTTCCAACGGAACCGTTGGCGGGCCTGAGCGTTACACACCGTCTATCTCCTTCCCCTAATTAGACAATTTCGCGACATCGGTTTGATGTTTGCGTGCAAAGTACGTGCCGAATGGATCTTTTCGCTCAAGCTAAAGCCCAGGGAATTCAGACCGAATTCCTGGATGGACAGGGTAATCGCCGTGTGACAGACGCGGCGGCGCTCAAAATTATCCTGGATGCCCTGCCGCCGCAGGCGGCGGGGCCGCTGGTCGGCCATCCGCTCGTGGTCCGGTCCGGACGGCCGTCGCGAACCGAACTCCCTACAGCCAGGCTCCCCGTGGAGTGGAAAATCGTTGCGGATTCAGGAGTTATCGCCAACGGCGAAAGCTCCGATCACGCCATCGATTGGCCAAGGGACCTGCCGCTCGGCATCTACCGGCTGCAGGTGAGCGATGCCGCGACTACCGAGGACGTGCCGCTGGTTTCGGCGCCGGAGCGGGCATTTGGCGGCGAGTTCGACCGCTGCTGGCTGCTCGCGGCCCAGCTTTACGGCATCCGCTCCGCGCGCAACTGGGGCATGGGCGACTTCACCGACCTCGCAAGCCTGATCGAACTCGCCGATCATCTCGGCGCCGACGGCGTCGGCCTCAATCCGCTGCACGCCCTGTTCGACGATCGCCCGGGCGATTGCAGCCCGTATTCGCCGAACAGCCGGTTGTTTCTCAACGCGCTTTACATCGACGTCGAAAAGCTTCCCGAATATCAGCTCGATTCCGAAACCCGCGAGGCGCTGGCGCCATTGCGGGCGGGCGACGTTGTCGATTATGTCGGTGTCGCCGGTTTGAAATGGCGCGCGCTTCGCTCCGCCTTTGCTGCCTTCAAGGCCAATGCCAACCCGGTCCGCCAACAGGACTTCGACAAATTCCGGACCGAGCGCGGCACGTTGCTGTCGCATTTTGCCTGCTTCGAGGTGCTCCGGCACAAATTCGGCAAGCCGTGGTGGGAATGGCCGGAGGAGTGGCGGCAGCCGGACGACGCCAGATGCGCCGCTCTCCGCCAGGGCGCGGACGCCGGTGAAATCGAATTCGTCGAATTTGTGCAATGGACCGCAGACCGGCAGCTCGGTGCGGCCAGCGATCTGGCGAAGAAGCTTGGCATGAAGGTCGGGCTCTATCTCGACGTCGCGGTCGGCGTGCAGGCAGACGGGTTCGACGCCTGGAATGAACAGGTCGCGATCTCCCGCCATCTCGGCGTGGGCGCGCCACCCGATCCGCTCAACACCGCCGGCCAGACCTGGGGTCTTGCCGGCTTCAATGCGGCAGGGCTCGAGCGGCAGTCCTTTGCGCCGTATCGCGACATGCTGCGCGCCTCGATGCGGCACGCCGGCGCGATCCGGCTCGATCATGTCCTGGGCCTGAAGCGGCTCTATCTGGTGCCGCAAGGCTTCACCGCACGCGACGGCGTCTATGTGCAGATGCCATTCGAGGCGCTGCTCGCGGTGACCGCGCTGGAAAGCCTCGCGCATCGCTGCGTCGTGATCGGCGAAGATCTCGGCACCGTGCCGGAAGGATTTCGCGACCAGATGGCCGATTGGGGCATCTGGTCGTATCTCGTGATGATGTTCGAGCGCGATGACCACGGATCATTCCGCAACATCGATCATTATCTGACCAACGCGCTCGTGACCTTCAACACCCATGATCTCTCGACCTATGCCGGCTGGCGCTCGTTCGGAGATCTCAAGCTGAAGCGCTCGCTCGGGATCGATCCGGGCGAGAGCGACGATGCGCGGTGGCACGCACTTGCCATGCTGGATGAAGTGTTGCGTCATTCCGCCATCGACCGCAATGATCTCTATTCGGTCGCGAATTTCCTGGCACGGACCAAATCGCGGCTGCTCGCGGTCTCGCTGGAGGATCTGCTCGGGATGGTCGATCAGCCCAATATCCCCGGCACTGTCAACGAGCATCCGAACTGGCGGCGGCGGCTTCCGGTGCCGATCGAGGAGATGACGTCCACGGTCGACGTCGCTGCACTCAAGGCGGCAACCCATGAGCGGTCGCGCGCCGCGATCTGACGAACTCGAGGAGGAAGGCAGAGCGGGATGACAGCTGCAAGAAACGCCATTCGGCCCTGCTGGTGAATCACCTTGTCGTGCCGGATCGAAGACTACGGGTTGATCGGCGATTGCGAGACCGCGGCACTGGTCGGCCGTGACGGATCGATCGATTGGCTGTGCTGGCCGGCCTTCGATTCCGACGCCTGCTTTGCAGCCCTTCTCGGCACCCACAAGCACGGCCGCTGGCTGATCGCACCGGTGGAGGAGGTCACCGGCACTTCGCGCCGCTATTGGGACAATACCCTGATCCTGGAGACGCGGTTCGAGACGGCTGACGGCGCGGTCGATCTGATCGATTTCATGCCGCCGCGCGGCAATGCCTCAGATGTGGTGCGGCTGGTGCGCGGCGTGCGCGGGCGGGTCAGGATGCACATGCAATTGGTGATCCGCTTCGGCTTCGGCGTCGACATTCCCTGGGTCAAGAAGACCGAGGACGGCTCGGCGCTGCTCGCGATCTGCGGGCAGGACATGACGGTCTTGCGTACCCCGGTGGAAACCCGTGGCGAGGACTTGACGACGGTGGCCGATTTTGAGGTCGGCGAGGGCGATACCATTCCCTTCGTGCTCACCTACGGTCCGTCGCATCTGCCAGTACCGAAGCCTATCGATCCCTCGTATGCGTTGAAGGATACCGAGGCGTTCTGGAGCGAATGGTGCAGCCGCTGCACCTATCAAAGCGAGTATCGCGATCTCGTGATGCGCTCGCTGATCACGCTGAAGGCGCAGACCTATGCCCCGACTGGCGGCATCGTTGCTGCGCCGACCACCTCGCTGCCTGAAAAGCTCGGCGGCGCCAGGAATTGGGATTATCGCTTCTGTTGGCTGCGCGATGCGACCTTTACGCTGCTGGCGCTGATGAACTCGGGCTATACCGAGGAAGCTTCCGCCTGGCACCATTGGCTGTTGCGGGCAGCGGCGGGTTCTCCCGCCAACATGCAGATCATGTACGGCATCATGGGCCAGCGGCGTCTCCTGGAATGGGAGGCCACGTGGCTGCCCGGCTATGAAGGCGCACGTCCTGTGCGGATCGGCAACGCCGCGCATGCGCAACTGCAGCTCGACGTCTACGGCGAACTGATCGACGCCTTTCACCAGTGGCGCGTGGCCAAGCTCGAAATGGATGAAACGAGTTGGGCGCTGGAATGCGCCGTGCTGCAGCACCTTGCCGGACGCTGGGACCAGCCGGATCACGGCATCTGGGAGCGCCGCGGCGCGGGCAGGCATTATGTCTCGTCGAAGGTGATGACCTGGGTCGCATTCGATCGCGGCATCAAGAGCGCGGAGATGTTCGGTTTCAAGGCGCCGCTTGTGAAGTGGCGGGTGCTGCGCGACGCTATTCACCGCGACGTCTGCGCCAGGGGATTCGATCCCGAACTAAACGCCTTCGTCGAGTCCTACGGCTCAAAGATGCTCGATGCATCTATCCTGTTGCTGCCGTCGGTTGGGTTCCTGCCGCCTGAAGATCCCCGTGTGCGCGGCACGCTGGAGGCGACCGAACGGTATCTGATGCGCGACGGCTTCGTGTTGCGGCACGATCCCCGTGAAGTGGAGAAGCAGCCGGCCGAAGGCGCGTTCCTCGCCTGCACGCTGTGGCTGGCGGATGCCTATGTTCTGGCGGGTGAGTTCGCCAAGGCGCAAGAACTTTTTGACCGTGTGGTCGCGATCGCCAACGACCTCGGCCTCCTGGCCGAGGAGTACGATACGGCGGCCCGTCGCCAGACCGGCAATTTCCCGCAGGCGCTGACGCATATCGCGTTGATCAACACCGCGCAGAACCTCAGCGTGGCGAAGAAGTCGACCGAGAAGCCCGCGATGCAGCGCTCGAAATAGCGGACGAGGTCGGTAGGGTGGGCAAACGCGCGCAGCGCCGTGCCCGCCATCTCACGTCTTGCCTCGAAAATGGCGGGCACGCGTCGCTTTGCCCACCTGCGATTCTGCGCTCGCCATGCCCTATCCGAGCCGTAGCACCGTCTCGATCGCCGCTGCAAAGCCGTCGCGCTCGTTGCTGTCGGTGACATGCGTCGCGTGCTTCTTGATGCCTTCGGCCGCATTGCCCATCGCAAACGAAACGCCGCTTCGGGCAAACATCGGAAGATCATTCTCCATGTCGCCGATGGTAGCGACCGCTGCCGCCGGAATGCCGAGCCGCCTGATCATGGCGTCCACGAAGGTGCCCTTGTCATGACCGGGCGGCGTGACGTCGAGATAATAGGTCTGCGAACGGACCGCGGTCGCCTCGCGGCCGACGGCCTCCCGCATCGCTGCCTCGCAGCGCTGCAACAGCTCGGCATCCGAACTGGCGCCGACGATCTTGCAGGCGTCCGCGAGATGCGGCGTGAAATCGGCGACGATGGTCGGGTCCGCCTTGATGGCCCGCTTCTCGTGCGGGACGTACTCGCCGTCGGGATTGCGCGCATACCAGCGCTGATTGGTGAACAGCCAGATATCGACGCCGAAGGCATTGAGCACGTCCAGGCTGCGCTGCGCCACGGCCGAGCCGATCAGATGCTGCTCAATCGGCTTGAGCCCGGCATCTACGATCGAGCTGCCGTTGAAGGCGCCGACGGGAAGCACGATCGAAAGCTGTTCGATCAGAAAACCCATGCCGATGGTCGGCCGGCTGGAGACGATGGTGAAGCCGATGCCGGCCGCATGCAGCTTGCGCACGGCCGCCTTGGCGCCATCAGTCAGGACCTTGTTGTGCGTCAACAGGGTGCCGTCGACGTCGGAAACAACGAGCGCGATACGTGTCATTGGGGGACCAGGTTCAATTGACCGACGATGTCATCCACGATGTTCTCGACCGGGGCATCGATCGATACAATGATCGGCCGCTCGCCCGCGCCCGGCGGCTCCAGCGTCCTGAACTGGCTGGCGAGCAGGCCCGGCGGCATGAAATGGCCCTTGCGGGCGGCAAGTCGCTCGGCGATCAGATCCAGCGTTCCGTCGAGAAAGACGATACGAACATCGTCGCGGCCGTGCACGAGAATCTCACGATAGGCGCGCTTGAGCGCCGAGCAGGCGATCACGGCGTGCTCGCCGGATGCCGCGCGGCGGTCGATCTCGTCGGCGATCGCCCGCAGCCACGGCCAGCGGTCCTCGTCGGTCAGAGGATGGCCGGCGCTCATCTTCGCTACATTGTCTGGCGGGTGAAACCGGTCGCCGTCCTCGTAGCGCCAGCCGAGGCGTTTGGCGAGATGATCGGCGATGGTGCTCTTGCCCGAACCGGAAACGCCCATCACCACCAGCGCGCTAGGAGTCCTATCGCCCACCAAAATCCTCCGGAAGCGCATCCCGGTCCACCAGCCAGACCGTCTCCCCGGTGGATCGCGCGCGGTTGGCAGGCCAGTTCTCGCGTGCAAAGAGGCGCGTCAAGGTCGCACGTTTCTCGGCGCCCGCAATCTCGAACAGCATTTCGCGGCAGGAGGCAAGGGTGGGCAGCGTAAGGGTGACCCGCGGGACGAATGGCTCGACATTCGCGCGTGGCACGCCGACCACCCAGCGCGCGGTCTCATCGAGCGCGGGATCGCCGGGAAACAGCGATGCGGTGTGGCCATCGGGACCTACACCCATCAACACGAGATCGAACAAGGGGCGGGCTTGATCGAGCGTGTCTGCCCCATAGAACGATTGCAGTTCCCGTTCGTAAAGCGCGGCGCAGCGGTCCGGATCGGTCGGGTCGGCCGTCGCGGTCGGAATCGGATGGATGTTTGCCGCCGGCGCGCATCGGTCCAGGAAAGCCGCCCGCGCCATGCCCATATTGTTGAGCGGGTCGTCCGCCGGCACGAAGCGCTCGTCACCAATGAACCAGTGCACGCGCTGCCACGGAATCTGGCTGCGATAGGCATCCGTTGCGAGCAGTTGATAAAGCTGTCTGGGGCTCGATCCGCCGGTCAGGCAAATCGCCACGCGGCCGCCATTGGCCTCGATCCTGGCCAGCACGCGTTCAGCCGCGGCCTCGGCCAGTGCGGCCGGATCGGCGACCGCGATCACGCGGCGATTGTCGTTCGCTGTCATCGCTCACCCGAGCTTTCGCCAAGTTCGGCCGTCGCGGGTCAACAGTTCGTTCGCTTCCTGCGGGCCTTCGCTGCCAGCCTTGTAGGTCATCAACCCCTTGGCCCCTGCCTTCTTCCAGACATCGAGGAACGGCTGCACCGCCTTCCAGCCGGCCTCAACGCTGTCGGCGCGCTGGAACAGGATGTTGTCGCCGATCATGCAGTCATGGATTAGCGTCTCGTAGCCGGTCGAAGGCTCCGCCTTGAAATAGTCCTTGTAGCGAAACTTCATCTCGACGCCGTCGATCAGGATCGAGGGGCCGGGCACCTTGGTGTTGAACTGCAGCGCGATGCCTTCGTTCGGCGCGACGCCGATCACGAGGTAGTTTTGCGCCAGCCGTTCCACCGGCGTGCAGTTGAACATCGCGAACGGCGCCTGCTTGAACTTGATCGCAACTTCAGTGCGCTTGATGCCGAGCGCCTTCCCGGTGCGCAGGTAGAAGGGAACGCCGGCCCAGCGCCAGTTGTCAATGATCAGCTTCAGCGCGACATAGGTCTCGGTCGTGCTGCCGGGCCCGACGTCCTCGATTTTGCGGTAGTCGACAATCTCGTTGTCGCCGATCCGGCCGGCCAGATATTGCCCGCGCACCGAATTCCGCAACGCCTCGGCCTCGCTCTGGACCTGGATCGCGGCCAGCACGTCCGCCTTTTCAGTGCGCACCGAATGCGCGTCGAACCGGATCGGCGGCTCCATTGCCACCAGTGACAGCAGTTGAAACAGATGGTTCGGCACCATGTCGCGCAGCGCGCCGGTCTGGTCGTAAAAACTGCCGCGGTGGCCGACGCCGAGCTGTTCATTGACCGTGATCTGGACATGGTCGATATGGTTGCGATTCCAGATCGGCTCGAACATGCCGTTGGCGAAGCGCAGCACCAAAATGTTCTGCACCGTTTCCTTGCCGAGATAGTGATCGATCCGGTAGATCTCGTGCTCATCAAGGAGCTTGAGCAATTCACTGTTCAGTGCCTTCGCGGAAGCGAGGTCGGTGCCGAACGGTTTTTCCACCACCAGCCGCCGCCACGCGCCGTTCTCGGCCAGCATGCCGGTGCGGCCTAGCTCGCGGCTGATCGGCAGGAATGCGTTCGGCGGTGTTGCCAGGTAGAACAGGCGGTTGCCGCCAGTGTTTCGCGCGGCCTCCAGCTCGCCGAGCTGCTTGCTCATCGCGTCGAATGAAGCCGGATCCTTGGGATCGGCTTCGATGCAGGTCAGGCAGTCCAAAAGACGACGCGAAATCGCTTCGTCCACCGGCCGGGTCGCGAACTGGCGCAGGCCCTTCATCAGGCTCTCGCGCAGCTTGTCGCTCGTCATGCCTTTGCGCGCGACTCCGACCAGACAGAACCGGTCCGGCAGGAGATCGCTGGCGGCGAGATTATAGAGGGCAGGGACGACCAGCCGGTGCGTGAGGTCGCCGGTGACGCCGAAAATGACGAAGGAGCAGGGATCGGGCTTCTTCTGTGTTGTTTGACCGACCGCCATGACCGCTCACGTCTTTGAAGTGAGGTTCTTCGGCGGCTCCTTGTGGCCGCCGAAACCGGCCCGCATCGCGGAAAGAATCTTTTCCGCAAAGGTGTGGTCCTTGCGCGAACGGAACCGAGCAAAGAGCGCCGCCGTCAGCACTTCCGCCGGTACGGCTTCGTCGATCGCGGCGTTGACGGTCCAGCGGCCTTCGCCGGAATCTTCGACAAATCCGGAGTAGGTGTCGAGCGTCTGGTTTTCCGCAAGCGCCGAAGCGGTGAGATCGAGCAGCCAGGAGGGGATCACGCTGCCGCGCCGCCACACTTCAGCGATGTCGGCAATGTTGAACTCGAAACGATACTCCGGCGGCAGCGCGTCGATGTTGGCGTTCTTCAGGATATCAAATCCTTCGGCATAGGCCTGCATCAGGCCGTATTCGATGCCGTTATGGATCATCTTGACGAAATGTCCGGCGCCGGACGGCCCGGCATGGATATAGCCCTGCTCGACACGCGGGTCGCGGCCCTCGCGTCCCGGTGTGCGCGGAATGTCGCCCACGCCCGGCGCCAGCGTCTTGAAGATCGGATCGAGCCGGTCGACCACCGCCTTGTCACCGCCGATCATCATGCAATAGCCGCGCTCGATGCCCCAGACGCCGCCGCTGGTGCCGACGTCGAGGTAGTGCAGGCCTTTTGCCTTCAGCGCCGCGCCGCGGCGGACGTCGTCCTGCCAGAACGTGTTGCCGCCGTCGATGATGGCGTCGCCGGGCTGCATCAGCTTTGCCAATGCCTCGATGGTCGTCTCGGTGATCTTGCCTGCCGGGAGCATTACCCAGGCGGTGCGCGGCTTCTCCAGTTTCGCGACGAAATCTTCCAGCGTGTCAGCGCCGGTTGCGCCTTCCGCCGCGAGTGCAGCGACCGCCTTGGTGTCCTTGTCGTAGACGACGGCGGTGTGGCCGTTCTTCATCAGCCGGCGGACAATGTTGCCGCCCATCCGGCCGAGGCCGATCATGCCGAGTTGCATGTTCTGACTTCCCTAGCTAAGCGCTTCTGCGATCGCGGCATCGAGCGCAGACAGGCCCGATCCGAGATCGCCCTTGAGATGGACGCGCAGCGCACGCCTGCCGCGTTCGGTGAGCACGTCGAAATCGCCGCGCGCCTGCGCTGCCTTGATGATGCCGAAACTTGCCTTCTGTCCGGGCACTGGCAAATCCTCGGCATCGTCGGCCGTGATCTGCAGGAACACGCCGCTGTCGGGACCGCCCTTGTAGGCCTGGCCGGTCGAGTGCAGGAAGCGCGGGCCGAATTCGGCGCAGGTCGCCAGATGATGCTTGTCGCGCACCGCAAGCCGCATCTTTTGCAGCGAGCCGATCGTGCCGGGATTGCGCGCGATATAGGCGAGCAGGGCTACATAGTCGCCGCTGTCGGAGCGCGAAAGATGCGCTTTGACCCAGGAGCCAAGCGTGCCGTTGGCGCCGGCCTTGCGCAGCTCGGCCGCATTGTGCTCGTCGGTGTAAAGATCAGCCTCGTCGGTCGAAATCACCGGCTCCTCCGCCGGCAGCGATCCGGTCTTCTCGAACGCACGCGTCAACTCGCGCGTCTTGATCTTGGCCGCTTCTACGTCGGGCTGGTTGAATGGATTGATGCCGAGGATCGCACCCGCGACAGCGGTCGCCATCTCAAATCGGAAAAACTCCTGCCCGATATGGTCGATCGACTTCATGATGATGCGAACGACGGGATGTCCGGCCGCCTCGAGCGCCTTGAGCCGATCATCATGGGAGGCGTCATCCTCGCCCTCGGTCCGGATATCGATGAAGAAGCGGTCGTCGCCGTATAGCGCGGGGTCGCCGAGCGGCTCGCCGTCGATCGGGATCAGGCCCTTGCCGTCCTTGCCGGTAGACTCGGCGATCAGTTGCTCGGCCCAGGCGCCGAAATCCGCGACCTTCTCCGACGAGGTAATCGTCACCTTGTCGCGGCCTTCGAGGCCGGCAAGGCCTATCGCCAGTCCCAGCTGCACGCCCGGATTTTCGTGCGGCGGCACGTCGGCGCCGCAGGAGCGCACCATCGCGAGCGCGTGCGTGATCAGGTTGCGAACGTCGATGCCGGCGGCAGCCGCCGGCACCAGTCCGAACGGCGACAGCACCGAATAGCGCCCGCCGATCGTGGGATCGCCATGGAAGATGCGGGCAAAGCCTTGGCTGATCGCGACTTTCTCCAGGGACGAGCCGGGATCGGTGACCGCAATGAAGCGATGGCCGGCCTTGTCCTTGCCGATGGTCTTGGCGACGCGATCGAAGAAGTAATCCTTCATCACGTTCGGCTCGGTAGTGCCGCCGGACTTGCTGGAGACGATGAACAGCGTGTGGGCGAGATCGACGGTCTCCTCCATCGCCTGCACCTGCGCGGGATCGGTGGAATCGAGCACATGCAGCTTCGGGAAACCGGATTTCTTGGCAAACGTCTCAGCCAGCACCTCCGGTCCGAGGCTCGATCCGCCCATGCCGAGCACGACCGCGTCGCTGAAATTTTGCCCCTTCACGCGGCGGGCAAAATCCTCGTAGTCGGCGACATTGGCGGCAGCCGCGCTGTTCAGCCAGCCCAGCCATTTGTTCTCGTCGTCACCGGTCCAGACCGACTTGTCCTTTTGCCAAAGCCTTCGTATCTTGGCTGATGCGCGCCACTCCTCGGTGCTCATCACGACGGCCTTGCCGATGCCATCGCCCAACGCGAATTGCTGCCGGTCGATGCCGCCGCTGAGCGAGGTCGCACGCTTGTATGCGACCGCGCCATAGAGCTTGTCAGCAGAATCCGCGAACAGCTTGACGCCGTCCTTGACCAGCTCGGCCGTGATGGCGTCGAGCGAGATGCCGGATTTCTCGAGCTCTTCCAGCACGCGGCGCGCGTCGTCGATATTCTCCTCGAGGCTGTCTCTCAGCTTGCCATGATCGCGGAATGCATCGAGCGTTGCTGGCGGCACGGTGTTGACGGTATTGGGACCGATCAGCTCCTCGACATACAGCACGTCGCTATAGTCCTTGTTCTTGGTGCCGGTGGAGGCCCACAACAGCCGCTGCGGCTTGGCGCCCTCGGCGGCAAGCTTCTCCCAGCGGGGCCCCGCGAACAGCCGCTTGTAGTCCTGATAGGCGAGCTTGGCGTTGGCGATGGCGACCTTACCCTTCAATGCGCTCAGCCGCTCCTTCTCGCCGGGGTCATTGGCCCTCGCGATCTTCTCGTCGAGCTGCTTGTCGACCGCGGTATCGATGCGGCTGACGAAGAAAGACGCGACGCTGGCGACGTGAGAGGGATCGCCGCCCTTGGCGACGTATTTTTCCAGGCCCGCGATGTACGCCTCCGCCACCTCGCGATAGACGTCTTGCGAGAACAATAGCGTGATGTTGATGCTGATGCCTTCGCCGATCAGATGTTCGATCGCGGGCAGGCCTTCCGGCGTGGCCGGCACCTTCACCATCAAGTTCTGACGCTTGACGTCCTTCCAGAGCCGCTGGGCTTCCGCAATGGTCCCCTTGGTATCCGTTGCCAGATAGGGCGAGACCTCAAGGCTGACGAAGCCGTCGTTTCCGTTCAAATGGTCGTACACCGGGCGCAGCACGTCGGCGGCGTTCTGGATATCCTCGATGGCGAGCGCCTCGAACAGGTCGGCGACGGGGCGGTCGCCCGCCCTCAGGGCGTGGCTGATGGCACCGTCATATTCGTCCGAACTGCCGATCGCCTTTTCGAAGATCGAGGGATTCGACGTCACACCTTTGACACCGTCGCTGTCGATCAGCGCCTTGAGGTCGCCGTTGGCGACGAAGCCGCGGGCGAGGAAGTCGAGCCAGATTGCCTGGCCATGATTTTCGAGTGCTTTGACGGGATTCATGGTGCCTGTTCTGTTCGATCAGTCGATTTTTGGGCTTCCGGCAGCTTTCGGGGACAGGGCCAGAAAGTCAACATTTGGTTGGGCATGCAGCCGGATGGAATGGAGCGGTCCGGGACGATAACGCCAGTGGCTTCGGTTCGATCCCGGAAAAGTCCGTTCTTGCCCGCTGCGATCCTGGCGGATCGGTCAAACCAGCGTTCGGAATGGCGACACCAACGGGCGCATGCACGAAGTCGTGAAGAAGCCCGTCATGAGCCTTCGTTTCTCGCCTCCGGTCTGTCTTGCGATTTTGTGCGGCCTGGATCAGAAGACAAGACGTATTCAGCGCGATGGAGCGGCGAAAGTGCGGCGACCAAATTGTCAAATGAGGGAATTGTTCACGTCAATCAGCAACGCCTCACGGCCTCAGGTAAAGATAACCCTGCGATTGCAGTTCGGCGATCCGCACCACGCCGCCGCGGTCATCGCCACTTCAATACCGCCGCCTTCGCAATCGACGCCGCAGCCGAGACGAATTTCACCGCCGGTGTTTTCGGCGACAATGTGATTGCAATAGCCGCTGGACTCGAAATTGCCGGCTCGGTGGCGATATTTGAAACCGAGATGGAAGGAATAATTCACGGTCTTATCTTCCGGCGCGTCTTCGACCGTCACCAACAGCTCCATCGCGCTGACTTTCTGCTTCGGATGCTGCGCCAGATGGTTGGCGTCATAACGACGCACGAAGCAGGCATAAGCCCTTTTTGGCTGAGCTGGCCGCCGAACATTCGGGCATCGAATGCGCTGGCTTTGGCCTTGTCGGACACCATCCTGGGCGTGGCAGGCCTCGGCTCCGACGAGGGAGGCAACGGCGGCGGCCATCCAGAGATGTTTCATGGCAGACTCGGATTTAACGCACGGCGTATTACTTTAGTTGCAGGTGTCGCCGGGTGCATTCAAACGCGGAGCTTCGCGACTGGCCTGACGGATATTTGGCCATTTTGCGTCAGCGCGGCCCGCCCAGAGGCCTGAATGTGCGATAAATTCGGCGTTTATCCCCCGTTCAGAGCCCGGGATTGCGACGTTTGCCGCCTTCGCCTTGCCAGACCGGACGCAGATTCGAGCCCCGCACCTGCTCACAATCCCCAAAAAACCCCTTACATACTGCTCAGTACTTCCCGGGTGAAAAATGTTGCTGCACGGTTACAACGCGAGTGAAATGGCACCGTATCAATACGAGGTGGATGCCCTTAGCACGACTATTGCATTGCATTGTCAAGTCGCTCGCGTGTCCAATCAGTGCAGGTGCTGATGGTGATTCGCGAACGGAAGCTGTGACGCTCCGATACTGGAACCCTAGTGGTGCGTCCGGCATTTACAGGTGACCATGGAGAGACGGATCATGTACAACGATTCTCTGTTCAATGCTTTCGCCCGGTCCTTCGAAGCTAGAAGCCAGACCGACATATCGATGGCGGAATATCTCGAGTCGTGTCGAAACGATCCGATGCTATATGCCAACGCGACCGAACGACTACTAGCTGCGATCGGCGAGCCTCAGATGATCGACACGGCCAAGGACTCTCGCCTTGGCCGTATCTTTTTGAACCGCACGATGCGGGTCTATCCGGCCTTCGCCGGCTTCTACGGCATGGAAGACACGATCGAGCGCATCGTCGGGTTCTTCCGCCACGCAGCTCAAGGCCTCGAAGAGCGCAAGCAGATACTCTATCTGCTGGGTCCAGTCGGTGGCGGAAAGTCGTCGCTCGCCGAGCGCCTCAAGTCGTTGATGGAAGTCCATCCGATCTACGTGTTGAAGGCCGGCGACGAACTGAGCCCCGTGTTCGAAAGCCCGCTCAGCCTGTTCGATCCGGATTCGCTGGGGCCGATGCTCGAGGAGAAGTACGGCATTCCGCGCCGTCGCCTCACCGGATTGATGAGTCCGTGGTGCTATAAGCGCCTCGAAGCGTTCGGTGGCGACATCTCGCAATTCCGCGTCGCCAGGATCCAGCCGTCGCGGCTGCGGCAGATCGCGATCGCAAAGACCGAGCCTGGAGATGAAAACAACCAGGACATCTCGTCTTTGGTCGGCAAGGTCGACATCCGCAAGCTGGAGACCTTTGCCCAGAACGATCCCGACGCCTACAGCTATTCGGGCGGCCTCAACCGCGCCAATCAGGGTATTCTCGAATTCGTCGAGATGTTCAAGGCGCCGATCAAGATGCTGCATCCGCTGCTGACGGCGACGCAGGAGGGCAACTATATCGGGACCGAGAATATCGGTGCGATCCCCTTCACCGGCGTCATTCTCGCCCACTCCAACGAGGCCGAATGGCAAAGCTTCAAAGCCAACAAGAACAATGAGGCCTTCATCGACCGCATCTGCGTCATCAAGGTGCCGTACGTCCTGCGGGTTACCGAAGAACAGAAGATCTACGAGAAGCTGATCCAGAGCTCCGAACTAGCTACCGCACCGTGCGCTCCGGCCACATTGGAAACGATGGCGCGCTTCTCGGTGATGTCGCGGTTGCGCAAGCACGAGAATTCGACTGTGTTCGCCAAGATGCGGATCTACGATGGTGAAAGCCTGAAGGAGTCGGATCCGAAGGCGCGCAGCGTTCAGGAGTACAGGGACGCTGCCGGCGTCGATGAAGGCATGGACGGCGTTTCGACCCGCTTCGCCTTCAAGGTTCTCGCCGCGACCTTCAACCATGACACCAATGAGGTCGGTGCCGACGCGGTCCACCTGATGTACACGCTGGAGCAGGCGATCCGGCGCGAGCAGCTTCCCGATGAAGTCGAGAAGCGTTACCTCGAATTCATCAAGGCGGAGCTGGCGCCGCGCTACGCCGAATTCATCGGGCATGAAATCCAGAAGGCCTATCTGGAATCCTATGCGGATTACGGTCAGAATCTGTTCGACCGCTATGTCGACTATGCCGATGCCTGGATCGAGGATCAGGACTTCAAGGACCCGGACACCGGACAACTGCTCGATCGCGACCTGCTCAATCAGGAGCTGACCAAGATCGAAAAGCCGGCCGGCATTGCCAATCCCAAGGACTTCCGCAACGAGGTCGTCAAGTTCTCGCTGCGGTCGCGCGCCCAGAACGGCGGCAAGAACCCGGCGTGGACCAGCTACGAGAAGATCCGGGAAGTGATAGAGAAGCGGATATTCTCCCAGGTTGAGGACCTGCTTCCCGTCATTTCGTTCGGCTCGAAGAAGGACGGTGACACCGAGAAGAAACATACCGAGTTTGTCGCGCGCATGGTCGAGCGCGGCTATACCGAGCGGCAGGTCCGCAGGCTGGTCGAGTGGTACATGCGCGTAAAACAGGCTGGCTGAGGCGGATGAAAAAGTGGCTATTCACATCGTCGACCGGCGCCTGAATCCAGGCAGCAAGAGTCTTGAGAATCGCCAGCGCTTTCTGCGCAGGGCCAAGGCGCTGGTCCAGGGAGCTGTGAAGAAATCGTCGCAGAGCCGGGACATCAAGGATGTCCTGGAAGGCGGCGAGGTCAGCGTCCCGATCGACGGCATGGATGAGCCGCGCTTTCGCCGCGAAGGCGGCACGCGCGACATGGTGCTGCCTGGAAACAAGAAGTTCGTCGAAGGTGATATCCTTCCGCGACCGAACCAGAGCGGCGGCAAGGGAAGAGGGGCGGGCGAGGGCGACAGCGAAGATACGTTCCGCTTCGTTCTCAGCCGCGACGAGTTTGTTGACCTGTTCCTGGACGACCTGGAGCTGCCCGATCTTGCCAAGCGAAAGCTGGCTGAGGTGGAGAGCGAAGGCATTCGCCGAGCCGGTTACACAACATCCGGATCGCCTGCCAACATCTCGGTGAGCCGAACGGTAAGTCGCGCTCTGGCGCGGCGCGTTGCGCTACGGCGACCGAGGCCGGAGGTGCTGGAGGCCCTCGAAGCGGAGCTTTTGGATTGCAGTGAGGAGCGTCGCGCCGAACTCATGGCCGAGATCGAGACCCTGAAGTCAAAGATGCGCCGCATCCCGTTCATCGATCCGATCGACATCCGGTACCGGCGTTTCGAGACGGTACCGAAGCCCGTGGCGCAGGCCGTGATGTTCTGCCTGATGGACGTCTCCGGTTCGATGACCGAGCATATGAAGGATCTCGCCAAGCGCTTCTATATGCTGCTCTACGTCTTCCTGAAGCGGCGGTATCGCCACGTCGAGATCGTTTTCATCCGGCATACCGACCGGGCCGAAGAGGTCGACGAGCAGACGTTCTTTTACGGGCCGGCTTCCGGCGGCACGCTGGTCTCAAGCGCGTTGCAGGCGATGCATGAAATTGTGCGGTCGCGGTTCCGGCCGGCGGACTGGAACATCTACGCTGCACAGGCTTCCGACGGGGACAATTCCTACGCGGACGGGGAAGTCGCGAGCCGGCTCCTCACCGACAACATCCTGCCGGTCACCCAGTTTTTTGCCTACCTGGAAGTCGGCCAGGAAAACGGCCTATCCTACGAAATGCCCAATTCGGCGCTCTGGACCCTCTACGAGGGCCTGCGCGCCAGCGGCGCGCCGCTGTCGATGCGCAAGGTCAACGAGCGCAGCGAGATTTTCCCGGTGTTTCACGATCTCTTCCAGCGTCGTGGCCCGCAGGAAAGGACCGCATCATGACCGCGACTGACCAGTTGCTGTTCGAGGGTGCCGACTGGAATTTCCGGACGCTGCAGCGGATTTGCGATGCCTGCGAGCAGGTTGCGGTGCAAGAATTGGGGCTCGACGTCTATCCCAACCAGATCGAGGTCATCACCGCCGAGCAGATGCTGGACGCCTATTCATCCGTCGGCATGCCGCTGTTCTACAAGCATTGGTCGTTCGGCAAGCATTTTGCCTTTCAGGAGGCGTCCTACCGCAAGGGGCTAATGGGTCTGGCCTACGAGATCGTCATCAACTCCTCGCCGTGCATATCCTACCTGATGGAGGAAAACACCGCGACGATGCAGACGCTCGTCATCGCGCATGCCGCTTTCGGCCACAATCATTTCTTCAAGAACAACTATCTATTCAAGCAATGGACCGACGCCGACGGCATCCTCGATTATCTCGAGTTCGCCAAGCGCTATGTGGCGCATTGCGAGGAGCGCCATGGCCGGCTGGCGGTCGAGCATACGCTCGACGCCGCGCACGCCCTGATGTCGCACGGCATCGACCGCTATCCCGGCAAGAAGAGCCTCGATCTACGCGCGGAGGAAAAGCGGGCGGGCAGGCGCCGTGCCCATGAGGAGAGCGCCTTCAACGATCTGTGGCGTACCGTTCCGACCGGCCCGGCCAAGAGCAACGCGATACTGGACGTCGAGCGTCGTCGGCAGATGCTCGGTCTACCGCAGGAAAACCTGCTGTATTTTCTCGAGAAGACGGCGCCGCGGTTGAAGCCCTGGCAACGCGAGATACTGCGGATCGTGCGGCACATCGCGCAATATTTCTATCCGCAGAGCCAGACCAAGGTGATGAACGAGGGCACGGCGACCTACGTTCACTATCGCATCATCAGCCGGTTGCACGAGCAGGGGCGGCTGACGGACGGCAACTTCCTCGAATTCCTGCAGTCGCACACCAACGTCGTGTTCCAGCCCGAGTTCGACGATCCGCGCTATTCCGGCTTCAACCCGTATGCGCTGGGATTTGCGATGATGCAGGACATCGAGCGCATTGTCACCAATCCGGAAGACGAGGACCGCGAGTGGTTCCCGGATATCGCCGGGAAGGGCGATGCGATGGGCATACTGCGCGATGTCTGGGCCAATTATCGCGATGAAAGCTTCATCAGCCAGTTCATGAGCCCGCGGCTGATGCGGCACTTCCGCATGTTCCATCTGCATGACGATCCACAAGAGCGCTCCGGCATCCTGGTCGATGCCATCCACGATGAGCGCGGCTATCGCCGGCTCCGGCGCGAACTGGCGCGGCAGTACGATGTCGGTTTCATCGACCCCAACATCGAAGTCGTCGACGTCGACCTTGCAGGCGATCGCCGCCTGATGCTGCGCCATACCGTGGTAAAGGGCGCCCAGCTTAGCGAGGCCGACACCAAGCGCGTGCTGCAGCACCTTGCCGATCTCTGGACCTACGACGTGTCCCTCGTCGAGGTCGATACGTCGTCCGACAAGGTCTTGAAGGAGTACGTTGCGCACCCGCGGAACATCGCTGCGGTAGCCTAGCCGGGTTTACCGCGTCATGAACCCTCATGGTGAGGAACGCGTAGCGCGTCTCGAACCATGAGGCCCCACCTGTGGCCTACATCCTTCGAGACGCCCGCTCCGCGGGCTCCTCAGGACGAGGGGTTTGAGCAGCTTTAGCGCAGCTTAACTACCGCAGGCTGGCGTTGATTTTTTCCAGCGCCGCCGAGCCGGGGCACAGGTCCTTCGCCTCCAGCGTATTGAGCGGCGTCTCGACGGTGTCGAGATGGGCGTGGAGGTCTTCCGCGTCCGGATCGACATAGAGCAGCCCAGTGACGACCTGGCCTTTGGCGGCGTGTTTCTGCAGGAACGTCATCGCCGCCAGACGATCGTTGGCGTCGTAGTCGGCGTCGATCTTGCGCAGCGCCAGCCGCGTGCCGTCATGCTGTTCGACCACCTGCACCGTGCCCGGCGCATATTCGATGGTGATCGGGTCGCGGCCGGTGAGGACGTCGAGGCGGTTGACCGCATCGTTGTGCTCGCGGACATAGTCAAAGCTCTTGGTCGAGCCGGCGTGATTGTTGAAGGCGATGCAGGGGCTGATCACGTCGATGAACGCCGCGCCCTTGTGCCGGATCGCAGCCGCAATCAGCGGCACGAGTTGGCTCTTGTCGCCGGAGAAGCTGCGCGCCACGAAGCTAGCACCCAATTGTAGCGCGATCGCCACCAGGTCGATGGCGTTGTCGGTGTTTATCACGCCCTTTTTCGACTTCGAGCCTCGATCGGCGGTCGCCGAAAATTGCCCCTTGGTCAGGCCGTACACGCCGTTGTTCTCGACGATATAGGTCATGTTGACCCCGCGCCGGATCGAATGCGCGAACTGGCCGAAGCCGATCGAGGCGCTATCGCCGTCGCCGGAAACGCCGAGGTAGATCAGATCACGGTTAGCGAGGTTGGCACCGGTCAGTACCGACGGCATGCGGCCGTGCACCGAGTTGAAGCCGTGCGAATTGCCGAGGAAATAGTCCGGCGTCTTTGACGAGCAACCGATGCCGGAGATTTTTGCCACCCGGTGCGGCTCGATCGAGAGCTCATAGCAGGCCTCGATGATCGAGGCGGTGATCGAATCGTGGCCGCAGCCGGCGCACAGGGTCGAAACTTTCCCCTCGTAATCCCGGTGGGTGTAGCCGAGTTCGTTCTTCGGCAGGCCCGGATGCTGGAATTTCGGTTTTGCAATGTAGGTCATGACACGGCCTTGCGGAGAGGGGTCACTTTGAGGTGATCCTGGTGGTCGCCGATCGCGTTGGCGATGAAGCGCGCGGTGATCGGCGTGCCATCATAATGCAGGATCGGCACCAGTCGGACCGGATCGATGCCGTTCTCGTTGACGATCAACTGCCGAAGCTGGGCGTCGCGATTCTGCTCGACCACGTAAACGAAATCATGGTCGGCGATGAAGCTCGCCACGCTGGAGTGGAACGGGAACGCGCGGATGCGCAGGCGGTCGAGCTGATGCCCGCGCGATTCCAATATCCCGATCGCCTCGTCCATCGCCGGCGAGGTCGAGCCGAAATAGATTACGCCGTATTTGGTTGGCTTGGCAGCGTTGGCCTGCAACGGCCGCGGCACCATGTCCTGGGCAGTCTCGAACTTCCGCACCAGCCGCTGCATATTGTCGGCGTAGATGGCGCCTTCCTCTGAATAGCGCGCGTAGCGGTCGCGCGAGGTGCCGCGGGTGAAGAAGGAGCCCTTGGTGGGGTGCGTGCCGGGATAGGTACGATAGGGAATGCCGTCGCCGTCGACGTCGAGATAGCGGCCGAAGTCGCGACCGGGCTCATTGAGCATTTCGGCGGTCATCACCTTGCCGCGGTCGTATTGCCGGGCGTCGTCCCACTTCAGCGGGCGGCAGAGTCGGTGGTTCATGCCGATGTCGAGGTCGAGCATCAGGAAGATCATGGTCTGCAGCCGGTCGGCGAGATCGAACGACTGCGCCGCGAATTCGAACGCTTCGGCCGGATCTTCCGGGAATAGCAGGACGTGCTTGGTGTCGCCGTGCGAGGCATAGGCGCAGGCGATGATGTCGCATTGTTGCGTTCGCGTCGGCATGCCCGTCGAGGGGCCGGCGCGCTGGATGTTCATGATCACGGCCGGAATTTCCGCGAAGTAGGACAGGCCGATGAATTCGGTCATCAAGGAAATGCCGGGGCCGGAGGTTGCTGTAAAGGCCCGCGCGCCGTTCCAGGCGGCGCCGATCACGATGCCGATGGATGCGAGCTCATCCTCGCCTTGCACGATCGCGTATTTCGCCTTGCCCGTCTCAGGGTCGTGCCGCAGCTTCTTGCAGTGGCTCGTGAAGGCTTCCGCCACCGACGACGATGGCGTGATCGGATACCAGGCGCAGACGGTGGCGCCGCCATAGACAGCGCCGAGCGCGGCCGCGCTGTTGCCTTCGATGAAGATGCGCTCGCCGACCTTGTCTGATTTCTTCACCCGCAGACCGATCGGGCATTTCAGGTTCTGCAGCGCCCAGTCGCGGCCGAGATGCAGCGCGTGGACGTTCGAGGAAAGCAGCTTTTCCTTGCCCTTGTACTGCTCGCCGATGAGCTGCTCGACCAGCTTCGGATCCATGTCGAGCAGGGCGCAGAGCGCGCCGAGATAGATGATGTTCTTGAAGAGCTGGCGCTGGCGCGGATCGGTATACGTCGAATTGGTGATCGCAGTCAGCGGCACGCCGATCACGGTGATGTCGGTGCGGAATTTCGACGACGGCATCGGCTTGGTCGAATCGTAGAACAGATAGCCGCCGGGCTCGATCGAGGCGACGTCCTTGTCCCAGGTCTGCGGGTTCATCGCTACCATCAAATCGACGCCGCCGCGGGCGCCGAGATGGCCGGCCTCCGTCACGCGCACCTCATACCAGGTCGGAAGTCCCTGGATGTTTGAAGGGAAGATGTTGCGCGGGCTAACCGGCACGCCGTGGCGCAGGATCGAACGCGCGAACAGTTCGTTGGCGCTCGCCGAACCCGAGCCGTTGACGTTGGCGAAGCGGACGACGAAGTCGTTTACGCTGCTGATCGGGCTTTGGACTGACATGTGGATCCCGCGTAAGTCATATCGATAAGATATTTCTGCATGTCCCAGGCGCCGGTGGGGCAGCGTTCGGCGCACAGCCCGCAATGCAGGCAGACGTCCTCGTCCTTCACCATGACGCGGCCGGTCTTTAGCCCTTCGGCGACATAGAGCGCCTGGTCGTGATGCGGCGACGGCGCTTTCAGCCGCTGCCGCAGGTCGTCCTCCTCGCCGTTCTCTGTAAACGTGATGCAATCCATCGGGCAGATGTCGACGCAGGCGTCGCATTCGATGCAGGCGGGCGCCGAGAATATCGTCTGCACGTCGCAGTTCAGGCAGCGCTGCGCCTCGCCGAGCGCTAGCTTGACGTCATAGCCGAGCTCGACCTCCGCCTTGATGTCCTTTAGCGCGATCACCTTGTCGCGATGCGGCACCTTGAAGCGCTTGTCGCCGGAGATGTCGTTGTCGTAGCTCCACTCGTGAATGCCCATCTTCTGTGAGGAGATTTGCACTTCGGGAAGCGGGCGCTCATTGATGTCTTCGCCCGAGATCATCTTGTGGATCGACAGCGCGGCGTCGTGGCCGTGCGCCACCGCCCAGATGATGTTCTTCGGGCCGAAGGCAGCATCGCCGCCAAAGAACACTTTCGGATTGGTCGATACGAACGTCTTGGGATCGACCTGCGGCATGTTCCATTTATCGAACTCGATGCCGCAGTCGCGCTCGATCCAGGGGAACGCGTTCTCCTGGCCGACGGCGACCAGCACGTCGTCGCAAGGGATGGTCTGGTCCGGCTCGCCCGAGGGCACCAGGTTACGACGGCCCTTGGCGTCGTATTCGGCCCTCACCTTCTGGAAGGTAACGCCGATCAGCTTGCCGCTTACATGCTTGAATGACACCGGCACCATGTAATTGAGGATCGGAATATCCTCGTGAAGGGCGTCTTCCTTCTCCCATGGGCTTGCCTTCATCTCCTCGAAGCCGGAGCGCACGATCACTTTGACGTCCTCGCCGCCGAGCCGGCGCGCGGTGCGGCAACAATCCATCGCGGTGTTGCCGCCGCCAAGCACGATCACGCGGCGACCGATCTTTTCGACATGGCCGAACGAGACCGATGCCAGCCATTCGATGCCGATATGGATGTTACCGGCGGCTTCCTTGCGGCCGGGGATGTCGAGCTCGCGGCCGCGCGGCGCGCCGGAGCCGATAAAGATCGCGTCGTAGTTCTCGCTTAGCAGCTTCTTCAGGCTGTCTATGCGGTGGCCGCCCTTGAACTCGACGCCGAGGTTGAGGATGTAATCGGTCTCCTCGTCGATCACCGAATCCGGCAGGCGGAACTTTGGAATCTGGCTCCGCATCATGCCGCCCGCCTTGGGATCGGCATCGAACACGGTGCAGTGATAGCCGAGCGGCGCGAGGTCTCGCGCCACCGCCAGCGAAGCAGGACCGCCGCCGACCAGCGCGATGCGCCTGCCGTTCTTTGCGAGCGGCTTCGGCATGCGGTGTTTGACGTCATCCTTGAAGTCGGCGGCAACACGCTTCAGGCGGCAGATCGCAACCGGGTTTTCCTCGACGCGGCCGCGCCGGCAGGCGGGCTCGCATGGACGATCGCAGGTGCGTCCCAGAATTCCGGGAAACACATTCGATTTCCAGTTGATCATGTAGGCGTCGCTATAACGCCCCTCGGCAATCAAACGGATGTACTCGGGAACCGGGGTGTGTGCGGGGCAGGCCCATTGGCAATCGACGACTTTGTGAAAGTAGTCTGGCGCCGAGATATCAGTCGGTTTCATTCCTACCTTGTCCGCGCCAGCAACCGCAACGCGGCCTTATTTTGCCTGCGAACGCTTACGGAGCGTTCTTGTGGTTTTTGAATTGGATCATAGGCTTATCTTATTAGAGCCATTCCAGAGCTGGCACAAAGGCAATTTTGCGCGATCTCCAGCTTTCAATTGCATGGAGACGTGGATTTGGCGTCGCAGCGTTGATGTGGCACTGCAGCATGTGCAGTGCAGCTTTGCTTTAATGCTAAAACGGGCAGACGTCAGGTCAGCCGCAGCGCAGCTCCGGCTGTCGCAAGAATGACCACGACAATCCATGGCGGCAGCTTCCAGACCGTCAGCAGCAGGAAGCCCGCCAACGCGACGGCGAAGTCACGTGGTGTGAGCACAGCGCTGGTCCAGACCGGATTGTAGAGCGCGGCGCCAAGGATGCCGACGACCGCGGCATTGGTGCCGCGCATCGCGGCCTGGGCTTTGGGGCGCAGCCGCAGAGCGTCCCAGAACGGCAGCATGCCGTAGACCAGCAGCAGTCCCGGCAGGGACAAGGCGATGAGCGCAATCGAAGCGCCGGCGAGCCCGTTGGGGGCGGGTTCTGCGACGGCGCCGAGATAGGCCGCGAATGTGAACAGCGGTCCGGGCACCGCTTGCGCCATGCCGTAACCGGCGAGGAAATCCGCGTTGCTGACCCAGCCCGGCGTTACGACTTCCGCCTGCAATAGCGGCAGCACGACATGGCCGCCGCCGAATACCAGGGCGCCGGAACGATAGAAGGCGTCGAACAGGGCAAGCCCTTGCGAGCCGGTTTTTGCCGTCACCAAGGGCGTGACCAGGAACAGAATTGCGAACAGCACGAGTGCGGCCATGCCGTGTCGAGGTGACACGGAAAAGCCGAGCTGGCCCGTTGCCGTGGGCCCATCTGCGCGACACAGCCAGAGCCCGGCTAGCGCCCCGAGCGCGATCGCGCCGATCTGCCCAAACGATCCGCCGATGAACACCACGATTGCAACAGCGGCGAGCGCGATGGCAGCCCGTTCGCGGTCCGGCGTCAGGCTGTTTGCCATGCCCCAGATCGCCTGCGCGACCACGGCGACCGCGACCAGCTTCAGGCCGTGGAGAAGGCCCTCCGCGAACGGGCCCGTGAGGGCTGTCGCACTGACTGCGAAGGCAAACATGATGAGCGCGGATGGCATCGTGAAAGCGAACCACGCTGCCAGTCCGCCGAGTAGGCCGTTGCCGCGAAGGATGCCAAGCGTAAAGCCGACCTGGCTGGAGGCCGGGCCCGGCAAGAACTGGCAGAGCGCAACGATATCGGCGTAGCTGCTTTCACTCAGCCATTTCCGCCGCTCGACGAATTCCGCCCTGAAGTAGCCGAGATGCGCGATTGGCCCGCCGAATGATGTCAGCCCCAGTGTGAGGAAGGCGGCGAAAATCTCGGCCATACTGCCCGCTGACTTTTCCGCCATGCATCTCAACTCCAGTTACGGCTGAAAATACCGGGAACCGGTAACGTCACCAAGCGCATCCTCAGCCGATTGGTCGCCCAGCACCCAGAAAGCGCTTTGAGGCGATCATCACACATCTGAGAAAGAACATCAGCAAGGTAATTGAAAGCGATGCTAGAGGCTTCGGCGGAAGTTCTCATCCGCCTTATCAAGGCCTTCGACCATTACGAGAAGAAGAAATCGAAGCCACGTCGCGCAAGCACTGGCCGTGGGGCCCGCTTCGAACCGAGCAGATCTCGCCAGAAGGCAAAATTCCCGGCCACCGCTTTACACGACATTGTGTTAACAGCGTCTTCATTGGTGGTCGCTTACCGGCGGCCTATTCAGCGCATGCTATTTGGAACGGCCGGCGCAGCGCTGTTCCTGGCTGGCCGCGCCAGCCGGGTCGGATGGCGCCCAAGCTCTCCGCGCCCATCGGTAGCAGCGAATGCGTTTAGCCGATATCGCTCTTCGCCAGATCCCACATCAGTCGGTAGATTCCGCTTGAGATCACAAGCGGCTTCAATGCGATATTGCCGCTGAAGCGCAGCATTGCCTCAGGCACCGCATCCACATCCGTCGCATCGATCAATACGAACCAATCGCCGGCGCCAGGATTTGGTGCGGAGGGATCGTCAGTGATCGGCTTCGACAGCGCCGGGTCGCTCTCGATCAAGTGCAGGGAGATGATGCCGTCGAGCTGGGTGGGATCGAGTTGCTCGGCAAGCGCAGCACGCAGTTTGTCCTCGCCGCCGGCCTGGGGACGCAGCCGGACAATGCCGAGCGCCGCGCCGCGGCCGGTGCCGCGGCTGACCGTGATGCGTGCCACCGCCCGGATCATGTTCTGGAAACGGGCGATGTTGGCCTTTGACCACGCCGTCTGGTTCGCCAGCGCGGTGCGATAGGCCGGGCTGTCCAGCACCTCCAAGCTTTCAGTGGAATAGAGGCTGAGATATTTCGGGTTGCCATCATGCGCGACATAGCGGCGGGCCTCTAGGAAGCCATCGATCGCCACGCGCTCTTCGAGATGTTCGCGATCGTACCAGCGGTTGAACTCGGCTTCGTGCTCGGCATCGATATTCATCGACGTCAGCAGCATGCCTTTTCCGGCGATCGGCATTTTATTGTTCCTGTTTGCCAGTTCTCGACGCCATGTCCGCGATTGCCTTCATCACGGCGTCGCGGACGCCAGGATCGTACAGCGTGTGGCCGGCGCCCTCGACAAAGCGGATCTCGGCTTCCTGCCATACGGCAGCAAGCGCATGCGAGGTCGCAGGCGGGCACAGCAGGTCATAGCGGCCCTGCACGATGATGCCGGGGATGCCTTTGAGCTTGTCCGCTTCGCGCAGCAACTGACTCGGCTGCATGAAGCAGTCATTGGCGAAGTAGTGCGCTTCCACAAACGGCGTGGCCGGCATGTTACGCGACGAATTCAGCGCCGGCAGATCGAGCCGTGTACGGTTAGGCGTGTGTTCGGAAAGAATGCGTTCGGTTTCGCCCCATGCCCGTGCTGCGGGAATATGTACGTCGGGGTTGGATTCGAGGATGCGGCGGAAATAGGCCTGCAGCGGTTGCGCGCGCTCGCCTTCGGGCAGCACGCTCATGAAGTCGTCGTAAAGCCCGGGATAGAACCGAGGCAGCACTTTTAGAAAACCGTTCTCGATTTCCTCGATCGTGCCCAGGAAAGTAGCGCGAAGCACGATGCCGCTGATGCGGTCGGGATGGGCCTGCGCATAGGCCAGCGCCAGAGTCGCGCCCCAGGAGCCGCCGACGATCATCCAGCGCTCAAAGCCAAATTTCTCGCGGATCATTTCCATGTCCGCGATCAGATGCGCCAAGGTGTTGGCTTCGCGACCACCCTTGGGGCGGCTGCGGCCGGCGCCACGCTGGTCGAACAGCACCGCATGAAAACGTTCGGGATCGAACAGCCGGCGGTGGTCGGGCTGGCAGCCGCTGCCGGGCCCGCCATGCAGATAGACCGCTGGAGTGCCATCAGGCCGGCCGATGCTCTCGACATAGATGTCGTGGCCGTCGCCGACCGCGAGCTGCTCCGATGTCAGCGGCGCAAAGGGGTCGGCGCGTTTGATGGATTTGCCGGCGTCGGCATCAGGCGCCATGTTCGCCTTCCGTCTCCAGCGTGCCGCCGGCGAAATTGCGGTAGAGGAAACGGTCCTGATGCGCGGCAGCCTCGCGTTGGGCGTCCTTGAAGATCTGCTCGTGCATCGGCGACAGCGTGCAGGCCGGATCGGTATTGCCGGCGTCGCCCGTCAGCGCAAAAGCCTGGCAGCGGCAGCCGCCGAAATCGATTTCGCGGAACTCGCAGCTCTTGCACGGCTCGGGCATCCAGCCGGTGCCGCGATAGCGGTTGAAGGCTTCCGAGTTCTGCCAGATCCAGGCGATCGAATGGTTTGAGCGGACGGATTCGAATTCGAGCCCGGTGATGCTTTCCGCGGCGTGGCAGGGCAGCACCTTGCCCGCGGGCGAGATGTTGAAAAACTGCCGGCCCCAGCCGCCCATGCACTTCTTCGGCCGCAGTGCATAATAATCCGGCACCACATAGTCGATGGCGAGGATGCCCTTCAGGCGCGTCGCGGCTTCCTCGACGATGCGGCTGGTTTCCTCGATCTGTTCGAGCGTCGGCATCAGCGCCGCGCGGTTCTTCAAGGCCCAGCCGTAATACTGGACATTGGCGACTTCCAGCCGGTCGGCATCGAGATCGACCGCCATCTGGATGATGTCGGAGAGCTGGTGCAAATTCTGGCGGTGCATGACCGCGTTGACTGTCAGCGGCAGGTCGAGCTCGCGTGTCCATTTTGCGGCTTCGATCTTCTTCTCATGCGCGTTCTTCAATCCGGCGACGCGATCGGCCACGATGGGCTCGTTGCCCTGGAAACTGATCTGCACATGGCAGAGCCCGGCATCGGCCAGCGCCGACAGTTTTTCCTTGGTCAACAGCACAGCCGAGGTAATGAGATTGCTATACAGCCCGACATCGGTTGCGTGCTGCACCAGCTCCACCAGGTCCTTGCGCGCGGTCGGCTCGCCGCCGGAGAAATGGATTTGCAGCACGCCGATTTCGGCGAGTTCGCTCAAGACCTTCTTCCATTCCGCAGTCGTCAGCTCGCTGCCTGCACGGTCGAGCTCGACTGGATTGGAGCAATAGGGGCATTGCAGCGGACAGCGGTGCGTCAGCTCGGCGAGTACGGCCAAGGGAATGCCGAACGTCTCCGCGGTGGAGCGTTGCGATTCCAGAACCGCGAGCCCATCACTGGGCGCAGTGCTGGCTGTTTTGCCGTCTGCGAGAATGTCGCTCATGACGCCTTCTCACGCGCTTCGGTCAGAAAGCCCTTGTCGGCGAGGTCCTGCAGCATCGCAATGACGTCGGTTAAAATCGCCTCGCGCGGCGCGGCATATTTGGCTGCAAGCTGGTCGACCATATCGGCGACGCTGCGCACGCCATCGCAAAGTTGCAACACCTCAACTGCGATCTCATCCGGCGCCAGCACCCGCTCCGGGGCCAGGATCACCCAGACCTGCCGCGTCTCATCGAACTTCAAGCGGGCGTGGCGCGGCAATTTCGGCCGGCTCGCCTCGCTGACACTGATGTTGCGGTTTAAAGCCATCGATCGCCAGTTCCCTTTGTCAATTTCCTTGTTAGTTTCCTTGTTAGTTTCCTTGGGGCACGAATGCCCCGGGCGGTATGTGGCCCTCGACATAGGCATGATACAGCGCGTCGAGCTGAACCCATAGCACATTGGTCTTGAAGATCAGCGCGTTGCAGACCGCCTCGCGCTCGGCCGGCGTTTTTGCGTTCGCCTTGACGTATTCCAGCGCAAAACTGGCATCGCGTGGCGCCTGGGCCAGGCGGCGGCTGAAATAGCTCATGATGTCAGGATTGACGAAATCATAGTGCTGCAGCATCCCCGAGATGCGCTCCTCGTGCAGGTTCGGCGCGAATAGTTCCGTGAGCGAAGAGGCGATGGCCTCCAGTGGCGTCTTGTCGCGGCAGAAATGCACATACGCCTCCACCGCAAACCGTGTTGCCGGCAGAATGCCTTCGGTCGATTCCACATAGGCGCTGTCGAGACCGAGGCCCTCGGTCAGTTTGAGCCAGCGCTCGATGCCGCCTTCGCTGCCCACATCGCCGTCGTGATCCTCGATGCGGTGCCGCCATTCGATCCGGGTCGCACGGTCGCGGAACCGCGAGATCACCATCGCATCCTTCAGCGGGATCGTGCTCTGGTAATAATAGCGGTTCAGTGCCCAGGCCTGCACCTGTCCCTTGTTAAGTTTGCCGCCATGCAGCAGCCGATGGAACGGATGCAAGCTATGATAGCGCGTCGCGCCGATATAGCGGAGCGTCGCCTCCAGTTCCTCGGCGCTGTTGAGCGTAATGCCCTTGCCGATCGATAGGGCGGTCATTCCGGGCGCAGCGACGACGTTCACAGCTTGATCTCCGTTCCGTCAGCGGGGATGTGCCAGCCAGCCTGCTCCACGGCCTTGCGCTCGTCCGAGCCGCGCAGCAGAGCAGGGTTGGAGTTGTTGATATGCAGGAACACTTTCGTTCCGACGTCGAGATCGGCAAGGCTCTCGATCGCGCCATGATCGCCCGACATCGAAATATGGCCCATGCTTTGTCCTGTCTTGGTGCCGAGGCCGGCTGCGATCAATTCATCGTCGCGCCACACGGTGCCGTCAAAAAACACCAGAGCAGCGCCCGAAAGGCGCGATTTGAGATCGTCGGTCACGCGTGCGCAGGCGGCCAGAAAATAGAAATACTTGCCGCTTCCTTTGTCCAGAATCCGCAAGCCCAGCGTATCACCCGCGCCATCGCCGCCTGCCGGATGCGCTTTGCCTTCGAGATACCACGCGCCCTTGCCGGGAACCGCGAACGGAAGCACCTCAATGCCTGACGGCCTGCCGTCGGGCAAAGCCGGCTCGAACGCCTTGTCGATCTCGATCGGCCGCCGCTTCACGTTTATCTGGTTCAGCACGTTGAAGATGCTGTTGGATCTGAGAATCGCAAGTACCCGTTCATGCGCATAAAGTGTGAAGGGTGAACCTTCGCGCATCGACAACAGTCCCGCGACGGCATCGATTTCGCCATTGGTCAGGATCACGCCGGCGATCGGGCTGTGCCTGAGCTGTCCTGCCTTGGGATGAAGCTGCGGGGTTGCAGTCACCTGCTGGCGCAGGTCGGGCGAGGCGTTGACGAGAAACCAGTGCTCGCCGTCGGCGCTGACCGCGATGGAAGCCTGGGTGCTCCGCAATTCGGGATGATCGCTTCGTGCTTTCCGGCACACCAGACATCCGCAATTCCACTGCGGAACGCCGCCCCCAGCCGCGGCGCCCAGGACGACGACGCGAAGCATGATCCGTCTCCTGGAGATACGAAACTCGAAGACACAAACCAAAAACGCCACGAGGTGGATCCGGCCGGGACACAGCTCCGCTCTCGCGAACGTGTCAGGCCCGGAAGTCCACCTGCGTGAGATTTGATACGCGCTACCGCTTATTTGCGGGTGGCGCACATATACATGTTGATTTCCATGCCGACCGATACTTCGGCGATTTTCGGTGCTTTCCAAGCCATTTGGTGATCCTTTTTGCTGCCGGACGAATTTCGCCCTGGTCTGTTAAGGTACTGCGGATCAAAAAGTTCGCCAGTTAAATCTTTTGCCTGGAACCTCTATTTGTTTATGCTGCGCCGCGAAGAAGAATTCACGGAGTTGTGCGGAGGCCTTGGTCAAAACGGCGTGGGATCAAGCATTTCGCGGTTGTTCGCACCACCGCGAATGGCAATTCTGGGTGCGACGGAGCGCTGCCGGCTCCGATAAGGAACTTTTGAGACAGGGCCCTCCGGTTGCGGGGGCTCAACCGGAGCCAGGTTTCCGCCGATGCCGCGATATTACTTCAACACCCGTATCGGCGATGAGCTGATTTCCGATCCCGACGGCGAAGTGCTTAGGGATCCCGATCGTGCCTGGGAAATGGCGCGTGCCATGATCCGGGAACTGCTCAAGACCGATGGCGCCGACGGTGCGCTTCTCAGCGCCACCATCGAAGTCACCGACGATGATGGTGAGATCGTGCTGGAGTTTCCGTTCGCCGAAGCGATTCTCGATGCGCCCGGCGGCCCCATCACCAGACACTGATTGCGCGCTGAGCCGACCGGCGCCGGAGCTTCGTGCTCACTCGGTTTGCGAAGCAACTTCCGGGCGCATGTTTTGCGATTGCGCACCGGCGGATAAATATTGGAGAGTGCCGGCCGGGAAGGCCTCCGGCGCCGGCGTCATGCGTGCCCGCGCAAAGAGAAAGGCTTCCGCCAGGGAGAACGCCCATGATGAGCTATTTGTCGGTGCCGCGCAGCGTGCTGCTGTCCGGCGCATTTTTGAGTGCCTTCATACTAAGTGCCGCGGCCCAGCAGTCCGCCGAACCGCCGGCTGCCGCCCAGCAGCCCACCACGCCACCGGCCGCCCAGCCGCCGGCTGCTGGCGCGCCGCCGCCCGCCGGTACTGCGGCCTCGCCCACGCTTCCGCCGGGATCGCCCCTGATCGGACGTCCCGCGGGCAATGATGCCGCCGCCAAGCTGGCGCCGATCGCGCCGCCGCCGATCCCCGCGGCGCCGGACAAATTGCCGACCGCGAAGCTCAAGGTGCCGGCCGGTTTCAACATCGAGGTCTATGCCGCCGGCGTGGCGAACGCCCGCTCGCTCGCGCTCGGCGACAAGGGCACGGTGTTCGTCGGCAGCCGCCTGGTCGACAAGGTCCATGCCATCGTCAACAAGGACGGCAGACGCGAGGTCAAGGTGTTGGCTTCCGGCCTGTACCGGCCGAACGGCGTCGCCTTCAAGGACGGCACGCTCTACATCGCTGAATTGTCCAGGATCTCCAAAATCGAGAACGTCGAAGACAATCTGGATAACCCGCCGAAGCCAACCGTGATCTTCGACAAGCTGCCGAAGGACGAGGCCCATGGCTGGAAGTTCATCGCCATCGGTCCCGACAACAAGCTCTACGCTCCCGTCGGCCAGCCCGGCAACAACGTGCTGAACGATGACGAGCATGGCCTGATCCGCCGGATGAATCTCGACGGCTCGGGCGCGGAAGTGATCGTTCGCGGTGTTCGCCACACTGTCGGCTTCGATTGGCATCCGGAGACCAAGCAGCTCTACTTCACCGACAACGGTCGCGACTGGATGTCGGAAGACGTGCCCGAGGACGAGCTCAACCGGATCACCAAGGTCGGCGAGCATTTCGGCGCGCCGTTCTGTCTGCAGGGCAACATCGTCGATCCCGAATTCGGCTGGGGCAAATCCTGCAGCGAATACACCGCGCCGGTAGGGCTGTTGGGCCCGCATTCTGCAGCGCTCGGCATGCGCTTCTACACCGGCAACATGTTCCCGAAAGCCTACAAGAGCGCGGCGATCATCGCCCGGCACGGCTCCTGGAACCGCTCCAGGAAAGTGGGTGGCGACGTCGTCATTGCCAAGCTCAACAAGGACGGCACCATGAGGTCGCTGGAGCCGTTCATCACGGGCTTCCTCGAGGACAACAAATATATCGGCCGCCCCGTCGATGTGCTGCAGATGAAGGACGGCTCGCTCTTGGTCTCCGACGACTACAACGGCGCCGTCTATCGCGTCACCTACGGCAAGCAAAAGACGGCGGGGAAGTCGTAGTCCAGCAAAAATCGTCATTGCGAGCGAAGCGAAGCAATCCATTTCTCCACTTGCGGGGCCGTGGATTGCTTCGTCGCGTAGCTCCTCGCAATGACGGAAGTGCGGAGTAGGCGGATGCGTAAAACAACAATGGCGATTGCGTTTGCCTCGATCACAGTGTGCGCCAACGCTCAAACCATCGAACAACGCATCGCGCCGTGCCTCGCCTGTCACGGCGAGAAAGGCCAATCGGAAACCGAGAGCACGCCCTCGCTCGGTGGCCAGCAGGCGCCTTATACGCTGATCCAGCTCTTCATGTTCCGCGAGAGGCTGCGCGTCTTCGAGCCGATGAACGAGATGACGAAGCCGCTGACCGACGACGATCTTCGACTTTTCTCCGACTTCATCGCCAAGATGCCGAAGCCTGAGCCGCCAGGAGAAAATGGCGAGCCGGCGCGGATGCAGCGCGGCCAGGCGCTGGTGCAGCAGCACCGCTGCGACAGTTGCCACAACCCCGATCTCTCCGGCAAGGAGAACGTCCCGCGCATTGCCAACCAGCGCGAGGACTACCTCGCCAAGACGCTTGGCGAGTACAAGGACAACAGCCGCCACGGCTATGACGCCAGCATGGCTGACGTCATGGCGTCCGTCACCTCAGAGCAGATCGCCGATCTCGCCTATTACATCGCCCGCATGCGCTAAATCCGGGCCGCGGCCCCGCTGGCATTGCCCCGCGCCCGGCGCTACAAGGGCGACAACCGGATGGAGTTTTGCATGCAAGATCTATGGCGCCTGTCGGCTGCGGAAATGGCCTCGCTGATCAGGTCGAAAAAAGTCTCGGCGAAAGAGGCGGCGGCCGCGGCGCTGGCGCGGCTCGACGCGGTGAATCCCAAAATCAATGCTGTCGTCGACCACAGACCCGAGGACGTTCTTTCTCAGGCTGCCGACATCGATGCCGCCATCGCGCGCGGCGCAGATGCCGGTCCGCTGGGCGGCGTGCCTGTTACGGTGAAGGTCAATATCGACCAGCAAGGCTTTGCCACCACCAACGGGCTGAAGCTGCAGCGCGACGCCATCGCCAAGAGCAACAGCCCGGTGATCGACAATTTGCGCAAGGCAGGCGCCGTCATTCTCGGACGCACCAATTGCCCGGCGTTCTCCTATCGCTGGTTCACCACCAACCTCATCCATGGCGATACCAAGAATCCGCGCGACCCCGGCATCACGCCGGGCGGCTCGTCCGGCGGCGCGGGGGCTGCGGTCGCGGCTGGCATCGGTCATATCGCGCACGGCACCGACATTGCGGGATCGATCCGCTATCCGGCTTACGCCTGTGGCGTGCACGGGCTGCGGCCGACCATGGGACGCATCGCCGCGTTCAACGCGGCGCTACCCGAACGGCCGATCGGGCCGCAGATCAGCGCCGTATCAGGCCCGCTGGCTCGCACCATCGGCGATATCAGGATCGCGCTGGCTGCGATGTCGGCGCGGGACTATCGCGATCCCTGGTGGGTGCCGGCGCCGCTCGAAGGTCCGGCAATGCCGAAGCGCGTCGCGATGTGTCTCAATCCTGGCGGCCTCGATCCCGTGCCCGAAGTGAAGGCCGCGGTGGCGGACGCCGGCAAGCGGCTCGAGCGGGCAGGCTGGATCGTCGAGGAAATCGCTGACACGCCGCCGCTGCGCGAGGCCGCCGATCTGCAGACAAAACTCTGGCTCGGCGACGGCTATGAAGCGCAATTGGAAGCTGCCGAGCGCGAAGGCGATCCCGGCGCGCTCGCGTGCCTGCGCGGCAACCGCGCCAAGGTGCATCCCTTCGATCTGTCGAAGGCGCTGACCCGGCGCGCAACGTTGACGCGCGAATGGCTGGCGTTCTTCGAGAAATATGCCGTGCTGCTGATGCCGGTATCCGGCGAATTGCCGTTCCCCGATCAGCTCGACCGTAAGGACGAGGCGTCGTTTGCGCGCGTCTGGCATGCGCAATTGCCGCAGATCGCCATTCCCTTCATGGGGCTGCCCGGGCTAACGGTTTCTACCGGGCTGGTCGGACGCGTTCCCGTCGGCGTGCAACTGGTCTCCGGGCGTTACCGCGAGGACCTGTGTCTCGCTGCGGGTGAGGCGATCGAAGCCGGCGGAACGCCCTCGGCTGCGATCGATCCGGCGAGCTAGACAGAGAGGACGATGTCAGGGGTTTACGATTTTGCGGCGCAGTCGCTCGCCGGCGAAGAGGTTTCGCTGAAGCGGTTCGAAGGTCAGGTGCTCCTGATCGTCAATACCGCGAGCGCCTGCGGGTTCACGCCGCAATACAAGGGCCTGGAGCAGTTGCATCGTGAACTGGCGCCGCGCGGCTTTGCGGTGCTCGGTTTTCCCTGCAACCAGTTCGGCGGGCAGGAACCGGGCGACGCCAAACAGATCGAGCAATTCTGCGCGGGCAAGTATGACGTGACGTTTCCGATGTTCGCCAAGATCGACGTCAACGGCAGTCATGCGCATCCGTTGTTCAACCATCTGAAGAACGCGAAATCGGGATTGTTGGGTTCGTCGATCAAATGGAATTTCACCAAATTCCTGGTCGACCGCTCGGGCAGGGTGGTCCGGCGCTACGCCCCAACCGCGACGCCCGAGGGAATCAGAAGAGAAATCGAGGCACTGCTGTGAACGAGACCAACAAAGCAATGAGCGACCAATTCCCCGACCGTCTCTCGGTCGATCCAAACAGCCCGTACTACAACGCCGAGATCCTCGCGCGCGATGTCGGCGTTCGCTTTAAGGGCGTCGAGAAAACCAATGTCGAGGAATATTGCATCAGCGAGGGCTGGGTGCGTGTCACCGCCGGCAACGCCAAGGACCGCCACGGCAACCCGCTGACCATCAAGGTGCACGGCCCGGTCGAGCCGTATTTCCGCGACAAAGCGAAGTCCTGAGCCTAACTGTATCAGTCGTCATTGCGAGGAGCGAAGCGACGAAGCAATCCATCCGTCCGTATGCGCGGCTCGATGGATTGCTTCGCTTCGCTCGCAATGACGGCAGCGACTGAAAGCCAAACCATGTCCGTCCGCATCGTCGACGTCTGCGAAATTACAAAACCGATCTCCTCACCGATCCGCAACGCCTATATCGATTTCACTAAAATGACGACGAGCCTGGTTGCCGTCGTCACCGACGCGGTGCGCGACGGCAAGCGCGTGGTCGGCTACGGCTTCAATTCCAACGGCCGGTACGGGCAGGGCGGCCTGATCCGAGAACGCTTTGCGCCGCGGCTGAAGGAGGCCGATCCCAACAGCCTGCTCGATGTGTCCGGTGACAATCTCGACCCCGACAAGATCTGGGCGACGATGATGTCGAACGAGAAGCCCGGCGGCCACGGCGAGCGCTCGGTCGCCGTCGGCACCATCGACATGGCGGTGGGACGCGGTGGGGAAGATCGCAGGCAAGCCGCTGTTCCGGCTGCTCGCCGAGCGCCATGGCCTTAAGGCCAATCCGCGCGTGTTCGTCTATGCCGCCGGCGGCTATTATTATCCGGGCAAGGACCTGTCGGCGCTGCGCGGTGAAATGCGCGGCTATCTCGACCGCGGCTACAACGTCGTCAAGATGAAGATTGGCGGTGCGCCGATCGCGGAAGACCGCGAGCGCATCGAAGCCGTGCTGAAGGAGATCGGCAAGGACGCGCAACTCGCCGTCGACGCCAACGGCCGCTTCGACCTGGAGACCGCGATCGCCTATGCCAAAATGCTGCGGGAGTATCCGCTGTTCTGGTACGAGGAGGCCGGCGATCCCCTCGACTTCGCGCTGCAGGCGGCGCTCGCCGAGTTCTATCCCGCGCCGATGGCGACTGGCGAAAACCTGTTCAGCCATCAGGACGCAAGAAACCTGATCCGTTATGGCGGCATGCGCCCCGATCGCGACTGGCTGCAGTTCGATTGCGCGCTGTCCTATGGCCTCTGTGAATATCAGCGCACGCTGGCGGTTCTGAAGACGCATGGGTGGTCGCCGAGCCGCTGCATCCCGCATGGCGGCCACCAGATGTCGCTCAATATCGCCGCCGGCCTCGGCCTCGGCGGCAATGAGAGCTATCCCGACCTGTTCCAGCCCTATGGCGGCTTCCCGGATGGCGTCCGTGTCGAGAACGGCCACATCACCATGCCGGACCTACCCGGCATCGGCTTCGAGGGAAAATCCGATCTCTATAAGGAAATGAAGGCGCTGGCGGCGTAGGGCGTCAGGAGCGAAGCTCCGTCATCTCCCACACGCTGTCATCGTCCGCGAAGGCGGACGATCCAGTACGCTGCGGCTTCTCGCTTCCATCACGAACGCCAGCGATTACTGGATGCCCTGGGTTCGCGGGCATGACGAGGCTCGCGATCAACTCTCCGACAACAACCCCTTCTCGATGGCTGATTGCCGGTTCCTGAAAATCGCCATCGCGGTCTTCATCCGCAGGAAGCCGAACTTTGCATAGAACGGCTCGCGGCCGGCGACCGCATAAAGGATGATCTTGGCGTGTCCTTGCGATTTGGCGAGCAGCCTTTCGATAAGCTGTTTTCCGAGGCCTGTGCCCTGATGGCTCGGCAGAACCGCGACGTCGCAGAGATACGCGCAATCGCGTCCATCGGCCAGAACGCGGCCGGCGCCAACGAGGCGGCCGTTGTCGCGGGCAAAGCAGCAGAACATGCTGTTGCCGAACACCAGTTCGAGATCGGCTGCATTCTTGTTGCCGAGCGGGGCGGCCCGATAGAGGGCTTCGAGCTCCTGCCAATCGACGCCGTCGCGGCTGTCGCTCCAAATGACCGTCATCGCGAAGGGGCTCCGCGCCGTCCTACGACAGCCGCATGTCCAGTAACCGCCGGCCTTCGCTCTTGAGCAGTTTCTTCACCGCACTTGATGCGGCGATCTCGCCCTGGTTGGCGTAGGCCTCGTGGTTCTTTTCGATGTCTTCGAGCCGGTAGAGGTAATTGACCATGATGCCGGCAGATTCTCGCAGGCCCTTGGGCGAGAGGTCGCCGAGCCAGTTGATCTTCTCCAGTCGCGCGCCGTTGCCGATATGGAAGCGCGCTACCGAATCGATCAGCCGGCCCTTCGCCGTGCGTGCTTTCAAGAAATAATACGCCGCCAGGGGCTCCAGCACGGCGCGCAGTTGCGCGGTCAATTCCGCGTTCTCGAACCAGTCCGGCTTGTCGAGGCTCTCCAGCAGCGTCCGTTCCTCGCCGGTGAGCGGCACGTCGTCGTCCTTTTTCAGCCATTGCATGAAGCCCGGCACCGGCGACAGCGTAATGAAGGTGTCGAGCTTCGGCAGTTCGCGCCGCAATTCCTCGACCACCTGCTTGATCAGGAAGCTGCCGAAGGAAATGCCGCCAAGCCCCTTTTGCGTATTCGAGATCGAATAGAACACCGCGGTGCGCGCGCGTTCGATCGGCACCGGCTGCCGCTCGGCGGCAAGCAGTGGCGCGATCGCGGTCGGTATCGTTTCGGTCAGCGCGACCTCGACGAAGATCAGCGGCTCGTCGTTGAGTTGCGGATGGAAGAAGGCGTAGCAACGCCGGTCGACGGGATCGATGCGGCGTCGCAAATCGTTCCAGTCGCGGATTTCGTGCACCGCTTCGTAACGAATGATCTGTTCCAGAATATTGGCTGGCGTCGACCAGTCTATCCTGCGCAGCACGAGAAATCCCCTGTTGAACCAAGAAGACAGCAAATGCACCACGTCGCGGTCGAGCGCGGCCAGATCCTTGTTGCCCTTCATCAGGGAAAGCAGGTCGGCGCGCATCGCCACCAGGTCGCTGGTGCCGCCGGGCGCGCGGTTGAGACGGCGGATCAGTTCCTGCCGGCGCGGCTCGGAAGCAAAATGAAGGTCGCTGGCATCGCTGTCGTTCGGCTGGCTGCGCCAATTCTCGATCGCCTGCGACAGCTTCTCGCGGTCGGGGCCGAAGTTGCGCGCCAGCGCTTCGAAGAAGGCGAGCCGGCCGGCGGCGTCGAGATCGTGGTAGCGATCGAGCACCTCGCGCGCCATCGCGGTGCCGGAGGCTTCGCCGCGGCCCGACAGCAGGGCTTCACATAATTCGATCAGCTCCGAAGCATCCTGGCCGTCGTCGGACGGTCCGGCCCGCCGCAGCAGCGTGCGGCCGCGTTCTGATATCGTCGCGAGAAGATCGGAGAAAAAGGCATTGGCCATGTGGCGGGTCGAATCCAGCGGGGGTTTTGCGGAATCTTACATCGAATTTAGGCCGGTGCCGATCACAATCAAGATGAACGAGCGGCAGCCCCTTCGTTAAGCCATCGTCCTTGAATACTAGATTACCCGCTTCGCTGACAATGACGACAATACAATGTCACCGCCTCACTCCTTCCCGGCGAATTCCGTTGGTGTTTTGCCGGTAACCTGCCGGAAAGCATGGGAAAACGCCGGCACGCTGGCATAGCCCAAATCCGAGGCAAGCTGCTTGATGGACACGCCGGCATCCGTCGACAGCTTCTCGATCGCCGCTGCAATCCGGGCGCGCTGGCACCAGCTCTTGAAGCTCAATTGCGTCTCGGCCGAGAACAGCCGCGACAGCGTCCGCACCGAGGTGCCGACCTCGCGCGCCAGCGTTTCGATCTCATGATCGCCGGTCGGGTCCGTCAGCACGATGTCCGCGGCGCGCCGGCAGCGCGGCTCCCGCGGCAGCGGGATGAAGGTCGCCGAATCTTCGGCCTGGTCGAGCTCCATAATGGCAAGTCGTAGCAGAAGCTCGGTTCGCTCGCGGTCGCCACGATCGTCGAACAAAGCCAGGATGGTCTGATGCAGCAGCGGCGACACCCGCACCACGAATTCCGCATCCAGGCTGTGGCTGCGCACTTCGCGCTGCAGCCAGTCGAGTTCGAAATAGAGCGTCCGCATCTCGATATCGGCGAGCACGTCGATCGCATGCTCCGATAGCGCGGGCACCCATACCGCGCGGTCCGGCGGCACCAGCCAGCGACCCTTTGGCGTCGTCACCTGCATGGTGCCCTTCGCCGCATAGACGAGCTGTGCCTCGCGGTGCATGTGGGTGTCGAGCCGGACGCCCTTCCGGTAGCTGTTGGCGATCATGTGGATGCCGTCGCCGGTCGAGATGCGGCGCCCGATAATGGCGGCAATTGGCTTTTCGGCGATATTCATTGGCGACATCCCGTCAGCGCAACCCCGTATAACCTATTTCGGAAAATTACGGGATTCGGGAATCGACCATGAACAGCCCCAGCCGGGTGATCACTTTCGTCAACGCCGCCCATTTCATCGACCATTATTCGATGCTGATCTTTGCCGCCGCCGTCATCATCATGGGCCCGGCGCTCGGCATGGCCTATTCGGAGCTGTTGCCCTACGCCACCCCGGGTTTTGTCGCCTTCGGCGCGGGCTCGCTCGTCACCGGCTGGCTCGGCGATCGCTGGAGCCGGCGCCACATGATGGTGATTTTCTTCTCAGGCATCGGCGCCTCGATGATCGCCGTCGGCTTCGTGCAAACGCCGCTGCAGCTCGGCGCGGCGCTGCTCGCGATCGGGCTGTTCGCCTCGATCTATCATCCGGTCGGTACCGCAATGATCGTGTCCTATGCCGACAAACTCGGCCGCGAAATGGGCCTGAACGGCGTCTGGGGCAATCTCGGCGTGGCGTCCTCGGCGCTGGTCACCGGCGTGATCGGGCAATATCTCGGCTGGCGCTGGGCCTTCATCGCGCCGGGAATCGTCACGATCCTGATCGGCGTGGCCTTTGCGCTGATGGTGGTGCATGAGGACCGAACCGGCACCAGGCAGGCCGCAGCACAGGCGCGCGTGGCGAAAGAAGACATGTGGCGGGTGTTCCTGGCGCTGCTAATCGTGGTGATCGCAATATCCACGACGTTCAACGCCATCACCGTGGCGATGCCGAAACTGTTCGCCGAGCGGCTGGCCGGCTTGACCACCAGTCCGGCGTTGCTCGGGGTGATCGCGGCCGGCGTCTATGTGTTCGGCGCGATGACGCAATATACCATCGGCAAGTTGATCGACCATTACTCGCTGAAGACCGTGATGCTGCCGCTGTCGTTTCTGCTGGCGCCGTTCATGTATTTCGCGGCGACGCTGTCGAACCTGCCGCTGATTATCGCCTCCATCGGCATCGTGATGGGCGCGTTCGGTCAGGTCACCGTCAATGACGCCATGGTTGGCAAGTACACCACCGAGGAATGGCGCTCGCGCGCCTATTCGGTGCGCTACTTCGTCGGCTTCACCGCTGCCGGCGCCTCCGTCGCGCTGGTGGCCTGGCTCTATGAAAAGGGCGGCTTTGTCACCATGCTGCAGGCGTTCGGCGCGCTGTGCCTTTTGGTGATCGTGGCGGCGATCATCCTGCCGCAGGAGATCAAGGTACCGGCGGCGCAAACCGCGCCGTGACATCACTAATCAATTGATCATGCACCACTTTCCGTCATGGAAGGCGGGCACGAGGCCGGGCATGACGAACGGAGGTACTGGTGCCTGCGACCCGCGACGATTTGTTGCGCCGCAATGTGCGGCTGCGAACCCAAACAGAACACTTGACCATCGCCACCCTCCTTGTGTGAGGTGAGCGCATGACCCGAATCCGGCTTTTCCTCTTCATGATTGCGATATCTGTGCCTTCGCTGGCGACGGCGCAGACCATGAAGTTCGAGGAGGCCGCGGCCATGCTGGCCGCGAGCTGCGGCAAGGACATCGATGACAATTGCCGCGGCGTCAATCTCGACGCAACGCGCCTCAAGGAGTGCTTGGGCCGCAACCAGGACGTGGTGTCGGCGAAGTGCAAGACCGATTATCCCCAGGCCCTCGGCGCCATCCAGCAGCGCATTACCGCGCGTACCTCCCTTGTGAAACTGTGCAATTGGGAATTGAACAAGCTGTGCGGCGAGGTTCGCCAGGATCCCGTCAAGGGCTTGCAATGCCTGTTGGAGTCCACCAAGAAGGCCACCCCCAACTGCAACAAGGCGATCAGCGCAGCGGGGTATCGCTGATGCTTTGGGGAGATAAGTTGCGCGGCATCGGTCTCGTGCTGGGCGGCTTGGCGCTGTTTGCCTTGCCGATCACGGCGGGGCAGGCGCAAACCGCCATGTCGAGCGGGGACATCATTGAGAAGCTTGCCGTCGAAGCCGAGTCGGATATCGATCTGGCTGCGTTGCGCCAGCAGGCCGCCGACCGCATCAAGGCAAGGGCGGATGCGCAGCCGCAAAAGCGGCCGCCGATCGCGCCGCAACTGACGAAGCTGCCGCAAATCCGTGTCGACGTCGTGTTCGACCAGGATTCCTCCCTGATCCGGCCGGCCTCCTATCAGACCATCGGCAGCATCGCGGACGCGCTCACAGATCCGAAGACGCGGCCCTATCGCTATCTGATCGTCGATCACGTCGAATCCGCCGGGCGGCGCGACCACAATCTGATCCTGAGCCAGCGCCGCGCCGACTCGATCCGGGATGTGCTGGTGAACACCTTCAAGGTATCGCCGAAACGGCTTCAGGCGCTTGGTCTGGGCGAGGAACAGTTGCAGGATGTCAATCGTCCGGCGTCGCCCGCCAATGCGCGCGTCCACATCATAGCGATCGGCAAGTTCGAAACGGCCGAGCCGGCACCGCCGGCTGCGGCTCCAAAAGGCGCGGCTGCGGCAAAAAAGAAACGCTGATCATCCGTGAAGGGATGAATGCGACGCCAGCGATCGGCTGGGGAAGGAGCTCCCGATGCTCAATCAACTCTCGCCGGCGACGGCCGGTCTCTTGTTGGGATTGACAGTGATGATGACGATGCCCGCTACAGCCGATGCGTTGAAGGACGAGATTGCGCCGACCGGCAAGCTGCGGGTGGCGATCGCGATCAGCCCGGCCGGCGGCGCGTTCTGGTCGACCAAGACCGCAACGGGCTATGCCGGCGTGCCAGTCGATCTCGGCAAGGCGATGGCGGATCAACTTGGCGTCCCCGTCGAATATGTCGCGCACAACAATTCCGGGCAGATCGTCGATGCGGCGTCAAAGGGCACCTGGGACATCACCTTCCTGCCAAAGGATCCCGAGCGGGAGGGCAGGATGTCGTTCGGCCCGATCTACGAGGTTGCGGACGCGACCTACATCGTCAAGCCAGGCTCGACGGTCACGAATTTCGCAACGCTCGATCAGCCCGGCGTCAAGGTCGCGGCCGTCAACAACACGACCACTATGCGCGGCGCGATCGCGCATTTGAAGAACGCCAAGGTCACGGGGTATCAGACCTATGACGAAATCTTCGGCCTGCTCAAGAATGGCGAGATCGATGCTTTTGCGCTGTCGCGCGACCAGCTCAACGCCATGGCGAAGCAGATTCCGGGTACCCGCGTGCTGGATGAAACCTTCAAGCAAACGGTCACGGCCGTAGCGGTGCCGCCCAATCGTCCGCTGTCGTTGGCGTTTGCGGTCAGGTTTCTGAACGAGGCGATCGCCAACGGCACGCTGCGCAAGGCCTATGACAATAACGGCCTGAAGGACCGGCCAGTGCGGACGCAGACAAAATAGCAGGGCACCATCTGGCGCCAATCTATCCCCATGTCATTCCGGGACGATGCGAAGCATCGAGTCCGGAATCCATTAGCTCCGGAGCTGACGCGACATGGATTCCGGGCTCGCGCTACGCGCGCCCCGGAATGACGAGGCGGCGCGGTAGGCGCTAACATATGTGCAACTGCACAAATACAGGGCATCAGTCCCAATCAGGGCACCCCCGCAATAAGACCATAACCACGTAGAAATACGCGATTTTTTTAAAGCCCACGGCCCAATTTCCGGTTGGCACATCGATTGCTTAATCCTGTCTCAGTCAATGACGACTGCCGTCCGTTCGGAGTGCCAAGGCCAGCGTTGGCCGAAGGCCGTTGGGATCAAGCGGCCTCGCGTGAGGCGCTTCGAGCAGTCTTCGGGACCACCTCACGATAGCTCGCGCGTCCTAAGTCCCTGATCGGGCCTGACCTGCGTCGTTCCGTGCCGTTCAAAGGCGGCGCGGATTGTCGCGCACGCGGACGGCAAGATCCTTCACTTCATCAGTGCACGGCTGCGCAGCATCCGGCGCGCTTCAACGTTGTCTCGAAAGGGGAACTGGAATGGCCTATCTCGCGCCTTCGGAATTCGTGACCAAGATGGTCGACGCCGGAGAATCCAAAATCTTCATGTCGACGCGGGATACGGTCATCCGCGCCTACATGGCCGGAGCGATCCTCGCGCTTGCCGCGGCGTTTGCGATCACCATCAACGTGCAGACCGGCGTGCCGATCGTCGGCGCCGCGCTGTTCCCGGTCGGCTTCTGCATGCTGTATCTGCTCGGCTTCGACCTGCTCACCGGCGTGTTCGTGCTGGCGCCGTTGGCACTGATCGACAAGCGCCCGGGCGTGACGCTCGGCGGCGTGCTGCGCAACTGGGGTCTTGTTTTCATCGGCAATTTCGCCGGCGCCTTCACGGTCGCCGTGATGATGGCGATCGTGTTCACCTTCGGCTGGTCCCAGCCGCCGGACAAGGTCGGCCAGGTGATCGGCACCATCGGCGAAAGCCGCACCGTCGGCTATGCCGATCATGGCGCGGCCGGCATGCTGACGCTGTTCATCCGCGGTATGCTCTGCAACTGGATGGTCTCGGCCGGCGTCGTCGGCGCGATGATCTCCACGCACGTCAGCGGCAAGGTGATCGCGATGTGGATGCCGATCATGCTGTTCTTCTTCATGACCTTCGAGCATTCCATCGTGAACATGTTCCTGTTCCCCTCCGGGCTGCTGCTCGGCGGCAAGTTCACCTGGTGGGACTACATCTTCTGGAACGAGATTCCGACCGTCGTCGGCAACCTCGTCGGTGGCCTCGCCTTCACCGGGCTGACGCTGTACGCGACCCACGTCAAGACCGGTCCGTCGCGCAACGCGTCGGCTGCGGCATCTTCGCGATCGTCCTCGCGCATTGCCGCTTGATCTTAAGATGAGGATGGGCCTCTCCTCGCAAGGGAGAGGCCCATTGTCGTGAAAGCCGGGAATGCCGCGCGAGCTGAAAATATCGGTCGGACAATTTTCCGATAAGGGAGCTAAGGAAACCAACCAGGATTTCCATGGCGTCCTGATCCCGGACGAGCCGCTGCTCAGCCTCAAGGGCATTGCCATCGTGCTGGCTGACGGCATCAGCACGAGCAAGGTCAGCCGGGTCGCCGCGGAATCGGCGGTCAAGGGATTTCTGACCGACTACTACTGCACATCGGAATCCTGGTCGGTGCGCACCTCGGCGCAGCGCGTGCTGGAGGCGACCAATTCCTGGCTGCATTCGCAGACGCGCAGCCAGTATGCCTATGACAAGGACCGGGGTTACGTCTGTACGCTCTCCGCCATGGTCATCAAGTCGACCACGGCGCATCTCTTTCACATCGGCGATTCCCGCATCTACCGTCTTTCCGGCAACACGCTGGAGCAACTGACCAACGACCATCGCATCGTCATCTCCTCGCAGCAGAGCTATCTCGGCCGGGCGCTCGGCGTAAATCCGCAAATCGAGATCGACTACCAGATGCTGCGGCTCGAGCCGGGCGACGTCTTTGTGCTCGCGACCGACGGCATCTACGAGCATCTTAGCGCCCGCCGCATTGCAAAGGCGGTGAACGAAGGCGGCGCCGATCTCGACGCTGCTGCCAGAGCGATCGTCGATCAGGCTTTTGAAGCTGGCAGTAAGGACAATCTCACCGTCCAGATCGTCCGCGTCGACGAAGTGCCCGACGGCGCCGCCAGCGAGGTGTTCGCGCAGCCGCATGAACTGCCGCTGCCGCCGCTGCTGGAGGCGCGGGCAGTATTCGACGGCTACCGGATCGTCCGCGAGCTGCACGGCTCCAGCCGCAGCCACATTTATCTCGCCGTCGATATCGAAACCGACGCGGTGGTCACCATCAAGATTCCGTCGATCGATTTGCGCGACGATCCCGCCTACCTGAAGCGGTTCATGATGGAGGAGTGGGTGGCGCGGCGGATCGACAGCCCGCATGTGCTGAAACCCTGCCTGCTGCAGCGCAAGCGCAATTTCCTCTATGTCGCGACCGAATACATCGAGGGGCAGACGCTGACGCAATGGATGATCGACAATCCAAAACCCAGCCTGGAAGCCGTGCGCGGCATCGTCGAGCAGATCGCCAAAGGCCTGCGCGCCTTCCACCGCAAGGAGATGCTGCACCAGGACGTCAGGCCCGACAACATCATGATCGACGCTACGGGTACGGTGAAGATCATCGATTTCGGCTCGACGAAAATCACCGGTGTCGTCGAGGCCGAGCCATCGGGCATCCGCAATGATATTCTCGGCACCCAGCAATACACCGCGCCCGAGTATTTTCTCGGCGAGCCGGCGACGACGCGCTCGGACCTGTTTTCGCTCGGCGTCATCACGTACCAGATGTTGACCGGAAAACTGCCCTACGGCGCGCAGGTCGCAAATGCCCGAACGCGATCGCAGTTCAACAGACTGGCCTACCGTCCTGCGGCGCATGGCGACCGCGACATACCGCAATGGATCGACGGCACGTTGGAAAAGGCCGTGCACCCCAATCCCATCAAGCGCTACGACAGTTTCTCGGAATTCTTGTTCGACCTACGCCATCCCAATGCGAACTATCTCTCGACGTCACGGACCCCGCTGATCGAGCGCAATCCGCTGCTGTTCTGGAAGAGCATGACCGTCCTGCTGGCGCTCGCGGTGATCGTGCTGCTGGCGATGCAGCACGGGATGTATCGTTAGCTCTGTCATGCCCCGCGAAGGCGGGGCATCCAGTACTCCGTGATATCGGTTCTTTCACAATGCCGGCCGGGGCGTACTGGATCGCCCGATCAAGTCGGGCGATGACGACCGGGTTAGTTCGTCGTCCCCGCCACAATGGGATCGAGGCCGCTCTTGACGATCTCGCTATGCGCCGCGGGAGAGGCGAGAAACTTGATCAGCGCCTTGCCGGCCTCGGGCTCCTTGGAAACGCTGGCGATGCCTGCGGAGAACACCGTGATCTTCTGCAATTCGTCGGGCAGCGGGCCGACGATCTCGATGCCTTCCACCGGCTTCAGTTCGCTCATCTGCTGGAAGCCGATCTCGGCCTCGCCATGGGCAACGATTTCACCGACCGGGGTTGCCGGAATTTTCCGCGCCTTGCCCTGCATGGCTTCTTTGATACCGAGCTTGTCGAACATCTCGGTCGAAACGTAGACGCCACTGGCGCTGTCGGAATAGGCGATGGTCTTCGCCGCTAGCAGCGCGCGCTTGAGCGCATCGGGCGTGGAGATATCCGGCTTCGGCGTGCCCGACTTTACGGCGACGCCGATCGGCGACTTGACGAGGTCGACACTGGTGCCGGCGGTTACTTTGCCTTTCTTGGCGAGATCTTCGAGCGCGTAGCCGACCATGATGAGAACATCCGCCGGCTCGCCTCGCTCCAGCCGCACGGGAATAGCATTGGTCGTCGTGCCCATCGATGGCCCGTAGGCGGTCAGCACCTTGTGGCCCGTGCTACGCTCGAATTCCGGAACCAGCGCCTTGTAGGCGGCCGACAGTCCGCCCGAGATCATCACCCGCACCTCGGCGGCAGAGGCCGTGACAGTCAGCAGGAATACGCCAAGAGTGGCGAGCGTGAACACGCGAAGATTGTTTGAAAGACGCATGATGGTTTCTCCCGAGGCGACTCTTGAACGGTCGGCCTTGGAAGAATGTTAGCGTGCGAAGAGCGAGGCGGCTAGAGCCACCGGCCGTCATTGCGAGGAGCGCAGCGACGAAGCAATCCATGCATCAGCGAATGCGGCGCGATGGATTGCTTCGCGGAGCCTGTCATCGGGCGCGCATTCGCGCGACCCGCTGGCTCGCATGACGGGGAGAAAGTGGCGCGAGCCACCTCACGAATTCACATGCACGAAATCCCGCAGCAGCGGATAGATCTCGTTGTTCCAGCGCTTGCCGGAGAACACGCCGTAATGGCCGACGCCGGCCTGCATGTGGTGCACCTTGCGATAGGCGCGCACGCCGGTGCAGAGGTCCTGCGCCGCCAGCGTCTGGCCGATCGAACAGATGTCGTCCTTCTCGCCTTCGACCGTCATCAACCCCATGCGCCGGATCGCGGCCGGGTTCACCGGCCGACCGCGATGCATCAGCTTGCCCTGCGGCAAGAGATGCTCCTGAAACACGTCGCGCACGGTTTCGATGTAGAATTCCGCTGGCAGGTCCATCACGGCAAAATATTCGTCATAGAAGGTCTTGATCATCGCGGCCTTTTCCTTCTCGCCCTTGGCCAGATGATTGGCGAGGTCGATGTGCTGCTTGATGTGACGCTCCAGATTCATTGACACGAAGGCGGTAAGCTGCACGAAGCCGGGATAGACTTTTCGGAACGCGCCCTTGCACTGCACCGGCACGTAATTGATCAGGTTTTTCTCGAACCAGTTGATTGGCTTGCTCTTTGCGAATTCATTGACTTTGGTCGGCTGGATCCGGGTGTCGATCGGGCCGGCCATCAGGGTCAGCGTGGCCGGACGGGCGGGATGATTGTCTTCCGACATCACGGCGGCCGCGGCCAGTGCCGATACCGACGGTTGGCAGATCGCCACCATGTGCGCGCGAGGGCCGATCTTGTCGAGGAAGGTGATCAGGTGATCGGTGTAGTCCTCCAGGCCGAAGCGCCCATGGCCGAGCGGAATGTCGCGCGGGTTGTGCCAGTCGGTGATGTAGACGTCGTGGTCCTGCAGCAGCGTCTTCACGGTGCCGCGGAGCAATGTTGCGAAATGACCGGACATCGGCGCCACCAATAATAGCCGCGGCTGCTCCGGCGCATTCTCTTTCTTGAAGTGCAGCAGCGAGCCGAACGGGGTGGCGAAGGTGACTTCCTCGGTCACCTCCAGCTCCTGGTTGCCGACCAGTACCGTATCGATGCCATAGGCTGGCCGGTGATAGGTGAGGGAGGAACGCGAGATCAGTTCGAGCGAGGCGGCCAGCCGTCCGTACAATTTATCCGAGACACCCTGCGGCACCAGATTGAGATATTTCAGCGCCGCCGCCGCCCCGGTCCGCCATGGCGACGTCAGGTCCATGTGGTTCTGATAGGCTTGGTACATCATTGACATCATTCACATCAGCCCCTGTCCGGTGACGCCATGCAATATCGACGCCAGAGCCGGGCCGGCCGCCTCTAAAACTGGCACGTGGCTTGCTGTACAAATGACCGACGCACAGGCATTGGGCGGCGGCGCGGTCGGCCGTCCTTGCATGGGCAAAGGCGTTTTGGGGTTCGAGGGAAGGGGCCATATGGCAAAGACCACACTGACCATCTCCAGCAAGAACTACTCGTCCTGGTCGCTGCGCGGCTGGCTGCTGGCGAAGTTCGCAGGCCTGGAGTTCGAGGAGGTCATCACGGCCCCCGACGATGCGTCGGCGCGGGCCGAAATCCTGCTGCTGTCGTCGTCGATCCTGGTGCCGTGCCTGCGCCACGAGGGGGCCACCATCTGGGATACGCTGGCGATCGCGGAGTATCTCAACGAGGTTATGCCGGACGCCGGCCTGCTGCCGGCCGACCGCATCCGGCGCGCGCATTGCCGCTCGATTTGCGGCGAAATCCATTCCGGCTTCACCACGCTGCGCGCCTCGCTGCCGGTTAACCTGAAGGGCCATTTCCCGGGCTTCAAGATCTGGTCGCGCGCGCAAGCCGACATCGACCGGGTCTGCACCATCTGGCGCGAATGCCTCGCGGAGTCAGGCGGACCGTTCCTGTTCGGTGAACGCACCATGGCGGATGCGATGTACGCGCCCGTCGTCACCCGTTTCATCACCTATGACGTCAAGCTCGAACCCGCCCTTGCGGCCTACGCCGGTACCATCATGGCGATGCCCGAGATGCAGCAATGGGTCGAGGCTGCCAAGGCCGAGCCCGCCGATATCGAAGAACTCGAGGTCGAATATTAGGCAGGCGCGGCGCGGCCTTGCCCGCCTCAAGGGCTCAGGTAGCGGGCAGGCTTGCTCAAGCCGGTGTCGGTCGCGACCAGTGTGCGGCTGGCCCGTTCGCCACTTTTCGCAAGTCGCTGAAACCGGATTCCTGCCTTCGGCCAAGCAGTTCAGTGCACCGATGCTGGCTCGATCGCTGCATCGCAACGCGACTGGCGTGGATTTCGCATAGCAACATGCAGCCGTGAACGCGACGATGCGAGGCTGCCGAAAATTTGGACGCTCTCCGCGTGGTCGCGTTCTCGCGAACAGGAACCGTGGAGGCTTCAATGAACAAGCAGGCTGTCGTCAGCAAATTCTCTCACGTCAAACCCGGCGATACCGAATTCAAGGGCGGAGGTCTGCGCGACTTCTTCCTGTATCGCGACCTCGGCATTGCCGACGCCACCGGCGGGCAGGTGATATGCCATCTGGTCAAGGCCAACCCCGACTTGCCGCCTGAAGAGGGCACCGGCTGGCACAAGCACGAATGCGAATTCCAGATCGTCATCATGACCAAGGGCTGGGCGCGCTTCATGTATGAGGACAAGTCGACCCTGGTGCAGGCCGGCGATGTCGTGCACCAACGGCCCGGCATCACGCATTACCTGTACGATTACTCGGAGGACATGGAGTACCTCGAGATCGTCAGCCCCGCCGACTTCAAGACCATCGATGTGCCGCCTGCTGTCGACAAGGTGCCGCCGCCCACTGCCTGGAGGTGACCGCCATGTCATCCTCCGAGAAATTAACCTTTGTCGTCGGCCGCTGGCCGCGGCCGATTGTTGTGGTGCTTGATGTGGTGCGCCTCGTGGGATGGCGCCCGACATCTAGCCGTGAACAGAGGAGTACGGCGCCAAATCACTGATTCGGGCGCGGTTCGTTCCATCGCTGTTCCGAACCTTAAAGTTCCGCGCGCGGCCATCGGATTTTGACGCAATCTGCGACGGGTCAGGGCCTGTCCGCGGCGTTTTCAGATCTCGGCCGCGGCAGTCGCCAACCGACCACCGTAGCCTCGACCATGCCGCCAGTCCTGTCATTACGCCATTGACCGTCGATCCAGCGGCAGGCGAAGGGCAGTTGATAGGTTCCGCTGTGATCCTCGCAAAGAACTTCCACCGGCAGGTTCGCCGGCGGGTCCCCGTTGCCGTCGAACTGCGCCAGTCGTTTTTCACGCGTTGCCATACAATCAATCTCCACTGCCGCAGCCGGCAAACACACCGACGTGCGGCGAAATCCATCCACCGTTAACGGAATGAAGCACAACGCCTGAATGAGGTATCAGTATGGTATCTCTGCGGACGGGGCCCTGCTTTGCGCAAATTGCCGTGATAGACGTTCCCCTGCGTGAGATGCTTTTGGAACGAGGATTTTGATGATTGCTCCGACGCCCAGGACCACGATCGTCGCCATGGCGCTGCTGATGGTTTTGTTGTCGGAGACCGTCCACGCGCAGGACGTTCCCGGCATTGAGATCTGCACCGTCGAAAAAACCATGGAGCGGCGCACCTCTTGCCTGCAGAGCAATGTCGACTTCCTGCAGAAGACGATCACAAAACTCACCACCGATCATCAGCAGAAGATTGATGCCGCCAACCGGCAGATCGAGGCGCTGAAGAACGCGGTGATCGGCTTGCAGAAGCTCGTCGTCGAGCTGCAGGCGGCACAGAGCAAGGCGGCGGAGGATGCGAAGAAGACCGCTGCGCCTGCCACGAAGGATGCCCCACCTGCTGCAAAGGATGCCGCCCCGAAGGACGGCACGAAGTGATCCGACTTTGAGCAAGTTGCCTGTTCGTGCGTGCCGGGTAAGGCACGGAGGCCTGCAACTTCGGCCGCCGCTGCGGCACACTTTAGAATCAATGGCGTGGATGTAGGATCGACCTTGATCAATGAAGCTTGGCCGTTCGCTTCGTATGCGGCGCAACAAGCTGCCCCGCGCTTCCGCGTCCTTGGGATGGCAGAAGAGGAACATGCGCGCGAGCGGACTCGTTGGAGGCCTGGAGGTTTCCTCAACGAGTCCGCAACCGCCGCCGCTGCCTTGATACCGCGCAGAAGACCCTTACGAATCCCGGCAACAGAGTCTGTAACGAAGCGAACACAACGATTGCGGAACTCGCGCTATGTTGTAACGGAGATACATTGTCTTGCGCCAGAATCTATCGCCGGCGGTTATGACACGCGGTATTGCTCCATAACGGCCTTATCCGGTTCGTAACCGAGTCCCGCCCCCTGCGGCACCTCCACATCGCCATTGGCATCGACGTCGATGCGACCGCGCCACAAGCAGGCGGCGCGTTTCATGGAGAACACCTCGACGAAGGTTGCGTCGTCGCGCAGCGACATCAATTGCAGCGTCGCCAGGAAGCCCGGCCCGAAATACGGCGAATGCGGCGCAAGCCTGAAGCCGAGTTCGTCGGCGAGGTCGACGACCTTCAGATACTCCGTGATGCCCCCGACCTTGATGACGGAGGGTTGCGCATGGCTCACCGCGCCCGCGTTCATCATCTGCCTGAACTGATGAACCGTGCAGGCATTCTCGCCGGCCGCAACGTTGAGCCCGCCTTTGGTGCGCACTTCGGCCAGCGTTGCAAAATCTTCCGGTGGCCAGACCGGCTCCTCCAGGAACATCGGCGCGGCGTCGCGGCAGGAATGCGCGAAGACAATTGCATCCTCGCCATTCAGCGGACAGTTCAAGTCGACCATCAGTGGAATGCCCGGACCGATCGCCTGCCGCGCGGCGAATACTGCGGGCGTCGTGGTCTCATGCAATTTGATCGCCTTGTAGCCCTGCTGCAGCGCGGTCTCGCATTCGCTTGCGATCAGCTCGGGCTTTCCGATCCGCAGCAGGCTCGCATAGGCGGGAATCCGAGTGCGCCTGGCCTCGCCGATCAGCCGGTGCAACGGCACGCCCTTCGCTTTGGCGGCAAGATCCCACATCGCGATATCGAGCGCCGATATCGCGAACATGGTGATGCCATAGCGGCCGAACAGATGCAGGTTGCGCTGGATCTGTTCCATGAAGGCGGGAATTCCGGCCGCGTCTGGAACTTCCTGTCCCTGCGCTTGCGGCGCGATCATTTCTTCTATGGCGGCGTAGCTCGTTCGCGGACAAACATAGGCAAAGGCATCGCCCCAGCCGGTGAGGCCGGCGTCGGTCGAAACCTCGATCATGACGACTTCCAGGGCCGAGATGGCGGACGCGCCTTGCTTGAAACTAGCCACCCCGGCGTCATAGGGAATCCGGATGTGGTGGGCCCGAACTTTCGTGATGAGCATGGCACCCTCCCAAAGCGTTCCCTACCTTGTCAGTGGCATGATCGAAGAGCAAGGACTGTCAAACGAAGCGCGGCGCAACCACCGATAATACCAATGCTTCGCATGAGAGCTGTCAGTCATGAATCCGGCCCAGAAAGCGCTCTGGTACATCGAAAGCCATCTCGCCGACCCGCTTACGTTCGATGAGATTGCTAATATTGCCGGCGTCTCGCGCTTCCATCTGGTGCGTGCGTTTGCCGCCGCGACCGGCGTTTCGGTCATGCGCTATGTACGCGCTCGCAGGCTCAGCAAGGCGGCGCGTGCGCTGGCTGCCGGGGCGCCCGATATCCTCAGCCTCGCATTGGATGCGGACTACAGCTCTCACGAAGCTTTCACCCGCGCGTTCCGCGACCATTTCGGCACAACGCCCGAAGCGGTCCGCGCCGCAACGTCGCTCGATCATCTGAAGCTTCAGGAGCCCATCGTCATGGATTCAACCGCACTCGATCATCTCAAGCCTCCGCGTTTTGAGACCAGCAAGCCGTTGCTCATCGCCGGCATCAGCGAGCGCTGCACGCATGAGAACGGCGGCGCCGGCATTCCGAACCAGTGGCAGAAATTTCACCAGACCGTCGACAACATCCCGGACCGGGTCGGAAAAGTAGCCTATGGCGTCTGCTGCAATGGCGACGATTCCGGCTTCGATTACATCGCCGGCGTCGAAGTGGCCGATTTCTCCGACCTGCCGCGCGAGTTCGCCCGCGTACGGATTCCGGAGCAGAAATATGCGGTGTTCACCCACACGGAGCACATCTCGACTATCCGTCGCACCGTCAACACGATCTGGAATCACTGGCTGCCGGTATCCGGCATGAAGGCGGCAGATGCGCCGAGCTTCGAGCGCTACGACGAGAATTTCGATCCTGCCACCGGCAATGGCGGGCTGGAGATCTGGATTCCGGTGAAGGAGTAGGTGGTGGGTAGGATGGCTGGAGCGACGTCCGCCGTAGCTCAAAGAGCGAAGGCGGAAGCGATACCCATCATCCCCTATCGGCCGCGGTTGATGGGTTTCGCTTCGCTCTAGCCATCCTACATTGGGCGTCGGACCAAACCTGCTGCAATGCTGCCCTGCGCCATGTAATCGCCCACCCTTGCTTGGCAAGCCAAACCGACTTTGCCATAACAGCGCAACCAATTGTTGCGCGTGCGGGGCCGAGCCAAAAATCCGCCTGCAGCCAAGCAAGCCGGGAGGATTCATGGCCGATATCCGCGTTCTCGCCACCGATCTGGAGTTTCCGGAAGGCCCGGTCGTCATGCCGGACGGATCGGTGGTGCTGGTCGAGATCCGGGGCAAGCGGCTGACGCGGGTTTATCCTGACGGGCGCAAGGAGGTCGTCGCGCAAATTCCCGGCGGGCCCAATGGCGCGGCGCTCGGTCCGGACGGCAAGATGTACGTCTGCAACAATGGCGGCTTTAGCTGGATTCCGACCGGCAAGATGATCATGCCGGGGCCGCAGCCGGATGACTATCAGGGCGGCTCGATCCAGCGCGTGGATCTGCAGAGCGGCAAGGTCGAGACCGTCGTCACCAAATGCGGCGAGCACGCCTTGCGGGGCCCGAACGACCTGGTGTTCGACAAGCACGGCGGCCTCTGGTTCTCCGATCTGGGCAAACGCCGCGCGCGCGAGATGGATGTCGGGGCGTTCTATTACGTCAAGCCGGGCATGACGGAGATCGTCGAGGCCGTGCACGGCGTGCTACCCGCCAACGGCATCGGCCTGTCGCCGGACGAGAAGACCGTGTACATCGCGGAGACGCCGACCGCGCGGTTGTGGGCCTATGAGATCTCCGAGCCCGGCACCATCAAGCCGCGCGACGTGATCTACCGCGGCGAGCGCGGCAAGCCGATCGCGGGGCTCGGTGGTTACCAGATGTTCGACTCGATGGCGGTGGAGGCCAACGGCAATGTCTGCGTGGCGACGCTGGTCTCGGGCTGCATCTCGGTGATCGCGCCTGACGGCACCCTCGTTGAGCAGGTGCCGACCGGCGATCGCGTCACCACCAACATCGCATTCGGCGGGCCGGAGTTGAAGACGGCGTACATCACGCTCTCGGGCAAGGGCGAGTTGATCGCGATGAATTGGGCGCGGCCTGGCCTGGCGCTGAACTTTTTGAACAAGTGAACCATCCACGTCGTTGCGAGCGAAGCGAAGCAATCCATGCGACCACACGGGGATAGATGGATTGCTTCGTCGCTTTGCTCCTCGCAATGACGGTGGAGAGAGCGGAGTTTACCGATGGCCTTTCTTGAACCGGTCACCCTTCGCGGCGAGTACGCGCGGCTGGAGCCGCTCTCGCACGATCACATCAACGGGCTCACGGAAGCCGTAAGCGACGGCGAGCTCTGGAAGCTCTGGTACACCTTCATTCCGACCGCCGAAAACATGAAAAAGGAAATCGACCGCCGGCTCGGCCTGTTCGCGGCCGGCACGATGCTGCCGTTCACGGTGTTCGATGCCGAGGGCAAGGTCGCGGGCATGACCACCTATATGAATGTCGATGCCGCCAACCGCCGCGTCGAGATCGGCTCGACCTGGTACGCCAAGCGCGTGCAGCGCAGCGCGCTCAATACGCAGTGCAAATTGCTGCTGTTGACGCACGCGTTCGAGAAGTTGAATTGCATTGCAGTGGAGTTCCGCACCCATTTCTTCAATCACCAGAGCCGGCGCGGCATCGAGCGCCTCGGCGCCAAGCAGGACGGCATTCTGAGGAGCCACCAGATCGCGCCAAACGGGACGTTGCGCGACACCGTCGTTTACAGCATCATTGCCAGCGAATGGCCGACGGTGAAGGCGCATCTCACCTATCAACTCAACGACAAGCCGCGGTAAGTAAAGCCGCGCCAGAAACGAGACGATGGAAACGTTCGATTATGTGATTATCGGCGCGGGCTCCGCGGGAAGCGTGCTCGCCAACCGGCTCAGCGAGGATTCTTCCAGCCGCATCTGCGTGCTCGAAGCGGGTGGCAAGGACTGGCATCCCTACATCCATTTGCCGGCCGGCTTCATCAAAACGTTCCACATGAAGAGCGTCAACTGGGCCTACCAGCAGGAGCCGGGGCCGTGGACCGGCGGGCGCAGCATCTACGCGCCGCGCGGCAAGACGCTGGGCGGCTCGTCGTCGATCAACGGCCACATCTACAACCGCGGCCAGCGCCAGGATTTCGACACCTGGGCGCAGCTTGGCAATCGCGGCTGGGGCTATCCGGACGTGCTGCCCTATTTCAAGCGGCTGGAGTGCCGCGTCGGCGACTGTGACGAGACCTATCGCGGCCGCGAAGGCAGCCTGATCGTCACGACCATGGACTGGAAGGACCCGCTCTGCGAGGCCTTTATGGAAGGCGCCGTCAGCCTCGGGATCCCGCGTAATCCCGATTATAACGCGGAGATTCAGGAGGGCGTGTCCTACTGCCAGCGCACCATCCAGAACGGCCTGCGCATGAGCGCGGCGAAGGCGTTTCTGCATCCGGCACGGAAGCGGGGCAACGTCGATGTGCGCACCCATGCGCATGTCACCAACATCATATTCGAGGGCAAGCGCGCCGTCGGCGTGCGCTATCTCCGGGGCGGTAAGGGCGGCGTGCCGGTCGAAGTGCGGGCCAACAAGGAAGTCATTCTGTCCGGTGGCGCCTATAACTCGCCGCAGGTGCTGCAACTGTCCGGCGTCGGCTCGCCCGAATTGCTGCAATCGCACGGCATCGAGGTCCGTCACGCGCTGCCTGGCGTCGGCGAGGGCCTGCAGGACCATTATGCGCCGCGCTCAGTCGCACGCGTCAAGAACATCAGGACCATCAATGAACTCAGGCGCGGCCTTAGTCTCTGGGTCGAGGCGCTGAAATGGGCGACGACCCGGCGCGGGCTGCTCTCGCTGTCGCCGACCATGGTTTATTGCTTCTGGCATTCCGGCGAGACCACCGAAAGCTCGGACCTGCAGCTCACCTTTACGCCGGCGAGCTACAAGGAAGGCGTGCAGGGCCAGCTCGAGGACGAGCCCGGCATGACCGTTGCCTCATGGCAGCAGCGCCCGGAGAGCCGCGGCTATGTCCGCATCCGCTCCGCCGATCCGTTCGCGCCGCCGATCATCCAGACCAATTATCTGGTGGAAGAGATCGACCGCCGCGTCGTCGTCGCCGGCATGAAGCTGGCGCGCCGGCTGCTCGCGTCCAAGCCGCTCGCGCCATACTACGCCTATGAGGATTTCCCCGGACCCAAGGTGCAGAGCGACGACGAATTCTTGGCGGCCGCCACCGAGCGCGGCACCACCACGTTCCATCCCGGCTGCACCTGCCGGATGGGACCGGCGGATGCCAAATGGGCCGTGGTCGACGATCAGTTGCGCGTGCACGGATTGCAGGGCTTGCGCGTCGTCGACGCCTCAATCATGCCGCGGATGATCTCCGCCAATCTCAACGCCTCGACGCTGATGATTGCCGACAAGGCGTCGGATATGATCCGCGGCAAGACCGCGCTGGAAGCGGTGAGATTCCCGGTGTCGGCCTAGCATTGGCACGAGGAGCATGGCGTTCGCGATCAAAGCCGAGGTTTCCGACCCGCGGCCGAAGACGTTTGTGTTCACCGCGCAAAAGACCATGTATGGCGGCAAGCATATCGCCGAAGGCGACACGGTTTTCGTGTTCGCGAGCGAGAACGAGGGCGGGCAGGGCCTTATCGCGCGCGGCGTTGTTATTTCAGCCGAAGCGATCGCCAGGAAGCGCGGCATCACCAGGCAAACACCACGTGTGAGCGTCGCCATCAGACGCACCGCGCTCGCGAAGCAGCCGCTGGGGCGGAGTGAACTCAAGCATTTCACCGACTGGAATGACGGTCAGCCCGGGACCGAACTCAATTTCAAGTTCTATCGTCAGGCAACGAACAAGATCGCCGGTATCTCGGATGAAGCGGCGGCGTTCCTCGGCGAATTCTTCTAGGGGCGTGGACTCATAAAGGCGTAGATGTCCGCTTCTGACGGGAGAAGCGGAAATCTTACGATCAGTTAGAGTATTACCGCTCGTGGCCCAACTCGGTCATCGAGGGCAGCAAATGTCAGGGATGGCGACACGGAGGCTCGGCTGGCTTGTCGCCCTCCTGGGCGCAACCTGCCGGACTGCCATAGTTCGTTCGCGCTACGTCCAGTAAAAAGTAAGAGTTGGAAGGCGCACGGATGCGTTTCGGCTTTTTCTAACCAGCGATGGCTTGAGGTTCAAACGAGCGGCTAATCGGGGAGGGATGGATCCGGGAGACAAGACGAGATTGGTGACGAGCCGACGCTCGCGCCAAGGCATTTAGGGCTAGCGCCAGACCAAGGTTTCAACACCGCGATCGCCCTTCGCAATAAGTTCCGGCGGCTCCAAGCGATGCTCATGGGCCATCGCTTTCGCCGCGGCAAATTGCGCGTAGAACGCGCGCTTGGGGAGGATACAGTGAATTATTGAATGTGACCCAGGGCGGGTCACAAGGACATGACGATTAGCATGAGCCGTTCCGCGACGCGCGCGAGCAGCGGCTCGACCAGATGCTGACGCAGCCGTTCCGAGAAGACGACCGCAGCTACCCACTTCGGGCTTGGAAGCCTGGCGCATTATCCTGTCCGCTCTCATGGGGCGCATTCGCAACAAGGAGGACATCGCCATGACGCCCACACGTTTCGTTTCAACTGCCAGCGTGCTGGCGGCAATCTGGCTCGTGACCGGAGCCGCGACAGTGCGCGCCCAGGACAGTGCGCTGCCGGCCGGCTTCAAGACCCAGCCGCTGCTGAAGACAGGTCAAACCCGAGACAAGCAGCCGATTGTTTATCCGAAGACAGACAAGCCAGAAATGATCTCCGTTATTGGGACCATCGAGCCCGGTGGCCGCACGCCACTGCATGAGCACCCGGTACCGACCTACGTCTATGTCCTCGAGGGCGAGGTGGAGTTGCAGAGTCACGGCGGACAACCGCATCAATATAAAACCGGCGAAGCCTACATCGAGGCTCTCAATCACCAACACCAGCTTTTCAATAAGGGCAATGTTCCGGCCAAGGTCCTGGTGGTCTTCGTCGGCGAGGAGGGTAAACCCACAACCATCGCGGCGAAATAGCCGCCGGTCCCAGCGCCAGTCGGCACGCCCGCTATCTAAAAAAGCCCGCGCCGCCGCGCTGATCAGGGGTCAACGTCGTGGCCGCGGATTGACATTTCTCTCTACGGGAGATTGCGCGGCGCGCACAGCTTGGCTTTACGGACCTCGTCATGAAGCTTATTGCGCATCGTGGATGGTCCGCGGGTTGGGGCGAAAACTCGCTCGCCGCGTTCGTACGTGCCGCCCGTGACCGCAGAATATCCGGTGTCGAATTCGACGTCTGCCGTGCAGCGGATTCCGACACATTGGTGGTGTCACACGACCCGCCGCGTCATGTCGAGAATGCGCTTACCCTCGATGCGGCACTGTCGCTTCTTTCGCCGACTGACCTTGAACTGTTCGTGGAGGTGAAGGAGACGGGACTTGTCTCTGGAGTCATCGAGAGGCTGGTTGCTAGCGACGTGGCCCGTCGCTCGGTCGTATTTGCCTTTGCCGCCGTCGCAAGATCCTTTCCGTGGGAGGGTGCGCGACCGGTGCGCCTGGGCATCATTGTCACGTACCCGTGGAACCTGAATCGTGCGGTGCGCAGGTATGCGCCGGATGTCCTCCTGCTCGGCTGGGACGCGCGCACTTGGACACGAGTCGCTTTTCGCGCCTGGTGGTCCGTTTTCTCCCTTGAGCAGCTTGCGCGACGCCACCACGTCCCGATTGTGGTAGGAGTCGTGCAACGCATGGACGACCTTCATTGGCTCTCACGGCAGCGCCTCTACGGCGCGGTTGCCGACGTCGACCGTACTATCGGCCGCAGCGCCAGGCCTGATTAGGCCGCGCAAACCCGTTCGTGGCCCGTGAAGTATGACAGATCGGCCTAATCTGGCGTGGGGGACGGGCTGTTTCGGTGATGTCGCCTTTTCGCCCCTTCGAGACATGCCGACCGGCCCCGAAAACATCTACTAGTCGGAGAAGAGCGGAAGTCGATTCGAATGTCGCTAATGACCCTCAACGGACTTTCGCTCGCATCTGCTAAGTTCAGAAAAGGTTCTGGAGTTGCCAATCTCTCCCATGCGCGGCGGGTGCTGGCTTGTTTTGATCCCTATTGGCCTAGTTTGAAATTTCGGGTGGCCTAGTATGGGTGATTGCCAGAATGGAGTAACCTAAGCTTGGGGGCGACGGTTAACTTACGGCGGAGCCACTTGTCATGACGCCTCTCAATAGAAACATACTGATCGCTGCCGTGGTGGTTATTGTTGCTGGAGTGCTCATTTATATTTACGGCGGATTCGATACGACTACGACAACGCCCTCGCCGCCTGCAACGCCGCCCGCGCCAACACAGAAGTAGCCGTCGAAGCGACGAATCAAAGAGCGAAGGGTACGATTCGCTAGTCGAAAGAGGCCCCCTCAGTGGGCGGCCTCTTTCATTTCGAATGTCACCTGTCGGCCCATAGCGGACCTGTAAGGGCGTTTTTGGTTGAGGACCGCTAATGGCCCATCTCCGGCATGACGATCACGATGGGCAACGTCTGTTCTCGCGGGCAGAACGGAAGTGCTGTGAGTTCAGCCAATGACCCCCAGTGGACATGCCGACCCGTCCGATTGGTGTGTGCTTCCCGGGGTAGACCGGACATGGCGAAGTAAACCGCCACTTCCGCTCAACTGACAATAGCCTGAAATTTTCGAACCCAGCCGGCTCCGCTAGCGTTCGAAAATTGCTAGCCCGCAACAAATTCAGCACCTCGTGAACATAAACATTTGACGCGCTGAATTTTCTCTGCGCTTAGATCATGACATTCGTCGCGGGTGAAATTGCCCGCACTCTTGAGGACCGTGATGCGCAACGCACGCACACACATCGCAGAGACTGCCGCCCGCGTCCGGCCGCTTATTCGGCTGGCCGATTGGTCGTGCATGTCCGTGATGACACGGGGTCCGAATTTTCAGCTCGAAGTGGGGCTGATCCGCAAAGCAAGAGTGTAACTCTCGGCGCAGGGCCGCTCCCTCCGCCGAACCGGCAGGAGGGCAAGATGAACGCCCGCAACGACGTCAAGAGACCATCCGATCAGAGCTTGCTGGCAACGGCTCAACGGCGATTTGCCGCGCGGGTTGATTTTCTCGTGGCTCACTGGCTCGAGCGCTGCGCCACAAACGCCGAGGCCGCACAACGGTTGTTGAGGACCGATCGGAAGCCCACACGTGAGTTCGGGATGGGCGTGAGTCTTGTCGTTTCATCTCCACGTTGGGATGAGTCCCCATGACGGGGGCAGGCGGCGGGGTGGCGGATAGCTTCAAGGCATGGAGAGAGGCTGCCCGCATGGCAGCCTCCGTTACTCTATTGCCGATCACCTCCGGGCTTCCGAGTTTGCCCAAAGCCGAACAACGTAGGCCCGTCGTCAATATCGCCTTGGCATCGCCATCGGATGGATTGGCGCGACAATGGCGTTCGGCTATCGCACCATCGACCCAATAGGGGTCGAGGTTCCGGCATGTCTCATATCTGCCGCACTGTAGACCTATCCCTCGAACGTGTCTGATCTGCCGCACTGTGGACGTATTCCGACACGCATGCTCACGGCATATCTGAGGGGAACGCGCAGCAGTTTGCTGCCTTGTTCCTTCTAACCTAGAGGAAAAGTACCGTGATGAAAATTGTGATTATTGCGGGTGCAACGCTTGCCGTGGTGACTGCCGCTGGCGCTGCCGACATTCCGCGCCGACAGCCCGTTTATCAGCAGGCCCAAATCGGCAAGATGCCGATTGGCAAGACCCCAATCGGGAAGACCCCAATCGGCAAGACGCCTGTCGCGACGCGGCCCTATACGCGGTATTGACTTAAGGTCTCGCTGAATCTGACCTTTATCGTCGATAGTTGAAGGGCGAAGCGTGTCAAATAGGCCGAAGAGGTTAGGACTATGCTTGCTTGCGGGATTCACACTCGCTGTCTTGCTCCAGTGCAAAATTCAATCAGCTTCTGCACACGAGATTGACACTCGCGCCCGCTCGGAACGTTTCATTTCCCAGAAACGGGAGGTCCACAAGCGCACCGCCGCCGCGAACGCGCTTGTTTCCAGTGAGGCGCCCATTGAATCCAAACCGGCGCCACAGTCGACTCGAAAGCCGGGATCGGGAGCAGCAAAGGGCCCGTACTACGTTGATTTCAGAGCCAGGACGGCGGCGAGTTGGGGACACGCTTTCGTCTGGTTCGGGAAGACAAGCGAGCGAGCAGTTGAGGTCGCGGGCCTTACCCCTGCGGGAGACAACGTAGCTTATGTACTTGGTCATTTGATGTGGGTGCCGTCCGAGACCACGGCAAGCTATGGCGATCTTGATCCGCAGTACTTGACCGCCAGTTACCGAGTTTACTTGAACGAGCCGGACGCAAAAAGGGTTTTCGCATACATCAAGAAATTACAGGCGAGTTCACCGGTCTGGAACGCCGAAACAACCAATTGCACTGCGTTTATCGGTAGCATCGCGGATTTCATGGGATTGAAAGTTCCTCACCGCTGGCAGCGCCCTGAGGACTACGTCAACAATCTCAAGGCGATGAATAGCGGGCGCCAGATAATACACCTGTCGTCAAAACAATAGCTCGCGTTCGTCCTTGACCCAGGGGCATAGCGGACCTCATCCGCACCTGACTGCGGCGCGGGTTTGTGAGTACGCCCTAGCGAGACCGGCGCCCGATCCAGGCGCTAGACAGCCTCAGCCCGGTACAGCGTGTCGATCGTCACGACACCGATCGCACGCGAGACGCAGGGGCAGATCTTGTGGTTGTCGTGCTTCTGCTGGTCGCTGAAGAACACATCGCGATGATCGATTTCGCCCTCGACGGCGACGACATCGACGGCGCAGACGCCGCATTCGCCGCGCTGGCAATCTGATATCACCTCGAAACCGGCGCCGTTCAGCGCGTCGAGCATCGAGCTATTCTGCGGCACGACCAGTTCGGTGTCGGTATCTTTCAGCCGCACGCGGAATTCTGCCGTCGGCATCAAGCCGCTGGAGCCGAAGGTCTCGTAGCGCAAATCGGCGGGCGCTCTACCTTCCTCGTTCCAGGCGCGCCGTGCCGCCTCCAGCATCCGCATCGGTCCGCAGATGACGGCGATGGCGTCGTCCGGCAGCGCGCGAAAAGTGGCGTCCAGGTCGAGCCGGTCGCCTTGGTCCGAGGCGTACACGTTCAGCCGGTCGCCGAGCAGTGCCGAGAGTCCGTCGAGGAAGGCGGCATCGCCGCGCGATTTCACGGCATAGTGCAGGACAGCGTCGATGTTCCGGCGACGTAAGGCGGCTGCAATGCCAGTTATCGGCGTGATGCCGATGCCGCCGGCGATCAGGCAATAGTGTCGCCGGCTCCAGTCGATGTCGAGCAGCGATGTCGGGTTGCAGGTTTCGAGCCGCGCGCCCGTCCGCAAACTCCACATGCCGCGCGAGCCGCCGCGGCTGTCCGGCGCCAGCCGCACCGCGATGCGATAAGTGCCGGTATCGCCGTTCTCCACCAGTGAATAGGAGCGCCGCGCCGGCTGGCCGTCGATCAGCAGGGAGACGCCGATATGGCTGCCGGCCGGGTAGGGCGGTACATGGCCGCTTTCAGGACGAAGCCGGAATTCTCGGATCGTTGGTGTCACGTCGCGGATCGATTCGACGGTGCACCAGCTCCATTGCTCGGCAAAACGCATGGGCTATCTCTATTCGACTGGCGATTTCAAAAGGGCGAGCGCGGGCAGCAAATCGAGATGCGTGCGATTTCGGATCGCGAGCCGCAGGTTGCGCGCGGCGAGACGGGAATGCTCGCGCATCACGGCTTCGGCCCGAGCGCCCTCGCGGTTCTCGATCGCATCGACCACGACGCGGTGATGATCCTGCCCGATCAGCAGGATCTGGTGCGCTTCCGGGAGCGCCGATTGCGCCATCACGAACGCGCTGGGCGAAGCAAAGGGTAGCGCCGAGACGCGGTCGATCTCCCGGATCAATGGGGCGCTGGCGGATAGTTCGTTGAGCAGCGCGTGAAACCGCGCGTTCATGGTCACATAGGCGGAAAAGGCTTCGACCGAAATCGGGTCCTGCCGAACCAGTTGGTCGAGATCGGCAAGGCACTCCTTGAGCGGCTCCAGGCTTCGCGCGCTGACGCCGCGCTCGGCGGCAAAGCGGGCGGCAAGGCCTTCCAGCGTACCGCGCAGTTCGATGGAATCGAGAATGTCGCGTTCGGTGAACGCTTTCACCATAAAGCCCCCGGAGGGGATCGCTTGCAGCAGGCCTTCATCCTCCAGCCGCACCAGCGCCAGCCGCACCGGCGTCCGCGACACGCCTGTGATGTCGACTGCCTGCAGCTCGGAGATGCGCTCGCCGGGGCGCAGCCGCCCGGACAGGATCATGTCGCGCAGCGCAAGCTGCGCCCGCACGGTCTGCGACACGGAGCGTTCGGCGTCGCGTTCGCTCATGCTCTCACTCCGCAGCTTGCATGGTCTGCGGTGCGCTCTCGCGCGCCACCATCCGGTCGATCACGCGCCGCGCCCACATCGCGCCGGCATCGATGTTGAGGTTGTAGAAGGTGCGGTCCGGATTTTCGTCCATCGCGCGCTGCTGCGCTTCGAGGATCAGTTCGTCTTCGCGAAAAATATTGGAGACGCCTTCGCGGATTTCGGTGGTCAGTTTCTGCTCGGTGGTCCGGTAATTGCGGACGAAGGCCCAGAAATAGTGACAGGTGGTCTCGGTCTCCGGCGTCGTGGTGTTGAGCACAAAGCCGTTGACGCCCTGCGAGCGGTCGCCTTCCGGCGCGCCGGTGCCGGCAGGCGCAACGCCGACGTCGATATTGATGGTAGCAGGCGCCTGGAAATGGATGATTTGCCAGCGGTCGACCGGGCCCGGCTTCTGCAGTTGCGCGGCCCAGAACGGCGGCGCGTCGATGCCCTTCATCCAGCGCGTCACCGTCACGGTTTTGTCGCCGTGCGTGACGTCGAACGGGGCTTCGGCGACGTGATCATTGCCGATGCTGGAGCCATGCACGAAGGTTTCGTGGGTCAGGTCCATCAGATTATCGACCACGAGGCGGTAGTCGCATTTGACGTGAATGGTCTTGCCGTCGCCCGCCCAGGCGGGATCGTCGTTCCAATGCATGTCAGGCACCAGCGCAGGGTCAGCCAGCGCCGGATCGCCCATCCACAGCCAGATGAAGCGGTGCCGTTCGACAACCGGATAGGAGCGCACGCAGGCCGACGGGTTGATGGTGTCCTGCGAGGGCATGTAGGTGCAGCGGCCCTGCGCATTGAACTTCAGGCCGTGATAGCCGCAGACGACGGTATCGCCGTCGAGCCGTCCCTTCGAAAGCGGCAGCAGGCGGTGCCAGCAGGCGTCCTCCAGCGCGCAGACCCGTCCGTTGGACTGTCGGTACATCACGACATGCTTGCCGCAGATCGTGCGCGGAACCAGCGCGTGCTTGATATCGACGTCCCAGGCGGCGGCATACCAGGCATTGAGCGGGAAGGACGCGGGCATGGGCACTCCTGATGTTCTGTGCGCACAATGTATACAAAAATAGAAGATTCCGGGCAAGTTCTGGTGATTTAGAGCATCATGATACCTGCATAGTATGCATCCTGCTAAGTCGCCATGACAATTAACGGGATTGTCTTCACTCCCGAAATAAAGTAAGAATTCTTATTATAAGAATACTTAGCGCATGGACATGTCAGAGCGTCGACCACACAGATCGTTAGTCCTGCCTTCGCACCGGGTGCCGGCTCATCTGGCCCGGCGCTTTCATCAAATCTGCCTCGGTGTCACGGCTGAGATTCTCGCGCCCGAAGATCTGACCCCACTGCTCTGGGGTGTAATGGCGGCGGTCCAGGAGGCCCCGGGAAGCGGCCAGAAGCAGGCTGCAAATCGCATGGGAGTTGACGCGGTGAACTTCGGCCAAATGATCGACGTTCTCGAAGGGAAGGGTCTCGTCGAGCGAAAGATCGATCCCGAAGATCGGCGGGCTCGAAAGCTCTATGTCACCGCGCGAGGCACTGACTTGCGCCGCCGCTTGCGTCCCACGTTGCTGTCGGCCCAGGAGCGCCTGCTGGCGCCCTTATCGAAAGCCGAGCGTGCCGCGCTTCTGGATATGCTCGTCCGCGTGATCGAAGCAAATGATTCCTACGCTCGTCCCGGCAACGGGCGACGGAAGCCGAAGCGCAAATCGAATCCTGAAACCAAAATAGGAGGTCGCCGTGAAAGCGGTTTGGAAGGCGCTTAGTCGATCGATACCGTCAAGTTCAGAAACAGCCAGCCGTTTCAATACGCGAACACGGCGCTGCATCTCAGCCATCTCGGTTTGCGTCGTGGCCCTCGCCTGGTCGCTTCCTGCGAGGGCGGATTGGCCTGAACGCCAGGTCAAATTGATTGTAACTTTTCCGGCCGGAAGCGCCAACGATGCGGCGGCTCGAATATTCGCCGACGCTCTCGGCAAAAAATGGGGCAAGCCTGTCGTGGTCGAGGCGAAACCCGGCGCTGAAGGCACCATTGGCGTTGGATCGTTTGTCGCGAGCCGTGACGATCATACGCTGCTGTATACCGTTGCAGGGTCGATCACTGTGGCTCCATTGCTCGTCGACAAGCTCCCGTACGACGTCAATCAGGACCTGGTGCCGATCGCAGCCACCACTTCGATCGTTCTGACCCTTGCCGTGAGCAACCAACTTCCAGTCCAGAGCATTCCGGAGCTGATCGCGGTACTGCGATCCAACCCGGAGAAATATGCATGGACGTCCGGGCCGACGTTACCCCGATATGTATTTGCGGCATTTCTAAAACAAAACGATCTGAAGATGAATTTCGTCAGCTACCGCGACGCTTCGCAGCCCCAGGCTGATCTTGGCGAAGGCAGGATACAAGCTCTGTTGACGTCTTTGACGGCATCCTCCTCACCGGTGCAAGCCGGAAAAGCGCGCTTCCTCGCGGTCGTAAATCCCAGTCGCGCCGCCGCGCTGCCTGAAATCAAGACTGTTCGCGAGCTAGGTCACCCCGAACTTGAAATTGATGGGCTGGCCGGAATTTTTGGTGGCAAGGACATGTCTGCAAAGCTGCGAAGCCGTATTGCGGCGGACGTTGCCGCAATCTGTCGGGATGATGCCGACGTTCGCCGGAAACTGGAAGCAAGCGGCCACAATGTGCTAAGTGGCACGCCTGAGCAACTGATGGGCGCGATAGAAAAACAACGCGCCTGGGTTAGCGAAATCACCAAGCTGATCGACATCCGCAACCCGCAATAACGAGCGATCGGTAACACAATGTCATCGCAAGTATCGGCCCTCAAACTTTTCGACTTGATACAGTCGCACCGTGTGACGGCCGTGATCTATGTCGCGGCCAGACTTGGGCTCGCCGAATTGTTGCGGCAGGGACCAAAGTCGCTTGGCGAACTCGCAAAGGCAACTGGCGCGGATGAACGGGCGCTTGGACGTCTGCTCACCGCGCTTTCCACCATCGGCATATGCTCGCGGACCGGCGACGATGTCTATGCGTTGACGGAAGTAGGTACCTGTCTCGATGGCTCTGCCGAGCACTCCTTCAAGAGCTGGGCCATTCTTGAAGCTGAAATGCTTTCAAAGTCCTGGAGCGGAATGCTCGAAACCATCATGACCGGCAAGACCGCGGCGGAATTGCAGGGCGTTGCCGATAGTTTCGAACTGATGGGCCGAACACCTGATAACGTCGACACATTCAATGCGGCGATGACCGAGCTTACCCGTCTCGTCACGCCGAATGTCCTTCAGTCCTACGACTTCAGCGGGATACTCCGTTTGATGGACGTCGGCGGCGGATCCGGTGAATTGCTCGGCGCCATCGCGCAGCAGAACCGGAAACTGCGCGGAACTGTTTTCGACCTGCCGAGATGTGCGGAGGCCGCGAGCAAACATCTCAAACAAATCGGTGTCGATGACCGCGTGGAATTTGTGGCCGGCGATTTCTTCAAGACTGTGCCGGCGATCGCTGATGCGATCATCCTCAAGAGCATCATTCACGACTGGGATGATGCGCGCAGTGTCACGATCCTGCAAAACTGTCGCAAGGCGCTCTCGGACGGAGGCAAGCTGCTTCTGGTGGAACGACTGATGCCGGAGAGGCCATCCATGTCGGACGAGGACCGGGAGCAGGCATTGAGCGATCTGAACATGCTTCGCGGGCCGGGAGGGCTCGAGCGCACCGAGCGACAGTACCGCGAATTGCTCCACCAAAGCGGATTCGATTTGGCCGCGGTTTATCCAGCCGGCCGCTTCAACGTGATGGAGGCTCGTCCCCGCTGATACCTGTCGAGTGACGGAATGTCACCCGTCACTCAGAACATCAGCCGGCCGCCTCAGCCGTAAACGAACGCCTTGTCCTTCAGATCAATCGCCGGAAATTCGTCCTTTTCCGCCCAGTAGTCCTGGTTGTGCTGCCATTCCGGCTTGTCGCCGCGTTTGGGCAGCAGGTGCATGCCGCGCATCATGTAGCCGGGATTGAAATTTTCCGGATCGATCCACGGCAACAGCGGCATGTTGTGGTCTTCGGGACGAAGCTGCGGCGTCACCTTTTTCGCGCCGGTCTCCTTCATGTGTTTGAGCAGCCGGCAGACGAAGTCGGCAACGAGATCGACGCGCAGCGTCCAGCTGGCGCGGAAATAGCCGAACACCCAGACCAGGTTCGGTACGCCGGTGAACATCATGCCGCGATAAGTCACGGTATCGGCGAAGTCGAGCGGCTTGCCGTCGATGGCAAATTCGATATCGCCGGTGGCGCAGAGGTTGAAGCCCGTCGCGGTCACGATGATGTCGGCTTCCAGCTCCTTGCCGGATTTCAGCAGGATTCCCTTCTCTGTGAAGCGGTCGATCTCGTCGGTAACGACGGAAGCTTTGCCCGACTTGATGCCCTGGAACAGGTCTCCATCAGGAATGAAGGCGATGCGCTGCCGCCACGGCCGGTAGTTTGGCGTGAAGTGGGTCGCGATGTCGTAATCCTTGCCGAGATAGGCTTCGACCGCCGACAACAAATCCTTCTTGGCCGCTTCCGGCTCATTGAACGTCTTGCGGGTAAAGGCGTCCTGGTCGAACAGGATCTTGCGCCGGGTGATTTCGTGGATCCACTTTTCGTCGACCTGCAGTTTCCGCAGCTCCTCGGCGATCTCGATCGCGTTGCGGCCGGTGCGAAAATACGTGGGCGAGCGCTGCAGCATAGTGACATGCGCGCAATCGGGAGCCAGCGCCGGGATCAGCGTCGCTGCGGTAGCACCGGAGCCGATCACGACGACGCGCTTGTTCTTGTAGTCGAGGTCTTCAGGCCATTTCTGCGGATGGACGATCGGGCCTTTGAACTTGGCCATATCCTTCCACTCCGGCGTATACCCCTCGGTGTGGCGGTAATAGCCCTGGCACATCCAGAAGAAATTGGTGGTGAAGCGGAGCCTCTCGCCGGTGTCGGTGCGCGTGGCCTCGATGGTCCAGAGGTTTTCCGCGCTCGACCATGTGGCCGAGGTGATGGTGTGCCGGTAGCGAATGTGACGGGCGAGATCGTTCTCCTCGATCACTTCGCCCATGTATTTGAGGATTTCCTTGGCGCTCGCGATCGGCGCAGTGGTCCACGGCTTGAAGCGATAGCCGAAGGTATGCAGGTCGCTGTCGGAGCGGATGCCGGGATAGCGGTGGGTGGTCCAGGTGCCGCCGAATGTCTTCTGCGCTTCCAGCGCCACGAACGTCGTTCCCGGGCACTGCGTGGTGAGGTGATAGGCCGCACCAACGCCGGAGATGCCGGCGCCGGCAATCAGAACGTCGAAATGTTCGGTGGTGCGGGGCGACATTGCGTCGATCTGGGTTTGAACGTTCATCTTCCCTGTCTTTTCGTTTGTTGTGTTTATTGCAAAGCAAAACGCCAGAACCTTGGGTTCTGGCGCGGTAGTTGTCAGCAAATTACACTTCGCGTCGGCTGAGGAACGCCAGCCGCTCGAACAGGTGCACGTCCTGCTCGTTCTTAAGCAGCGCGCCGTGCAGCGGCGGGATCAGCTTGCGCGGGTCGCGCTCCCTGAGCATTTCCGGGGTGATGTCCTCGTTCAAGAGAAGCTTGAGCCAGTCGAGCAACTCCGAGGTCGAGGGCTTCTTTTTCAGGCCCGGCACCTCGCGCACCTCGAAGAAGATGCGCAACGCTTCCTCCACCAGGCGCTTCTTGATGCCGGGGAAATGCACGTCAACGATCCGGGCCATGGTGTCGGCGTCGGGAAACTTGATGTAGTGGAAGAAGCAGCGGCGCAGGAACGCGTCCGGCAGCTCCTTCTCGTTGTTCGAGGTGATCATCACGATCGGGCGCAGGCTCGCCTTGATGTTCTCGCCGGTCTCGTAGACGAAGAACTCCATGCGATCGAGTTCGAGCAGGAGGTCGTTCGGAAATTCGATGTCGGCCTTATCGATCTCGTCGATCAACAGCACCGGGCGCTTTTCGTGGGTAAAAGCTTCCCACAATTTGCCGCGCTTGATGTAGTTGGAGATGTCGGAAACTCTGCTGTCGCCGAGTTGGCTGTCGCGCAGCCGCGACACCGCGTCGTATTCGTAAAGACCCTGCTGCGCTTTGGTGGTCGACTTGATGTGCCAGGTCAGAAGCGGCGCGCCGAGCGCCTTGGCGACTTCTTCCGCCAGCACGGTCTTGCCGGTGCCGGGCTCGCCCTTGATCAGCAGCGGGCGCTCGAGCACGATCGAGGCGTTGACGGCGACCTTGAGGTCGTCGGTGGCGACATAGTCCTTGGTGCCGGTAAATTTCATCTATCCGTTTACCTTGTTGTTCGTTCGTCGGCCGCGATGGCCTGAACAATAAACGACCGCCGGTAAGGCGGTCGCGATTGGAGTTGATGTGCTTATCCTCAGCGTTTGATCAGCGACAGGATCACCAGAATGATCACGGCGCCAATGGTGGCGTTGACGACATCGCGGACCCAGCCTGCGCCGAGGCTGACGCCGAGTTGCGGCAACAGCCAGCTCGCCAGCAGCGCGCCGATGATGCCGATCACGATATTGCCGATCAGCCCGAAGCCTGCGCCGCGCACGATCAACCCGGCAAGCCAGCCCGCAATACCGCCAATGACCAGCGCCGCTACGATTCCCATTGAATTTCCCCTGCCGGAATAAGCCTTTTATGGTTCAATTGTAATTGAAAAAGCCTCCCGGTCTAGGCCTGACAGCTATGCGCCGACCTTTGACATGCTCTGGGCCTTGACGTGTGCCGCCCGGCGGGCAATCTGTATCCCATGTTCCTGCAATTCTTCACATCGTTGCGCGACGCGCAGGTCCCGGTGACGCTGCGCGAATACCTGACGCTGATGGAGGCGCTCGACGCCGACCTCGCCGATCAGACGGTGGAGAATTTCTACTATCTCTCCCGCGCCGCTTTGGTGAAGGACGAGCGCAATCTCGACAAGTTCGACCGCGTCTTCGGCACGGTGTTCAAGGGGCTGGAAAGCCTTTTGGACGCCATGGAGAAGGCGGACATTCCCGCCGAATGGCTGAAGAAGCTCGCGGAGAAATACCTCACCGAGGAAGAGAAGAAGCAGATCGAGGCGATGGGCTGGGACAAGCTCATGGAGACGCTTCGCCAGCGCCTGAAGGAACAGCAGGGCCGCCACCAGGGCGGCAACAAGTGGATCGGCACCGCCGGTACTTCGCCGTTCGGCGCCTACGGCTACAATCCGGAAGGTGTGCGGATCGGGCAGGAGAAGAACCGCAACAACCGCGCCGTGAAGGTATGGGACAAGCGCGAGTTCAAAGACCTCGACGGCAATGTCGAACTCGGCATCCGCAACATCAAGATCGCGCTGCGACGTTTGCGGAAGTTCGCTCGCACCGGCGCGCCCGACGAACTCGATCTCGACACCACGATCCGGGAGACCGCCAACCACGGCTATCTCGACGTGCATATGCGGCCCGAGCGTCGCAACGCGGTGAAGGTTTTGGTGTTCTTTGACATCGGCGGCTCGATGGATTCGCACATCGAGCAGGTCGAGGAGCTGTTCTCGGCCGCGAAGTCCGAGTTCAAGCACATGGAATATTTTTATTTCCACAACTGCCTGTACGAGGGCGTGTGGAAGCAGAACAAGCGCCGCTTTACCGACCGGACGCCGACCTGGGACGTGCTGCATAAATATCCGCACGACTACAAGGTGGTGTTTGTCGGCGATGCCTCGATGTCGCCGTACGAGATCATGGTGCCGGGCGGTTCGGTCGAACACGTCAACGAGGAGGCCGGTGCGGTCTGGCTGGAGCGCATCACGCGCACCTACCCGCACACGGTGTGGCTCAATCCGGTGGCGCAGAAACACTGGGACTATTCGGAATCCACCACCATCATCCGCCGGCTGTTGTCTGATCGCATGTACCCGATCACGATCGAAGGTCTCGAAAGCGCGATGAAGGAATTGGTGCGGTAACGAGATTTGCGTGCCCCGGACGCAGCGCGGCACCTGAAGCGCGTTTACGCGCGTCTTCGACGCGCTATGGTGATGCGCTGCTGAGCCGGGGCCCATCGATTGGCCGCGATGTGGGTTCCGGCTCTGCGGTGCATCGTGAAGAACGCTGCATCGCGTCCGGGACACACGAGGGGAGGCGGCTCAAACAAAGAGGTAACAAAATGCCCCAGACCATTCACCGCGGCATCCAATCCCTGATCGACGAAGCCAATGGCGAGATCGAGACTGTCAGCGCCGCTGACGCCATCAAGGCCGCGAAGGATCCGAACGTCGTGATCGTCGATATCCGCGACCCCCGCGAGATCGAACGCGAGGGCAAGATCCCCGGCGCGTTCTCCTGCACCCGCGGCATGTTGGAGTTCTGGATCGATCCGCAAAGCCCCTATGCCAAGCCGATCTTCCAGGAAGACAAGAAGTTCATCTTCCATTGCGCCGGCGGCATGCGCTCGGCGCTCGCGGCCAAGACCGCGCAGGACATGGGCCTGAAGCCGGTCGCGCATATGGGCGGCGGCTTCGCCGCCTGGCGCGACGCCGGCGGCCCGGTTGAGAAATGGGAGCCGAAGAAGAAGTAATGGGCGCGAGCTTTAGCCCCTCGCCATGCCCGGCCTTGTGCCGGGCATCCACGTCTTTGCCAACCGCGAAGGAAGACGTGGATGGCCGGGACAAGCCCGGCCATGACGATCGAGAGAACCTGCGAGAGAAGAATCCATGACCACCACCGACCCGCTCGTCTCCACCGACTGGCTCGCCGCGCACCTGAACGATCCCGACGTCAAAATCGTCGACGCTTCGTTCAAGTTGCCGGGCGTGCTGCCGTTGCCGAAGGACGACTATCTCGCCGCGCATATTCCGGGCGCGGTGTTCTTCGATGTCGACGCGGTGTCCGACCATTCCAGTCCGCTGCCGCACATGTTTCCCTCCGCCGAGCAATTCGGCCGCGACGTCGGCGCGCTCGGGATCGGCAATGACGACACGGTCGTGGTCTATGATTCCGGCGGCTGGGTCGCCGCACCGCGGGTGTGGTGGATGTTTCTGTCGTTCGGCAAACACGTGCGCGTGCTCGATGGCGGCCTGAAGAAGTGGGTCGCGGAAGGCCGCAAGGTCGAGAGCGGGCAGGTGACGCCGAAGCCTTCGACGTTCAAGGCGACGTTCGATGCGCGGCGCACGCGCAGCATGCAGCAATTGATCGGCAACCTCGCGACCCGCGCCGAGCAGGTGATCGATGCGCGGGCCAATGAACGCTATCAGGGCAGGGTCGCCGAGCCGCGGCCGGGCCTTCGCTCCGGGCACATCCCGGGTAGCCTCAGCCTGCCCTACAACAATCTCTTCGACCCCGCGACCGGCACGATGAAGCCGCTGGATGAATTGCGGGCAGCGTTCACCGGCGCCGGCGTGAAGCTTGACGCACCGATCGTCACGAGCTGCGGATCTGGCGTCAGCGCCGCCGTGCTGACGCTGGCGCTTTATCGTCTCGGCGTCGAGAACCCGGCGCTCTATGACGGCTCGTGGACGGAGTGGGGCGCCGCCGACGGCCCGCCGGTCGCAACCGGCCCGGCCTGATCTCAAGGCTAGAGGCTACCTCGTCGCGCGCGTCACCGGGAACGGTAAGAACGGATTGGGTTGTTGCTGCTGCAAGGTCAGCGTCGCCTCTCGCGCGAGGCGCGCCCGCCTTGCTGCAGCAATCCGCTGCCGTTCCCGGGCCCGCTCTGCGGCCCGCCTCTTGACGGCGCTGCGGTCCGGCTTCGCTTCCGTCGTCTTCGCCGATGTCTGTCCGTCGACGATGACGGCGGGACCGCCGAGCGTTGCGATCCGGGTCGCCGCGGCATTGCCTTCGAATAATAGGACATCCGTCGCCGGCTCCGGTGGAGGCGGGGTGGCAGCTGCAGGCTCCGCCGTTTCCGGGATGGCGGCGAGCTTCACCTCGGTATTGGTAGCGGGCGGCATTTCGGTTTTGGCCGCGGCCCGAGCGACCGGCGTCTCCGGAATGGCCTCCTGGGCAGGGGCTTCCGGCCTTGCCGCTTCGACCTGTACCGGCTCGGCCGGCCTCACGGCTGCCAGCTCGGCCTCTGCCGGACTGGCGTCCGGAGCCTGTCCGACCGGTGCCGGGATATCCGGGGCCGCTTCCGGAGCGGCGGCTGTCGCGACATTCTCCGCCGGCTTCTCCTCGACCGGCGGATCGACGCGCAGCAGCGCTAGCGTTGGCGGCGTCTCGTCCGTCCGGCGGGCGAACATCGGCTCGGGCGCCGCCCGTCGCAGGGGAAGATTGGCAAATTCCTCATGCGCTGCCCGCAACAGGGCGGCAGCGCCAAGGCCAAAAACCAGGATCGACGTCGACAGCACGATCGCGGTGAACAAGAAACGAAAGCCGGGAAGCATGGACTCGGGTTCCACCCTCCTTGATCTCTGAAGGGTTATTGCTTGCAAAGGGAACGCGGTGACCACTGTGCGGCCGGATGCGGCGGTGGGGGGCGCGCGCGAATCAGGCCGATTTGAGAGTATCTCAATGCCCAGCGGCTTTTTGTTACAAAATCTGCGGTTCGACGTCGCGCGCCACCCGCCGACGGCGATTTCCGTCGTCCTGAGGCATCTTTGCCGCAGCTTGGCTGCGATCACAAATGACTGGCTGGGGCTGAATTTCGCGGATTTGTCTTGAATGCGCCGCGATCTTCCGTCATCTGCCGTTAACCGTCCGGTGGGGCTTGGGGTCTATACAAAGGCGATGATGAACAACCGCATTTTGACGATTTGTGCCGCCATTGCCGCTGGCATGGCGGGAACTTCGCTCGCCCATGCGCAGAGCTACCCGCACGCCCCCGGCCAAGTCTATTCGACAGCTCCGGGACCGTACGTGCCCGGTGGCTACGCGGTTGACGAACGCCGCCCCGGCGAACCTGATTTCGACGCACTGGAAGACGACGACGAGGCGCCGAACGCGCCGAGTTCGGCCGCGTTGCCGCCGCCCGGCCCGGTGCTGTCGCCCTCTGATCCCCGCTATGGCCGCCCGGCCGCTGCTCCGGTCTATTCGGACCGCGGCGCCCCGATGCCGACGGGCCCGATCCTTTCTCCCGACGACCCGCGCTATGGCCGCCCGGCCACCGCCGCGACGCCCACCGGCCCGATCCTTTCTCCCGATGATCCGCGTTACGGCCGCCCGGCCGGTCCGCCGCCGGTGATCTATGCGGACCGTCCGCCCGCATCGCAGCAACAGGTCTATTCAGATCGCGGCGATAGTCGCATTCCCGGCGCCGGTATCGTCTATCCGAACGACGACCGTTCTGGCCTGCGCCCGCCGGGAGCGATCGGTGCTGCACCGGCGCCCGCGCCCGGTGCTACCGGCGCGCTGCCGCAGCCGCAGCAACCTGCCGTCGGCGCCGACGGCAGGCCAGTGCAGCTCGCTGCGCTGCCGCCGGAAGAGCAGCCGGAAGTGGGCCCCGCGCAGCTTCCGCCGCACCTGCGCCGCCAGGAAGTGGCCTTTGCGACCAAGGAGCCCGCGGGCACCATCGTCGTCGATACGGCTAACACCCACCTCTATTACGTCCTCGGTGGCGGTCGCGCGATCCGCTATGGCGTCCGCGTCGGCCGCGACGGCTTCACCTGGAACGGCGTGCAGAAGATCAGCCGCAAGGCCGAGTGGCCGGACTGGCATCCGCCGACCGAGATGATCGAGCGCCAGCCCTATCTGCCGCGCTTCATGGCCGGCGGCCCCGGCAATCCGCTCGGCGCGCGTGCCATGTACCTCGGCTCGACCATCTATCGCATTCACGGCACCAACCAGCCCTCGACGATCGGCAAATTCGTTTCGTCAGGCTGCATCGGCATGCTGAACGAGGACGTCTCGGACCTGTTCGAGCGCGCCAAGGTCGGCACCCGCGTGGTCGTGTTGCCGGGCAGCCCGCCGCCCGCCAACATCGCAAACGCGTCGGCCACACCGCAGCCCGCCGCCGCACGCCCGGCCGCCGCCGCAGCCCCCGGACCGGCGCAGGCCCAACTGGCGCCTGTTTCCGGTGCACAGCCGACCGTGGTGCCGCCGCTGCCCGCGCCGGTCACGATTCGCTAACCGCCCGTTTTCGGACAAGCATCTAAGGCGCGCCGACAGCGCGCCTTTTTGTGGGGTTAGAGCATTTTCCAGCGAAGCATGCCCTCGGACTTGATCCGTGGGTGGATACCGGTTCGCGGGTTTCCGCCGCTGCCACATTCGCACGCTTGATTTCACATTCGCGCCGACTACCTGCCGGGCGGTCGCAACGAACGCGAGGATCACGCCATGCGAATTCTTGTTGCGGGTGCCACTGGCGCCATCGGCCTTAAGCTCGTTCCGCAGCTCGTTGAGGCCGGTCATTCCGTTGTTGGTACGACGCGAACGGCCGCGAAGGCCGAAATCATCAAGCGGATGGGCGCGGAACCTGCGATCGCCGATGGGCTCGACGCGCCGGCCATGCGCGCCGCAGTGATCGCGGCGAAGCCCGATATCGTCATCGATCAGATGACCGATCTCGCCGCGGTGACCGATCTCAGGCATTTCGATCGCGCCTTCGCCACCACCAATCGATTGCGCACGCAGGGCACCGATTTCCTGTTGGCGGCCGCACGCGAGGCCAGCGTGAAGCGCTTCATCGCACAGAGCTTCTGCGGCTGGACCTACGGCCGCGGCGAAGCGATCAAGACGGAGGCCGATCCGCTCGATTCCGATCCGCCGGAGGAGCTGCGCCGCACGCTGCAAGCGATCCAGCATCTGGAGAGCGCCGTCATCGGCTCGGCAAACCCTGAAGGGATTGTCCTGCGCTATGGATCATTCTACGGCCCGGATACCGGGCTGCTGTCGCGCGCGATGATTGATCAGTTGCGTCGCCGCCGCGTGCCGCTGATCGGCGGCGGTGGCGGACGGTGGTCGTTCATCCACGTCGAGGATGCGGCTGCCGCGACCGTTGCTGCCGTCGAACGCGGCAAGCCCGGCAACATCTACAACATCGTTGACGACGAACCGGCGCCGGTCAGCGAATGGCTGCCTGCTCTTGCCGCGTTGCTCGGTGCCAGGCCGCCAATTCGCGTGCCGGCCTGGCTTGGCCGGCTGTTCGCCGGCGAGCACCTGGTTTCCATGATGACCGAGGTGCAGGCAAGCTCCAACGCCAAGGCCAGGCGGGAGCTGGGCTGGCAGCCGGCGCATCCGTCGTGGCGTCAGGGATTTGCCCAAGTTGCCAGCGCTGCAACCGCGCAGCACGCCGCCTGAGTCTGGCCCTAGCGTTTTTGGTTAGATCGATTTGGCCGCAGACGCACTTCACCTCTCCCGCTTGCGGGGGAGGTCGGCGCGAAGCGCCGGGTGGGGGCTCTCTCCACTCGGGCAGTGTCGCCCGCGGAGACACCCCCACCCCAGCCCTCCCCCGCACGCGGGAGAGGGAGCGCACCTTTCTTCGTGGTCGCAATCAAATCCAATTTCATCATGCTCTAGGCCAGCCGCTGCTTCGGCTCGCCCTTGAACCAGGCGTCGATGCCCTCGACCATCTGTTGATAGTGGTTTCGAAAACTGTCTTCGGTGACGTAGCCGAGATGCGGCGTCAGCACCATGTTGTCGAGCTTGCGGAAGGGATGGTCGACCGGCAACGGCTCGACCGAGAACACGTCGACACCGGCACCCGCGATCTTCTTCTGCGTCAGCGCTTCCAACAGCGCACCTTCGTCGACGATCGGCCCGCGCGCGGTGTTGACGAGGTAGGCGGTTGGTTTCATCCGCGCGAGATCATCACGCCCGACCAGCCCGCGCGTGCGCTGGCTCAGCACCACATGGATGGTGACGATGTCGGCGGTCGAGAACAGCTCTTCCTTGCTGACATAGGTGACGCCGACCTCGTTGCACCTTTCCGGCGTCAGGTTCTGGCTCCAGGCGATCGCGTTCATGCCGAAGGCCTGCGCCAGTTTCGATACTTTCGTGCCGAGCTTGCCGAGGCCGATCACCCCGAGCGTGCGGCCCTCGATCTCCATGCCGACATGTGCCTGCAACGGCTCGCCGGCATGCATGCGGGCGTTCTCGCGGCCGATATTGCGGGTCAGCTCCAGGATCAGGCCCATGGTCAGCGGCGCCGTAGGGTCGCGGCCCCATTGCGTGCCGCACAGCACCACCTTGTGGTCCTTGGCGGCCTCTATATCGATGGCGGCATTGCGCAGGCCCGAGGTGATCAGGAGTTTCAGGTTGGGCAGGGCTGCAAACATGGTGCGCGGGAATGGGGTGCGCTCGCGCATCGCACAGATGATCTCGAAATCCCTGAGCGCGCTGGCCGCGGCTTCCGCGTTTGCAAACGGCTGGTTGAACACCGTGATGTCGACGCGGTCAGTGACTTTGGACCAGTCGGCGACCTTGAGTGCCACATTGAGGTAATCGTCGAGGATTGCACAGCGCAGCCGCGTCATGAGGAAGTCCGTTGATGGCGAGGATGACGGCTAAGGTAGCCGTCGGGGAGGTCGCCATGGTTGCGCGCAATCGGAAAGCGCGCAACCGGACTTAAATGCGGGGCTGCCTCAAATAACCGGAAGAGCTCAGTTCGAATGGCCGAGATGCTTGGCGCGCCAGGCCGGTCCCGGGCCGCGCATATAGTGCAGTTCCGGGCGGTAGGGGTTGAACGCCTTGGCCACAAACTGGCGCCAGAAGGCGCAGAGTTCTGCCAACGGTTTTGCCAATCCGGCGTGTGCATGAGCCGGGGCGGAAAGGGATGCCGAACCGATCGTAGCCATGACGCGGGCCCTTGTTTTCAAGACGCCTTTTTCGGCGCTGAAAACGAGTTTTCGCCTGATTTATTAAAAGATAGTTTCAATTGTCGGGATCTCGGCCGACATGGTGACCATCTCGTATTCATCCGTGGTGAACGGATGGAAAACGCCCTGCCGCGGTTGCCCTTTGGGGGCCGCGCCGCTACATCAGCGGCAGCAAATTTCCGTAAAATCCAACGATTCCAAGGATCGCGATGGCTCGCCAATTCATCTATTTCATGCAGGGTCTGACTAAGAGCTACCCGACCCGAAAGGTGCTCGATAACATCCATCTGAGCTTCTACCCGGACGCCAAGATCGGCGTGCTCGGCGTCAACGGTTCCGGTAAGTCGACCCTGCTCAAGATTATGGCCGGCCTCGACAAGGAATACACCGGCGAGGCCTGGGTCGCCGAGGGCGCCCGTGTCGGCTACCTCGAGCAGGAGCCGCACCTGGACCCTGCGCTTACCGTCCGCGAAAACGTCATGCAGGGCGTCGCCAAGCAGAAGGCGATCCTCGATCGCTACAACGAGCTGGCGATGAACTATTCGGACGAGACCGCCGATGAGATGACCAAATTGCAGGACCAGATCGAGGCCGCCGGCCTCTGGGATCTCGACAGCAAGGTTGACCAGGCGATGGACGCGCTGCGCTGCCCGCCCGACGATTCGGACGTGACAACACTCTCTGGCGGCGAGCGCCGCCGCGTCGCGCTGTGCAAATTGCTGCTGGACCAGCCGGACCTGCTGCTGCTGGACGAGCCAACCAACCACCTCGATGCCGAGTCGGTGTCGTGGCTGGAAGGCCACCTGCGCAATTATCCCGGCGCGATCCTGATCGTGACCCACGACCGCTACTTCCTCGACAACGTCACGGGCTGGATCCTCGAGCTCGACCGCGGCCGCGGCATTCCCTACGAGGGCAATTATTCGTCCTGGCTGGTGCAGAAGCAGAAGCGCCTTGAGCAAGAGGGCCGCGAGGAGGCCGCACACCAGAAGACGCTGGCCCGCGAGCAGGAATGGATCGCATCCTCACCGAAGGCGCGTCAGGCCAAGTCGAAGGCGCGCTATCAGCGCTATGAGGAATTGCTCAAGCAGGCGAGCGAAAAGCAGACGCAGACCGCGCAGATCACCATTCCCGTGGCCGAGCGCCTCGGCCAGAACGTGGTCGATTTCGAAGGCCTCACCAAGGCGTTCGGCGACCGCGTGCTGATCGAGGATCTCACCTTCAAGCTGCCGCCGGGCGGCATTGTCGGCGTGATCGGCCCCAACGGCGCCGGCAAGACCACGCTGTTCCGCATGATCACCGGGCAGGAAAAGCCGGACAAGGGCACCATCACCGTCGGCGAGAGCGTTCATCTCGGCTACGTAGACCAGTCGCGCGACGATCTCGACGGCAAGAAGACCGTGTGGGAAGAGATTTCCGGCGGTAACGAACTGATCCTGCTCGGCAAGCGCGAGGTCAATTCGCGCGGCTATTGCTCGTCGTTCAATTTCAAGGGCGCCGACCAGCAGAAGAAGGTCGGTGCGCTGTCGGGCGGCGAGCGCAACCGCGTACATCTGGCCAAGATGCTCAAATCAGGCGCCAACGTGTTGTTGCTCGACGAACCGACCAACGACCTCGACGTCGACACGCTGCGTGCGCTGGAAGAGGCGCTGGAGGATTTCGCCGGCTGCGCCGTCATCATCAGCCACGATCGCTGGTTCCTCGATCGCATCGCGACCCATATCCTGTCCTTCGAAGGCGACAGCCATGTCGAATGGTTCGAAGGCAACTTCCAGGACTATGAAAAGGACAAGATGCGCCGGCTCGGCCAGGACAGCATCATTCCGCATCGCGTGAAGTACAAGAAGCTGACGAGGTGAGCGAATAGCGGCGTTTGCGTGATTGTGCCGCAGCAGTTGCTGCGGCCAGTTGTCGCTTCACACGGCAGTGACAGTGCGTAGATATAGGACGCCTTCCGCAATTCGAATCCCTGCAGCGAGCCCTCCCGAATGTCCCTTACTCCCGAGACCCCCTTGCCGCCCAAAGCTCAGAGGAAAGCACTGCGTCCGGTCCCGCTGCTGATCTTCAGCTCCCGCTGGCTGCAACTGCCGCTCTATCTTGGCCTGATCGTCGCGCAGGGCGTCTATGTCGTGCTGTTTCTGAAGGAGTTGTGGCACCTGTTCGCCCACGCCTTCGATTTCAGCGAGCAGCAGATCATGCTGGCGGTCCTCGGCCTGATCGATGTGGTGATGATTTCCAACCTGCTGGTGATGGTCATCGTCGGCGGCTACGAGACGTTCGTCTCCCGTCTTAATCTGGAAGGGCATCCCGATCAGCCGGAATGGCTCAGCCACGTCAATGCCAGCGTGCTCAAGATCAAGCTCGCGATGGCTATCATCGGCATCTCGTCGATCCATTTGTTGCGCACCTTCATCGAGGCTGGAGCATTGGCCTCGGGCAAGAGCGGCTATACCGAAACCGGCGTGATGTGGCAGACCATCATCCACACGGTTTTCATTCTGTCGGCGATCGGCATTGCCTATGTCGACAGATTGTCGAATGTTTCCACCGAACATGCCAAACACGCTGTCTCGCATTGATGACCGACGTGTCGATCGACAGGATTCCGGCTTGCGACAGAGATTGATAGCCGCGGTTCTGATACTCGCAGCGATGACGCCGGGCGCGGTGCGCCCGGCCCGTGCCGCCGACGCCGCCTTCACCCAGTTCATCGCCTCGCTGTGGCCGGAGGCGCAGGCAGCCGGCGTATCGCGCGCGACGTTCGACGCTGAAACGCAAGAACTGGAGCCTGACTACAAATTGCCCGACCTGCTGCTGCCCGGGCGGCCCCCCACCGGCGCGCCGGCGCAGGCCGAGTTCGTGCAGGTGCCGGCGGATTATCTGAAGGAAGCTTCCATCGCGCGGCTGGCGGCCGAAGGGCAAAAGTTGATGCAGAAGCATCGCGCCGCGCTGACCGAAATCGAAAAGCGCTTCGGTGTACCGGCTAGCGTCGTGCTCGCGATCTGGGGCCGCGAGACCGATTTCGGCCGCTACCGGTTGCCTTACGATACGCTCCGCGTGGTCGCGACGCAGGCCTATGTCGGTCGGCGCAAGGATCAGTATCGCGCCGAGTTCATTCAGGCGCTCAAACTTCTCGGCGAGGGCGCCGTGGCGCGCAAGGATTTTCGTTCATCCTGGGCCGGCGCCACGGGCTACACGCAATTTCTGCCCTCCGAATATTACAAGCACGGTGTCGATCTCGACGGCGATGGCCGCGTCGACATCTGGAATTCCGTGCCGGATGCGCTGGCTTCCGCCGCGCAGCAACTCGTCAACAAGGGCTGGCAGGCGGGCGTGCGCTGGGCCTATGAGGTCAAGGCGCCCGCCAATGTCGACTGCACCATGGGCGTGCCCGAGGTGACGAAGCCGATCGCCGAGTGGCTGCGCGCCGGCTTTGTGCCGGTGCGCGGGCAGAAGTTAAACGCAACCGAGCAGGCGCAGCCGGCTTCGCTGCTACAACCCGAAGGCATGTACGGCCCGGCGTTCCTAACCACGAAGAACTATTTCGTCATCAAGGAATACAATTTCTCCGACCTGTATGTGCTGTTCGTCGGCCATCTCGCCGACCGCATGACGAGCCCGCTGCCGTTCGCAACGCCGTGGTCGGCCTCGACACAGTTGCGCTCCGCCGATGTCGAGGCCATGCAGCGTCATTTGACGCGCATCGGTCTTTATAAGGACAAGCTCGACGGCAAGGCCGGCATGCAGACCCGTGCGGCATTGGGCGCGTATCAGAAGTCGGCGGGCCTGAAGGTGGATTGCTGGCCGAGCGAGGCGGTGCTGCGCTCGATGAGTGGGGGGCGTTGAGGAGCTCGTAGTTTCGTAGCCCGGATGGAGCGAAGCGCAATCCGGGGTAGGTCCATCCGCGGATGAAATTGTCCCGGATTGCGCTGCGCTCCATCCGGGCTTCTGTAACGGGCCTTAGTTAGTCAATCCCTTTTTGCGCTGTCCACCTGCCGGGCACTTGCTTCTGTACGGGATCGGCACTGAGGCCGTC